>NZ_JBQUYX010000002.1:0-881193 GCF_056314145.1 Aquabacter sp. DMC10 | reverse complement strand
TCAGCGCCAATGGTACTTCGTCTCAAGACGCGGGAGAGTAGGTCGCTGCCAGGCCTGCAAAGGACATCAAAACTCTAAACACGATAAGCAAAACAAAAACCCCCGATGATCGAAAGATCAAAGGGGGTTTTTGCTGTCCAGACCACACGCACTGCACGCACCACAAAGCCAGAAGCCCGCCACGCCTCTTGCGCGAAACCGACATGGGCGTATGCATTCCCCGGACGAGAAGGGGAGGGCACCATGGCCATCACGGCACCGGCTCAGGATTGGAATGCCGCGCTCTATCTGAAGTTCGAGGATGAGCGCACGCGCCCCTCGTCCGATCTCCTCGCTCGCATCCCGCCGATCAGCCCACGGGAGGTTGTGGATCTCGGCTGCGGTCCGGGAAATTCCACGGAGCTTCTGGCGCAGCGCTTCCCACAGGCGCGAGTGTCCGGCATCGACACCTCCCCGGACATGATCGCGGCCGCGCGCAAGCGCCTGCCCGGCGCCAGCTTCCTCCTGGGCGACATCTCGTCGCTCGGCCTGGACGTGCCGGCCGACATCCTGTTCGCCAATGCGGTCCTGCAATGGGTGCCCGACCATGAGGCCCTTCTGCCCCGCCTCATGGATCAGCTGGCTCCCGGCGGCTTCCTCGCGGTGCAGATGCCGGACAATCTGGAGGAACCCTCCCACGCCGCCATGCGTATCGCTGCGGCCGAAGGCCCCTGGGCGGAAAAGCTGAAGTCCGCCGCCGATGCCCGCACGCCCTTGCCCAGCGTCGATGCGTATTATGCCATGCTGCGTCCCCGATGCGCGGCCCTCGACATCTGGCGCACCACCTATCACCATCCCCTCGACGGCCATGTCGCCATTGCCGAATGGGTGAAGAGCACGGGCCTGCGCCCCTTCCTCGATCCGCTCACGCCCGATGAGCGGGCGGCCTATCTGGCGCGCTACATCGAATTGATCGCGCCCCATTATCCGGTCCACACCGACGGCAAGGTGCTGCTCGCTTTTCCCCGCCTCTTCCTGGTGGCGCGCAAGCCCTTGTGAAGGCCTCGGCCCGAACAGGCCACAATGGCGGACTATTGTCATACCCTTCGGATTGGGCGGTGATCTGATCCATAGTCGAGTGCGCGCCACCGCCGGGCCCAGCCCGCAGGTTGATCGAACAGGAAGGACCCGCACCATGACCGAGAGCCCGTTCCAGGAAACCGAGATCGATACCGCCGCGGCCTTAAAGGGTGATGTGGCGCTGGGGTTGGAGAAGCCGGTGGCGGTCGTGCTGCTGGATCTGCTGGCGCGCATCATGGATGAGGGGGGCGCGGAGCAATTGCGCGACGTCCTGGAGCATCCCGCCGATATGAGCGCGGTCTGGACCTTGAAGACCGCGCTGGAAAGCGCCGTGGGGGTCCCCATGGCGCAGGATTACGATGCGCTGGTGGACGCGGCGCGCACGCTGGTGGTCTCGCGGCTCGAGGCCGCGGACTGATCCGGCGGGCGTCGAAGCGCGCACCAAAAAAGCGCCGCTCCGGAAGGGGCGGCGCTTTTTTCGCGTTTCAGAGGGACGAAGAATATCTCGCCCCGGGGCTCACCAGCTCGGCAGCACGGCGCCCTTGAAGGTGGTCAGTATGAACTCCTTCACCTCCGGCGAGCGATAGCTTTCCACCAGGATCTTCACATAGGGCTTGTCCTTGTCGGCCACGCGCACGGCGATGACGTTCACATAGGGACCCTTGGGGTCCTCGCGCAGGATCGGATCCTTCACCGGGTCGAGGCCGGCTTCCTTGGCATAATTGGTGTTGATGCCGGCGGCGTCGAGGTCGGGCAGGGAGCGCGGCAGCTGGGCGGCGTCGATCTCGACGATCTTCAGCTTCTTCGGATTCTCGGTGATGTCAGCCACCGACGGCTTGAAGCCGACGCCGTCGCGCAGCTTGATATAGCCCTTGTCGCGCAGCAGCAGCAGCACGCGGCCGCCATTGGTGGGATCGTTGGGAATGCCGACGCTCGCGCCCGCCGGCAGGTCATCAAGGCTCTTATATTTCTTGGAATAGATGCCGATGGGGAAGTTCACCGTCTGGCCCACGGAGACCAGCTTGTAGCCGCGGTCGGCCACCTGGTTATCGAGGTACGGCTGGTGCTGGAAGGAGTTGGCCTGGAGCTCGCCGGAATTCAGCGCCTCGTTCGGCACCACATAGTCGGAAAATTCGACGATCTGGATGTCGAGGCCCTGCTTGGCGGCGATGGGCTTCACCGCTTCCAGGATCTGGGCGTGGGGGCCGGGGGTGACGCCCACCTTGATGGTTTCGGCGCCGGCGGCGGTGGCGACGAGCGCCAGGGCCGCGCCGGCCAGAAGGCTGCGAAGGGTCATGGGATTTCTCCTGGGAGTGTCGGAACTGGGAGTGTCGGAACTGGGAGTGTCGGAACTGGGAGTGTCGGAACTGGGAGTGTCGGAAGGGAGGAGGGTCTGAGCGGGCCGCCGGTTCAGTCCCGGCGGCTGCGCTTGTCGAGGCGGCGGGCCAGAAGGTCGCCGGCGCTCTGGACGAGCTGGACCAGCAGGATGAGCACCACCACCACGGTGGCCATCACCTCCGGCATGAAGCGCTGGTAGCCGAAGCGGATGCCGAGGTCGCCGAGGCCGCCGCCGCCCACCGCGCCCACCATGGCCGAGTAGCCGAGCAAGCTCACGGCGGCCAGTGTCAGGGCCAGCGTGATGGCGGGCAGGGCTTCCGGCAGCAGCACCTTGACCACGATCTGGACCGGGCTTGCGCCCATGGCGCGGGCGGCTTCCACCAGCCCCTGGTCCACTTCGCGGATGGCGGCCTCGATGAGGCGGGCGATGAAGGGCGCGGCGGCCACGGTGAGCGGCACGATGGCGGCATTGGTGCCGATGGAGGTGCCGGCGATCAGGCGGGTGAAGGGGATGATGGCCACCACCAGGATGATGAAGGGCGTGGACCGGGCCGCGTTCACCACCAGGCCCAAGGCGTGGTTGACGAGCGGCGCGGCGAACAGCTCGCCCGTGCGGCTGGTGGCGAGGAACACGCCGAGCGGCAGGCCGATGGCGGTGCCGATGAGGCCGGCCACCGCCACCATATAGAGGGTGGCCTTGGTGGCCTCGATCAGGAGGTCGACCATGGCGGGGGTGAGGAAATCAAGCGACATAGCCGAGCACCTCCGTGCTGAGATCGAGCCGCTCCACGGCGGCGCGCATGGCCTCCACGGTGCCGGGCGTGCTGGGCACGCCCACCACGATCACGCCGAACGGCACGCCGGCAATGTCGTCCACCTGGGCCTGGATGATGTTGAGGTCGATGCCCAGCACCCGCGACACCCGCGAGAGCACGGGATCGGTGGCGTGGTTGCCGGTGAAGACCACTCGCACCAGCGCCTGGCCCCCTGCAATGGGTTCGGGCCGCAAGCGGTCGGCGATGTAAGGCGGCAGGGAGGCGCCGGTCAGGGCCGAGATGAAGGAGCGCGTGGTGGCATGCCGGGGCCGGGCGAAGATCTCATAGGTGGGCCCGTCCTCCACGATGCGCCCGCCGTCGAGCACCGCCACCCGGTCCGCGACGGCCTTGATGACCCCCATCTCATGGGTGATGAGAAGGACGGTGAGGTTCAGCTCCGCATTCACCTTGCGCAGCAGGGCGAGGATCTGGTTGGTGGTTTCCGGGTCGAGGGCGGAGGTCGCCTCGTCCGAAAGCAGGACGCGGGGACGCATGGCCAGCGCGCGGGCGATGCCCACCCGCTGCTTCTGGCCCCCCGACAATTCCGCCGGATAGCGGTCGCGCTTGTCGGCGAGGCCCACGAGCTCCAGGAGCGGCTCGACGCGGGCCTTGATCTCGCGGGCGGGGACGCCGGCGATCTCAAGGGGCAGTGCGGCGTTTTCGAACGCGGTGCGCCGGGCCAGCAGGTTGAAATGCTGGAAGATCATGCCGATGGAGCGGCGCGCCTCGCGAAGGCCCGGCTCCGAGAGGCCGGTGATGTCCGTGCCATCCACCACCACGCGGCCGGAGGTGGCGCGCTCCAGGCCGTTCACCAGGCGGATGAGGGTGGACTTGCCGGCACCCGAGCGGCCGATGACGCCGACAATGGTGCCCTCGGGCACCGAAAGGTTCACATCCGACAGTGCCGCCACTTCGGGCGTGCCGCGGCGGGCCGAGAAGGTCTTGCCCACATGCTCGAACTGGACGACGGAGGGCGCCACGTGAGGTGTTCCTACGGGTTCCGTCGCAGCGGCGACGGGCACGGCTATGGGAGAAAGGGCATTCATGCGCATGTCACCATGGCAAAGCCGCGCACGCCAGCGCCCGGTGAAAGGCCGGGGGCGGTGAAGGGCGGCGGGGAGAGGGAACAGGGCGAACGGGACCGGCGGGGCCGGACCCCGGTGGCATACGCACAACGGGCTTGAGCCTGCCGGAGCGCGTGCCGAACGGAACCAACGGACAGCACGCGGGGCGCGCCGAGCCGCTGGGCTTCACATTCGCATACACCGGCAGCGCATCATGGCCGCACCCGATCCTTGAAAATCCTGCGATGCAGCATCGTTCGCTTTGACGAACAAGTCAAGTGGGAGGCTGCCATGCCAAAAATCATATGTGAAATAGGCGAGGGGGCCACTGGCGGCCCCCTGGGTGGGATGCTGCTGTTCGTCCCGAAGAACTTGAGTGGGTCTTATTCGGCGGGCTTGGGGTGGGCGGGGGAGGTGAGGTGGCGGTCGCCATGTGCGTCGTGGGGACCGTCCGGCTCGTCACGGGCGCCGATGAAGCGGCCGAACACGCGCGCGAGGATGCGCCGCAGGTCGTCCATCACCGTGAAGACGGCCGGCACGAACACCAGCGACAGCACGGTGGAGGCCAGCAGGCCGCCGATCACGGCAATGGCCATGGGCGCCCGGAAGGCGCCGCCTTCGCCCAGCGCCAAGGCCGAGGGCACCATGCCCGCCGCCATGGCGATGGTGGTCATGACGATCGGCTGGGCGCGCTTGCGGCCGGCTTCCATCAGGGCCTCGAAGCGGGAATGGCCGAGCGCCATGGAGTCCACCGCGAAATCCACCAGGAGAATGGCGTTCTTGGTCACGATGCCCATGAGCATGAGGAAGCCGATGACCACCGGCAGCGACACCGAATTGCCCGTCAGCAGCAGCGCGATGAAGGCGCCGCCCACCGAGAGCGGCAGCGAGATCAGGATGGTGATGGGCTGCAACACGTCCTGGAACAGCAGCACCAGCACCGCCAGCACCAGCATCACGCCCGCCGCGATGGCGAGGGCGAAGCCGGTGAACACCTCTTCCATGATTTCCGCGTCGCCGGATTCCTTCAGTGTCACGCCGGCCGGCAGGTTGCGGGCGGCGGGAAGCGCTTTCACCTGTTCAAGCGCGGTGCCGAGCGGCGTCGTCCCCACCAGGTCCGCTTCGACCGCGATCCGCCGGGCGCGATCGTAGCGCTCCAACGCTGTCGGGCCCTTGCCGAACTCGACGGTGGCCACGGCGGACAGCGGCACCGACACGCCGGTCTTGGTGGGCACGCGGATGGCATCGAAGGTGGACAGGCGGGCGCGCGCCCGCTCGTCCATCTGCACGCGGATGTCGATCTGCCGGTCCTTGGCCGAGAACTTGGCGAGGTTGGCATTGATGTCGCCGATGGTGGCGATGCGCACGGTCTCGGCGATGGTGTCCACCGACACGCCCAGCTGCGCTGCCTGGTCGAGCTTGGGGATGATGCGGATCTCGGGCCGGTCGAGGGAGGCGCTGGACACCACGTTCGACAGCACCGGCACCTGGTCACGCACCTCCTTCTCCAGCTGGAGGGCCGCCTCCTCCACCGCCTCGCCGTCATTGCCGGACAGGATCACGGTGAAGCCGCGCTGCGCCGCCTGCCCATTGGGGCTCCAGGTGAAGCGCATGTCCGGGATGGCGGTGAGGTCGTCGTGCAGGCGGCCCTCGAAGGTCTTCTGGTCGACGGAGCGTTCCTTGCGGGGCTTCAGATTGGCGACCACCTGCGCCTTGCGAACCTCGCCGGCGGTGAGCCCATCGCCGCCAGTCCCGGCGGTGGCATAGACGCTGGCGACTTCCGGCTGGTCCAGCAGCAGCCGCGTGATGCGGTCCGCCACGTCCTGCGTCTCCGCCAGCGTGGTGCCGGGGGGCATCTCGATGGACAGCATGGAGCGGGAGATGTCGTTGTTGGGCAGGAAGCCGGAGGGCAGCAGGGTGGACAGGTAGATGGTGCCGGCGAACACGCCGAAGCCCATCAGGATGGTCACGAAGCGATGGCGCACCGACCAGCCCAGCAGGCGCACATAATTGCGCATCACCACGCCTTCCTTGACGTGCTGGTGGCCGGTGTCGCGCAGGAAATAGGCGGCGAGCAGCGGCGTGATGAGCCGCGCCACCGCGAGGGAAAACAGCACGGCGATCGCCACGGTGATGCCGAACTGCTTGAAATACTGGCCGGCAATGCCGCCCATGAAGGAGACCGGAACGAACACGGCGGCGATGGTCAGGGTGGTCGCCACCACGGCCAAACCGATCTCGTCCGCCGCCTCAATGGCCGCGCGATAGGGCGACTTGCCCTGCCGCATGTGCCGCACGATGTTCTCGATCTCCACGATGGCGTCGTCCACCAGGATGCCGGTCACCAGCGTGATGGCCAGAAGGCTCACCGCATTCAGCGAAAAGCCCAGGAGGTCCATGATCCAGAAGGTGGGCAGGATGGACAGCGGGATGGCCAGTGTCGTGATGATGGTGGCCCGCCAGTCCCGCAGGAACAGGAACACCACCACCACCGCCAGGATGGCGCCCTCGATCAGCGTGTGCATGGCCGATTGATAGTCGGCCTTGGTGTAGCGCACGGTGGTGTCGATCATGGAGAAGGTGACGTCGGGATGCGCCGCGCCGAGCTTCTTGATCTCGGCCTGAACGCGTTCCTCCACCACCACGTCGGAGAAGCCCTTGGCCCGATAGACGCCGAAGGCCACCACCGGGCGGCCGTCCAGGCGGGCGAAGACCCGCGGCTCGGCCGAGCCGTCATAGACGCGGCCGAGGTCCTTCAGGCGCACATAGCGCCCGTTGGACAGCACGATGCGCATGTCGGCCAGGGCGTCCACCGTGGTGGCGCCGGCCAGCGTGCGGATGGATTGTTCCTGCGTACCCACCTCGCCGCGCCCGCCGGAGACGTCGAGATTGGTGGCCTTCAACTGCCGGCTGACCTCGGCGGCGGTGATGCCGAGCGCCATCAGCCGGTCGGGATTGAGCGAAACGCGGATTTCGCGATCAACGCCGCCCTCGCGCTTCACCTGTGCCACGCCGCGAATGCCCTGCACGGCGCGCGCCACGGTGTCATCCACGAACCAGGACAATTCCTCCGGGCTCAGCGTGGCCGAGGAGACCGCGAAGGTGACGATGGGCAAGCCCTCGATGTCGACGCGCTGGATCAGCGGCTCGTCGATGGATTGCGGCAGGTCGGTGCGGATTTTCGTCACCGCGTCGCGGGTGTCGTTCACCGCCCGGTCTACCGCCGTCTCCAGGTGGAACTCGATGGTGGTGACGGACGTGCCCTCCGAGATGGAGGAGGTGATGTGCTTCACCCCGGCGACGCCGGCCACGGCGTTTTCCACCTTCTTGGTCACCTGGGTCTCCAGCTCGCTTGGCGCGGAGCCGGGCTGGGTGACCGTGACCATGACGATGGGCACGTCGATATTGGGCATCTGCGTCACCGGCAGGGACCGGAAATGCACGATGCCCAGCGCCGTGAGCACCACGAACAGGACCAGGGCGGGAATGGGCTTTCGGATGGCCCATGCGGAAACGTTGAGCGCCATCAGCGGCCGTCCTTCGCGGTCTGCATGGCCTCCACCGGGGTGACATGATCCCCCTCGCGCAGGAAGCCGCCGGCGCGCACCACCACCAGGTCCTTGGCGGTGACGCCCTGCACCAGTTCCACGCTGCCGTCATCCTTGAGGCCCGGCTCCACACGGCGCTCCGCCACGATGCCGTCGTTCACCACCAGCACATAGGCGCCCTTGGCGTCGAACAGCACCGCCGATTGCGGCACCACCAGTCCCTCGCGGCGGCCGATCTCGATGAGGCCGCGGGCATAGGTGCCCGGCCGCAGGCGCGGATCGGCGGGCAATGCGATTTCCACATTGCCGAGGCGGGTGGCTTTGTCGAGCTGGGCCGAGACCAGGCGCACCTTGCCTTCCACCGGCTTGGTGAAGCCGGCGGGGGTCACCTCCACCGGCTGCCCCACGGCGATGCGGGGCATGGAGGCTTCCGGCACTTCCGCCTCAAGGTCAATGGCGCCATCCCTGGCGATGCGGAACAGCGGTTCGGAGCGGGCCGACAGCACGATGGAGCCAAGGCGTGCATCGCGGCTGAGAATCACGCCGTTTTCCGGCGAACGCACCTCGGTGCGCCGCAGCCGCAACTCGATTTCCTCCCTCTGGGCCTGCACCAGCTTGGCATCGGCGCGGGCCGCCACCAGCGCCTGGCGGGCGGCGGCGACCTGGGCGGATGCCACCTTCACCGCCCGTTCCCGCTCGTCCAGGGTTTCCTGGGAGATCACGCCGGTCTTGCGCAATTGGCGGGCGCGATCCACCGCCGCCGAGGCTTCCGTCTCCTGGGCCAGCATCTGGTCGAGGGTGGCGCTCTGCTGGGCGATGGAGGCTTCCGCGCGGGCGCCATTGGCATTGTTCTGGGCCAGCTGGACCTGGAGCATGTCGCGGGCAAGCCGCGCCAGCACCTGGCCCTTCTGCACCTTGTCGCCCACGTCAACCAGGATCTCCACCACCCGGAAGCCTTCAACCTCAGGACCGATCTGGATTTCTTCCTGCGCCTTGAGGGAGCCGGTGGCGAGCAGCGTCTCGGTCATGAGCCGAGGCTGGGGTCGGATCACGGTCACGGTGAGGCCCTTGGCCGCCGGGCTGGCCGGCGTTTCCGCACGGATGGGTCCGGTGGCGGCGAGGGTAAAGGCAAGGCCAAGGGCAAGGCCAAGGCGGGAGGCAAGGCGACGCATCACACGGGGATTCCAAGACAAGGGCGGGCAGGCTCCGATACGTTCCGTAACTGGAGCTTGCGCATGACGATGGGTGAGGATCGCGTCAACCTCGTGGCGCGAGCGGGTCATGTTGCGTCTTCCTGCGCTGCCGGCGCGGGCGGGAGCATGCGGCCCACCAGGGCGGACAAGGCGGGCAGGCGATCGATGATGTTCCATTCCGGGTGCAGTTGGTTGTTGAGCACCAGCCCATCACCCACGGCCTGAAGCAGGATCATCAGGTCTTCGATGTCGATCCCGGCATCGATCTGGCCTTGCTCCCGGGCCGTCGTGAGCGCGGCGCGGAGCATGTCGCGCGATTCGGCCTCCACGGGCTCCAGAGCCGCGCGCAGGCGCTCGTTACGGATGGCCTCGGCCATGATTTCGGGACCCAGCCGGGCGCACATCATGGTGTCCTCGGTCAGGACCGCGGACATGGAGGAGGTCAGGCCGTCCAGCAAGCTCGGGGCTTCGGCCAGCTGATGGAACAGCCGCGCGCGCTCCGCCCGTTCCCCTTCCACGATGGCGCCGATGAGGGATTCCTTGGAGGGGAAGTAGCGATAGAGGGCACCGGGGCTCATCCCCGCCTCGGCGCAGATCTGCTGCATGGACGTGCCGTGGAAGCCCGACCGCGCAAAGCAGGCGACCGCGGCCGCAATGATGCGCCGCTGCTGGTCGCTGCGATGGTCGGTGGGGGAAGTTGCTACGACATCGTGCACGCGCAGCCTCGCTTGCGAATGAATGTTCGCTCACATATGGGCCGGGGTCCATGAGGTCAAGAGCGAACGTTCGTTCGCATGACGTGTGGGTAGAGGTTTTGGATCAGTCCCTGGCGCTGGAGCAAGACGGAAGGGGGAGAGGCCGCACCAACGGGACGGGTCCGGGCGGGGCCATCGCTCGACCCGGACGCGGGAAGGCGGCACCCCGCCCGTCCGCAATGCCAGGCTCGTGCTGAGATGTACGCAGGTGGTGGAGCTTCAAAGCCCGACCGGCAGCGCCCCGCCTTCGGGCCGCTCGGCCCGACGGGCCACCGGAGCGGGAGGCGGCCAGGCGAGGGCGGAATAGGGCACGCCGTCTTGCGTCAGGAGCGGGCTGTAATAGGGGTCGCTGGCCAGTTCGGCGCTCCACCGCGCCCGCAGGGCGCGCAGTTCCCGCTCCCGGCGCTCCCGCTGCAAGGAACCGCGCCCGACCGGCCCCGCCAGCTCGATGGTGGTGCGGGCGTGGGGCGTGAGGATGAGGCGTCGGCCCAGCGCCCGCAGCCGCAGGCTGAAATCCACGTCGAACAGGAAGGAGGGGAAATGCTGTTCGTCCAGCCCGTCCAGCGCACGGAAGGCGTGGGCGCGCAGGGCAATGAAGCGCCAGGAGAGCGCGCCGACTTCATGGGCCACCTGAAGCAGGTCGCCATAGCCGGGGTCTCGGCCCACCCGGTCCTGGAATGCCGGAAGGGCGTCGAACTTGGGGCCGAGCACATAGCCCGCATCCATCACGCCGCCGTCGGGGTCGCGCAGCAGGCTGGCGGCAGCTCCGACCCCGGGGGCCGCGAGGCGTCCCAGCAATTCATCCAGCCAGGCGCCATCCTGCGACACCACGCCCGCATCCACATGCACGAGAATGTCGCCCTGGGCGGCGCGCAGCCCCGCATTGATGGCGGAGGCGCGGCTCAGATGGATGCCGGGCACCTGGCGGAAGGCCAGGGGAAGCACCGGCGCCGGACGCGCCGGGTCCACCAGGAGAATCAGTTCCCCGGACAGGCGGCGGATGGCGGGGATGAGCGAGGCCAGGCTGCGCGAGACCATCTCCGGTTCGGCCATGGCGTTCACCACCACGGAAACCCGTCCCTGCTCCGGCGCGCGCGAGACACGCACCGCGGGCAAGGCGGCGCCGGCGGCCGTCAGGCAGGCGGCTTCCATCCGAAGCGTGCGCAGATGATCCTGCGTCGCCGCCCGCAGGCTGCCTTCTCCCTCCCGCAGCAACGGGCCGGGAAGGGTGACACCCGCGCCAATCAGGTGGAGCGGCGGCGGTGCCGCGTGGGGATGGGCATCGAAAATCGCATTGGCGAGCCGGAAGACATTGCGCGCGCCCCGGCGCAGGCTGGTTTCTAGCGCAAGCCGGCGGATGGCGAAGGCGCGGGCCGGATAGCCCTGCTCCAGAAGCCGCTCATAGTCGCACGCGGGCAGCGCCAGAGGCCAACTGCGCCCGTCCGCGCCTTCCACGTCCATGTCCAGTTGGAGCAGGTTGGCCTCGGGGTCCGCCGCAAAGGCATGGGCGATCCGGGCCAGCGTGCCCGGATGGATGCGGCTGCCGGACGGCAGGAAGAGGAAGGACTGGCAGTCCGCCCCCTCGCCGCGCACGAAATCGGCAACCGTGGCCGGGTCGAATTCCACCTGCGCCATGTCGCTGGGCACAACCCCGACGATCCAGCCTTCCGGCTGGCGGGCGAGGGTGTTGAGGCTGTCTTCCAGGTTCAGCTCGCCCAGAAGCACGATGCCGACGGGTGCCGCGTCCTGTGGGAAGTCCGGCACAGGCGCGTCCTGCGCCTCCCGCCAGGCCTCATAACGCTCAAAGGGGATGGAGCGGGGCAGCATCCGGTCGAACAGGTCCGCCCGCAGACCCTCGCTGGCGGGCGCGGACATGCGGTCGAGCGCATCCCGCAGAAGGTCGGGAAAAGCCAGAAAGGCGACGGCGCCTTGGCCGATGGCCTGGTTGCGGATGGAAAAGCGCGCCACATGGGCGACGCCGTCGGCAAAGCTGTCGGGCAGGGTGAAGTCGAACCCCCGGGCGGGGAGGAGCGATCCATCCGCCTGGGCCACGGTCCACAGGTCGGCGGCGATCTCGCGCACGTCCTCCCCATCTACGGTGACCAGGATGAAAGGCGTATCGCTGGTGGCCTTGAGCCAGCCCCGGAACCGCAGGCCCCCCAGCCATTCCACTGCGCTGGTTTCCCCGGGCACCAGCAGCCCGTCCCCCGCCACCGTCTCGGGCACGGGCAGCGCCACATCCGTATTGGCCAGACGGGCCTGGATGCGCGTTGCGCCCGCCAGCACGTCCGCGCCGAGGGCGAAGCGGAATCCGTGGCAGCCGTCCCCGATGCCGGCCTCCGCCAGGAGCGGATGGTAGAGGTCGGCCAGGCACACGGCGGTCGGCACGCCATCCACCAGCATTTCCACCGCGAGCTTTCTGCCCGGCTCGGCAGGGGCGAAGGCATAGCCTGCGAAGGAGCCGGAATCGGCCTGATAGAAAGCCGCCCAGGGCAGTTCGGGCTGCGGGTCCAGATGTGGCGCGGCCGTTGCCGCGATCTGGGGAGCGTAAGTCATCAGATCCGCTTGCTCGTGAACCACGCGTGAATGTGATCCGCAGAATCCAATGCTGCACTGCCCAATGCAAGTGCCAAATCACTACCCGGGTAAAGTGTTTTCATGCCCGGCCAAGCCATTGGCACCGGAAGGTCCGCCGCCGCCTCGACCAGGGGATAGCCCAACCCATTGGGATCAGCCACGATCAAGGCGCCAATCTTGTGTTGCAGCACCAAGCCGGTCAGTTCCTCTGCGGCAACCGGCCCCAGCGGGAAAATGAACGGCTGGCTCAGCAGCCGGGATTCACCCAGGCTCGGACCTAGGATGAAGATGCCGTCCTCCGCCGTGCGGGGGGCAAAGCGGGCCGCAAGGGCTTCGGCGAGGGCGAGGCCCGCCGCGCTGGGCACCGGGCTGATGAGGCCGATGGCCCGCCCCGCAACGGCGTAAGGTGCGTCCCCCGGTGCACGCAGGCGGCGGATGGGCGGGCTCAGATAGTCGCGCGGGGCCCAGGCTTGCGCCCGCAACAGCGCATCGACCGCATCATTGCTGGCCTGCACCACCCCGAGATGAGGCTCGCATCCCTCCGGCCATAGGCCGTGGCCGGCCGGCTCGCCTTCCCGATCCAGACCCGTGCGCAGGTCCACGATCCGCACATCAATGGGCCGCTCCAGTGCGCACAGCATCGCCCAGAGCGTGGAGGGTAGGGGCTCGTACGCGAGCACTTCCACCTCGGCGACGCCACAGGCCCGCAATTGCTCCAGCAGTGCGCCGTCCTCGGCGCCGAGGTGGAAGGGCAGGCGCCAGGGGCCGTCGCCGTCGGGCGCGGTGAGGCGGGCGGTGGCGGTGGGGGCCGCGCTGTCCAGTTCCAGGTGCAGGGCCGGCAGGCTGCGCCCGGGGATCTGGCGCGCCAGCGGCGCGAGCCGCGGCCCCGCCACCACCAGGCGCCGCGCGCGGCCGTCGGCCGGCAGGCCGCAGGCGATGGCGGCCCGCAGGTCCGCCAGGGGGTCGGCATGAACGAAGGCCGCGCAGGCGGCCCGGTAGGTGGGAAAGCGCTCGGCCAGGCGCGGCAGGTTGCGCATCACGAGGCTGCGCTTGTCCCCCTTGAACGAGCGCGTGCCTTCATGGCCGACGAAGATGTCCCCGGCGCACACATTGCGCCAGCCGCGCGCGCGGGCGCGCAGGCAGAAATCCGCATCCTCCAGATACCCGCGCCCCCAGCCCTCCGAGAGCACCGGCACATCCGCAAGGCAACGGCGGGTGATATAAAGGCAGAAGCCAATGCCGCTCGGCAGGTCGCGCACCTGCCCCGCATTCACCCGCGCCGCCACCGCGTCGATGGTGGCCAGCCGCTCCGGCTCGGGCAGGGGATTGGCGAGGAACGGCCGGGGCAGGCTTACGAACTCGCCATTGTTGGACAGTGGAACCACCGTGCCGATGTCGGGCGCGCTGTAGGCTGCCGCCGCAAGGCGCTCAACGAAACCACCCGGCACCACTGTATCGGCATTCAGAAGGATGACGTCGCCGCCGGGAATGGCGTCAAGCCCCCGATTGACAGCCCCCACGAAGCCGAGATTGACGGCATTGCGCAGCAGGAGCGTGTCGCGAGCCTCCAACTCGTCGAGAAACGCAGCGATGGCCGGATTGGGGGTGGCGTCATCCACCAGCACGAGATGCGTGCCGGGCGGGCGATGGGCCAGCACGCTTTCGATGCACCGGACGGTGGCCGCCACATCGTCATAGACCGGGATCAGCACGGTGACCGCAGGCTCCGCCTCTGGGGCGGGGCGCGCGGCGATGGTCCGGGGGCGCGCACGGCGCGCCTGCGCCATTACGACACCGTCCATCTCGACCCGTGCGAGGAGGGTCGCGGACGAGATGGACAGGAAAATGTCCGCCGCATGCTCGAACGGCCCTTGGAGCGGGTGACCCGCCGCCGGGGCCAGCGGGAGGCGGGTGTCGTCTCCCTGCGTCTCCATCACCAGCTCGGCCGCCACATCCGCCGCCCAGGCGGCTCGCCCTTCCAGCCCCGCGGCGGTGAAGCGCAGGCTGGCATGACCCAGCGCGCCATCCGCTTTCAGCGCCGCCAGGGCGGCCTTCACATCCGAGGCGCGCGGGCTGGAGGCCAGCACGATGGCTGCCGCCGCCATGCGGCTTGTCTCGTCGGGGGCATGGCTGAGGATGAGAGCGGCGGCGTCGGGATGGTTGGGGTCGATGCCGAGCGCGTTGGCGGCGTCAGAGAGCGCCGGCTCCACCAGGTCGAGGGCAAGGAAGGCCCGGGCCCGCAGAACCAGGCTGTCCGGGTCGGGAACGGCGGCAATCCGGCAGGCCCGCTCCGCATAGGCCAGGGCCTCCTGGGCGCGCCCCTCCGCCAGGCACCGGCCGATGGCCGCGGGAAGCTCGCGGTCCGACAAGGCGCGCGCCGCCATGCCGGAGGCGGCGGTGGCGCGCGCGGGGATCATCGGGCGTAAGCAGGGATCGCCTGCGGCTCGTCCTCGAACAGGGCATCGAGCGGCGGCACGACTTCAAGGGTCCGGCGCGCCAGATCCATGGTGCTGGCGGCCCCCACCACCCAGAGGTCAAACGTGGCGGTGAGCCCGCGGGCCTCGGCAAAGCCGGCCTGCACCAGGTGGTCGCCCAGCCGCTTCAGCGAGAAGGCCGTGTTGTGGGCCATGTAGCGCTGACCGGCGGCGATGGAGGCGCCATGGCCGAACATCATGTCCACGGGCGTGATGGGCCCCGCGCTGGAAATGTAGGCGGGCTCGTCCAGCTTGCCGCTGACAATCAGTCGCGCCACCGCCTCGATGTCGGGGCAGGTGACGAGCAGAAAGCCGTCGGGCTTCAGCACGCGCCGGATTTCGCGCAGGGCCGGCTGGACTTCGTGGGCGTGGAGATGCTCCACATTGTGGGATGACCACACCGCATCGAAGCTGGCCGTGGGCACTTCCCACATGTCGACGATGGAGCCGACAATGTCGGGTTCCACATTCTTGTCGATGTCGAGGCGCACTTCGTCCCATTCGGGGCCGTGAAATGCGCGGTGCAGGCGGGACTTGGACTTAGGACCGCAACCTATATTCAGGACGCGCCGTTGCAGCGTCATGCTGTCTGCTCCTTTCGCCCACCACCGCCGCCCGCCCGGCGTGGGTTCGGCATCATGGAAGCCTGTTCACCCAACTTCTGCGCGCCGGCTTTGCCGACGCGCCTTCTCCCGCTCGGGCGATACTCAACCGCCCTTCTGTTGCTGGGCCTGATCCTGCGTCTGGTTGTCTACCGCGTCGAGACCACTTTTGATCTTCTTGAGGATCTTATCCAGGTCCTCCGGCTCGGGCTTAAGGTCGCGGGCATGGTTCCACTGGAAGGTGGCTTCCAGCTGCCGGCCCACTTTCCAATAGGCGTCGCCGAGATGGTCGTTGATGACCGGGTCCTGCGGCTTCAGCTCCACCGCCCGTTCCAGCTCGGTGACGGCATCGTCATAGCGGCCCAGGCGAAAATAGGCCCAGCCCAGGCTGTCGACGATATAGCCGTCATCCGGCCGCAGCGACACGGCCTTGCGGATCATGTCGAGGCCCTGGTCCAGGTTGATGCCCTGGTCCACCCAGGAATAGCCGAGATAATTCAGGACGTGGGGCTGGTCGGGGTAGAGTTCCAGCGCCTTCTTCAGGTCCGCCTCGGCGGCCGGCCAATCCTTGCTGCGCTCTTCGCAGATGCCGCGGAAATAATAGAGCGACCAGTTGCTGCGGGTGGGCGTGGGCAGCAGGGCCAGCGCCTTGCCATAGGTGGCGGCGCAATCGGCAAACATCTTGCGGCCGCGCTCGATGCCGCCCAGCGCAATGAGGGCATCCAGATCGCGTGGGTCGGCGGCGACCAGCGCCTGAAGATGCTTGCGCGCTTCGTCGAACTTGTCGGTGGCGTCCAGATTGACCGCCAACTGCACCTCGGCATTGCGCTTCAGCGGCGAGGCGGCCGGGATCTTCTCATAGACCGAGATGGCCTTTTCCGGCTGCTTCAACTGCTCGTAGAGGTCGGCAAGGGTGAGGCCCGCAAGGGAATGCTCGGGATACAGCCAGAGCGAGAGCTGGAGATAGACCAGGGCCAGATCCTCGCCACCCTGGCGGGCGAGCGCGGCGCCGAGGCCATAGAGCACCTCGGAGGCGCCTTCCTGGGCATTGCGCACCAGGGGCGGCAAGGTCTTGCCGGCCTTCAGGTCCGCCAGCGCCGCCTGCACCAGCGGATGGCGCGGCAGCACCTTGTCGAACGCCTCATAGGCGGCGATGGCGCCGGGAATGTCATTGTTGCGCGAGGCCCAGCGGGCATAGGCGTCCACCGCCCGCAGCGAGGTGGGGTCCACCTTCATGGCCGCGTCGAGCCGCTTGCCCGCTTCCTTCTTCTGCCCGGCGGCATCCAGGATCAGGCCGGCATTGAGGTCCTTGAAGGCGATGTACCATTCCGGGCCCTGCAGGCGGTCGATCATGTCGACGCCGGCCTTGGCATTGCCCGAGCCCATCATGGTCCAGGCGGCCAGCAGCGTGGCGGTGAGATCGCCGATGGGGCCGCGCACGGAGAGAGAGAGATTGGTGCGGGCGGACTGGTAATTGCTCTTCTTGATGGAGCGAACCGCCAGGACCAGCCGCGCGATGCGGTGCGTCCGGTCGATCTTGACCATCTTTTCCGCCAGCGGCACCGCGTCGTCCACGTCGCCGTCCACCAGCATGGCGAAGAAGGCGCGCTCCATCACCTCTTCGTTGCGCGGGTCCATTTTCAGGAGCGCGCGCAGATAGGCGACGGCGGCCTCCGAATCGCGTTCGGTGCTGGCCAGGCGCGCGGCCAAATAGGCGCCCGCGACGGTCGGGTCGGTGGGCGGCGGGTAGTCGGCCCGCGCGAGAGAGGGTGCAGCCAGCGAAAGCGCCGCGCAGAAGGCAGCCGCAATGGCCTTGGGCGAGCGAGAGATTTGAATCTTCACCGTGCGAGAATCCTGGAAGGCGACGCTGGCCTTAGCAAATGCACACCCCGTGGCGGGAGGATGGCCGCTTTCGCACCGCCCCGCAAGTTTCTTGGCCGGTTTCCCGGCGCGGCGCAAAGACTGGGCGCTTGCCGCGCCCCGGCCGCCGCGCCATAAGCCGCTGCCATGAGCAAGCTTGTGGCGCGTGCGCCGGCAAAGGTCAATCTGACGCTGCGTGTGCTGCGGCGCCGGAGCGACGGTTTTCATGATCTTTCAAGCCTTGTCGCCTTCGCGGGCGTCGGGGACCGGCTCACATTCCATCCCGCCGAGACCCTCTCCTTGCACGTTGACGGCGAGGGGGCGCAGGCGGCCGGACCTGTTGATGACAATCTCGTCATCAAGGCCGCGCGGGCGCTGGCGGAGCGGAAAACCGGTCTGAAGCTTGGCCATTTCGCACTTGCGAAGCGGTTGCCGGTGGCGGCGGGGCTGGGAGGCGGCTCGTCCGATGCTGCGGCCGCTTTGCGCCTCCTGGCACAGGCCAATCAGATGGCGGCGGATGATCCCCTCCTGCTGGAGGCGGCCCGTTCGGTGGGATCGGATGTCCCGGTCTGCCTGGATCCCCGCGCCCGCATCATGGAAGGGGTGGGCGACCGTCTGTCGGCGCCGCTTGGCCTGCCGGCTCTGTTCGCGGTGCTGGTGAACTGCCGGGCGGCGGTGCCCACCCCGGCCGTATTCCGGGGGCTGGGCCTCAGGCCGGGGGAGGAGCGAGCCGGTCCGCTCCACCCGCCGCGCCTGCCGGAAACCCCCGATGCGCTCATCGCCTGCCTGTCCGGCATCGGCAATGACATGGAAGAGGCGGCTGAAGCGCTTGCCCCCGACATCCGCCTGGCCAAGGCCGCCTTGGCCGAGGGGCCAGAGGCACGGCTCGTGCGCATGTCCGGGTCGGGCGCCACGGTGTTCGCCCTCACCACCGATTGCCGGGCGGCCGCCCGTCTCGCCCGGCGGGTGAGCGCCCGCTATCCCACATGGTGGGTCAAGCCGACCGTGCTGCGCTGAGGGGCGGGGGCCGGGAGGCCACCGCCGTCAATGTGCGCGGGAGATGCAGAAGTCCACGGCCTCGCTGAGGGCGTCCTTGGCGGGACCGTTCGGGAACAGGGCCAGGGCGTCCTTGGCCATGGCGCCGTAGTGGCGGGCGCGCTCGATGGTATCGGCCAGCGCCCGATGCTTGGTCAGCAGGCCGATGGCGGTGGCCAGATCCGCGTCGGAAGCCTCCCCCGTCTCCAGGCTGCGCTTCCAGAAGGCGCGCTCGTCGGCGTCTCCCCGGCGGAAGGCCAGCACCACGGGCAAGGTGATCTTCCCCTCGCGGAAATCGTCGCCCACATTCTTGCCGAGCTTGGCCTGGCTGCCGCCATAGTCGAGGGCGTCATCCACCAATTGGAAGGCGATGCCCAGATTCATGCCATAGGAACGGCAGGCGCCCTGCTCGCCCTTCGGCCGCTGGCCCAGCACCGCGCCCACCTCGCACGCGGCGGCGAAGAGTTCTGCCGTCTTGCCCCGGATGACGGCGAGATAATCGTCCTCGGAGGTCTCGGTGTTCTTGGCGGCGGCGAGCTGCATGACCTCGCCCTCGGCGATCACGCTGGCGGCGGTGGACAGAATGTCCAGGCAGGTGAGGGAGCCCACCTCCACCATCATCTTGAACGCCTGGCCCAGAAGGAAGTCGCCCACCAGCACCGAGGCCTCGTTGCCCCAGAGCTTGCGGGCGGCCAGCTTGCCGCGGCGCATGTCGCTCTCATCCACCACGTCGTCATGGAGGAGGGTGGCGGTGTGCATGAACTCCACCGATGCGGCGAGCTTCACATGCCCTTCGCCCGAATAGCCGCTCAGATGCGCGCAAGCCAGCGTCAGCATGGGCCGCAACCGCTTTCCACCGCTGGAAATGAGGTGGTTTGCCACCTCGGGAATCATAGCCACATCCGATCCCGTGCGGGCCAGAATGGTCGCGTTCACGCGCTCCATGTCCGCCTTGACCAGTTGGACCAGGGCTTCGATGGACGGCTCGTTGGGCTCGAACGGAAGGACGACGGCCAAGAGGGGCTCCCCGCTTGTCTTTCTTCGGGCCGCACCATAGGGATGAGGGGGGCGGTCGTGCAAGTCGGCAGACGCCTTTTCCGGCAATCGGGTGCCGTCGGCATGGCCCGGAGCGGTCCCCGGCGGCCGGTCGCAAGCAGGGCGGTGCGATGCGCGAACTGGTGCGAACCAACGATGTGGTGCTGATTTCCGCGGTGGAATCGCTGCTGCGTGCCGCCGGGATCGAGCCTCTGATCGCTGACACGCATGTGAGCGTGCTGGAAGGCTCCATCGGCATTTTGCCCCGCCGGATCCTGGTGGTGGACGAGGATGACGCCCCCGCCCGGCGCCTTCTCACCGAGGCCGATCTTGGCCATGTGCTCTATGACGGTCCCTGATGGCCTGACCCGCGATCACGTGCTCGGGTGGCGGCTCGCTCTTCTCCAGCCGGCGCGCGGCCACCGCGTCGGGCACGACGCCATTTTGCTGGCCGCCGCCGCGCCCGCCAGCGCCCGCCGACTGGCGGATTTCGGCGCCGGCATCGGCAGCGCGGGCCTTGCCGCCCTCGCGCGGCTGCCCGAGGCCACCGGTCATCTGGTGGAGATCGCCCCGGAGCTGGCGGCCCTCGCGGCCCGCAACGCTGAAGAAAACGGCCTTGCCAGCCGCTGTGCCGTGACCGCTGCCGATGTGGATCTGCTCGGCCGCCCGGCGGGGCCGGACGGCTTTGCCGCCGCCTTCGACCTGGTGCTGGCCAACCCGCCTTTCAATGCCGCCGCCGCCCACCAGCCCTCGCCCCGTCCCGCACGGGCGCTGGCCCACATGGCGGGGGAGGGGCTGCTGGCGCGCTGGACCCTTGCCGCCGCCCGCTGCCTGGAGCCGGGGGGCATGCTGGTCATGATCCTGCGCCCGGAGGATCTTTCGGACCTGCTCCAGGCCCTCGACGGACGGTTCGGGGCGATCGAATTGATGGGGGTGCACGCCACTCCCCACGCGCCGGCCGTGCGCCTGCTCGTGCGAGCCCGCAAGGGCCGGCGCACACCGCCCGTCCTGCTGCCGTCCGCCGTCCTGGCCGCGGAGGGCGGCGGGGAGAGCCCTCTTGCCCGAACCGTCCTGCGAGAGCTGGGGGCGCTGCCGTTTCCGTGAATGCGGCTGTCGCGTGCGGAATTTGTCTGGGGGCGGCTAAATGCCTCCATCATGCAAAAAGGGTGTTCGGTATCTTTTCGGGGGGGCGATCCAACCACCTATTTCCGTGCGCACTGGAAGACGGTCTCGCCGGATGGGCAGTTTGTACCTTGAATTGCCCCCGCCTTGGTTGAGCAGAGGCAGCTCCACACCGCACATTTGATCGCTTGGCGATTCTACGGACGCGGATTTGGCTCTAGCCAGACCCGCCTTGGGGGAAGCCGGTCAGCCGTTTTGCGCTCTTGCGTGGCGTATTTTGAGCACGTTGACGAAGTTTTTTTCGACTGTCAAAACGCTTGAGGGACGCTGAGGCATATTTAGGTGCGGTGTTGCGGATCAGGGGCCGTAGGCGTTGCGGGGCTCAAGCAAGCCGGATGTCAATGCTTGCTCTGTCTTGTTCAAGCAGAAGTGGGGGCATGTCGTGAGGCTGGGGCAAAAACTGAATTTGATAAATCCCTCTCTTTATAAGTGGGCGTTATATATTGTCTTAACGGTCATTTTAACTTTAAGTTTTTCAGAAAATTTCCTGAAAGTGGCTCCGGATTGGCAGTTCAGTACGCACCGAGATGGGTCTGAGGCGCTTGTCTTGACCAAAATATTCGCAGATGCGAATGGGATTCCGACGCCGAATGCAAATTTGGGTTTTCTCCAGCGTCCCAATTCAGCTGATCCCGCCGACGTATTGGCTGTCTATCGCCGGCTCGACCTTCCCAACGCGGTTGAACCTGCGGATTTTACTGACGTCAACTGGATAAATGGCATTGCAACCTTCGGTAGTGCGCTTATATTGAAGCGGGCGACCAGCATTGAGCTGGGGTACGCGAGCAATGAGCTGGCGATTGGACAGAGTTTGCATTTTCCAAACGGTGAGGTCAGAAATATTATCAATATAGTTCCGCAAGAAAAGTTTGTTCAAGTGTATTTCGATGGCGGAAAAATTGATGGCTCATCTCTTCATAAGCCTATTCACATTGGTGTTTCTCCTCCTCCGTCTGACTACCAATTCGTCCCGTATCCTCAGCAGTACGGATTGACTGCAATTTTTTTGTCGGGCGTGAATAAATGGGCGCCCGCCCTATTTTCGGTTAAGTCCGCTCAATTTTTCTATTCCTTCATTTCAGCGGTTTGTATTGTGGTGATATCGGTTGGATATTGGAGGGGTGTGTCCCGATTTTGTTCTGTTGTATTTTTGATTTGTATGCTCGGGTCGCCATGGTTTACGTCGGTTGCTCGCAATCTCTATTTTGCACCATTTCTGTGGCTTCTTCCGTCAGTGTTTTCGATTGGCGTTTACAATAGTAAGGATTATGGAAAAGATGATATTTTGTATTGTTGTGGTTACTTTTTTTCAATATTTTTGAAGTCGCTCTGTGGGTATGAATATTTATCTACCATTGTTTTGTTTTCTCTGTTTCCATTTTTCGTGGATCCGTTTCGTTCTGTTCCTCGGCGCACTTTGTTGGCCAATCTGGAAAAAATTATCATTATTGGAATCCTGACGATTTCCGCGTTCTTCATTGCCTTTTTGATCCATGCCAATATGAGGTCGGAGTCCATATTGGACGGCATAAGGCTTATCTTTGTTGATGCGCAGAAATACAGCGGCTTAGGGGGCAATATTAAAATGCCAGGCTATGATAAAGGCTTGGTCAGTGTTCTCGATACTTATATTTTTTCGTGGTCGACTCCGGTTATTTTCTGGCTTGATGGAAGTTTTTGGTTTCCATTTTTGATTTTTTTAAGCTCATTTTCTATTGTTATTCAGTTTTATAATAGAAGTACTGAACGTTATAGGGATTGTGCTATTATGGTTGCGGCGTTCGTGCCCCCATTGAGTTGGTTTTTTCTTCAAAGGGGGCACTCTGTCATTCATGTGCATTTGAATTATGTGTTATGGTATTTTTGCTTTGTTCCCGCGATCGTCTTCGTCAGCCTGCGGGGCGTGGAGGCTTTGTGGGGCCTTTCGCGGCGTGCGATATCGCGGGCAACGGCAGGCCGGTCAACAAGGTAGAGTGGACCGGTGAGCGCCGATGGAATGTGCTGTGATGGATCGCCGCCTCTTGGACAGGACTGGCGATTGGTGACGCGGGTGCACGGGGTTTCGATAGCCCCGCCTTGTTGAAGCCACGGGGCCTTTCTAGATAAGGATCATGACCGATCCGACCTCCGACAGCTTGCTGTCCCGCCTCGCCCGTGCCGCCGGCCCGCTCCTGCCCGCCTCCTGGCGGCGCGATCATCCCGTGGTGCCGGTGGTGCGCCTGTCCGGCGCCATCGGCATGTCCACCCCCTTCAATCCGGGCCTGAGCCTGGCCAGCGCCGCCCGGAACCTGGAGCGGGCCTTTGCGGTGAAGAAGGCGCCGGCGGTGGCGCTGATTATCAATTCGCCCGGCGGGTCTCCGGTGCAGTCGCACCTGATCTTCAAGCGCATCCGCTCGCTCGCGAAGGAGAAGGACAAGCACGTCTTCGCCTTCGTGGAAGATGTGGCGGCCTCCGGCGGCTATATGATCGCCTGCGCAGCGGACGAGATCTTTGCCGATCCCTCCTCGGTGGTGGGGTCCATTGGCGTGGTCTCCGCCGGATTCGGCTTCAACCGTCTCATCGATCGCATCGGCATCGACCGCCGGGTGCACACCGCCGGCACGCGCAAGGTGATGCTGGACCCCTTCCGGCCGGAGCGGCCGGAGGATGTGGAGCGGCTGCTCGCCCTCCAGGCTGATGTGCACCGCATGTTCATCGACCTGGTGCGCGAGCGGCGGGGCGCGGTCCTGAATGGGCCGGAGGAGAGCCTTTTCTCCGGGGAGTTCTGGGTCGGAACACAGGCGGAACAGCTCGGCCTCATCGATGATCTCGGCGACCTCCGCACGGTCCTGCGGGCCCGCTATGGCGACAAGGTGCGCACCCCCCTGGTGACCCAGGGGGGCTGGTGGCCCCGCCGGGTGGGGGTGGGCTCCGGTCGCCTGGAAGCCCTTGCCCCCGCTTTCGGGGCGGGGGTGGCCGACGCCGCCCTGGCGCGGCTGGAGGAGCGGGTGCTGTGGTCGCGCTACGGGCTCTAGCCCGGGGCCGCCGAAAGGCCCTTTCTGTTTCAATCGGTTGACGTGAAATCTCGGTCGGAGCAGCTGCCATGCCGCCCTTTCTCATCGCCGCCGCCGGGGTGATCGGCGCCCTCGCCCTTGCCCGGGTGATCACCCGCGAGGCCCGGCGGGTCAACGACATCCTCGACTCCCGCCGGGCGCCCCCTGGCGAGGAGCCGGTGGAACGCCTGGAGCGGGACCCCAAGACCGGGGAATACCGGCCCCGCCCCCGGGCCTGAGGGGGCGTCAGGACGTGCCGGGATCAGGGGCGCGGGGCCTTGATCTGGAACGGTTCTGAACGGGAAAAATTACCGCAATTTCATTCAACCCGCGGCCTCCGGCGGGCTATTCTGGATCGGTCGCAATCCATGAGCCGGGCCACGGGACACCAGATGCTGCAGAAGACCGAGACGGGTGGATATGTGAAGCCCCCCGTCAAGCGCCGGGGGCGGTCGCGTTGGATGGCGGGGCTCGGCCTGCTGCTGGCGCTCGGCGTCGCGGGCGGGGGCTATTATGTCTTTGGCCGGGGCGCGGGCGGGCAGGCCCAGGAAATCGCCACCACGCCGGTGGTCCGGGGCGACATCGAGCAGACGGTGACCGCCCTCGCCACCATCAAGCCCAAGACCTATGTGGATGTGGGCACCCAGGTGTCCGGCCAATTGCGCAAGGTGATGGTGGAGATCGGCGACACCGTCCAGCAGGGCGACCTGCTGGCCCAGATCGATCCCACCGTCTACCAGACCCGCGTCCTCGGCGACCAGGCGCAGCTCGACAATCTCCGGGCGCAGCTGGCCCAGCAGAAGGCGCAATTGGAGCTGGACCGGCTGCGGGACAGCCGCGCCTCCCGGCTCCTGGCCACCCAGGCCGGCAGCCAGGACGCGGCGGACGCCACCGCCGCCACCGTGCGGATCGGCGAGGCGAAGGTCGCGGCGCTGGAAGCCCAGATCAAGCAGACCCAGGCGACGCTGGATGGCGACGTGGCCAATCTCGGCTACACCAAGATCTATGCGCCCATGTCCGGCACGGTGGTGTCCACCAGCGCCACCGAGGGGCAGACGCTGAACGCCAACCAGACCGCCCCCATCGTCCTGCGCATAGCCGATCTCGACACCATGCAGGTGTGGGCGCAGGTGACCGAAGCCGATATTCCCAAGATCAAGGTGGGCATGCCGGTCTATTTCACCACGCTCGGCATGCCCGACCGGCGCTTCTCCGCCAAGGTGGTGCAGATCCTGCCCACCCCCGACACCGTGAACGACGTGGTGCTCTACAACGTCCTCATCGACGTGCCCAACCCCGACCGGCTGCTGATGACCTCCATGAGCGCGCAGGTCTTCTTCATGCTGGATGCCGCCCGCAATGCCCTGCTGGTGCCCGCCTCCGCCGTGCGGCCGGCGGCGCGCGGGGCCCGGCGGGAGGCGCGGAACGAGGCCGTCGTGCGCGTGGTGGTGGATGGCAAGGTGGAGCCGCGCACGGTCAAGACCGGCCTCTCCAACCGGGGACAGGTGCAGATCCTGGAAGGTCTCAACGAGGGCGACCGGGTGGTGACGACGCCCGACACCACGCCCCAGCGGCCTTCCGGCCCCATGCCGCCGAGGCTGTTTTGAGCGAGACCACCTTTCCCCTCACCCACGCCGCGGCGCCCGAGCAGGCGGCCGAACCCTTGCTGCGGCTCGACCATGTCAGCAAGGTCTATCCCAGCGGCGAGAGCGTGGTCCGCGCGCTGGACGATGTCTCGCTCACCATCATGCCCGGCGAATATGTGGCCATCATGGGCCAGTCGGGCTCCGGCAAGTCCACGCTCATGCACATCATGGGCTGCCTCGACCGCCCGACCATGGGCGAATATTGGGTCATGGGGCGGGACGTCTCCGAGTTCGGGGCGGACGAGCTGGCGGCGCTGCGCTGCCGCACCTTCGGCTTTGTCTTCCAGCGCTACAATCTCCTGCCCTCCATCTCGGCGGAGGAGAATGTGGAGATCCCCGCCATCTATGCCGGCCGGCCCAAGATGGAGCGGCTGGAGCGGGCGCGGGACCTGCTGGCGCGCCTCGGCCTTGCCGAGCGGGCGGACCATCGCCCCTCCCAATTGTCCGGCGGCCAGCAGCAGCGCGTCTCCATCGCCCGCGCCCTCATGAACGAGGCGCCGGTGGTGCTGGCGGACGAACCGACCGGCGCGCTGGACAGCCGCTCGGGGGCCGAGGTGCTGGCGCTGCTGGCCGAGCTGAACCGCGAGGGGCGCACCATCCTGCTCATCACCCACGACCCGCAAGTGGCGGAGCATGCCAACCGGGTGGTGCGGCTTCAGGACGGCCATATCGTCTCGGACGAGACCAAGGTGCGCACGCCGGTGCGGCCGGAGGCGGCAGAGGCCGCCAAGCGGCTGAAGATGCGCAACAATCTCCTGCCTGATATGGCCGACGCGGTGAAGATGGCGTTCCGCTCCATGCGGGCGAACCTGTTCCGCACCATCCTGACCTTGCTCGGCGTCATCATCGGCGTGGCGGCGGTCATCGCCATGCTGGCCATCGGCCAGGGCAGCAAGCAGTCGGTGCTGGACCGCATCGCTGCCATGGGCACCAATCTCCTGGTGGTGCGGCCGGGGGCGCCGGGCATCCGCAGCACGGGCGCCAATGCATCGCTGACGCCCGAGGATGCGGACGCCATCGCCGCGGAGGTGCCCAACATCCTCGCCGTGTCGCCGGAACGTTCCGCCACGGCCACGGCGCGGGTGGGCAATATCGATTATGCCACCCAGATCCAGGGCGCGAGCCCCGGCTATGTGGTGGCGCGGGAATGGCCGATCGCCCAGGGCACCATGTTCACCGACGCGGACATGGACAGCTATGCGCCCGTCGTGGTGCTCGGCCAGACGGTGGCGCGGGTGATGTTCCCCGATGGGCGGAGCCCCGTGGGGCGCTACATCCTCATCAAGAACGTGCCCTATGAGGTGATCGGCGTGCTCGCCCCGCGCGGGGCCAACGCCTTCGGCATGGACCAGGACGACCTGGTTCTGATGCCGCTCTCCACCGGCTTCATGCGGGTGTTCGGCCGGCGTTATCTGAATGCCGCAACCGTGGCCGTGCAGGATGTGGACCGCATCGACGAGACGCAGGAGGCCATCACCGTGCTGCTGCGCCAGCGGCACAAGGCGGACGATTTCCAGATCCGCAACACCGCTTCCATCCTGGAGACCGCCACCGCCACCGCCGATACGCTGACGCGGCTCTTGGGATCGGTGGCCGCCATATCGCTGCTGGTGGGCGGCATCGGTGTGATGAACATCATGCTGGTGAGCGTCACCGAGCGCACGCGGGAGATCGGCATCCGCATGGCCACCGGCGCACGGCGCTCCAACATCATGCTGCAATTCAACACCGAGGCGCTGGTGATCTGCGGCTTCGGCGGGCTGGTGGGGGTGGCGCTGGGGCTCGGGGCGGCGCTGCTGCTCAAAAGCTTCGGCGCGCTGGTGATCCTCAGCGCCGGCCCGCCGCTGCTGGCGTTCGCCTGCGCCTTCCTCACCGGCTTCGTGTTCGGCTATCTGCCGGCGCGCAAGGCCTCCCGGCTCGATCCGGTGGCGGCGCTGGCCTACGAATAGGCCGGCGCCGGTCTTTGAAGCGCGCAAGACGCACGCCCGGACACGCCGGGCGCCCCGCGCGCTGTCGGCTCACTCCACCTTGCCGATGGCCTGCACGGCCTTCACCAGGCGGGCGCTGTCGGCGGCCACGAAGGCCGTGAACTGCGCCTCGTCCAGATAGGCGGGCGGGCTGCCGGCATTTTCCATGATCCGCACCACCTCGGGCGACTGCACGGCAGTCTTCACCGCCGCGCCCAGCTTCTCCTGCACGGGCTTGGGCACGCCCACCGGCAGGAAGAGGCCGGCCCAGATGTAGAATTCCACATCCTTGTAGCCCAGCTCCTGGAAGGTGGGCACGTCGGGATAGGCCTCCGCCCGGGTGGCGCCGAAGCAGGCCAGCACCCGCAGCTTGTCCTGGAAGGGCTTCAGCGGCCCGGGCGCGGAGGCGAGCGCCTGCACCTGCCCGCCCACCAGGGCCGTCAGGGCCGGTCCGCCGCCCTGATAAGGCACGTGCAGCATGTCGATGCCTGCGGCAGTGGTGAACATGGCCATGGACACATGGAGCGTGCCGTAAAGGCCGGACGAGCCATAGGTGATCTTGCCGGGATTGGCCTTGGCATCGGCCACAAGGTCCGCCACCGACTTCCAGGGGGCGGAGGCCGGAACCACCAGCACGGTGGGGTCCGCCAGCACGCGGGCCAGCGGCTGAAGCTGGCTCATCTCATAGCTGGAGGTCCGGCCGGAGATGCGCGCCGCTTCGGGCAGCACGGCGACCGAGGACAAGGTCATCAGCAACGTATAGCCGTCGGGCGCGGCCTTGGCCGCCTGGCCGTTGCCGATGGCACCGCCAGCGCCGCCTTTGTTTTCCACCACCACCGGCTGGCCGAGCAGGCCGTTGAGCGCATTGGCCACCGGCCGCGCCGCCAGATCCGCCTGCCCGCCCGGAGGGAAGGGCACGATCATCGTAATGGAGCGGGTGGGCCATTGGGCCTGCGCGTGGGCGCCAGTGGAGATCAGGCCGGCTGCGCCGCCGATGGCAGGGAGAGCCGCGATTCCTTTAAGGAAATTGCGACGATCCATTAGGCTTCCTCCAATCCAGTTCTTGTTGGATTGGACCATACGCACCGTATTGGGCGATTTCAGCAAATTTATTGGTGCACCATTATTTGGTGCACCATTTGGCGTTGCATATGTTGCTTGGAGCCTGCGCCCATCAGCCTGCATCGCAGGCTGATGGGATCACGCATGCTCTATCCATGCGGTGAGGCGAAGCCAGGGCGGCCGGCCTTGGCGGCCGACCGGCCTCACAGCGCCCGCAAATGCCGCATGGGACGGCCCGGCGCGATGGCCTGGGCGGCGGCGACGATGGCGGCGGCGTCGAGGCCATGGTGGCGATAGAGGTCGTCCAGGGTTCCGGTCTGGCCGAAATGCTCGACGCCCAGCGCCCGCACCCGGTGGCCATGCACCGAGCCCAGCCAGCCCAGCGTCGCCGGATGACCGTCGATGACGGTGACGAGGCCGCAATGGCGGGGCAGGGGGCTAAGCAGCCGCTCCACATGGCTTTGCGCCTGCATCTGCCCGCGTTCGCGGGCCCGGGAGGCGGCGGTCCAGCCGGCATTGAGGCGATCGGCGGAGGTGACGGCAAGCAGGCCCACATCGCGCCGATCCTCCGCCATCATGCCCACCGCCGCGATGGCCTCGGGCGTGACGGCGCCCTGAACGGCCACCACCACCTCGCAATTGGGGCCGGGTTCGCGCAGCCAATAGGCGCCATCTACCATATGGCGCTTCTGCGTCTCGGAAAGCGTGCGGCGGGGCTGTTCCAGGGTGCGGGTGGACAGGCGGAAATAGACCGAGCCGCCGGTCTCGTCGCGCAGCCAGTTGCGCTCGTCCGGCTCGCCGGCGCCGTCCCGCTGCACATAGTCGAAGGCGAAGTGCATGAGCACCGCCAGCTCGTCCACGAAGGCCGGCTCGAAGGAGGCGAGCCCATCCTGCGCCATGCCGATGAGCGGCGTGGAGATGGACTGGTGCGCCCCGCCCTCGGGGGCGAGCGTGATGCCGGAGGGGGTGGCCACCAGGATGAAGCGGGCATCCTGGTAGCAGGCATAGTTCAGGGCATCGAGGCCGCGGCAGATGAAGGGATCATAGAGCGTGCCCACCGGGATCAGCCGCGCCCCGAACAGGGAGTGCGACAGGCCGAGCGCCGAGAGCATCAGGAACAGGTTCATCTCGGCAATGCCCAGCTCCATGTGCTGGCCCTTGGGCGAGAAGTCCCAGTTGAAGGTGGAGGGGATACGCTCGCGCTTGAACACGTCCGGCAAGGCGCGCTCGGCGAACAGGCCGCGTCGGTTCACCCAGGGTCCAAGGTTGGTGGAGACGGTCACGTCCGGCGAGGTTGTGACGATGCGATTGGCCAGCCCGCTGTCGCCCTTGGCGAGATCCTGGAGGATCAGGCCGAAGCCGGCCTGGGTGGACAGGGTCGCATTGGGCGGGGTGGGCAGGTCCGGCACGGCAAGCGCCGGCGCCGTGAAGCGGCGGGTGCCCTCGCGGCGGAAGGGCACCTGCTTCAGGAAGGCGTCCAGCACGGCGGCGGGCAGGCGGGTGCCCTCGAAGGGCTCCCATTCCTGGCCCTGCCGGATGTTCATGGCGGCGCGCAGGCTTTCCATCTGCGCGGGCGTCATGAGGCCGGCATGATTGTCCTTGTGGCCGGCCAGCGGCAGGCCGAAGCCCTTCACGGTGTAGCAGAGGAAGCAGACCGGCCGGTCATGGTCGATGGAATCGAAGGCTTCCATGATGGTGGGCAGATCATGCCCGCCCAGATTGGTCATGAGGGCGGAGAGTTCCGCGTCCGAGCGCTTCTCGATGAGCGCGGTGACATCGCCCTGGTCGCCCAGATCGTCCAGGAGGCGCTTGCGCCAGGCCGCGCCGCCCTGGAAGGTCAAGGCCGAATATTCGGTATTGGGGCAGGTGTCGATCCAGTGCTTCAGCGCCGCCCCGCCGGGTTCGCGGAAGGCGGCCTGTTGGAGCGAGCCGTATTTCAGGATCACCACCTGCCAGCCCATGGCCTCGAAAATGCCGACGAAGCGCTCATAGAGCCCCTCGCGCACCACGGCATCCAGGCTCTGGCGGTTATAGTCGACAATCCACCAGGTGTTGCGGACGTCGTGTTTCCAGCCCTCCAGCAGGGCCTCGAAGACATTGCCCTCGTCCAACTCCGCATCACCCACCAGCGCCACCATGCGCCCTTCCGGCCGCCCGCCGGCAAGTCCATGGGCGTGGACATAGTCCTGGGCGAGGCTAGCAAACAACGTCTGCGCCACGCCGAGGCCCACCGAGCCGGTGGAGAAGTCCACGTCGTCCGTGTCCTTGGTGCGGGAGGGATAGGACTGGGCGCCCTTGAAGCCGCGGAACGTCTCCAGCTTCTCCCGGGTCTGGTTGCCCAGGAGATATTGGATGGCGTGGAAGATGGGGCTGGCATGAGGCTTCACCGCCACCCGGTCCTGCGGCCGCAGGGTGTGGAAGTAGAGCGCCGTCATGATGGTGGCGAGGGAGGCCGAGGACGCCTGGTGGCCGCCCACCTTCAGACCGTCGGTGCTGGGCCGCAGGTGGTTGGCATTGTGGATGGTCCAGCTCGCCAGCCACAGCACCTTGCGCTCCAGCTCGGCGAGGATCTCGGTCTCAGTGGGGCGGGCGGCCTGGTGGGGGCGGGCGGCCATTTGCGGCTCCTGGAAGTGATGATCTGGTCGGTGCGCGCACTATAAGGCGGGTCGATCGCTCGTTTATGTCGAAATCGGGCTGCCCCGCCGGTGATCTTGGTCCATATTGCCACAAATGGGGCGCAACTTGGCAGAAACATGCAGATCGACGCCATAGACAGGAAGATCCTGGCATTGCTCCAGGAAGACGGCCGCATGTCGGTGGCGGAGCTTGCGGAACGGGTCGGCCTGTCCCCCTCGCCCTGCCTGCGCCGCGTGCGGGCGCTGGAGGCGTCCGGCCTCATCGATCGCTATGTGGCGGTGCTGAACCAGCGGGCCGCCGGCCTGCCGGTGAGCGTGTTCGTCTCCATCAAGCTCGAACGCCAGCGGGAGGATGCGCTTGATGCCTTCGCCGCCGCCATCCGCCGCTGGCCGGAAGTGCTGGAATGCTACCTGATGACCGGCCAGCGGGACTATCTGCTGCGCGTGGTGGTGGCGGACCTGGAAAGCTATGAGCGCTTTTTGAAGACCAAGCTCACCCGGCTGGACGGCATCGCCTCCATCGAAAGCTCCTTCGCCCTGGAACAGGTGAAATATTCCAACGTTCTGCCGCTGGCCTAGAGCCGGATCCGATCACACTGCATCGTCATGCGACCCAGTGTGATCGGTGAATCCGTCGCTTTTCAAAGTGATAGAGGACGAGACATGAGCATCCGGGTCGGTATCGGCGGGTGGACCTACGAGCCCTGGCGGGACACGTTCTACCCCAAGGGCCTGCCCCATGCCCGGGAACTGGAGCATGCCGCGCGCGCCGTCACCTCCATCGAGGTGAACGGCACTTTCTATCGCACCCAGACGCCCAAGACCTTCCGCGCCTGGGCGGAGGCGGTGCCGGAGGGGTTCGTTTTTTCCCTGAAGGCGCCGCGTTATGCCACCAACCGCCGGGTGCTGGCGGAGGCGGGGGAGAGCATCGGCAAGTTCGTGGACAGCGGCCTCGCCGAGCTCGGCGACAAGCTCGGCCCCATCAACTGGCAGTTCGCCCCTACCAAGGCGTTCGATCCCGACGACTTTGCCGCCTTCCTGGACCTGCTGCCGGAAAAGGCCGGCGGGCTCGCCCTGCGCCACGCGGTGGAGGTGCGCCATGAGAGCTTCTGCTGCCCCGCTTTCCTCGATCTGGTGCGCGCCCGCAATGTGGCGGTGGTGGTGGCGGATAGCCCGGACTATCCGCAGATCGCCGATGTCACCGCCGATTTCGTCTATGCCCGCCTCCAGGATGCCAAGGCGGAGATCGAGACCGGCTATGAGGCGGCGGCACTCGATGACTGGGCGGAGCGGGCGCGGCGTTGGGAAAAGGGCGAGGCGCCGGAGGGGTTGAGGACAATCGCGCCTCACCCGGCTGGCACGGCGAAGAAAAAGCGCGACTGCTTCCTCTATTTCATCAACGGCGCCAAGGAGCGGGCGCCGGCGGCGGCTCAGGCGCTGCTGGCGCTGCTGAAAGCTAATTGATCCGCAACAGCCGCAACACCCGGGAGAGGACCGCGAACATAAGGGCCGTGGACCAGCCGAACAGCAGCATGCCGTTGGCCGCCGTCAGCGGGCCCAGGATGCGCCAGTCGGCGGAAGGCAGGACGTCGCCATAGCCGAGCGTGGTGAAATTCACGAAGGCGAGGTAGAAGGCATTATATGGCGGATCCACGGCCCCGACCAACACATAGGCCAGCGCCCAGATGCGCACCTGGACGATGTGAGCGAGGGTCAGCACGGCGGCCGCCATCATCATCACCACCATCAGCGTCCAAACCCGCCGACGCCCCGAAAGGCGCCCCGAAACCGTACGCAACAGGCGAATGGTGACGACCGTTGCCAGCGCCTGGAGGCTGATATTGATGAGGCTGACGACCAGCCCGTACCACAATTCCAGTGTGACCATGCCGCCCCGCCCCCTTGCAGACCGCTCTGCCGCCCGCCTTGTCCCCGGCCGCAAGCCCCGTGCCCCGGCGCCGTTGGGGTGCCCTCCCGGCACCTTGGTCGCCGGCCTTTGGAAGGGCGTCAGGCTCCGGCCGGCATTCTTCTGCTCAGTTCAAGCCGGTTTCGCAACTGGGACGCGCGCCACAAGCGGGGAACAAAGTACGGCGGGCGGCGTTCCCCTGACGCTTGGGGGAGACGTGCAGAAAAGGAGGGCAAGCTGATGGACGAGCCCCATACCCACCCGGAGGACACCGGCACGGCAGGCGGCGTAGCCCTGCTGCAATATTGGTCCGCCTCGCGCTCGGTGAGTGCGCCGGACCAGTGGCCCGAGCCTTATGAATTTCCGACCGTCGACGATGCCGTGACCTTCGCCATGACCCAGGCGCCGGCGGACCACGAGGTGGCGTGGCTGCGCACCCCCGATGGGCGCACCCTGAGGCCGGACCAGATCCGCCGGCTGTGGGCCATGCGGCGCATGTAGGCGCCGCAAAAGGTGCGACAGGGCGCATGTAGGCGCCGCAAAAGGGGGCGACAAGGCGCATGTAGGCGCCGCAAAAGGTGCGACAGGGCGCATGAGGCGCCCCAAAGGGAGGCGGGGTGCATGTCCGCCCCCTGATAGGCCGACGCGGCGCATCACGGCGCCACACCAGGGGCGGCAGGGCGCCTCTCTCGGCGCCCCTCCCTCCGGCCAGGGCGCGTGCGGCGCCGGTGCTGAGGGACCCTCCGGCGCATCTGGATGCCAGCCCACATTGCTTTGCGGCGGGTAATGTGTATTTTGCGGCGCAAAATTACGGCAAGCGGGCCCGAAGACTTCGGACCCGCGTTTTGGTGTTTGGAACCCCATGCAGCTGCGCAACATCGCCATCATCGCCCACGTCGACCACGGCAAGACCACGCTCGTGGACAAGCTGCTCCAGCAGTCCGGCTCATTCCGCGAGAACCAGCGGGTGGCCGAGCGCGTCATGGATTCCAACGACCTGGAAAAGGAACGCGGCATCACCATCCTGGCCAAGGCCACGTCGGTGGTGTGGAAGGACATCCGCATCAACATCGTGGACACCCCCGGCCACGCCGACTTCGGCGGCGAGGTGGAGCGCATCCTGTCCATGGTGGACGGCGCCATCGTCCTGGTGGATGCGGCCGAAGGCCCCATGCCGCAGACCAAGTTCGTGGTCGGCAAGGCCCTGAAGATCGGCCTCAAGCCCATCGTGGCCATCAACAAGGTGGACCGGCCGGACGGCCGTCCCCAGGAAGTCATCAACGAGGTGTTCGACCTGTTCGCGGCGCTGGACGCCACCGACGAGCAGCTCGACTTCCCCATCCTTTACGGCTCCGGCCGCGATGGCTGGATGGCGGATGCCCCCGAAGGCCCCAAGGACCAGGGCCTGGCCCCGCTGTTCGACCTGGTGGTGAAGCATGTGCCCCCGGCCCATGTGGATGAAGCCCCCTTCCGCATGCTGGGCACGCTGCTGGAAGCCAACCCCTTCCTTGGCCGCATCATCACCGGGCGCATCGCCTCGGGCACGGTGAAGCCGAACCAGTCCATCAAGGTGCTCGACCGCTCCGGCAACCTGGTCGAGAGCGGCCGCGTCTCCAAGATCCTGGCCTTCCGCGGCATCGAGCGCCAGCCCATCGAAGTGGGCGAGGCGGGCGACATCGTCTCCATCGCCGGCCTCGTGAAGGGCTCGGTGGCCGACACCTTCTGCGATCCCTCGGTGGACACCCCCATCCAGGCCCAGCCCATCGATCCGCCCACCGTGACCATGTCGTTCCTGGTGAACGATTCGCCGCTCGCGGGCACCGAGGGCGACAAGGTCACCAGCCGCATGATCCGCGACCGCCTGTTCAAGGAGGCCGAGGGCAATGTGACGCTGAAGATCGAGGAATCGGCGGACAAGGATTCGTTCTTCGTCTCCGGCCGCGGCGAATTGCAGCTGGCCATCCTCATCGAGACCATGCGCCGCGAGGGCTTCGAGCTCGCCGTGTCGCGGCCGCGCGTCGTCTACTCCCAGGGGGAGAATGGCGAGACGCTGGAGCCCATCGAGGAAGTGGTCATCGACGTGGACGAGGAATATTCTGGCACCGTGGTGCAGAAGATGTCCGAGCGCCGCGCCGACATGGTGGAGATGCGTCCTTCCGGCGGCAACCGCCAGCGCCTCGTCTTCCATGCCCCCACACGCGGCCTCATCGGCTACCAGTCGGAGCTGCTCACCGACACCCGCGGCACGGCCATCATGAACCGTCTGTTCAAGGCCTATGAGCCCTACAAGGGCGAGATCCCGCAGCGGGTGAACGGCGTGCTCATCTCCAACGAGGCGGGCGAGGCGGTGGCCTATGCGCTGTGGAACCTGGAAGACCGCGGCCCGATGGTGATCGAGCCCGGCTGGAAGGTCTATCAGGGCATGATCGTGGGCATCCACAACCGGGACAACGACCTGGAAGTGAACGTCCTCAAGGGCAAGAAGCTCACCAACATCCGCACCACCTCCAAGGACGAGGCGGTGCGCCTGACCCCGCCGATCCGCATGACGCTGGAGCGCTCGCTGGCCTGGATCCAGGACGACGAGCTCGTGGAAGTGACGCCCAAGTCCATCCGCCTGCGCAAGCGCTTCCTCGATCCCAACGAGCGCAAGCGCAACGAGCGCAAGGGCGCCTCCGACATCGCCTGAGGTCGACCTCGGGCCGCACTCCCGCACCCCCGGTCCGAAAGGGCCGGGGGTGTCGCTTTTTCGGGGCCGGCGCGCCGTGTCGGCTTTCGCCGGTTTCAGTGGAAACCGGCCATTTTCCCGGCCGTGAGTCGCCGCATCCGCCGTCCATTTCCCGCGCGGCGCGGACGCAGCGGCGCCACCGGTCCAGCAACCATGCGGTCTGGTGGTTGACGTGCGGCATTTCGTTGACAGTTCGCCCGCTCGCTCCTACCACTGATAAGCCGGCCGGTTTGCAAGAACAGGGTCTTCGGGTGGGGAACCGCATCCGTTACCCAAAGGGGATCAAATCGCATGGCTCTACGCGTCTCGGGTAAGAACATCGACGTGGGAGAAGCTCTCCGTCACCGCCTGTCGGATCGCATCACCGAGGTGCTCTCCAAATATTTCGACGGCGGATGGTCCGGCCATGTGACCGTGGCCCGCGAAGGGTCCGGCTACAAGTCCGAGTGCATGCTGCACCTGGATTCCGGCGTGAACCTCCAGGCCCATGGCGCGGCCCAGGATGCCAATTCCTGCGCCGATGCTGCCATCGAGAAGATCGAGAAGCGGCTGCGGCGCTACCGCCAGCGCGTCAAGGATCGTCACGGACATGGCAATCCCGCAGGGGCCAATGGCGCCTTCGCGGCTCAGAGCTATGTCCTCGACGTGCCGGACGTGGAAGGGGAAGAAGAAGAGCTGGAAGGCTGGAGCCCCACCGTGGTGGCCGAGCAGGCCACCAAGCTGCGCGCCCTGTCGGTGCGTGACGCGGTGGTGGAGCTGGAGATTACGGGCGCGCCCGTGGTCGTCTTCCGCCACGCTGGCCACGGCCGCGTGAATGTGGTCTATCGCCGCCCGGACGGGCATGTGGGCTGGGTCGACCCGGCCGCCTTCTCATCCGAAGAAAAACATTGATGGCCGTCGGGCTTTTGGGCAGGCATGAGCCTCGGCCGGCCGCCTGCCCGAGCCCGATGTTGCCAGGGATAAGCATTCATGCCTCTCGCTGATCTTCTCGCTCCCGAAGCGGTGTTTCCGTCACTGCGGGCGAGCAGCAAGAAGCAAGCTCTCCAGGAGCTTGCCCACCAGGCGGCCACGCTTGTGGACCGCGACCAGCGCGAGGTGTTCGAAACGCTCCTGCAGCGGGAGCGGCTCGGCTCCACCGGCGTCGGCAGCGGCATCGCCATTCCGCACGGCAAGCTGCCCGGATTGCCCAAGCTGTTCGGCGCCTTCGCGCGTCTGGACAAGCCCATCGATTTCGAGGCGCTGGACGGCGAGCCGGTGGACCTGATCTTCCTTCTGCTCGCCCCGGAAGCGGCAGGCGCCGATCATCTCAAGGCGCTCGCGCGGGTGGCCCGCATGCTGCGGGACCCCGACACGGCGGAAAAGCTGCGCGCCACGCGGGACGCGGCCGCCATCTATACCCTGCTCACCACGGCGCCCACCTCGGACGCCGCCTGATCCGCCGGGGACGGCAGGAGGGAGAGCGGAGCAAATCCGCTCCCGCCCGGGCCGTCCTCAGTGCACGGAGAGCGTCACCAGCGCATTCTGGGACGCGTTGGCGAGCGCGGCCTCGCGGCTGTCGGTCAGCATGATGGGCGTGCCGTCCGCCGCGTGCAGCGTGAACAGCGTCATGCCCGGCGCGATTTCAGGCGCCTGGGGGAACAGCTGCTGCACGTCCTCGGACCGGATGGTCCGCACATAGGCGATCTCGCCGCCGCCGAGGCCTGCAAGCGCCTCGGGTGTGATGGTGATGGTGTCGGGGGTGCTCTTCTCGATCATGATCTCATCCTCTCTTTCCGCAAACTCGTCACACCGGGCCACCGTTCCCCTTCAGGAGCGGGAGACGATGTCGATGCGTTTTGCGAGCCGCGTGGGCTCTGGCCGGACGAGATCGATGGACAGAAGACCGTTGCGCAGTTCCGCGCCGAGCACATTCATGCCCTCGGCCAGAACAAAGGTGCGCTGGAACTGACGGGCGGCGATCCCCCGGTGCAGGAAGATTCGACCGTCCACCTCCTCGGTCTGACGACCGCGAATGGTGAGTTCCTTCTCTTCGAGCGTGATTTCCAGCTGTTCGGACGTAAAGCCGGCTACCGCGAGGGTGATGCGCAGCTTCAGCGGCCCGCCGTCGGCGTCGATCCGTTCCACATTGTAGGGGGGATAGCCTTCCGACCCCTTCGTGACCCGGTCGAGCGCCCGCTCAACCTCGTCGAAGCCCAGCAGAAACGGGTTCGACAGCGAGGAAATACGCGACATGTCCAAAGTCCTCGTCAAGCGACTTTGCGGTTCGGAAGATGTCCTATCCGGCCATCTTCCCGCCAGGGCCCAAAGCGGCACCCCGACGCTTCCCGATATGGGGCGCGGGGGACCTTCGTGCAAGGGTCGGGCTTGACGGGGCAAGGGGCGGTCAGCGGGCCGCCCGGGCCTGCGCGAGACTGGCGAGGCGGGTTTCCACCTGAGGGTCGTCCAGGAGCGTGCCAGCCGCGCCGTCATAGCGGCGGCGCCAGTTGGGGTGCTCGTCCACCGTGCCCGGCAGGTTGGGCTGCTCCGTGCGCCCCAGCGCGTCCTCGATGGGCACCACCACCAGGGGAGAGGGCGTGCGGCCGACGAAATCAAGGGCCGCCCGCAGCACCGGCTCCGGGTCCTCGGACGTCGGTGCCGCCCCCCCTCCGCCAAGCACCTGCCACAGCGCGGCGCGGTCCGCTTCCCGCTCGGCCCGCTCATCCGCTTCGGTCCGGCCCTCCCCCAGAAGCCCGAGCGGGGCGCGCCAGGCGATGTCGTCGCCCCGCCACCAGCCGTGGACGGTGGGCAAATCGTGGGTGCCGGTCACGGCGCTGGCGCGGGTGGAATAGTCGGCGGCGCGCTTGAAGCCCGCCCCCTCCCGTTCGAACCACAGCACCTGAAGCCCCAATATGCCCCGCGCCGCGAGCTTTTCGCGGAAACCGAAAGGCACGGTGCCGAGATCCTCGCCCAGCACGATGGCCTGCCGACGCCGGGATTCCAGCGCCACCAGCCGGATCATGTCGTCGAAGGGATAGGCCAGATAGGCGCCAGCCGATGGCGGGGCCCCCTCGGGGATGAGCCAGAGGCGCGAGAGGCCCATCACATGGTCGATGCGCACCCCGCCCGAATGGGCCATGACCGCCGCGAGCATGTCGCGGAACATGCCGAAGCCGCCATTGATGAGGCCGCGCGGCGAAAAGGCCGCAAGGCCCCAGCCCTGGCCGATGGAATTCAGGAGATCGGGCGGCGCACCCACCGAGGCGCCGATGAGCATTTCCTCCTGGTGGCCCCAGGCCTGGCTGCCGCCGCCATCCGCGCCCACCGCCAGGTCCGCGATGAGGCCGATGGGCATGCCCGCCGACCGTGCCTTATCCTGCGCCGCCTGGAGGGAGCGGGCCGCCATCCATTGCAGGGCGGCGTGGAAGGTCACGGCGTCCGCTTGGTCCTGCGCGAACCGCTCCACAGCCGGTGACCGGGGATGCCTCAGGCCTTCCGGCCAGGAGCGCCAGTGCCATCTGAACGGGTCGGCGCCGAATTGCGCGGCGTGGAGCGCCTCGAAGCGGGCATGGTCCTCCAGCATCTGCCCGCCATCCCGGCGAAAGGCGGCAAGGTCCGCCAGGAGATCGGGCCGCCGGGGCAGGACATGGGCGTACAGGTGCCGCATGAGGGAGAGCTTGAGGGGGCCGGCCTTCGGCCAGTCCACCTGGAGAGCGGCCTCCAGCGCCGTCATCTCCGCCTGAAGGCCCAAAGCCGTTACCGCCCGCGCCACCGTTTCGGTGCCGAACACCGCCGCCGGGTCCGCATGGAGGGCATTCACGAACAGGCGGCTGGAGGGCGAATAGGGGCTGAAATGGTGGGCGTCGGCGGAAAAGGCCGCATGGACGGGGCTCATCACCAGCCCCGTGGCCCCCTTGCGCGCCGCGTCCGCCGCGAACGCGCCGAGCCCCGTGAAGTCGCCGATGCCGCCATCCCCCGGCCGCCGCAGGCCATAGACCTGCACCGCCAGCGCCCAGAGGCGCGGATCGTCGCGGCGGACCGCATCGCCCACGCTGAAGCAGCGCGCGGGCGCCACCGCCAGCGTGGTGTCGATGCCGCCGGCCTCAAGCCGGTGATAGCCGGCATCCCCCAGCGCCGGCAGATGCAGCTGGCCGTGGGCCACCTCGGCCTCGCCCTCCACCCTGCCGCCGCCTTCCAGCCGGATGCTGTAGCGCACGCGCCCGTCCCGTTGCGGGAGGGGCAGGCTGATGGGCACGCCCGCGTCGGCAGTCACCAGCGGCGGTGTCATGGCGCCCTGCTCGCGCGCCAGCGCGGCAAGGCTATCCGCCACGTCCGTGTCGGTGGCGGCGGGCAAGCCGAGGGTGGCGAGCAAGGCGCGCAGCACGTCGGGCGAAACAGTCTGGGGGCGGCCGAACGCGTCCGTCCATTGGGGAGACAGGCCGGCGAGGGCCGCCAGGCGGGTGAGCGCGTCGGTCATGCGCGAGGTCCTTGCGAAGATCGGTCAGGCGGCGGCTAGATGGGCGGCGAGCAGGCGCACGCTGCGGGGCGCGAGGCGCGTCTCACCTTCCACCAGCGGCTCGCCATCCGGCGGCGTGGCGCTGTCGAACACCAGGCGCCACTCCTGAGGCGGTTCCGGGAGGTGGAAAAGGGTCTCCTCGCCCTTGGCATTCACCAGCAGCAGCAGCACATCAATGCCGCCGTCCGTCGCCGGGCCGGCGCGGCGCAGATTGAGGGTGTGGCCGCCATCCGCGTGCCAGCCATCGCCCTCCAATTGCGTGCCGTGCTCGTCGAACCACGAAATGTCCGCCATGCCTGGGATGGGCTCGTGGTGGCCGTGCAGGAAGCGGGGCGCCCGCAGCAATTGGAAGCGCCGGCGCAGGGCGGAAAGCTGGGCGAAGGTGTCGATCAGGTCCGCCCCGTCGTCCGTGCCGGCCAGCGACCAGTCGATCCAGGAGATGTCATTGTCCTGGCAATAGGCGTTGTTGTTGCCGTTCTGGGTGCGGCCGAACTCATCGCCGGCCAGCAGCATGGGCGTGCCCTGGGAGAGCATCAGGGTCGCGAGCAGCGCCTTGCGCACCTGATGGCGGGTCTTGAGGATGGCGGGGTCGTCGGTCGGCCCCTCCGCGCCCCAATTGGCGGAGAAATTGGCGCCGTGGCCGTCGCGATTGTCCTCGCCATTGGCCTCGTTGTGCTTCTCGTCATAGGCGGTGAGGTCGGCCAGAGTGAAGCCGTCATGGGCCGCGAGAAAGTTCACTGAGGCCCAGGGCTTGCGCGCGCGCATGTCGAAGGCCTCGCTGGTGCCGGTGAGGCGGGCCGCCAGTTCTCCCCGCTGGCCGGGCTCGGCCCGCCAGAAACGGCGCACGCCATCGCGGAAGCGGTCGTTCCATTCGGCAAAGCCGGGCGGGAAATGGCCGAGCTGGTAGCCATCGGGGCCAATGTCCCAGGGCTCGGCGATGAGCTTCACCCGCGAGAGCACCGGGTCCTGCCGGATGGCGTCCAGGAAGCCGCAGCCGGGGTCGAAGCCGTTGGGCTCGCGGGCCAGCGTCACGCCGAGATCGAAGCGGAAGCCGTCCACATGGAAGGCCTCCACCCAATAGCGCAGGGAATCCATCACCATCTGCAAGACGCGCGGATGGGAGAGGTTGACCGTATTCCCGCAGCCGGTGTCGTTGATGTAATAGCGCGGATTGTCCGGCATCAGCCGGTAATAGCTGGCGTTGTCGAGGCCCTTAAAGGAGAAGGTGGGGCCCAGCTCATTGCCTTCGCAGGTGTGGTTATAGACCACGTCGAGGATCACCTCGATACCCGCCGCATGGAGGCGGCGCACCGCGCCCCGGATCTCCCGGAGGCCCGCCGGTCCGAGAAAGGCCGGCTCCGGCGCGAAATAGGACAGGGTCGAATAGCCCCAATAGTTTCGCAGCCCCCGCTCCACCAGAAAGCGATCCTGCAGGAAGGCATGGATGGGCAGCAATTCCACGCTGGTTACGCCGAGCCGGTGGAGGTGGTCGATCAGGCGCGGGTCCCCCAGCGCCGCAAAGGTGCCGCGCACCCTCGGCTCCATGTCGTCGCGCTTCATGGATAGGCCGCGCAGATGGGCCTCATAGATCACCGTGTCCGGCCAGGGCACGTCCGGGCGGCGGTCCGCCCAGTCGGTGGGAGTGTCCATCACCACGCATTTGGGCATGGCCGGCGCGCTGTCGTGGCGGTCCATGGCGAGATCCGCCCGGCCGCTCTGGAGGCGGTAGGAGAACAGACTGTCCGACCAGCGGGGCGCGCCGGTGAGCTGGCGGGCATAGGGGTCGATGAGGAGCTTGGCCGGATTGAAACGGTGGCCGCGCCCCGGGTCATAGGGGCCATGGGCGCGATAGCCATAGACCAGACCCTCGGAAGCACCGGGCAGATAGCCGTGCCAGACCTCGTCCGTGCATTCGGGCAGCGCCATGCGGGCCACTTCCCGCCGGCCGCGCTCGTCGAAGATGCACAATTCGATCTTTTCCGCATGGGCGGAAAAGACGGCGAAATTCACACCCAGCCCGTCCGCATGGGCGCCGAGGGGATAGGGGTGTCCAGGCTCCAGGCGGTCGGGAAATTGCGGGGGCATCACGTCTCCTGCGGGGTCAGGACCAAGGCGGCAAGGGGGGGCAAGGTCAGATCGAGCGCATGGTCGAAGCCGTGGCTCGCCGTGCTCAACGCCGCAGCGCCGCCGAGGTTGCCGACCCCCGTGCCGCCATAGAGCGGCGCGTCGGTATTGAGCAGTTCCCGCCAAGGTCCGCCCATGGGCACGCCGATGCGGTAGCCGTAATGCGGGGTGGGCGTCATGTTGCAGACCACCAGCACCGGCGGGGAGCCGGGGGCCTGGCGCAGGAAGGCGAAGACGGAATTTTCCGCGTCCTCCTCCACCACCCAGCGGAAGCCGTTCGGGTCCGCATCCCCCGCATGAAGGGCGGGATGGGAGCGGTAAAGCCGGTTCAGGTCGCGCACCAGCGATTGCACGCCCCGATGGGCGGGCTCGCCCAGCAGAGGCCAGGGCAGGGCGCTGTCATGGTCCCATTCGGTGGGCTGGGCGATCTCGCAGCCCTGGAACAGCAGCTTCTTGCCGGGATGGCCCCACATGAAGCCGAGATAGGCCCGCAGGTTCGCCATGCGCTGCCAGTCATCGCCCGGCATGCGCGCGAGCAGCGAGCCCTTTCCGTGCACCACCTCGTCATGGGAGATGGGCAGCACGTAGCGTTCCGAGAAGGCATAGACGAGGCCGAAGGTGAGGTCCGAGCCGTGGAAGCGCCGATGGATGGGATCGCGCCCCATATAGCGCAGGCTGTCATGCATCCAGCCCATGTTCCACTTGAAGGAAAAGCCGAGGCCCCCTCCGCTCACCGGCGCCGTCACCCCCGGCCATGCGGTGGATTCCTCGGCAATCACCAGCGCACCGGGCACCTCGCGCGCCACCGTCTCGTTGAGGCGGCGCAGGAAGGCGATGGCTTCCAGGTTCTCCTTGCCGCCATGGATGTTGGGGATCCATTCGCCCGGCTTTCGCGAATAGTCGCGATAGAGCATGGAGGCGACCGCATCCACGCGCAGCCCGTCCACATGGAAGTGCCGCAGCCATTCCAGCGCGCTGGCAATGAGGAAGCCCGCCACCTGCGGCTTGCTGAGATCATAGATCAGCGAGTTCCAGTCGGGATGGAAGCCCTCGCGCGGGTCGGCATATTCATAGAGCGCGGTGCCATCGAAATGCGCGAGGCCGTGCGCGTCAGACGGGAAATGGGCCGGCACCCAGTCGAGGATCACGCCCACGCCCGCCTGGTGGCAGCGGTCCACGAAGCGGGCGAAGGCCTCCGGTGGCCCGAGCCGTGCGGTGGGCGCGAACAGGCCGAGGGGCTGATAGCCCCAGGAGCCGCCGAAAGGATGCTCCATGATGGGGAGCAGTTCCAGATGGGTGAAGCCGAGATCGACCGCATAGGGTATGAGCCGGTCTCCCAGGGCGTCCCAATCCGGCAGGCGGCCGTCGGGGTGGATCCAGGAGGAGGCGTGCACCTCATAGAAAGAGAGTGGCGCCTGCGCCCCATGGCGGCCGGCGCGGCTCTCCATCCAGGCGCCATCCTGCCAGGGGAAGGGTGCGGGATCCGCCACGATGGACGCGGTGGCCGGCGGGCATTGGGCGGCCCGCGCCACCGGGTCCGCCTTGCGCGGCAGGCGGCTGCCGTCGGGGCCGATCAGCTCGAACATATAGGCGGCGCCGGGGGAGAGGCGCGGCACGAACAGCTCCCACACGCCCCCATTGCGCCGGCGCATGGGATGGCGGCGGGGGTCCCACATGTTGAAGTCGCCGATCACGCTCGCCGCCGCCGCATGGGGCGCCCAGAGCGCGAAGCGCACGCCCGCAATGCCCTCCACCGTTATGGCGCGGGCGCCGAGCGCCTCCGCGAGATTGAGGTGCGTGCCCTCGCCGATGAAATAGAGGTCGTCGTCGCTCAGGAGGAGGGGAAAGGCATAGGGGTCCTCGCTCTCCTCCACCACGCCGTCGGGCCAGGTGGTGCGCAGCACATAGGCTGAAGGCCCCTGCTGCGCGAACGCGCCGGCCTTTCCGGCGAACAGGACGCCATCGGGCTGGCCGGCGAGGGGAAAGGCTGCTCCGCTCGCCCGGTCCACCACCTCAACCCGGCGGGCGCCGGGGCGGATCGCCCGCACCTCGACGCCATCCGGCACCCCATGGGGGCCCAGCACCCGGAAAGGATCGCCGTGGCGCGCCTCAAGCAGCGCATGCAGCTCGCCATCGGAGAGGCCGGAGGGGGGAAGGACAGGGGAGGGGCGGGCGGGTGCGGTGCGGGCGCTCATGAGGTGGCTTCCTCCAGCCGGGTGGGGGTGTCCTCAAGCTCGGGATCGACGGCGCCCGCATAGCGCACGGCAAAGCCGTGGAGGACGCGCACCGCCGGGGCGGGCGGAAGGGCGGAGCCGCAGATTTCGCGGGCCACCAGTTCAAGGAGGAACAGGTCGATGAGCGCCCGCTCCAGCCCTCCCGCCCCGTCGGCGTAGCCGCCCAGAAGCGCGCGTTCGGCGCGGCTGGCGAAGCGGTCGAGCAGGTCGGTGCGCAGGGCTTCGGTCATCAGGCCCACAGTCTCGTGGGGCGCATTGACCAAGGCGGCGGAGGCGGCGGCGAGCGCCCGCATGAGGCTGGCCAGGTCGAACCAGGGGCTCGCCTTGCCCGCCTCGTCGCCGAAATTGACCAGGCAGGCATCATTGCCGCGCACCAGGATCTGGCCCAGATGCAGATTGCCGTGGATGCGCGTCTTGGGCGTGCCGGCAAGGCTCCCCGCCAGCGTGGTGGCGACCGCCCGCAGGTCCGTGCCCACGTCAAGGATCGCCGACGCGCGAGCGGCATCCGCCGCGGAAAGGCCCGCCGGCTGGGTGAGGGCCTGGAGCGCGCTGTCGAGCAGCGCGGCCACCGCTTCGCCGAGCGCTTCCGCGTCCGCGCGGGAGAAGGCCTCGGGCGCGAAGGCGGGGTCGTCGCTCTCCACCCGCATCAGGCCGTGGAATTCCGCCAGCCGCCGGCCAGCCTGCCGCAGGAAGGGCATGATGCCGGACATCTGCTCGTCGAAGGCGGGCTCGATTTCGCGGCCGGACTGGGCGGAGAAGGTGAGCGCGCGGCTCACCTGGTCCAGCACCCAGTTGCGGGCATTGCCCTGGTTGCGCACGAAGCCAAGCATGAGCGCGAGCACCGCCGAGCGGCCGTCGGAGGTGGTGCGCACCACCTCGCCCAGCAAGGGCGGGGTTCCCTCGAAGCCGAGGGAGGTGAGGCGCCGGATCATCTCCGATTGGGGCTGCGCGCCCAGATAGGGGCGGCGGATCACCTTGAAGGCCGCGCCTTCCTCGATGACGATGGTGGCGGTGGGCTGCTCGGTGCCGATGCGCAGGACCGGGGCATCTTCCGGGATCTCCAGGCCGGCAAGGTCCGCATCGGCCACGAAGCGCAGTTCGCCGCCATCCGGCAAGGCGAGCACCGTGCCCGAGCGCAGCGCCCGCACCACGGCGCGGGGCAATTGGTCGAGGGTGAGGCCATCGGTGAGATAGCCCACGCGGCGGCCCTGCCGCACCCGGGTCAAAGCCAGTTGCACGGAAAGCGGGCTCGGCTGCTCGTCCTCCCAGGCGATGGCGAGCGGCATCATGTAGCGCGCGCTCTCGCCACCCGCTTCCACGACGATCTGCACGACCATCACATGGTCGCCCGCCTTGGGCAGCGGCATGGCCCATTCGATGAAGGCCCGGTCGATGGGCGCCCGGTCGGCCTTGCGCAAAGCGGTCTCGTCGCCCGGCGCGGTGAACCAGCGGCGGCGGCGCACATAAGCGGGCAGCGCCTCCTGCTCAATGATTGTCTTGTTGCGCTGGGAGAGCACGTCGGCAAGGCCGGCGCGCAGCACCAGCGTCTCGAATTCCGGCAATTGCTCGGGCGGGCTGGTGTGCCAGGAGGGCTCGGCCACGTTGGCGGCGAGGTTGAAGGCGAAGAAGCCATAAGGCGGTACGGTGAGGAGATAGGGCAGGCGCCCCACCGGCGGGAAAGGCGTTCCGCCCGTCATCTCCACCGGCACCCGGCCGTCGAATTCGGTGAGGTCCAGTTCCACCGCCTGGAGCGTCTGGGACAGGTTGGCCACGCACAGGATGGTCTCATCCTCATAGGTGCGCAGATAGGCGAGGATCTTGCGGTTGCCGGGATAGAGCGGCCGGAAGCCGCCACGCCCGAAGCAGGGATGGGCCTTGCGCACCGCCAGCATGCGGCGCGTCCAGTTCAGCAGCGAATGGGGGTCGCGCATCTGCGCTTCCACATTCAGCGCGAAATAGCCCGACAGCGGGTCCTGAATGGGCGGCAGGACCAGTTGCTCGGGGTCTGCCTTGGAGAAGCCGCCATTGCGGTCCGGCGACCATTGCATGGGCGTGCGCACGCCGTCGCGGTCGCCCAGATGGATGTTGTCGCCCATGCCGATCTCGTCGCCATAATAGATGACGGGGGTGCCGGGCATGGTGAAGAGGAGGGCGTTCATCAGTTCGATGCGCCGCCGGTCACGCTCCAGCAGCGGGGCGAGGCGGCGGCGGATGCCGAGGTTCAGCCGCGCCCGCCGGTCGGCGGCATAGACGGTCCACAGATAGTCCCGCTCCGCGTCGGTGACCATTTCCAGCGTCAGCTCGTCATGGTTGCGCAGGAAGATGGCCCACTGGCAGGTCTCCGGGATGGCCGGCGTCTGCCTGAGGATGTCGGTGATGGGGAAGCGGTCTTCCTTTGCGATCGCCATGTACATGCGCGGCATCAGCGGGAAGTGGAACGCCATGTGGCATTCATCGGCATTCTCGCCGAAATATTGCTGCGTGTCCTCCGGCCACATATTGGCCTCGGCGAGCAGCATGCGGCCGGTATAATTGGCATCGAGATGCGCGCGGATCTTGCGCAGGATGTCGTGGGTCTCGGCGAGGTTCTCGTTGGACGTGCCTTCGCGCTCGATGAGATAGGGCACGGCATCGAGCCGCAGGCCATCGACCCCCAGGTCCAGCCAGAAGCGCATGACCGAGAGGATGCGCTCGAGCACTTCCGGGTTGTCGAAGTTCAGGTCAGGCTGGTGGGAATAGAAGCGGTGCCAGAAATACTGGCCGGCCACCGGATCGAAGGTCCAGTTGGACTTCTCGGTATCCAGGAAGATGATCCGCGTGCCCTGATAGCCCTGATCGTCATCGGCCCAGACATAGAAATTGCGCTCCGGCGACCCCTTGGGCGCGCGGCGGGCGGCCTGGAACCAGGGATGCTGGTCGGACGTGTGATTCACCACCAGCTCGGTGATGACGCGGATGCCGCGCGCATGGGCCGCCTCGATGAAGCGGCGGGCATCCTCCATGGTGCCGTAGTCCGGCGACACGCCTTCATAGAGGGCGATGTCATAGCCATCGTCCCGGCGCGGCGAGGGATAGAAGGGCAGGAGCCAGATGGCATTGACGCCGAGTTCGGCAATGTAGTCCAGCTTGGCGAGGAGGCCCGGAAAGTCGCCGATCCCGTCATTGTTGGAATCGAAGAACGACTTCACGTGCAACTGATAGATGACCGCGTCCTTGTACCAGAGCGGGGCGTCGCCGGCGGCGATGGGGTCGGCCATGTCAGCCTCCCTTGCCGGGACGGAGGGGGGAGCGGGGCGAACAAAAATTCCAGGCGCGAATGGCGGGCATTGCTCATCTGGGCGGCGGACGGACGCGAACGGGGGACCGTGGCGCCGATCCTTGAGCCCCCCGCCGGCTTGAACGCGGCAGGTGACGACAAGGTTCCCCTACATATCGATCCGCCCCCGCCGGCGGTTCCGCGCGGGGCAAAAATTCCTGGATTGGAAAGAAAAACCCGGCCCCGTGCCCCTCGTGTTCAGGCGGTGGCCGCCTCCAGCTCCGCGCTTGCGTCCAGCCAGGCTTCCTCCGCCTGGGCGAGAGCGTCGACAGCCTCGTCCCGCTGCTTGTTGAGGCGGGCGGCGTCGTTGGGGAATTTCTCGATCTTGGGATCGGCCAGGCGCTTGTCGATGGCGGCGATGTCCTTTTCCAGCTTCGCCATCAGGGCTTCCGCGTCCCGCACCTTCTTGCGCAGGGGGGCAGCGCTGTCCTCCGAGGCGGAGGCCTCGGCCGCCTCCTCGCCCTTGCGGGCGTCGCCGGACATCTTGCCGGAGCCGGCGGTGCTCAGAAGCTCGCGCCGATACTGGTCGAGGTCGCCGTCATAGGGCTTCACGGTGCCGCCGCCCACCATCCACAGCCGTTCGACGCAGGCTTCCAGCAAATGCCGGTCGTGGGAGACCAGGATGACGGCGCCGGGAAAGTCGTTGATGGCATTGATGAGCGCGGCGCGCGCCTCAATGTCCAGATGGTTGGTGGGCTCGTCGAGGATGAGCAGGTGCGGCCCGTTGAAGGCGGCAAGGCCCAGAAGCAGGCGCGCCTTCTCGCCGCCGGACAGGGCGGACACCTTGGTGTCGCCGGCCCCACCGGAAAAGCCCATCTCCGCCGCCCGTGCCCGCACCCGCGCCTCGGGCGCGTCGGGCATGAGGCGGCGCACATGCTGCACCGGGCTGTCTTCCGGCACCAGCTCGTCCAATTGGTGCTGGGCGAGATAGGCCACTTCCAGCTTGTCGGCGCGCACCACATTGCCGCTTTGGGCCTTCAGGCGGTCGGCGATGAGCTTGGCGAAGGTGGACTTGCCGTTGCCGTTGGGGCCGAGCAAGGCGATGCGGTCGTCCTCGTCGATGCGCAGGTTGAGATTGCGCAGGATCGGCTTGCCGGGCTCATAGCCCACCGCCACCTTCTCCAGCACCAAGATGGGCGGGGAGAGCAGGCGCTCGGGATGGCGGATGGAGATGGCCGCTTCCTGCTCGTTCACCTCCGCCGCCAAAGGCTCCATGCGGGCGAGCGCCTTGATGCGGGACTGGGCCTGGCGCGCCTTGGTGGCCTTGGCCCGGAAGCGGGCGATGAAGGCCTCCATATGGGCGCGGTGCGCCTCTTGTTTCTTGCGGGCCTTCTGGTCCAGCAGCGCGCGCTCGCGGCGCTGGCGGTCGAACTGGGTGAAGTTGCCCCGATAGAGGTTCAGCTTGCCGCCGGAGAAGTGCAGGATGTGGTCGACCGAGGTGTCGAGCAGGTCGCGGTCATGGCTGATGAGGATGACCGTGCGCGGATAGCTCGCCAGATAGTCCTGGAGCCACAGCGTGCCTTCCAGGTCGAGATAGTTGGTGGGCTCGTCCAGCAACAGCAGGTCCGGCTCGGTGAAGAGCAGAGCCGCGAGCGCCACGCGCATGCGCCAGCCGCCGGAAAATTCCGAGCAAGGCCGCGCCTGCGCCGCCTCGTCGAAGCCGAGGCCCGCCAGGATGCGGGCGGCGCGGGCGGGCGCGGAATGGGCGTTGATGTCGATGAGACGCGCCTCGATCTCGCCCATGCGCATGGGGTCGGTGGTGGTCTCGCGATCCTGAAGCAGGGCGGCGCGCTCGGTGTCGGCCGCCAGCACCCGCTCCAGCAGGCTGTCGGGCCCGCTCGGCGCCTCCTGCGCCACCCGACCGATGCGCGCCCGGCTGGGCAGGCGCACATTGCCGCTCTCCAGCTCCAATTCCCCCATCAGCGCCTTGAACAAGGTGGTCTTGCCGGTGCCATTGCGGCCGACCACGCCCACCCGGGCATTTTCCGGCAGGGCAACCGAGGCGTGGTCCAAAAGGAGGCGGCCCGCAATGCGCAGGGAGATATCGTCAAGCACGATCATAATGGATGCCTTCTCGCAGGGGCGAAGGCGAAGGGCAAGGGCGAAGGGCAGGGCCATGCTGCGCGGCCTGTCTCGCACGGCGCCGATATTATTGCCGCCGATGCGGCTGCAATTGCGGCCATTTGCTTCCATTTCGGAGCCAATTCCACACCTGCCAACCGCCGCTTTGTGTCAGCATGGTTGATGCGGTTGCTGTCCTGTGGGGGACGAGGTGCGACCGCGCTCGGGGTGGGGATGATGGTGCGCAATATGCGAACCCTTGCAGGGCTCGTGGCCTTTCTTCTGCTGATGGCAGCCGGCGCCGAGGCCCAGACGCTGCAAGTGCGCTGGATTCGCGACAATGGAAGTGTCCTCGCGGAACAGGTGCTGACGCTGGAGCAGCTGGACAAGCTGCCCGTGGAAACCATCGAAACCAAGACGCCGTGGACCCAGGGCCAGCAGGTGTTTGCCGGCCCGAGCCTGTCGGTGCTGGCGGGCCAGCGCGCGCTGCCGGTGGAGCGGGCCATCGTGGTGGCGCTCAATGACTATATGGCCACGGTGCCTGCGCAGGATTGGGAGCAGAACGGCGTCATCCTGGCCACCCGCCTCAATGGGGCGACCATGAAGGTGCGGGAGAAGGGGCCCTTCTGGATCATGTATCCCATCGACCGCAATCCCAAGCTCCAGAGCCAGCTGTACCGCACCCGTATGGTCTGGCAGGTAAAGGCCATTGACTTTGTCGTCCCATAACCGCCGCTCGCTGCGCGCCTTCATCGTTCCCGCGGCGCTGATGGGGGCGATCGGAGTGCTGTTTGCCGCCACCATCATGCTGTTCGATGCGCAGAACGTGCAGCGGACGCTCCTCAACTCGTCCATCCGCAGCACCGGCTGGGCGGCCTACCAGGCCCAGCTCGAATTCCTGAAGACCCGTGCCGCGCTCCATGAGGCGCGTGACGACCCGTCCGAGACGCAGCTTCAGGACCTGGGATTGCGCCTGGAGCTGCTGATCTCGCGCATCAACATCCTGCACACCTCGTCCGAGATGCTGGCGCTGGAGAGCATCGCCGCCCGCCAGACCACGCTCGTGGAGATCGAGCACCGGCTGGCCCAGTGGAGCGACCGCCTCGGCCACCGCGACCCCGACGACCGCATGGACCTTCTGCTCGCCCGCCTCAGCAAGGACCTTATGCCGCTGGAGGGGAGCCTCCAGCGGGTGCTTCAGGAATCCGTCGCCTTCAATGACAAGGTGTTCCAGCGCGAGCGGGAGCTGGCCGAAAATCCCGCCCGCATTCCCTTCGCCCTGCTCATCTTCGCCACCATCGCGCTGGTCATCATCCTGGTCGTTCAATCCGTGCGCGACACCCGCCGCGTGTCGGAACTGGCGAGCCTGGAGCGCTCGGCGCGCGCCATGCAGGACAATCTGCGCGCCATCATCGAGGCGATGCCGGCGGCGACCATCATCATCGACGCCGATACCCGCCAGGTGCTGTTCATCAATCCCCACGCGGCCATGCTGGTGGCGCCGACCCCGCAGGACGGGGAATGGGCACGGCTGGTGGAACTGGCCTTCGATGCCGCCGAAAGCCCCGGCCAGCCGCAATGGGGCCTTATCAATCTCACCTTCCCGCGCGCCCGGGGGGATGTCATCTCGCTCCGCGGCGCCATGAGCCCGGTGATCTGGGAGGGGCGGCGGCAGAGGCTGCTGGTCCTGGCGGACACCACGCGCATCCGCAGCACCCAATTGCAGATCATGCAGACCGCCAAACTCGCCACGCTCGGCGAGATGGCCACCGCCATCGCCCACGAGTTGAACCAGCCGCTCGCCGTCATCAAGATGGCGGTGGCCAATGCGGTGCGGATCGTCAACGGCCATGGCGACCCGGCGGCCGTGCTCGGCAAGCTCGACCGCATCGGCGCCCAGGTGGACCGGGCCAAGCGTATCACCGACCAGGTGCGGCGCTATGGCCGCATGCCCAGCGACCAGAAGGAGCCCTTCTCCGCCCGGCTTGCCATCGAATTGGCCACCAGCTTCGTGGTGGAACAGTATCGCGCCGCCAATATCCGCCTCGTGCTCGACCTGGAGGTGCCGCCCGACCTTCAGGTGCGCGGCGACCAGACCATGTTCGAGCAGGTGATCGTCAATCTTCTGGTGAATGCCCGCGATGCCTTCACCGGGCAGGGCGAAGCGCCGGCGGGCGCCACTGTGCGGGTGGAGGCCCGAACCGTGGAGGGCCAGCTGCAGGTCAGCGTCTGCGACAATGCGGGCGGCATCGCGCCTCATATCCTGGAGCACATCTTCGAGCCCTTCATGACCACCAAGCCCGCCGACAAGGGAACGGGCCTGGGCCTTGCTGTCTCGCGCAATGTGCTGCGCGACATGGACGGGCAGATCCGCGCCAGCAATACGGAAGGGGGGGCGCGGTTCGACATCAGCGTGCCCATTCCCGTGGCCGCTTTGGCCCCCGCCGCCTAACCTGCCTTGACCCGAGCCGCCAGGCCGGCCCCCGCGCGTTGCGGCACCGGGGTTTTTTCGTTGTTCTCAGGACTTGTCCCAATGGTCTGCGATCCAGCATCCGCCTATGACCGTTATGTGTTGAAACGATTGCGGGATGTGGGCGGTCGGTTGCGCTTGAGCCGGCTTTGTCGCAAAACTCGCACAGGCATTCCCCTGGTGGAGCGTGGAATGGGGCTGGGGCGCGGGTTCGCAAGGTGGCGCAAGACCGCCCGCCCTGAGGGGTGGGGGCGGCGCACGGCGCTGGACGCCCTCTCCGCCTGCGCCTGCCCACTAATCGGCGGCGGCATCGCCCCAGTTCGGAGGGGGCCATGACGGGGGCGCCCGAGCGGTCCGTCTTCATCCTGGATGACGAGCGGGAATTCCGGGAAGACCTGGTGGAGTTCCTGGAGGGCAACGGCTATCGCGTGACCTCGGCCGGGGACGCCCGCTTCTTCACCGATGCCGACATGGCCGGCCACGACGTGCTCCTGCTGGATCTGGCCATGCCCTCCATCGATGGGATGGAGGTGCTAAAATACCTATCCCGGCAGGCCAAGGCGCCGGCCGTGATCCTGCTGAGCGGATCGGGGGAGGATGTGATCCGCACGGTGGCCGACGCTGCCCGCCGCGACGGTCTGGCGGTCCTTGGCCTGCTGCACAAGCCGTTCGATCCCCATGACCTTCTCGCCCTTCTGGAATCCGACGCCAGCCTGCCGACGCGGGCCTCCAGCCGGGCGCGCCATGATCCCCGGGCGGTGCTTGCCGCCTTGCGTGCGGCGCTGGAGGAGCGCAGCCTGCCAGTGAATTTCCAGCCTCTCGTCCAGGCGGACACGCTGGCCTTCGCCGGGGCGGAGGCCCTGCTGGACGGGATGGTGCCCGGCCTTGGCTATGTGGGCCCCCAGGACATCCTGGCTGCGGCCGCCGCCGAGAGCGCGGTATCGCTTGGCATCACCCAGCATGTCCTGACGGAGGCGGTGGCGGTGTGCAGCCGGTGGACGGAGCTGGGCTGGGACGCCAAGGTGAGCGTCAATCTGCCCATCGACGCGCTGCTGACCGCCGGCGTGGCGGGGGCATTGACGGGGCCTGTACACGCGGCGGGGCTTGCCGCCGGGAACGTGGTGTTCGAGCTGACCGAGGACACCCTTTACACCGCCTCGAGCGAAGCCCTTTCCGCCTTGGCGCGGCTGCGCATCGCCGGCTTCGGCCTCGCCCTCGACGATGTCGGCCAGCGCCAGAGCGGCCTGCTCCAGATTGCCAATCTGCCGGTGACCGAGATCAAAATCGACATGGAATTGCTGCGCGACGCCCGCGAATGGGGCAAGGCGCGCAGCATCTTCCAGTCGCTGGCGGATCTCGGCCATGGACTGGGCCTTCAGGTTGTGGCTGAAGGGGTCGAGACACCCGAGGATCTGGCGCTGGTGCGCAAATCCTCCGTGGATCTGGTTCAGGGCTTCATCGTCGCGCGAAAGATGAAGGCGGATGATCTCCTGGCATTGCTGTCGCAGTGCGGGGATCGTCAATCTTCTCTGGTTGAGATTGCGGGGAAGCGTTAGTAGCTGAGGTTTGACAGCTCATGGGTAGCAGTGAAATGAGCGAACCGCGGGTTCTGCTTGTCGACGACGATGCCGATATCCTGAGTGAACTCAGCGAGGGGCTCGGCATGCTGGGCATCCCCACGCGCACGGCCGAGACGGCGGTGGCAGCGCTGGATCTGGTGCAGAAGCATGAGGCGCTTCAGATCATCGTCACCGATCTCCAGATGCCCCGCATCGACGGCATCGAGCTGCTCCAGAAGCTGGCGATGCGCCGCAACAACCGGCCCATGGCGGCCATCGTCATCACCGGCCATGCCTCGCTTGATCGGGCGGTGGGCGCCTTGCGCCTGCATGCGGTGGACTTCCTCCAGAAACCCCTCTCCGCCGAAGAGGTGGCTCATTCCATCGAGCGCGCCATTTCGCTGGTAGAGGACCAGATGGCCGCCGGCGAGGAGGAGGAGACCGCTCCCGCTCCCATCGCCCATGCCCGGCCCAATTATCTGAAGGCCCTGGTGGCGGCCCGCGCCGATCGCGACGCCATTTTCCAGGCGGGGCTGTTTTCCGATCCGGCCTGGGAAATGATGCTGGACCTCGCCGTGGCCGAGGCCAGCGGGCGGCCCATCTCCGTCACCAGCCTGTGCATCGCCTCTGGCGCGCCCACCACCACGGCGCTGCGCCGCATCGACGACCTGAAGGAGGCCGGGCTCATCGACCGGGTGCCGGACCCCCGCGACAAGCGCCGCATCCTGGTGCAGCTCACCCAGCTCGGTCGCGAGCGCATGGAGGCGTTCGTCCAGCGCCAGGCCTCCCGCTTCGGCATCAAGCTGGACTGACCGGGCGGGCGAGACGCCCATCCGGCCGCCCGCCACCCGTGAGTCCAATGCAAAAAGGGCGCTCCCGCGGGAGCGCCCTTTTCTTTGCCTGCCCCGGCGTGCGGGGCAGGCGAGGGGTCGACCTCAGGCAGCCCGCAGGGACTGCACGAAGGTGGACACTTCCCGCTGAAGGTCCTGCGACTGCGCGGACAGGGAGGACGACAGGCTCATCAGCTGGGTGGCCGCAGAACCCGTCATGCCCGCCGCCTGGCCGACGCCGGAGATGTTGTTGGTCACCTGGGTGGCGCCCATGGCCGCCCGGTGGGTGTTGGCCGCGATCTCGCTGGTGGCGGCCCGCTGCTCTTCCACCGCGCCGGCGATGATGGCGGTGAGGTCGCGCACATTGTTGATGGTGGACACGATGGAGGAGATGGAGGTCACCGTCGAGTTGGTGGCGGCCTGGATCTCGTTGATCTTGGAAGAGATCTCGTCGGTGGCCTTGGCGGTCTGGGCGGCCAGTTCCTTCACCTCGGCGGCGACCACGGCAAAGCCACGGCCCGCATCCCCCGCCCGCGCCGCTTCGATGGTGGCGTTGAGGGCCAGCAGGTTGGTCTGCTCGGCAATGTCCTTGATGAGCGAGAGCACCTGGCCGATGCTCTGGGCGGCGGCCGAGAGCTGGCGGATGTTGTCCGAGGTCTTCTCCGCCTCGCTGGCGGCGGAGCGGGCGATCTCGGCGGACGAGGACACCTGGTCGCTCATCTCGCGGATGGAGGCGGACAGTTCTTCCGCCGAGGCGGCCACCGTCTGCACGTTGCTGGAGGCGCCTTCGGCGGCATTGGTGACCGCATGGGCCTGGCGAGAGGTTTCCTCGGCGGTGGCGGACAGGTTGCGGGCCGCATCCGACATTTCCGTGGACGAGCCGGCGAACTGGTCGGCAATGGCGCCCATCTTGGCCTGGAAGGCATCGGCGATGGCGTTACGCTCGGCGACGAGCTTGCGGGCCATCTCAGCTTCCTTCTCCACCTGGGCAAGGCGCAGGCGCTCCGTCTCGGCCAGGCCGTCGCGGAAGACTTCGAGGGTGCGCGCCATGGCGCCGACCTCGTTCTTGGCGGTGAGGCTCGGGATTTCGGCATTCAGGTTGCCGCCGGAAACGGCCTGCATGGAAGCGGTGATGCGGTTGATGGGGCGCACCACGCCGAGGAGCACGAAGATGACGGCCGCGATGCCAACGGCGACCGCGAAGATGGCGAACACACCGATGATCCAGAAGGCAAAGGACACCTCGCCGGCGCTGGCGGTGGATTCGTCCTGGGCGGCCTTGTCGTTGATGTCGACGGCGTTCGCCAGGAATGCGTTTGCCGCGTCAAACTGTTCGGCGGACAGATTCGCCAGCTTGTCGACCTGCTCCTTGTCCTTGCGCGCATAGGCACCGAACATATCGGACTGGGTCTTCATGTACGTGGCCCAGGCCTCCTGGAACTTCCGCCAATTGTCCATCTCGGCGTCGGACGAGACCAGCTTTTCATAAAGCCTGGAGGCATCGGCCAACTGCCTTTCCAGGCCTTTAACTCGGCTCAGCGACTGCTCATGCATCGCTTGGTCCTGCACAAGTACGGCTCGGACCGCTGCGGCGCGCATGCGCGTCGTCAGGTAGCGCACTTCCGCCACCGCGCGAACGCTGGGCAGCCAATTGGTGGCGATCTCGGTGAGGTGGCCGGACACGCCTCTGAGTTGAACGATGGAAATGGCGCCCAGCCCGGCAATGCAGGCCAAAAGCAGCGCGACGGTCGCGATCAGGGATGTCTTCAAGGTCAGACGCATTGTCATCTCCAGGCGGGGCGGCGGCGCGGCCGCGTCAATCTTGGTCGAGCGGCAAGGGTGCGGCCGCATGGCATGGTTAGGCCGGCAAGCTGTCGTCAGGCTTGCCGTCCCCGTGCCGACCAAGACCTTGGCGATGCGGTAAAAAGAAAGAACCCCGCGGCGGCGGGGCGGCCGGCGCGGGGTCCAGTTGGGGTGGGAGGAGCCTCACCCGATGAACTGGTAGCCAAGATAGCGCTTGGCATCGATGACCTCGTGGCCGAGCTTCAGGCGCAGCTTCTTGCGCAGCTTGCTCATGTGGCCTTCGACCACGCTCTCATCCACGTCGTCATTGAAGATGCCGTAGATGGTGTTGAAGATCTGGGTCTTGGTGACCCGCCGCTTGGAGTTCTTAACGAGGTATTCGAGGATATGCCGCTCGCGGCGGGGGAGGGGCAGGGGCGCGCCGTCCACGGTGGGGTCGCGGCCATCGAAGAAGACCTGGAGGCGACCGCTGAGGGCGGGCCCGGTGGCGGAATTCAGGCGCCGCCACACGGCGTCAGCCCGGGCCACGATTTCCCGCACATGGACGGGCTTGCGCACCACGTCATCAATGCCGGCGGTGAAGAGTTCCAGGGTCTGGGACAGCGACTTGATGTCGGCCAGCGCAATGATGGGGGCCGGGCTGTGGGTGCGGATGATCTCCGCAAAAGCCGGGCGGGCGTCGAAATCACCGAGCAGAAAGCTCTCCACCGCGCCAATATCGGCTTCGGAGGCGGTGTTGATCCACTCGCGGAACTCGTCGTTGCTGAAAGATTGTGAGGAAAAGCCTTCACGCGCGAAGCTGGAGACATAGCTTTCAGCGACACTGGGCCGGTGATCGACGACAACATACATGTTCGGATCCCCCGTAGAGAAGTAGATCTTCCGGTTGGTGTCGAGCCTTGGGTCATTGATCTGGCGCTCAACCGATGGGTAAACAATTAGGTTTGTCGGCCGGCTCCCTCAAGTTGAAGTCGTTCGCGTTTGGATCGAACAATCCCTCCATTTTGACGGGGAAACCCCCTTCCGGGGGGAAGTTGGAGGGAACGTTCCCTTCAAATGGCGTGCGTAAGGTATTGAGGTGCCAGATTCCCGTGACGGCCGGCCGTTTCGGAGGAGTGTTGCCAGCGGATCTGGACCAATCCCGGCCCCAGCGGCAGGGGGCGGTGGGCCTGGCGCAAGCCCTCATCCGGGCGCTTTCGATCCAAGCTGGATGTCTGTGTCGGGCGAAAACGCCTTTTTTGCCAGAGACCTGGCGGAACGACGCGCCAGCGGGACGCCCATATGCGCCAACCCGCCGGGCCGGGGCCGGGCGGGTCAGGGCGGCAAGCCGCGCGCTTGGAGCGCAACTTTTCAGTGTCGGGGGGGCCGGGGCCCGTGGCGGCGCCGCATCGTGACGCGGCGCGGCCGATGGCGATCAGGCCTCGAACACCGTGTCGATCTTGCCCTTGAGCGTCTGGGCGTTGAACGGCTTCACGATATAATTGCTCACGCCGGCCTTCTTGGCGGCGATCACGTTTTCCGACTTGGCCTCGGCGGTCACCATGATGAAGGGGATCTCGCCGAGATCCGCATCGTCCCGCACGCGCTTCAAGAGCTCGTAGCCGGTCATGGGCTCCATATTCCAGTCGGAGATCACCAGGCCGTAGCGCCGCTCCTTGAGCTTTGCCAGGGCCTCGGTTCCGTCCGCGGCCTCGTCAACATCATCGAAGCCGATCTGCTTCAAGAGGTTCCGGATGATGCGGACCATGGTTTTGTAATCGTCCACCACAAGGACCGGCATCGACAAATCAACCGCCATGGCTCACTCCGTCAGCGGGGCGCAGGGATAAGTATTTCCGGCAGAGAGATCGCCGGTATGACGCTTGCTTTGTAGTCTATCTTAGCTTGCGCGGAGCTTGCGGGGGTGTTTTCGGAGGTCTTTCGGCAAAAGGCGGTTCGATTTATAGAATAGTGACGGCGAAGCAGAAGGCAGGAGGAGTCCATGATGGCCAGCCGGCGACCCTTCAGGATTGAGGCAACGGCGGCGGCCCGATCCGCTGCCCCCGCCGCCACCGGTGCTCCTGCGGGCATCGAAGTGGTGGCGGTCGAAGACCCGAATTTCGGCCGCGTGCTGCAGGAACTGGCGGAGATCCGCTCGGAGATCGCAAAGTTCAACCAGCGTGACCCCGAAGCGGATCGCGAGCGCGACCGCAACGTGCTCTGGGCGGGCATCGAGACCATTCAGGACGCCATCCGCAACACCAAGACGGAAATCGCCAGTCTCCATTCGGAAGGCACGCGCGGCGAGAAGCTGTTCCGCGCCACCGACGAACTGGACGCGGTGGTCTATGACACCGAGGAGGCCACCGAGGCCATCCTGTCCTGCGCCGAGGCCATCGATTCGTCGGTCAATGCCTTGCTGGGCCGTCTGTCCGGCGATGATCTGAGCATCGCGGAAGAAATCCAGGGCAATGTCATCAAGACGTTCGAGGCCTGCAACTTCCAGGACATTACCGGCCAGCGCATCCGCAAGGTGGTCAAGCTGCTCGTCTTCATCGAGCAGCGCGTGCAGCGCATGACCGAGATCTGGGGCGGCGCCGAAGTGGTGGCCCAGGAAGCCGGCATCATCGCCCGGGAAGGCGACGAGGCGCTGCTGAACGGCCCCGCGTTGGCCGATGACGAGAATGTGGTCTCCCAGGACGACATCGACAGCCTGTTCGCGTGAACGCGTGCCGGCGCGGCCTTCGGGTCGCGCATCCGGCGCGGGCGCGCGTCCATATCCGCGTGTGCATACGAAAAAGGCCCGGGCGTCTCCGCCCGGGCCTTTTCCTTCGGGAACGAGGGCTGACGGGCGGATCAGGCCGCTTCGTCGGCTTCCAGGTCGGCGTCCAGATCGGCGTCCGCATCCTCCGCCTTGGCGGCACCGCGGCGCGGGCCCTTCTGGAGGTGCTGCTCGATCAGCTTGATGGATTCGGTCTCGGTGAGGTTCTGCACGGCCGACAGCTCGCGGGCCATCCGGTCGAGGGCGGCTTCGTAAAGCTGACGCTCGGAATAGGACTGCTCGGGCTGGGCGTCGGAGCGATACAGGTCGCGCACCACCTCGGAAATGGCGATCAGATCGCCGGAATTGATCTTGGCTTCATATTCCTGGGCACGACGGCTCCACATGGTGCGCTTGACGCGGGCGCGACCCTTGAGGGTGTCGAGCGCCTTGGCCACCACGGGGCCTTCGGAAAGCTTGCGCATGCCAACGGTGGCAATCTTGGGTACCGGAACCCGGAGAGTCATCTTGTCCTTCTCGAACGAGATGACGAACAGTTCGAGCTTGAAGCCGGCCACTTCCTGTTCTTCGATGGCCATGATACGACCGACGCCGTGCGAGGGGTACACGATATGCTCGCCCGTCTTGAAACCAAGGCGGACCTGGGCAGTCTTCTTTGTCGACATGCTCTTGACCACTCCTGATCCGGCCCGGAGGCCGGATCGTGCTGGCGCGCGTCCGCCCGCGTCCGGTATTATCCGGGCGGTGCTGCACCTTTTCGCTGGCGACTGGGTTTCGGCCGGAACGCCCGACAACCCGCTCATTATCAGTCGATGGCCACTACTGTTCAGCCGCATCCATGCCGAGCCGGTGGCCGGATGCCCAAATTCTCGCCCCTATGTTCCCGAGAATGCGCCAATGTACAGGCACGGTGCGGATGGTTCAGGAAGCAAACGACTGTATCGCCTTGTATAGCACAAAAACGGCCTGAATCAAAGCCTTGCTCTTTTCACGCCGGCCCAGCGGGCGCAAGGCTCGCATGCGAGTGGTGCAAGTCGCGGACTCCGCGCTGCTTTTCAACGATATAAGCATTTGTTTATATCTTGATTGCGATGTCCGGGCGGCCATGGTAAATCGCCCGTCGGATGGGGTGGCGCAACCCGGGCGCCCGCAATCCCGGACGGAGTGAAGCTCATGAGTGCCGATTACGTGGTCAAGGATATCAGTCTCGCCGATTGGGGCCGCAAGGAACTGGACATCGCCGAGATCGAGATGCCCGGCCTGATGGCCACCCGCGCGGAATACGGCCCGTCCCAGCCGCTGAAGGGCGCCCGCATCGCCGGCTCGCTGCACATGACCATCCAGACGGGTGTGCTGATCGAGACCCTGAAGGCGCTGGGCGCCGACGTGCGCTGGGCCTCCTGCAACATTTATTCGACCCAGGATCACGCCGCCGCCGCCATCGCTGCCGCTGGTACCCCCGTCTTCGCCGTGAAGGGCGAGACCCTCGAGGAGTACTGGGAATACACCCACCGCATCTTCGAGTGGGCGGATGGCGGCACCCCCAACATGATCCTGGACGACGGCGGCGACGCCACCCTCCTCGTGCATCTGGGCCTGCGCGCCGAGCAGGGCGACACCGCCTTCCTCGACGGCGCCACCAATGAGGAAGAGGAAGTCCTCTTCGCCGCCATCAAGCGCCGCCTGAAGCATAAGCATGGCTGGTACACCCAGCTGGCCAAGAACATCCGCGGCGTGACCGAAGAGACCACCACGGGCGTGCATCGTCTCTACGAGATGCAGAAGAAGGGCACGCTCCTGTGGCCCGCCATCAACGTCAATGACAGCGTCACCAAGTCCAAGTTCGACAACCTCTATGGTTGCCGCGAGAGCCTGGTGGACGGCATCCGCCGCGGCACGGACGTGATGATGGCCGGCAAGGTGGCCATGGTCGCCGGCTTCGGCGACGTGGGCAAGGGCTCGGCCGCTTCCCTGCGCAACGCCGGCTGCCGCGTGATCGTGTCCGAGGTGGACCCCATCTGCGCGCTCCAGGCCGCCATGGAAGGCTATGAGGTCACCACCATGGAAGAGGCGGCGCCCCGCGCCGACATCTTCGTGACCGCCACCGGCAATGTGGACGTCATCACGGTCGATCACATGCGGGCCATGAAGGACCGCGCCATCGTCTGCAACATCGGCCACTTCGACAGCGAGATCCAGGTCGCCGCGCTGAAGAACTTCAAGTGGCACAATGTGAAGCCGCAGGTGGACGAGGTCGAGTTCCCCGACCACAAGCGCATCATCCTGCTGTCCGAAGGCCGCCTTGTGAACCTCGGCAATGCCACCGGCCACCCCAGCTTCGTCATGTCCGCGTCCTTCACCAACCAGACGCTGGCGCAGATCGAGCTGTGGACCAAGCCCGGCCATTACGAGAAGAAGGTCTACACCCTGCCCAAGCACCTTGATGAGAAGGTCGCGTCTCTCCACCTGGAGAAGATCGGCGTCAAGCTGACGCGCCTGACCGACGAGCAGTCCGCTTATATCGGCGTGGCGCAGACCGGTCCGTTCAAGCCCGAGCAGTATCGCTACTGATCGCAAGCGCTCGTTCGGCTTTTCACCCCGGCGCGGTCTCCGCGCCGGGGTTTTTTGTCGCCGGGCGGCCGGGGCGTGCGCCCCCGCATCTGGTCATTGTCACGCAACGCAAACGGGGCTAGGTGTGAGACATGCGCGACGCTGGGTTCGTGGCGCGGCTGGGGGGCGGTCTTGGACGTGTTCTTCGACGGGTTCGATGATGCGCACGCGTGCTCCCACCGCCCGCACGGGCCAATCCTGCGTAGAGAACGGCGCGGTGTGAGACGGTGCAGGGCTTCCGCGGCGGGGCGCTGCGTGCCCCGGCCGGTCAACCGGTGATTCTCTGGGCTTTGTGACATGCGCTCGAGCGTCATCCGAGACCGCAAACGCATCCTGCCCTTCGCCGCCGAAATCGGGGCGCTTGGCGTCGTGTTCGGCGACATCGGCACCAGCCCCCTTTATGCCCTCAAGCAGGGCGTGCTGGCGGTGGGCGGTGTCAACTTCCTGGCCAGCGATGTGCTGGGCCTGCTCTCCCTCATCACCTGGTCCATCATCCTGTCGGTGACGATCAAATATGTGATGCTGGTGCTGCGGGCGGACAATGACGGCGAGGGCGGCATTCTCGCGCTCGTCACCCTGCTGGACCTGCATCGCAGCGCCATCGGCATCAGATGGTATCTCCTGGCGGCCGGTCTCCTGGGTGCGGCCATGCTCATCGGCGATGGCGTGCTGACGCCGGCCATGTCCGTGCTGTCCGCCATCGAGGGCCTGGGAGTCATCTCGCCCCGCATGCACGAATGGGTGTTGCCGCTGACGGTCCTCGTTCTGGCCGGCGTCTTCATCTCGCAGCGGGCTGGCACGGAGCGCATCGCCGCCTTCTACGGCCCCTTGATGCTGCTGTGGTTCGGCTCCCTGGCGGTGCTCGGCATCTATGGCATCCTGCGGGCGCCGCAGGTGCTGGCGGGGCTCGATCCCCGCCACGGCATCCGCCTTGTGATCGACCACAGCGCCTTGTCGGGCGTCATCATCGGCGCCTGCTTTCTGGCCATTACCGGCGGCGAGGCGCTTTATGCCGATCTTGGCCATTTCGGCCGGCGGGTGATCGCACGCGCCTGGCTGACGGTGGCCATGCCTGCGCTGCTGCTGAATTATTTCGGCCAGGGCGCGATGCTTCTGACCGACCCGACCGCGGTCAACAATCCCTTCTACATCCTGTGCCCGGACCCGCTGGTTATCCCGCTGCTCCTGCTGGCCACGGCCGCCACGGTCATCGCCTCCCAATCCATCATCACCGGCGTGTTCTCGCTGGCCAAGCAGGCCATCGAGCTTGGCTACCTGCCGCCCATGCGCATGCGCTACACCAGCGAGCACAATGAGCAGCACATTTATGTGGGCCGGCTCAATTTCCTGCTGATGATCTCCTGCATCGCGGTGGTGCTCGGTTTCGGCTCCTCCGACAGCCTGGCCTCGGCCTATGGCATCGCTGTCGCCTTCGCCATGGTGACCACCTCCATCCTCTTCATCGCCCAGGTGAACCGCTCCTGGAAGTGGCCGAAGCCGGCGGTGATCGCCCTCGGCGTCTGGCTGCTGACCATCGACATGGCGTTTGCGGTGGCCAATCTGTCCAAGCTGCACGATGGCGGCTGGCTGCCTTTGACCATTGCCGGCCTGGTTATCCTCGTCATGGTTTCCTGGCGCCGGGGGCTTGAGGCGGTGGTGGCGCAGCAGGTGCGCTTCACCGAGCCGCTGGACAGTTTCGTGGCCCGCAAGGACCGCGCCCAGGATGGCCTGAGCCCGCGGACCGCCATCTTCCTCTCGCGCGCGGGGGCGATGACGCCGGTGGCGCTCTCGCGCATGGCCGATGTGATGCGCATTCGCTTCGATCGGGCCGTCATCGTGTCGGTGTGGATCGCCTCCCGGCCGCGCGTCTCGGTGGAGGATCGCGTCAAGGTGACCTTGCTGGATGGCGGCTTCGTGCGGGTGGACCTGCGCTTTGGCTACATGCAGCAGATCGACGTGCCCTCGGTGCTGGGCCCCGCCCTCAGCGCGCGGGGGATCGATCCCGACGAATCCATCTATGTGATCGGTCACGAGCGCATCATTCCACCGGATGAGGTCGTGCGCCCGCGCGACGTGATCGCCCACATCTTTGCCTTCCTGGCGCGCAATGCGGAGCGCTCGGTCGACCGGTTCGGCCTGCCGCGCAACCGCACCATGGAGCTGGGCTACCCGGTCAAGATGTAGGTGCCTGCCGGTGCCAGTTTGAAGAGACGGATCGATCCGCTTTGGATCTGGCTGCCTTGGGATGGCCGCGTTGCGGGCCTAGAGCGTCAAGAGAGGGCGATTTGCCGCCGCCGCGAAGCGCATAGGGCTTCCGTGCCGGTCAAGCGTCCTCAAAGATGAGCGCTCCCATGGGATGCGGACCCTGCCTCAGGCGGTCTGCTTCACACCAGGGGCACACCTTATGCCTTTGGTGACCTGTTTCGGCAGGTTGGCAGGCGAGGTGGGAAGCGAAGTGGCAGACGACAGGCTCCCCAACGTCAAGGGACATTCAAAAGCGCCCGCAAACATGCTTGTTTGCGCGGGGCGTCGGCGGGGCCGAGGGGGATGGTGAGCGATGATACGTAACAAAGTGTGGCCGTTCCTGCGCGACAAGGTCGGGCTGCACGGACTCGGCTTCGTGGTGAGCCTCGCCATCATCGCGTTCGCGGTCGTCGTGCTCTATCGCATGCTGCACGACCTGAAGTTCGACCAGGTGCTGGAGGCCTTGCGCAACAAGGACCCGCTGCATGTGCTGGCGGCCTTCGTGCTGGTGGCGCTCGCCTATCTCACCTTGACCTTCTATGATTTTTTCGCCCTGCGCACCATCGGCCGCAAGCATGTGCCCTATCGGGTGGCGGCGCTGGCCGGCTTCTGCTCCTATTCGGTGGGGCACAATGTGGGCTTCACGGTGCTCACCGGCGGCTCGGTGCGCTATCGCATCTATTCCGCCTGGGGGCTGACGGCCATTGATGTGGCCAAGATCTGCTTCGTGGCGGGCCTCACCTTCTGGCTGGGCAATATCGCGGTGCTGGGCCTCGGCATCACCCTGCACCCCGACGCCGCCACGGCGGTGGACCAGTTGCCGCCCTTCGTGAACCGCCTCATCGGTGTGGGCGCGCTCTCGGTGCTGGTGGGTTATGTGGTGTGGGTGTCCGTGGCGCCGCGCAAGATCGGCAAGTCCGACTGGTACGTCACCTTGCCGGCCGGCTCCACCACCCTGGTGCAGATTGGTATCGGCATCCTCGACCTCAGCTTGTGTGCCGCCGCCATGTACATGCTGATGCCCGCGAGCCCCTATATCGATCCCATCTCGCTGGCGGTGATCTTCGTGACCGCCACGCTGTTGGGCTTTGCCAGCCATGCGCCCGGAGGGCTCGGCGTGTTCGACGCGGCGCTGCTGGTGGCTCTGCCGCAATTCGACAAGGAAGAGATGGTGGGGGCGCTCCTGCTGTTCCGCCTCTTCTATTATATCGTGCCCTTCGCCTTCTCCCTGCTGCTGCTGGGGTCGCGCGAACTGACCATTTCCCTGCGCCGGCGGCGCGCGGCCAAGGAGGGCGAGCTGGCGCCCGCTCTGCCCGACGTGCCGCGCAAGGACGCGGCGGAGTAGGCGGGGACAGGCCCGGGCGGCGCGCCGCCGCCCGGAAGATGCGTCAGCCGCTCAGCGCTTCAGGCCACCCAGGCCCTGGATCAGGCCGGGCAGCATATTGGCCGCGCCCGGCGGCACCTTCACCATCTGGGTGCCCGGCGGCAGGCGGAACAGTGAGGGGTCCTGCGGCCCCCGGGCGAGGCTTGTGACCTCATAGGCGCGCTGCGTCTTGCCTTTGACCTCCACATCGGTGCTCAGCACGATGCCGTCGGCGGTGATGCAGGAGATCACCGGCGTCGTGACGGTCTTGGAGGTGGTGACCTTCCAAAGGTCGCAGGGCTCGCCGATCACCTGGCTGGTGCCGATGCGGGTGCCGTCGCCGCTGACCACGGCGGTGCGATAATCGTCGGGCAGCTCGGCCTCCATGGCCATCTTCGGCATGTCGGGCAGAAGCATCACCATCTTGGCGCGCTTCATGTCGACGATGCCCGCCACCGTGGCGGGCAGGCGCGGGCCGTTGATGACCACGCGCATCTTGTCGCCGCTGTGCCAGAGCTCGACCACCGCGTCGTCCTTGGCCTTGGCCTTCAAGGCGAAGTCGGTGGAGGGGAGGGGAACCGGCTCCGCCAGCGCGGCCCCGAGGGCGCAGGTGGAGAGGAGGGATCCGGCGATCAGCGATCGAAGCGAGCGATGAACCTGCATGAGCCATCCTTAGATCGGGCTGCCGCCCGCGGGAAGGGAGAATGAGCGGAGCGATCGCACCCCGCAGTGGGCGGGCCGCCACTGCGCCTTCATGGCATGCCGTTGCGGCGGTTTGGCGACCTCTGTCTTATTGTGTTCGTGAAAGCGTTCCACCATATCGAAATTGAGCGACCGGCGGCCTCTGGGACCCGGCGAAGGGGTGGGCGTCGACGGCGGTGGGGCCGGGTGCGCCACGGAGGAGACTTGTCCCGTGTGGCCGCGTATTGTTTTCGCAACCTTTGTGCTGCTCGTATCCCTGGCCATCGGGGTCCTGGTGGACCCTCTGCTGGGCGTTGCGGCGTTCGGGTTGCTGGTGATCGGCATGGCGGGGGGGCAGTGGGTACTTCCGACGCCCATGCCGCTGCCGGCCGTCGCGCCCGCCGAACCGGTGGAGCCCGCGCGGCCCGGGCGGCGCGTCACATCACAGATGGGGGCTCTGGTCGCCGCCTTGCCGGAGCCGGCCCTGCTGCTCACCACGGAAGGCGACATTCTCACCGCCAACGAACGGGTGGCGCTGGCCATCGGACCGGCGCGGGTGGGAGACCCCCTGTCCTTCGTGGTGCGCGTGCCGGAGGTTCTTGAGGCCGTTCGGGAATGCGCGCTGGACGGCATTCCGCGCCGGGTGGAGTTCGGGGAGCGGATCCCGCTCGACCGGTGGCTGGAGGCCCATGTGGTTCCGGTGCGCCTGGACCCGGACGCAGCGGATCGCGAAGGCGGCAAGGGGCGGGCGCCCGACGCCGTGCTCCTGGCCTTCCGCGATCTGACCCAGCAGCGTCGTGTGGAGCAGATGCGCGCCGACTTCGTCGCCAATGCAAGCCACGAACTGCGCACCCCCCTGGCCTCGCTCTCGGGCTTCATCGAAACCTTGCAGGGGCCGGCGCGCAACGATGCGGCGGCGCGCGAGCGCTTCCTCGGCATCATGTCCGCACAGGCGCGGCGCATGTCGCGGCTCATCGACGACCTCCTGTCCCTGTCTCGCATCGAGCTGAACGCCCATGTGCGGCCCGACACGCCCATGGAGGTGGGCAGCCTGATGGGTCATGTGTGCGAAACACTGAGCCCGCTGGCACGGGAGCGCGGCGTCGAGCTGGTGGTGCAGCGGTCTGGCGGTCCCTTCATGGTGCTCGGCGACCGGGACGAGCTGATCCGCCTGTTTGAGAATCTGGTGGAGAATGCCCTCAAATATGGCGCCTCCGGGAAGCGCATTGAGGTCAGCCTCACCGCCGAGAGCGAAGGCAAAAGCGAGGCGGTGGTGATCGCCGTGCGGGACTATGGCCCGGGCATTGCGGCTGAGGATTTGCCGCGCCTGACCGAGCGCTTTTACCGGGCGGACGTGGCTGCCAGCCGGGAACAGGGGGGCACCGGGCTTGGCCTTGCCATCGTCAAGCATATCGTGGCCCGCCACCGGGGCCGCCTCCTCATCGACAGCCGGCCCGGCGAGGGCGCCTTGTTTACAGTGCGCATGGAGCGAATCGCGGAACGGGAGAAAATCTCTTCCTCATCAAGGGGTTGAAACGTCATTAAGGTGTCATTCCTCAGTCATAGAACGGTGGCGCCACGCCGTTAGAAGGTCGAAGCCCCGCGTCTCTCGCGGCTTTTGGCCTTGGGCGACTTGGGAATGGCAAGGAGATACCCCGTGAAACACGTCACCGCTTTTGGCGCGGCGCTTGCGCTCGCCGGATCCCTGTTCGCTGGCAGCGCGTTTGCCGTCGACTTCAATGGCGCCGGCGCGTCATTTCCGGCTCCTGTCTACCAGTCTTGGGGAGCCAAGTTTAAGGAGAAGACCGGCAACGGTCTGAACTACCAGTCCATCGGCTCCGGTGGTGGCGTGAACCAGATCACCAACCGCACCGTCGACTTCGGCGCCTCCGACGCGCCCGTGGCGAGCGACAAGCTGGCCGCTGCCAACCTGCTGCAGTTCCCCACCGTGATCGGCTCCGTGGTCGCCACCGTCAATCTGGACGGCGTCGGCACCGAGACCCTCAAGCTGACCGGCCCCGTGCTGGCCAACATCTATCTCGGCAAGATCACCAAGTGGGACGACAAGGCCATTGCGTCCCTCAATCCCGAGCTGAAGCTGCCCTCCACCGCGATCGTCCCGGTCTATCGCTCTGACGCGTCCGGCACGACCTTCATCTTCACCTCCTATCTCTCCGACGTCAGCCCGGAGTGGAAGTCCCAGGTGGGTGCTGCCACCTCGGTGCAGTGGCCGGTCGGCGCTGGCGCCAAGGGCAATGAGGGCGTCACCGCCAACGTGAAGAACGTGAAGGGCGGCATCGGCTACGTGGAGTTCATCTACGCGGCCTCCAACAGCCTCAACGTGACCCAGCTCGAGAACAAGGCCGGCAAGTTCGTCAAGCCGTCCGAGAAGGCCTTCGAGGAAGCCGCCGCCGCCGCCGACTGGGCGAACGCCAAGGACTTCGCCGCCTCCATGATCAACACCGCCGGCGAAGCCGCCTGGCCGATCGTGAGCGCCACCTACATCCTGCTGCCGAAGAACCCCACCAATGTGGATGCCTCCCGCACCACCATGCAGTTCTTCGACTGGGCCTACGGCAAGGAAGGCCGCGAGATCGCTGAGAAGCTGCACTACATCCCGCTCCCGGAAGCCGTGGTCAGCAAGATCAAGGACGCCTGGAAGTCGGAAGTGAAGACTGCGGACGGCAAGCCCGTCCTCTGATCCCCACGGATCGATCCCGCCGTGCTCCTGCGCGGCGGGACCTGCAGACCGATCCGGGCGCTGGCGCCCGGACCTTGTGATGCCGGGACCACCGGTCCCGGAGGAACCGACAAAACCCTTGCCGCCTGAAGCCAGGACGCGTGCCGCGGAGCGTGCGGAGCCGATGGCCAGGCCTGGCGAGACACCAGGGACACGGCGCGTCCTCCCCCGTGACGGGTTGAGGCCGTGTCCCCTGGCAAGACGATGTTCGGCCGTGCGCGACCGGTTCGCGCGGAACACTTGAGAGCCACGCAGCCGGCGTGGCGGGCGCTACTGGGGATGAGCGGGCAATGGACGCAACGATCGAACAGGTAAAGGCGGGGGCGCTCACGCCCATCGACAAGGCGAAGCCGCGCGGCGCGCTGGCGGATGCGGTTTTCGTCGGCATCCTCTGGGCGTGCGGCATGCTTGTGCTGCTGCTGCTGGGGCTGATCATCGCCCAGCTCTTCAAGGGTGGCCTGCCCGCCCTTCAGGCCTTCGGCCTTGACTTCATCTGGAGCGCCAACTGGAACCCGGTGACCCAGAAGTTCGGCGCGCTGGTCATGATCTATGGCACGCTGCTGAGCGCGGTGATCGCCGTGGTGGTGGCGCTGCCCTTGTCCTTCGGCATCGCCTTCTTCCTCACCGAGATCGCGCCGCAGAGCCTCAAGCGCCCCATCGGCGTGGCGGTCCAGCTGCTGGCGGCGGTGCCCTCCATCATCTACGGCATGTGGGGCTTCTTCGTCATTGTCCCACTGATCGGCGCCTATGTGCAGCCGCCGCTCATCGAGTGGCTTGGCCCGATCCCGGTCCTCGGCGCGCTCTTCCAGGGGCCTCCGCTCGGCTCGGGCATGCTCACCGCCGGCCTGATCCTGGCGATCATGATCGTGCCCTTCATCACCGCCATGTTCGTGGAGACGCTGGAATCCGTGCCGCCCATGCTCAAGGAATCCGCCTACGGCGTCGGCTGCACCACCTATGAAGTCTATAAGAACGTCTCCGTCCCCTATGGCCGCACCGCCATGGTGGGCGCGGTGATGCTGGGTCTTGGCCGCGCCCTGGGCGAGACCATGGCCGTCACCTTCGTCATCGGCAATGCGACCCGACTGTCGGCCTCGTTGTTTGCGCCGGGCGCCACCATCGCCTCCACCATCGCGAACGAGTTTCCCGAAGCCGCCAACGGCTCGCTGAAGCTGACCTCCCTGCTTCAGCTGGGATTCATCCTGTTCGTGATCTCCTTCATCGTTCTCGCCGTGTCGCGCGCCCTCGTGCGCTCGCGCCTCGACTGATCCGGGAGGCTCTCCATCATGGCATCGCTTGCCGCCCGTCGCGCCAAGGACAATGTGGTCAAGGCCATTTCCGTCGGATTTGCCGCCTTCGCCATCTTCCTTCTGGCCTGGATTCTCTGGACGCTGATCTCCAAGGGCCTGCCGGCTCTGGGGACCAATGTCTTCACCCGCATCACCATGCCGCCCGGCCAGAACGGCGGCCTCTTGAACGCTATCGTCGGATCGCTGATCCAGGTGGCGGTGGCGCTCGCCATTGGCGGACCCATCGGCATCTTCGCCGGCACCTTCCTGGCGGAGAACGGCAAGGGCACCAAGATCGCCTCTGCCACCCGCTTCGTGAACGACATTCTCCTGTCGGCGCCGTCTATCCTGGTGGGCCTGTTCATCTATCAGCTCCTGGTGGTGCCGTTCGGCGGCTTCTCCGGCTGGGCCGGCTCCATTGCGCTCGCCATCCTGGTGATCCCGGTGGTGGTGCGCACCACCGAGGACATGCTGAACCTGGTGCCGGTGGGCCTGCGCGAGGCGGCCTTCGCTCTCGGGGCGCCCCAGTGGAAGGTGGTCATGATGGTGACCTGGCGCGCCGCGCGGGCCGGCATCGTCACCGGCATCCTGCTGGCCATCGCCCGCGCGGCGGGCGAGACGGCGCCGCTGCTTTTCACCTCGCTGGGCAACAATTCCTGGTCGCTGGACATGTCCAAGCCCATGGCCAGCCTGCCCATCGCCATCTACCAATATGCCGGCAGCCCGTTCGATGACTGGGTCGCGCTGGCCTGGGCGGGGGCGCTGCTGATCACCGTGGGCGTGCTGTTGCTGAACATCGCCTCCCGGTTCTTCCTGGCCCGCACCAAGTAAGGCGCCCGGACCCCCTTTCCCGGATCGCCGCGCGCGATCCAGCCGGGCGCGAGGCCCGGCCCTAAGACACACCCAGCCGGGCCATGGGGCCCGGCACTCAGTGATCCAAAGCCGGGCCGACGCAGCCGGCGCTCAGAGATCCAAGAGGCCGCACATGACTTCCGCCGTGGACCCCAATTTCAACATCGCCGCTTCCGTCTCCGCCAAGCCCGACGCCCTGGCGGCGCCCACCAAGATCAAGGTGGACAAGCTGAATTTCTATTACGGGCAGAACCATGCCCTGAAGAACATCAACTTCGACATCCCCGAGAAGCGCGTGACGGCCATGATCGGCCCGTCGGGCTGCGGCAAGTCCACGCTGCTGCGTGTCTTCAACCGCATGTATGACCTTTATCCCGGCCAGCGCGCCGAGGGTCAGGTGCTGTTCGACGGCGTCAATGTGGTCGGCAAGGAGCTGGACCCCACCATCGTGCGCACCCGCATCGGCATGGTGTTCCAGAAGCCCACGCCCTTCCCCATGTCCATCTATGACAACATCGCCTTCGGCGTGCGCCTGCACGAGCGGCTGAACAAGTCGCAGATGGACGATCGCGTCGAGAGCTGCCTGCGCAAGGCGGCCATCTGGGACGAGACCAAGGATCGCCTGCACACCTCGGCGCTCGGCATGTCCGGCGGCCAGCAGCAGCGCCTGTGCATCGCCCGCACCATCGCGGTGCAGCCCGAGGTCATCCTGCTGGACGAGCCCACCTCTGCGCTCGACCCCATCTCCACCTCGAAGATCGAAGACCTGATCGACGAGCTGAAGCAGGACTTCACCATCGTCATCGTGACGCACAATATGCAACAGGCGGCCCGCTGCGCGGACATCACCGCCTTCTTCTATCTGGGCGAACTGGTGGAGGTCGGCCCGTCCGACGTGATCTTCACCAATCCGCGGCAGATCAAGACGCGTGACTATATCACCGGCCGCTTCGGCTGAGCCTGCAGGGGTGAACACGATGCCCGAGCATATCGTATCGGCCTTCGACGCCGAACTGAAAGAGATCGGCCGCAAGGTGGTCGAAATGGGCGGCCAGGCCGAGCGTCTGGTGGCGGATTCCGTCAATGCCCTCATCCGCCGCGACACCGCGTCGGGGCAGAAGGTCATCCTGCTCGACGCCAGTGTCGATCACATGCAGCGCGAGATCGAGGAAAAGGTCATCCTCGTCATCGCCAAGCGTCAGCCGGTGGCCACCGACCTGCGCGAGCTGGTGGCGGCCATCCGCATCGCCTCGGACCTGGAGCGCATCGGCGACCTCGCCAAGAACGTGGGCAAGCGCGTCCTGGCCATCGAGGGCGAGTACCACCCGCAGAAGCTGGTGCGCGGCGTGGAGCACATGTCCGACCTGGTGCTCGAGCAGCTGAAGGAGGTGCTCGACGCCTATGCCGGCAAGGATGAGGCCAAGGCCATCGAGGTGTGGGGCCGCGACAGCGTTGTCGACACCATGTACACCTCGCTGTTCCGCGAGCTGCTCACCTATATGATGGAAGATCCGCGCAACATCTCGGTGTGCACGCATCTTCTGTTCTGCGCCAAGAACATCGAGCGCATCGGCGACCACGCCACCAACGTGGCGGAGACCGTCTATTACATGGTCACCGGACAGATGCTCTCCGACGAGCGTCCCAAGGCCGACCGCTCCAGCGAGACCGCCGTTACCTTCCCGGGTCACAGCCTTCAGGGATGATCCTCCGTGCCCGCGCGTATCTTGATTATCGAGGACGAAGAACCGCTTAGCCTGCTGCTTCGGTACAATCTGGAGTCGGAAGGCTATGCGGTGGACAATGTGGGGCGCGGCGACGAGGCGGAGACCCGCCTGAGAGAGGCGGTTCCCGACCTCGTCATCCTGGACTGGATGCTGCCGGGCCTGTCCGGCATCGAGCTGTGCCGGCGCCTGCGCACGCGGGCGGAGACCGAGCGCCTCCCCGTCATCATGCTCACCGCGCGCGGCGAGGAGACGGAACGGGTGCGCGGGCTTGCCACCGGGGCGGACGACTATGTGGTCAAGCCCTTCTCGGTGCCGGAACTGCTCGCCCGCGTGCGGGCGCTGCTGCGGCGGGCCAAGCCCGAGCATGTGGCGACCTTGCTGCGGGCGGGGGACATTGAGCTCGACCGCGAAACGCATCGGGTGCACCGGGCGGGCCGTGAGATTCATCTCGGCCCCACCGAGTTCCGGTTGCTGGAATTCCTGATGCAGAGCCCCGGCCGAGTGTTCTCGCGGGAACAGTTGTTGGACGGCGTGTGGGGGCAGGACGTCTATATCGACGAGCGCACCGTCGACGTCCATGTGGGACGGCTGCGCAAGGCGATCAATCGCGGCCGCCAGATGGACCCGATCCGCACCGTGCGCGGCGCGGGCTATTCCTTCAATGAGATGTTCGCGCGCTCCCATTGAGGCGCCAACGGATCCAAGGCCCGGCCGGCGGATGATCTCCGCCGGCCGGGCCCTTCTTTTTTCAACGCCCGGAAGAGGCCGACAGGCGAGGGTGCGCCTTAACCTAAAGTCATGTGCGGAGGGTATCCAGGTGCAGAATTCGCGCCGCGCATGGCCTTTGCCTCGCCGCGCAATTCGTCCAATATCCGCTCCACCCTTGTGTCCCGTGGTCCAGGGGGAGGGGAAGGCGGTGCGGCGCAGCCGTACCGGAACGCACAAGAGGAGAGCGCCTGATGAAACGCCTGCTTGCAGTCCTCGCTTTGGCCACGGCCGCCTTCACGGGCACCGCCATGGCGCAGGAGGACTTCCCCAACCGGCCCATCCGCATGGTGGTGCCCTTCGCCGCCGGCGGTTCCACCGACATCGTCGCCCGCATCGTGGCGGCCAAGATGGGTGAGATCCTCAAGCAGCCCGTGGTGGTGGAAAACCGGGCCGGTGCGGGCGGCAATGCCGGCGCCGCCGCCGTCGCCAAGGCGCCGCCGGATGGTTACACCATCCTCATGGGCACGGTGGCGACCCACGCCATCAACCCCGCGCTCTACACCAAGATGCCCTATGACCCGGTGAAGGACTTCGCGCCGGTCTCCCTGCTGGTGAACGTGCCGAACGTGGTGGTGGTCCACCCTTCGCTCAACGTGAAGACCACGGCCGAACTGATCGCGCTGCTGAAGGCCAACCCGGACAAGTATGAATATGCCTCGTCCGGCGTCGGCACGCCTCTCCACCTCTCCGGGGCCCTGTTCGAGAGCATGGCGGGCGTGAAGATGGTCCATGTCCCCTACAAGGGCGCGGGCCCGGCCAAGGTGGACCTGCTGTCCGGCCAGGTGAAGATCATGTTCGACAATCTGCCCTCGTCCATCGGCGCCATCCGCAAGGGCGACGTGGTGGGCATTGCCGTCACCACCAAGGATCGCTCGCCCGCCGCTCCTGACCTGCCGACCGTCTCGGAATCCGGCTTGCCAGGCTATGAGACCTATTCCTGGAACGCCATCTTCGCGCCGGCGGGCACCCCCACGGCCATCATCGACAAGCTGGCCAAGGCCTGCATCGAGGCGGTGGCGGACCCGGCGGTGAAGGCCAAGCTCGCCGATCTCAGCGCGGTCTCGGTGGGCTCGACCCCGGCCGAGCTGGATGCCCATGTGAAGGCGGAGCTGGCCAAGTGGACCCCGGTGGTGAAGGCCTCCGGTGCCTCTATCAACGAGTAAGCACCAGGACACGCAGCTTGTCCCGACGCCCGGCCGATGCGCCGGGCGTTTTCGTTTGGAGGGGCGGCTGCTGGAGCGCGGTGCGCGCGGCGTGAACGAAAACGGCCGGCGCTCCGCATGGGAGGCCGGCCGTTTTCGTTCATCTTAGAGCGCTTCAGCTTTTCAGCGTTTCATCGAAACGCCAAACCGCTTCGCGCGGAACTGCGCTCGGGCGCGGGTGCACCCGCGCACGGGCCTCACAGATAGGCGAGGCGCCGGTCACGCCGGCGATCTTGAACCGGCTGATAGGCCAGGCGCGCATGGGTGGTGCAATAGGGCAGGCCGGTCACGCTGCGGCCGCCGCAGAAATAAAAGCCTTCCGTCCCCGGCTCGCCGATGGGCCAGCGGCAGGTGGCTTCTGTCAGGTTCATGATGGTGCAGCGCTGCGACATGGACACCACATTGTCCGCCACCACGGGGGCCGGGGCAGGTGCGGGCTCGAACTCTTCCTCGGGCAACTGCGCGAGGGCCGTGTTGCCGTGGGTGGCCGGGCGCTGGGGCGCACTGGCGGGGCGCTGCTGCGGGGCCGGCGTCTCAGGACGCGACGCCTTGCGCGGTCGCGCGGGCGCGGCGACGCTCTTGGTGCGGCCGGACAGGCCGAGGCGGTGCACCTTGCCGATGACCGCATTGCGGGTGATCCCGCCCAATTCGCTTGCAATCTGGCTCGCGGAGAGGCCTTCGCTCCAGAGCTTTTTCAAGAGTTCGACGCGCTCGTCGTTCCAGCTCATCGTTCTCCTCCAAGAGACGTGCGCACGGCAAAAGCCCGCACCCGTCCCCACTTTTAAGATGGACCCAGAGTTCCCGGATCAGGCCGGCTCAGCCGGATCCGACTCCGTTCCCGCCGCATTTCGCCGACTCCGACATCGATCCCGAAAACGCGCTTTCGCACGCGGGAGCCGAGTTGCCCGACACCACTTGGAAAGTGTCGCACGACATGTCGTAGTCGACGGTTGGAAGGCTACAATATGCGGAGACTCTCGCCCAGTGCGAGATTGAGTCGCCGGCCTGTTTTCCCCAAGTCCTTACAATCCCGTTAACGGCGCAGCATGGTTGACCTCGCGCGCGCGATCATTAGAATCCCCGCCGTCGGGCCGTCCTCAAGCGGGGCGGCCTTTGGCATTTCTGACCACCTATGTGGCCACGATCGTGTGGCCCGCCAACCCCTTGGGAGGGGTCCGTGATTACCCCCGTTCTGCCGACCTATGCGCGTATCGACCTCGAATTCGAGCGGGGAGAGGGCTGCTGGCTCGTCACGACGGACGGGCGACGTTATCTCGATTTCACGGCTGGCATCGCAGTCAACGTGCTCGGGCACGCTCATCCCCATCTGGTGGAGGCCCTGCGGGAGCAGGCCGGCAAGCTCTGGCACACCTCCAACCTGTTCCGCATCGCGGGCGGGGAGAAGCTCGCCAACCGCCTGACGCAGGCGACCTTCGCCGACACCATGTTCTTCACCAATTCCGGTGCGGAAGCGCTGGAGTGCGCCATCAAGATGGCGCGCCGCTACCAGTTCGTGAACGGCGCGCCGGAGCGCAATCGCCTCATCACCTTCGAGGGCGCCTTCCACGGACGCACGCTGGCGACCATCGCCGCCGGTGGGAATGCCAAGTATCTGGAAGGCTTTGCGCCCGAGATGCCCGGCTTCGACCAGGTGCCGTTCGGTGACATCGAGGCGGTGAAGGCGGCCATCGGCCCGCACACGGCCGGCATTCTGCTGGAGCCCATCCAGGGCGAGGGCGGCGTGCGCGTGCCGCCCGCCACCTTCCTGCGGCAACTGCGCGAGCTGTGCGACGACCATGGCCTGCTGCTGGTGCTTGACGAGGTGCAATCCGGCGTCGGCCGCACCGGCCGGCTCTTCGCCCACGAGGGAAGCGGCATCACGCCCGACATCATGGCGGTGGCCAAGGGTATTGGCGGCGGCTTCCCCATGGGGGCATGCCTTGCCACCGAGGAGGCGGCCAAGGGTATGACGCTTGGTACCCACGGGTCCACCTATGGCGGCAATCCGCTCGCCATGTCGGTGGGCAATGCGGTGCTGGACATCGTGCTGGCCGACGGCTTCCTCGACCATGTGCGCACCGTGGGCGGCCGCCTGAAACAGCGCCTCGCCGAGGTGATGGACCGGCATCCCCGGGTCATCGCCGAAGTGCGTGGCGAAGGCCTGCTGCTGGGCCTGCGCGCCCAGGGGCCCGCGGCGGACCTCGTGCTGGCCCTGCGCGAGGAGGGCCTTCTGGCGCCTGGCGCCGGAGACAATGTGGTGCGCCTGCTGCCGCCCTTGGTGGTCAGCGAGGAGGAGGTCGGCATCGCCTGCGACAAGATCGAGGCGGCGTGCCGGCGGATCGAGGACGGTCTCAACATGGCCGCGGTGAAGGGAGCGGCCGAATGAGTGCCAATGGTGTGCGTCACTTTCTCGATCTGGCCGAAATTCCCGCCGAGGAGTTGCGGCGTGTGATCGAGATGTCGAAGGACCTGAAGGCGCGCAAGAAGGCGGGCGAGCTCGACAAGCCGCTGGCCGGTAAGGCGCTGGCCATGGTGTTCGACAAGCCGTCCACCCGCACCCGAGTCTCCTTCGATCTCGCCATGCGCCAGTTGGGAGGCGAGACCATCATGCTGACCGGCGCCGAGATGCAGCTCGGGCGCGGCGAGACCATCGCCGACACCGCCCGCGTGCTCTCGCGCTTCGTCGACGCCATCATGATCCGCATTCTCAGCCATGAGGATCTGGTGGAGCTGGCGGAGAATGCCACGGTGCCGGTCATCAACGGCCTCACCCGCATCTCCCATCCCTGCCAGGTGATGGCGGATGTGCTCACCTTCGAGGAACACCGGGGCACCATCGCCGGCGCCAAAGTGGCCTGGACGGGGGATTCCAACAATGTGCTGGCCTCCTGGGTGCACGCCGCCCAGCGCTTCGACTTCACGCTGAATGTGGCCACCCCGAAGGAGCTTTCGCCCCACAAGGCGCTGACGGAATTCGTCAAGCGCACCAAGGCGAAGGTGTCTTTCACCCACGACGCCGAGGCTGCGGTGGAGGGGGCCGACTGCGTCGTCACGGACACCTGGGTGTCCATGGGCGACAAGGAAAGCGAGAAGCGGCACAACATGTTGAAGCCCTATCAGGTGAACCGCCGCCTGATGTCGCGGGCCGCCTCCGACGCCATCTTCATGCACTGCCTGCCCGCCCATCGCGGGGAGGAAGTGACCAGCGAGGTGATGGACGGCCCGCAGTCGGTGGTGTTCGACGAGGCGGAAAACCGCCTGCATGCGCAGAAGGGCATCCTGGCCTGGTGCTTCCAGGCCGGCGCCTGAGCGAAGGTGACGTTCCCTGCGCCGGCCTCGTGCCGGCGCAGGGCTGAACAAGGAGTGTCCAGAGGCCCCCGCGGGTGGCGCGCCAGCGCCTGCTGCCTTGGGCCCTGCCGCTCGGTTCGATTCCATTCCTGTGGTGCGGTTGCCTTGATCCTCGCCCGCGCGCGGGTCCGGGCCTGGTGATGCCGCGTTCCTGATCGCGCCCGGCACCGCTGGCGCTTGCGCGGACCCCGCAAGATCGTCCAAGAGGACGGCACGACGCCCGATCATCTTCAGCGCCGGCCTCGCCCGCGCGTGACCGAAAGGGAGGCACCATGGCTTCCGAAGACCGACCGACCGACACGCTCCCCCGCCAGGACGATGCCGTCCTGCCGTTCCAGGTGGATGCCCTCGACATTCGCGGCCGCACCGTGCGCCTCGGCACCGTGCTCGACGGGGTGCTGGCACATCACCAGTATCCGCCGGCCGTCAAGCGGCTCATCGGCGAGGCGGTGGCGCTCACCGTCCTGCTGGGCACGTCGCTGAAATTCGAGGGCCGCTTCATTCTCCAGACCAAGACCGACGGTCCGGTGGACATGGTGGTGGTGGACTTCGTCGCCCCCGACAAGGTGCGCGCCTATGCCCGCTTCGATGCGGAAGCGGTGGCGGAGGCCGAGCGGGGCAACCGCGCCGATCCGTCGACCCTTCTGGGACGTGGACATCTGGCCATGACCATCGACCAGGGCCTGTCCACCAATCGCTACCAGGGTGTGGTGGCGCTGGAAGGGGAGGGGCTGGAAGCGGCCGCCCATCAGTATTTCCAGCAGTCCGAGCAGATCCCCACCCGCGTGCGCCTCGCGGTGGGCGAGGAGATGCGGCCGGGCGGCGAGCCTTCCTCTTGGCGGGCGGGCGGGCTCCTCGCCCAGTTCCTCCCCGCCGAGGCCGGCCGCGCCCGGCAGGCGGATTTCCCCCCCGGCGACGCCCCCGAAGGGGTCGAGCTGCACGAGGTGCCGGACGACGATGCCTGGGCGGAAGCTCAGTCCCTCGTCGCGACGCTTGAGGATGTGGAGCTCATCGACAGCGACCTGTCCAGCGAGCGCCTGCTCTATCGCCTCTTCCATGAACGGGGCGTGCGCGTGTTCGATGCGGTGCCGGTCCAGGCCCATTGCTCCTGCACCCGCGAGCGGGTGGCCGGGGTCCTGGCGAGCTTTGATCGCGACGAGCGGCGGGAGATGATCCAGGACGACGGCACGGTGGGCGTCACCTGCGAATTCTGCGGGCGCACCTACAGCTTCTCGGCCCAGGAAGTGCTCGACGGCCAGTCCGACGCCTGAAGGAGCGGCGGGCGTCCCCCGCCTCTTGTTCAGCGCACCCAGAAGCGCGGCAGGAGGATCACCAGCACGGTGAGGATTTCCAGCCGGCCCAGCAGCATGGCCAGCGACAAAAGCCAGATGGCCGGGTCCGGCAGGGCGCTATAATTGGCGGCCGGACCAATGATGGGGCCGAGCCCCGGTCCCACATTGGACAGGCACGCAATGGCCGCGGAAAAGGCGGTCAGCAGGTCGAGGCCCATCAGGTTCAACATGGTGCCGATGACCAGGAACGTGGCCAGATAGAGGAAGATGAAGCTCAGCACCGAGGCGACCACGTCGTCGCTGACCGGCGCCCCGCCATAGCGGATGGGAAAGGTGCCGTTGCGAAAGGTGATGCGCTTGAAATGCTGGCGTGCCGCCTTGGCCGCTATGGCCAGCCGCAGGGCCTTGATGCCGCCCGACGTTGAGCCGGTGCAGCCGCCAAGGAACATCAGCACGAAGAAGAGGGCATTGGAGAGGGGCCCCCAATTCGTATAGTCCACGCTCATGAAGCCGGTGGACGAGATGATGGACGCCACCGTGAACAGCGCCCCCCGGAACGCCGTCTCCCCGCTCGCCACGCCCTGGAAGCTCTGCTGGAGGAAGGAGGCGAAGGTGAAGGCCGCCACGATGGCGAAGAACAGGCGCACCTCGGAATTGGCGAATAGGCGGGTGAAATCTCCCGCCAGCGCCCGCGCATAGAGCGTGAAGGGCAGGCTCGCCAGCAGCATGAAGCAGATGGCCACATAGTCCACCGCCGGGGCGGCAAAAATGGCAAGGGACGAGTCCGAATTGGCAAATCCGCCGGAGGACAGCGTCGACATGGCCAAGGTGGCGGCGTCGAACAGCGGCATGCCGGCGATGGCATAGGCGATGGCGCACAGGATGGTGAGCACCAGGTAAGACAAGAGCAGCCCCTTCGCCACGGCTTCCGCCCGCGGCAGGAACTTGTCGGACTTGTCGGAGGATTCGGTGCGGAAGAGCTGCATGCCGCCGATGCTGAGCAGCGGCATGATGGCGATGCCGATGACCACGATGCCGATGCCCCCGAACCAGTGCAGGAGCGTGCGCCACAGCAGGATGCCGGCCGGCATGTCATCCAGGCGCGACATGACGCTGGCGCCGGTGGTGGTCAGCCCGGACACGCTCTCGAAGACGGCATCGGTCACGCTGAGCGAGGGTTGGCCCCACATGAAGGGCAGGGCGGCGAAGGCGGAGAGCACAAACCAGACGCTGGCGGTCAGCAGGAAGGCCTGGCGCAGGTCGAGCCGCTTGATCTGGGCCTGCCGGCCCGACATCCACAGGAGCACGCCGACAAAGATGGTGACCGCCGAGGAGCCGAGGAAGGCGCCCTCGCCGCCACTTTTCAGGGTCAGGTCGGCACCCGCCGGCGCCAGCATGGCCACCCCCAGGACGCTGAGGAGCACGCCGAGCACGGTCGCGATGGGCCGCAAATCCAGAGAGGGAGCGGCCTGGGTCTCGACGAGGGGCGCCTTGGCGCTGCGGATGGCCATGGCTCAGTTCAGGGTGCGCCGCATGTCCGGCAGATCGAGGGAAAAGGCCGGAATCTCCACGGCGAATGCCTCCCCGCTCTGGCTGGTCATGTCGTAATGGCCGCGCATGATGCCGTTGGCGGTGGCGAGCGGCACGCCGCTTGTATATTCAAACCGCCCGCCGGGCTCCAGCACCGGCTGCTCGCCCACCACGCCTTGGCCGTGGACTTCCTCCACCTGCCCGAACGCGTCCGTGATGAACCAGTGGCGCGCCTGGAGTTGGACCGTGTCCGCGCCGAGGTTGGTGACCTCGATGGTATAGGTCCAGAAATAGCGGCTCTGATCGGGGTCGGAGCGCTCCGCCACATAGCGCGGCGTCGCCGTGACCTGGATCTGGCGCGTGATCGCCCGGTACATGATCTGCCCCTTCACCGGCCCGTCCCCGCGCGAACCGTATCTGCCCGTTCCCATGAGGAACACTGGCAGTGAAGCCGCAGTTGGGGGCGGGGCGCAACTCGTTCTGCGCCGGAGCGGCGTGCTCCGGCGCGAATATGTTGTGCGCGCCGCGCGCCGCGTCAAACGGAACGCAGCGCCTGGGTGATGTCGGCGATCAGGTCGTCGGGGTGCTCCAGCCCCACGGACAGGCGCACCAGGCCGTCGGAAATGCCCATCTGCGCCCGCGCCTCGGGGGTGAAGCGCTGGTGGGTGGTGGTGGCGGGATGGGTGAGCAGGCTCTTGGAATCCCCAAGATTGTTGGAAATGCGAATCACCTTGAGCGCATTGGCGAAGCGGAAGGCGCCTTCCTTGCCGCCGTCCACCACGAAGGTGACGAGGGTGCCGCCGCCCTTCATCTGGCGGCGAGCAAGGGCGGCCTGGGGATGATCGTCCCGGAAGGGATATAGCACCTTGGACACCTTGTCGGAGGCGGCCACGGCATCCGCCAGAAGAGCTGCGCTCGCCTGCTGGCGCTCCACCCGCAGCCCCAGGGTTTCCAGCCCCTTCAGCAGCACCCAGGCATTGAAGGGGGAGATGGAGGGGCCGGTCTGGCGCAGATAGGTCTGCAGATGGTCGGTGATGAACTGCTCGGAAGCCAGCACCACCCCGCCCAGGCACCGGCCCTGGCCGTCAATATGCTTAGTGGCCGAATAGACCACCACATCGGCCCCAAGCTCGAACGGCTTCTGGAGCAAGGGCGTGGCGAACACATTGTCCACCACCAGCTTTGCCCCCGCCGCCTTGGCGATGGCGCCCACCGCGGCGATGTCGATGATCTCAAGGGTGGGATTGGTGGGGCTTTCCAGGAACAGGATCTTGGTGTTCGGCCTCACCCCCGCCGTCCAGGCATCAAGGTCGGTGCCATCAACCAGGGTGATCTCCACGCCGAAGCGGGGGAGATAGTCCTCCAGGATCCAGCGGCAGGAGCCGAACAGGGCGCGGGCCGCCAGCACGTGATCGCCGGCGCGCAGCTGGCACAGGAGCGAGGCATGCACGGCCGCCATGCCGGACGCCGTCGCCCGCGCGGCTTCCGCCCCTTCCAGCAGGGCCATGCGGGTCTCAAACATCGCCGTGGTGGGATTGCCATAGCGGGAATAGACGAAGCCGGGGTCCTCGCCCTTGAAGCGGGCCTCGCAGGCTTCGGCGGAATCGTACACGAAGCCCTGGGTGAGATAGAGCGCCTCGGATGTCTCGCCATAAGGCGAGCGCGTGGTGCCGCCATGGACCAGCAGGGTCTCGGGGTGCAGCGTCTTGGGATCGGCGGGAATGAAGGGCGCCAAGGTCGTCGAGCCTCCGGGCGCCGAGGACAAAAGGCGGGAGACGCCTGTGCGCCCCACCTGTCCCCGGCCTTTTAGCGAGTTGTTTTAGCGTGGCGGCAAGCCGGCCGGCCCAAATTCACCACGTGGCGTTTGTTAAAGCGCAGGCGTTCGGTTTCGTCAATCGTTTCGTCCGGTAAACCGAACGGATGGGGCGGCGTGGCAGAGAAGCCCCTTGCGCTGACAGAGCGGCTTCGCCTTTATGCGCGGACGGCGCGCGCGGTGAACAGTCCGGGTGGTGGGGCCGTGGGACGGGAAGCCGGCGGAGGCTGCGGCGTGGTGGATCAATTGAGACCGGGAATCCTCCCCTCGCAGGCCATTGCGGCGCTTCATGAGAGCGGCTGCATCCTCTCCCGCCGCGCGTTCGACGACGACCAGATCCAGCCGGCGAGCCTTGACCTGCGCCTCGGGCGCACCGCCTGGCGCATCCGCGCCAGCTTCCTGCCGGGCAACGGCATCAGTGTGAAGCAGCGGCTCGCCGACCTCGGCCTGCACAAGCTCGATCTGCGCGAGGGCGCGGTGCTGGAGACCGGCTGCGTCTATCTGGTGGAACTGTCGGAAAAGTTGCGGTTACCGGCGGATGTGGCGGCGGCCGCCAATCCCAAGAGCTCCACCGGGCGGCTCGACGTCTTCGTGCGCGTGATCGCCGATGGCGCCCGCGCCTTCGATGCCATTCCCGCCGGCTATGAAGGCCCGCTCTATCTGGAAATCTCCCCCCGCACCTTCCCCATCCTGGTGCGGGCGGGTTCGCGCCTGTCGCAGGTGCGGTTCCGGCGCGGCGTTGCCCGCCTGTCCGACCTGGAGCTGTTGAACCTCCAGAAGGCGGAATGTCTGGTGGATGCCGAAGTGCCGGACGTGGCCAGTGGCGGCATCGCGGTGGGTGTTGACCTGGCCGGCGAAACCTTCGGCGGTCTCCTGGGTTTCCGGGCCAAGCGCCACACCGGCGTGGTGGATGTGGACCGTCGCCACGGCCTGGAGGTGGAGGACTTCTGGGAGCCCATCCGCGCGCGCGGCAATGCAAGCCTGGTGCTCGACCCCGACGCCTTCTACATCCTCGCCTCCCGCGAGGCGGTGCATGTGCCCCCCGACTATGCCGCCGAGATGGTGCCCTTCGATCCTCTGGTGGGCGAGTTCCGCGTGCATTATGCCGGCTTCTTCGATCCCGGCTTCGGCAATGCGGCGGTGGGCGGAAGCGGCGCCCGCGCCGTGCTGGAGGTGCGCTCGCGCGAGGTGCCGTTCATCCTGGAACACGGCCAGACCGTGGGACGGCTCATCTATGAGCGCATGTCCCACCGCCCCGAGATGCTTTATGGCGAGGCCGGCGTGTCCAATTATCAGGGGCAGGGCCTGAAACTGTCCAAGCACTTCCGCCCCTTCACGTCCCTGTGAGCCGGTTCAGGCGGTGCGTGGCGCACCGGAGGCGGTGTCGCGCGGCTGGAGCGGGGCCGCATCGTGACGGTGTTCGATGGGCCGGCTCGCCGACAGAAGCCCGCCCAGGTCCTTCAGCGGCCGCAGCACTGCGTCGGAGAAGCTGAGATAATCGGCCATCAGCGGCAGGAGGCGGCGGGTCTTGGGGTCCTCCGCATAGTCCATGGCCAGGGTCACGGCGGCATCCAGGTCGGGCGCGGTGAGGGAATCAGAGCCCGCGGGCGCTTCACCGAGCGCCGCATCGAAAGCGCGCAAGGTCCGCGCGCGGGCCGCCTCCAGCACGTTAAGCAGCCGCTCGGGGGGCGCAAGGCCTGACAGGCGCTCGGCGGCATCTTCCAGAAGCGCCTGGTAGGTGGTCAGGATTTCCAGCGTCGACACCAGCGTGATGACATCGCCCGCGGAGCGATGGCCAAGGCTCGTCTCCGCCCCGATATGCGGCAGGCGATCGGCCAGCACGCGCAACTCCAGCGACATGGCGGCGGTCGCCGCCCGGGGCGTCACGCCTTCGCCTTCGGCCTGATAGCGCGGCCAGGAGGCGGCAAACGCCGTCCGGCAGCGCTTGATCATGGAAATGACCTGGTCGCGGATCTGGTCCGCCACATAGACGGGCAGCACCACCCAGGAGACGAGGAGGGCAATGCCGGCCCCGATGCCCGTCTCGTAAATGCGCGCCACCATGCCGTGGACATCGAGGCCGCTGACGATATGGAGGGCGACCACCACCGAGAAGCCCACCATGGCCGAGGAAATGTCGTAGCGGTCCCGTACGGTGACCAGCGAAATCATCTGGCATACGAGGCACAGGAGGGCCAGGATCCACACATTGTCGCTGAACACCACCACGCAGCCGAGGCCGATGGCCACGCCCATGGCCGTGCCCACGGTGCGGTAGCGCACGCGCACATAGGTCTCCCCCACGGAATTGCCCAGCACGAACATGACCGTAAGGGTGGCCCAATAGGCGTGGTCCAAGTGGAGGATGAAGTCGAGCGCGGTGGTCAGGGTGGTGGCGATCACGCCCTGGATGGCCACTTTGGCGAACGGCGAAAGGCCCTGCGCCACGGGCGTGGGCGGGACCGGGAGAGCAGGCGGCGCCGCTGCATTCCACTGCGCCGGACCTTCGTTGAGGAGGCGCGTCAGCTCGGTGACCACCAGGGCCAGGCGCTCGAAGGCGGTCACAGCTCGCAGCAAGGCCAGATGGTCGGCGGGCTTCAGGTTCGGCGCCATGGCCGCCTGCCGCAGCCGTGCCAGGATGCCGCCCATGCGGGCATGCTCCGGGAAGGGCTGGGCCAGGCCGTTCTCCAGGTGCCGGGCCAATTGGTCGGCGGCGGCCGACAGGGGCGCCCGCCAGGCATCCGAGCGGGCTTCCTCGGCCGTGCCCTGGGGGGCGGGAATGCAGGCGCTGAGCAATTGCGTGGCCACCCTCAGCCGATAGGCAAGCGAGCGCACCGCCTCCAGATAGTTACGCGCGTCAGGGGCCTCCGAGGAGGCGTTGACGAGGGCGGAGCGGACGCGGACACGGATCTGGTCCAGCAGTTCGTCCGTCGCCTGCGGCACCTGCCGCCCCTCGCGCACGGCGCTGGCCACCTCATGGAGATGGCGGCCAATAGCCTGGCCCGCTGCCTCCACCGTTTCGGTATACACCTTCAAGGCGCTGGGACGATGAAGCCCAAGGCGTACCAAAGCCGCAATGGCACCGCCCTGGCAGGCGGCCAGCAGCAGCGAGGCGGTCTCCGCATGGGTGGGGCTGACGACGGCGGCGACCGTGACCACCACGACAATGGCGTTGCCCTGCCGCATCCCCTCCATGCCGTGCCGGCGCATGTAGAGCGACAGGCCCGTCAGGGGGACCACGGAGAGTTTCAGGAATGTGGCATTGGCCGCGCCATTGCCCGGCCCGATCAGCATGACCGCCACGAACAGGCCGAAAGTCAGCCCGAAAAGCTTTGCGAAGCTGACGGCTTCCATCCGCCGGCTGGCGGCGGGCGTGAAGGTGATGAGAACCATGGCCGTGATGGCGCTGGCCATAGGAAAGACGATGTCCAGCCCAAGGCCCAGGCCGCGCGAGGTGGCCACCCCCGCCGCGATGACGAGGACGAAGGCGATGCCGAGATGAAGGGCGCGCGTCTGGTCGACCGCGCCGGGATCATGGCTGGCCAGCCACGCCTTGGACCGCCCGACGAGGGAACGGTCGCCTTCCGGTCCCGTCAAGTCCACGCCCACGCCATTCCCCCGCTGCTTCGGCCCTTCTTACACAGGGGACATGGCACGGGAAAAATGTCCAGATCCCGGCCGGAGAATGGCTCCGGCCGGGATTCACAGCTCAGTTTGTCGCGATCAGTAGGGGGCGGGATAGGTGGGAGCGGGGGTCACATAGACCGTGCCGGGCTGGACATAGCCGGGCGCGTGGACCCGGTTCGCCGGCACCACCATGGTGGCGTTCCGGCCGCCCACGGAATCCGAATAAGAGTCCTGATAGATCACATAGCCGCCGTGGCGCATCAGATAGTCCATCTGCTGCACCCTGATCATGCTGTCATTCACCCGGGTCGTGCTCTCGTCGGCGGATGCGGGCGCGGGGATGGCGAGGGCGGCGGCGAGGGCGAGGCTGATAAGGCCGGCGCCGCCGGCGATGGTCTTGTTCATGAACTCTCTCCCTGTCTTGCGGACACAGATCGTCCGATGAGGGCCGCGCACGCGGCACCCCTGCGACTGTGCTTCGCTGGTGGATCGTCATCGCTCCGCCGGGGGCTGGGGTGCGCCGCGGCGGGTCTGGTGAGGTAACGCGCGCCGGGCGGTTTGGTTTCAGGGGAGGCGCTTGTCTCGGAAAGGGGGTCGACTTTTGCAGCGCATGGTCTAAAGGGCTGCCTCGCTTCAGAGGCGACACCGCCGGCCTGCCTTTGACGGGCCGCGCCACCGGCGAAGGGGAGTAAGGGCATGGTTTCGGAGACGTCGGCCCGGGTGCTGGAACGTTACGGCGCCATGGTCTCCGAGGGGCAGATCACCCCCGACCCCGCCCAGTCCAATGTGGTGGATGCCTTCGCCCGCCTGGAATTGGAACTGCGCGATTATGCGCTGGCCCGCAAATCCTCGGCCCTCGGCTGGCTGTTCCACCGCCGCACGTCCGGCCCGCCCCGCGGGCTTTACATTTACGGACGGGTGGGGCGCGGCAAGACCATGCTGATGGACCTCTTCTTCGAGGCGGTCCAGGTCAAGTCCAAGCGCCGCGCCCATTTTCATGAATTCATGGCGGATGTGCACGAGCGCATCTTCGCCGAGCGGGAGGCCCAGAAGGCCGGCCTGCGCAAGACCACCGATCCGCTCCAGCCGGTGGCCGATGCGTTGGCCGCCGAAGCCAAGCTGCTTTGCTTCGATGAGTTTCACGTCACCGACATCGCCGATGCCATGATCCTTGGCCGGCTGTTTGAGAAGCTGTTCGCGGACGGGGTGGTGGTGGTGGCCACCTCCAACGTGAAGCCCGAGGACCTTTATGCCGGCGGCCTCAACCGTGCGCTCTTCCTGCCTTTCATCGGCATGATCGAGGAGCGCATGGAAGTGCTGGCCCTCGACGCGGACACCGACTACCGCATGCTGAAGCTGGAGGGCCTCCAGGTCTGGCATACCCCGCTGGACGCGGCCGCCCATGCCGCTCTTGATGAGGCCTTTTCGCGCCTTGCGGGGCCGGGGGGCGGCCATCCCAGCCAGATCATGATGAAGGGGCGGTCCATTCCCGTTCCGTCCGCCGCCAACGGGGCGGCGCGCTTCACCTTCCAGGGCCTGTGCGAGCAGCCCTTGGGCGCCACCGACTATCTGCGCATCGCCCGCACTTATCACACTGTGGTGCTGGAGGGCATTCCGGTGCTGGATGGGGATCGGCGCAATGAAGCCAAGCGATTCATCTCGCTCATCGACACCCTTTATGACGGCGGCGTGAAGCTGATCGCATCGGCGGCTGCCGAGCCTGAGTCTCTTTATCTTGGCACGGAAGGGGCGGAAGCCTTTGAATGGGCCCGCACCGTCTCGCGCCTTCACGAGATGCGCTCCGCCGATTACCTCTCCCGGCCCCATGGCCACGGGGATTCGCGCGCCACTGGAAACACCACGGGCCTGGTGGAAACCTGATTTCCGCCGTGCTCTCCGTCCAATTGCCAACTTGGAGTTCGCGCGGCACAGCTTAGGATGGCGCCGCGCGGTCGTTGGGAGGCGATTGTGCAGTGCGAACGTCTTGAACGCCTTGCCGGATGGGAGTAGTCAGACCCCGCTCGGACAAGGCCGCACCTCCATGCCCCGAGACAGGGACACTCGTCTATGGCGCGCAACAAGATTGCATTGATCGGGGCCGGTCAGATCGGCGGCACGCTCGCGTTGCTCGCTGGCCTGAAGGAACTGGGCGATGTCGTCCTGTTTGACGTGGTGGAGGGCGTTCCCCAGGGCAAGGCGCTGGACCTGGCGGAACTGACCCCGGTGGCCGGCATCGATATCCGCTTGTCGGGCACCAATTCCTATGCCGCCATTGCCGATGCCGACGTGGTGATCGTCACCGCCGGCGTGCCGCGGCGCCCTGGCATGAGCCGTGACGACCTCCTGTCCGTCAACCTGAAGGTGATGGAGCAGGTGGGCGCGGGCCTTGCAAAATATGCCCCCGACGCCTTCGTCATCTGCATCACCAATCCGCTGGACGCCATGGTCTGGGCCCTTCAGCGGGCCAGCGGCTTGCCGCGCGAGAAGGTGGTGGGCATGGCCGGCGTGCTGGACAGCGCGCGGCTGCGCTATTTCCTGGCCGACGAATTCAACGTTTCGGTGGAGGATGTGACCGCCTTCGTCATGGGCGGCCACGGCGACACCATGCTGCCGCTGATCCGCTATTCCAGCGTGGCTGGTATTCCCGTGCCGGACCTCATCCGCATGGGCTGGACCACACAGGAACGCATCGACGCCATTGTGCAGCGCACGCGAGATGGTGGCGCGGAGGTGGTCAACCTCCTGAAGACCGGCTCGGCCTTTTATGCGCCAGCGGCCTCCGCCATCGCCATGGCGGAGAGCTATCTCAAGGACAAAAAGCGTGTTCTGCCCGCCGCCGCGTGCCTGGCGGGGGAATACGGACTGCGCGACCTTTATGTGGGCGTGCCGGTGGTGATCGGCGCCCGGGGCGTGGAACGGGTGGTGGAGGTGGACCTCGACCGTTCGGAACGCGCCCAGTTCGAGAAATCGGTGGCGGCGGTGAAAGGTTTGGTGGATGCCTGCGTCAGCATCGCTCCCGACCTCGCCGCGTGACGCGATCGACGGTGGTGCCCTGGGGGGCGCCACCTTAGTCCCGGCGGGGAAACCCTCGCCGGATTACACCAGCGACATGTTCCGCTCCCGGCTTCGGGAGGGGGGCACTGCGCAACCCTCAGGGACGAAGCCCCATGAACATTCATGAATATCAGGCCAAGGCTCTTTTGAAGACATACGGAGCGCCCGTCTCCCGCGGCATCGCGGTCTTCTCGCCCGAAGAGGCCGAAAAGGCGGCGGCCGAGCTCGGCGGTCCGCTCTGGGTGGTGAAGTCCCAGATCCATGCCGGTGGCCGCGGCAAGGGCAAGTTCAAGGAGCCGGAAGCCGGCGAGAAGGGCGGCGTGCGCCTCGCCAAGTCGGTGGAAGAGGTCAAGGCCTTCGCCGGCCAGATGCTCGGCAACACCCTGGTCACCATCCAGACCGGCCCCGCCGGCAAGCAGGTGAATCGCCTCTACATCGAGGACGGTTCCGACATCGCCAAGGAATTCTACCTCTCGCTGCTGGTGGATCGCGAGACCTCCCGTGTGGCCTTCGTGGTTTCCACCGAAGGCGGCATGGATATCGAGGAGGTAGCGCACCACACGCCTGAGAAGATCGTCACCTTCTCCGTGGACCCGGCGAGCGGCGTGCAGGCCTTCCATGGCCGCAAGGTGGCCAAGGCCCTCGGCCTCACCGGCGACCTCGCCAAGCAGGCCGGCAAGCTGACCGAAGTGCTCTATACGGCCTTCACCGGCACCGACATGGCCATGCTGGAGATCAACCCGCTGATCGTCACCAAGGACAATCAGCTGAAGGTGCTCGACGCCAAGGTGTCGTTCGATTCCAACTCCCTGTTCCGTCATCCCGACCTGGTCGAGCTGCGCGACGAGACGGAAGAGGACGCCAAGGAGATCGAGGCGTCCAAGTATGACCTCGCCTACATCGCCCTCGACGGCACCATCGGCTGCATGGTGAACGGCGCGGGCCTGGCCATGGCGACGCTGGACATCATCAAGCTCTATGGCGAGAGCCCGGCCAACTTCCTGGACGTGGGCGGCGGCGCCAGCGAAGAGAAGGTGACGGCGGCGTTCAAGATCATCACCTCCGACCCGTCCGTGAAGGGCATCCTGGTCAACATCTTCGGCGGCATCATGAAGTGCGACGTGATCGCGCGCGGCGTGCTGGCGGCGGTGAAGGCGGTGGGGCTGAAGGTGCCCCTGGTGGTGCGCCTGGAAGGCACCAATGTGGAGCAGGGCAAGCAGATCATCCGCGAGAGCGGCCTGAACGTGATCCCCGCCGATGACCTGGACGATGCGGCGCAGAAGATCGTCGCGGCCGTGAAGAAGGAAGCTGCGTGATGTCTGTTCTGATCGACGCCAATACCAAGGTCATCACCCAGGGCTTCACCGGCAAGAACGGGACCTTCCATTCCGAGCAGGCCATTGCCTATGGCACCAAGGTCGTGGGCGGCACCTCCCCCGGCAAGGGCGGCACGACCCATCTGGGCCTGCCGGTGTTCGACACGGTGGCCGAGGCCCGCGAGGCCACCGGCGCTGACGCCAGCGTCATCTATGTGCCCCCGCCCGGCGCGGCGGACGCCATCCTGGAGGCCATCGACGCGGAAATCCCGCTGATCGTGTGCATCACCGAGGGCATCCCGGTGCTGGACATGGTGAAGGTGAAGCGGGCGCTTTCGGGCTCCAAGTCCCGCCTCATCGGGCCCAATTGCCCGGGCGTGGTGACGGCCGGCCAGTCCAAGATCGGCATCATGCCGGCCAACATCTTCAAGACCGGCTCGGTGGGCATCGTCTCGCGGTCGGGCACGCTGACCTATGAGGCGGTGTTCCAGACCTCGCAGGAGGGGCTGGGCCAGACCTCGGCGGTGGGCATTGGCGGCGACCCGGTGAAGGGCACCGAGTTCATCGACGTGCTGGAGATGTTCCTGGCGGATGACGCCACCACCTCCATCGTGATGATCGGCGAGATCGGCGGCTCGGCGGAAGAAGATGCCGCCCAGTTCCTGAAGGACGAGGCCAAGCGGGGCCGCAAGAAGCCGATGGTGGGCTTCATTGCCGGCCGCACGGCCCCTCCCGGCCGCCGCATGGGCCATGCGGGCGCCATCATCTCCGGCGGCAAGGGCGGCGCCGAGGACAAGATCGCGGCCATGGAAGAAGCGGGCATCCGCGTCTCTCCCTCGCCGGCGCGTCTCGGCAAGACCCTCGTCGAGGTGCTGAAGGGCTGATGAAACTGGCGGGCCGGAGCATTGCTCCGGCCCGCTGGCGTTCGGTCTGCCTGTTCGGCAGGGCGGGAATGCAGCAAAAAGCGGGAAAGTGCGCCGCTGGGTGCTTTCGCCCTCCTTGCGTCAGGTTTATGTACAGCGTGCCGGCCCGCTGCCCGGGTTCAGCCCGGAAGGTCCGGCGGATGGGGGAAGCTCCCCCGAATGCAATTTGTGCCAGTGGACGATCGTGGGGCTTCGTCGGGCCGCAATTGTGCGCCATAGACGAGGCCGTTCCCGATCCTCCTGGGATGGAAGCCCATGTCGCGCGCCGATCAGAATGATCAGTTTCTTGCCACCTCCTTCCTCTATGGCGCCAATGCGGCGTGGATCGAGGATCTCTATGCCCGGTACGAGGCCGATCCGTCGTCGGTCGACGCCCAGTGGCAGAGCTTCTTCTCCGCGCTGAAGGACGACCCGAACGAGGTCCGCAAGAATGCGGAAGGCGCCTCCTGGAAGAAGTCCGGCTGGCCCATCCATGCCAATGGCGAGCTGGTCTCCGCCATGGACGGCAACTGGATCGAAGTGGAGAAGAAGGTCTCCGACAAGGTCAAGGAGAAGGCCCAGAAGGCGGGCGTCGAATTCTCCGCCTCCGAGGTCCAGCAGGCCACCCGCGACAGCGTCAAGGCGCTGATGATGATCCGCGCCTATCGCATGCGCGGCCATCTGCATGCCGATCTTGACCCCCTGCATCTGACCCCGCCGCGCGAGGCCCCCGAGCTCGATCCGGCGTCCTACGGCTTCTATGAGGCCGACCTCGACCGCAAGATCTTCATCGACCACGTGCTGGGGCTGGAATTCGCCACCGTGCGCGAGATGCTGGCCATCCTGCGCCGCACCTATTGCCGCTCCATCGGCGTCGAGTTCATGCACATCTCCTCGCCCGAGGAGAAGGCCTGGATCCAGGAGCGCATCGAGGGCGTGGACAAGGAAGTGTCCTTCACCCGCGAGGGCAAGCGCGCCATCCTGAACAAGCTGGTGGAGGCCGAGGGCTTCGAGAAGTTCCTCGACGTCAAGTATACCGGCACCAAGCGCTTCGGCCTTGACGGCGGCGAGAGCCTGATCCCGGCGCTCGAGCAGATCATCAAGCGCGGCGGCAATCTGGGCGTGAAGGAAATCGTGTTCGGCATGGCCCATCGCGGCCGCCTGAACTCGCTCACCCAAGTGATGGGCAAGCCCCATCGCGCCCTCTTCCACGAGTTCAAGGGCGGCTCCTGGGCCCCCGACGACGTGGAAGGCTCCGGCGACGTGAAGTATCACCTGGGTGCCTCGTCGGACCGTGAGTTCGACGGCAACAAGGTGCATCTGTCGCTGACCGCCAACCCCTCTCATCTGGAAATCGTGGACCCGGTGGTGCTCGGCAAGGCCCGGGCCAAGCAGGACCAGTTGAAGGACACCGAGCGCGTCCAGGTGCTGCCGCTGCTCATCCATGGCGATGCGGCCTTCGCCGGCCAGGGCGTGGTGGCCGAGTGCCTGGGCCTGTCCGGCCTGAAGGGCCACCGCACCGGCGGCTCGCTGCACTTCATCATCAACAACCAGATCGGCTTCACCACCAATCCGCGCTATTCGCGCTCCTCGCCCTATCCCTCCGATGTGGCGAAGATGATCGAGGCGCCGATCTTCCACGTGAACGGCGACGACCCGGAAGCCGTGACCTTCTGCGCGAAGGTGGCGATCGAGTTCCGCCAGCGCTTCCACAAGCCCGTCGTCATCGACATGTTCTGCTACCGCCGCTTCGGCCACAATGAGGGCGACGAGCCGGCGTTCACCCAGCCGCACATGTACAAGGTGATCCGCGAGCATCCCTCTGTGCTCGAGCTTTATTCCAAGAAGCTTGAGAGCGAAGGCGTCATCGATGCGGGTGAGCTCGACAAGATGCGCGCCGCCTGGCGCGACCATCTGGAAGGCGAGTATGAGGCCGGCCAGGCCTACAAGCCCAACAAGGCCGACTGGCTGGACGGCCGCTGGGCCGGCTTCCGCCCCGCCCATGAGGATGATGATCCGCGCCGCGGCGACACCGGCGTCGACATCGAAAAGCTGAAGGCCATTGGAGAGACGATCACCAAGGTGCCGGAAGGCTTCAACGTCCACCGCACCATCCAGCGCTTCCTGGACAATCGCCGCAAGGCGATTGAGGAGGGCGCGGGCATCGACTGGGCGACCGGCGAAGCCCTGGCCTTCTGCACCCTCCTGGAGGAAGGTCGCCCCGTGCGCCTGTCCGGGCAGGATTGCGAGCGCGGCACCTTCTCCCAGCGCCATTCCGTGCTCACCGACCAGGTGACGGAAGCCCGCTACAAGCCCTTCAACCATCTGGGCGACGGGCAGGCCAAGTACGAGGTCATCAATTCGATGCTCTCCGAAGAGGCGGTGCTCGGCTTCGAATATGGCTACACCCTGTCCGAGCCCAACACCTTGGTGCTCTGGGAAGCCCAGTTCGGCGACTTCGCCAATGGCGCGCAGGTGGTGTTCGACCAGTTCATCTCCTCGGCCGAGCGCAAGTGGCTGCGCATGTCCGGCCTCGTCTGCCTGCTGCCGCATGGCTATGAGGGCCAAGGGCCGGAGCATTCCTCCGCCCGCCTCGAGCGCTATCTGCAGATGTGCGCCGAGGACAACATGCAGGTGGCCAACTGCACCACGCCGGCCAATTATTTCCACATCCTGCGCCGGCAGATGAAGCGCGAGTTCCGCAAGCCGCTCATCCTGATGACGCCCAAGTCCCTGCTGCGCCACAAGCGGGCCGTCTCGCGGCTCGACGAAATGGCAGCGGGCACCTCGTTCCACCGCGTGCTCCTGGACGACGCCCAGACCCGCGCCGGTGAGGCCATCACCCTGGTGCCGGACGACAAGATCCGTCGCGTCGTGCTGTGCACCGGCAAGGTCTATTACGACCTCTATGAGGAGCGCGAGAAGCGCGGCATCAACGACATCTACCTGTTGCGCGTCGAGCAGCTCTATCCGTTCCCGCTGAAGACGATGGTGCAGCTGCTCTCGCGCTTCAAGGGTGCCGAGGTGGTGTGGTGCCAGGAAGAGCCCAAGAACCAGGGCTCCTGGTTCTTCATTCAGCCCTATCTGGAATGGGTGCTGGAGAATGTGGGCGGCGCGGCCAAGCGGCCCCGTTATGCCGGCCGCGCGGCGTCCGCCGCCACGGCCACGGGCCTGATGTCCAAGCATCTGGCGCAGCTGAAGGCCTTCCTCGAGGAGGCGCTGGGCTGAGAAGGGGGCGGCGGTGGCCTATTTCGCGATGCGGTTGCGCGCCCCGCGCGTGACCTTTCCGTTTGACGCCACCGCTGAAGAAATGGCGCTCATGCAAGCCCATGGCGCCTATTGGCATGAGAAGGCTCAGGCCGGCACTGCCATTGTGGTGGGGCCGGTCATGGACCCCGCGGGTCCCTTCGGGCTGGCGGTGGTTGAAGTGGATGACGAGGCCGGCGCGCGGGCCCTGGGGCACGCCGATCCGGTGGTGGCGGCGGGTGTGGGCTTCTCCTACGAGGTGATGTCCATGCCGTCGCTGATCTTGCGCCGGACCTGATCCGGCGTGTGACGGGAAATCGAGGGAGGTCCCTGCGGGGACGAGACAGATGGCGACCGAAATCCGCGTGCCCACCCTGGGCGAGTCCGTTACCGAGGCCACCATCGGCAAGTGGTTCAAGAAGCCTGGCGACGCCGTGAAGGCCGACGAGCCCCTGGTGGAGCTGGAGACCGACAAGGTCACGGTGGAAGTGCCCGCTCCCGCCGCCGGCGTGCTCTCCGAGATCATCGCCAAGGACGGCGAGACGGTGGGCGTCGGCGCTCTGCTCGGCGCTATCGCCGAAGGTGGCGCGGCTGCCGCTCCTGCCGCCCCCAAGGCCGAGGCGCCGAAGGCTGCGCCTGCGCCTGCGCCTGCCGCTGCGCCCGCGCCCGCCGCGCCTGCCAAGGCAGCCCCCGGCGCCGAGAACGGCCCGGCCGTCTCTCGCCTGGCCGCCGAAAGCGGCGTGTCTCCGGCCGGCGTTGCCGGCTCGGGCAAGGATGGCCGCGTGACCAAGGGCGACATGCTGGCGGCCATCGCCTCCGGCGCTGCGGCTCCGGCGCCCGCGCCGGTCTCCGTGCCCCGCGTCGCCTCCGCGCCCGCGGACGCAGCCCGCGAGGAGCGGGTCAAGATGACCAAGCTGCGCCAGACCATTGCGCGCCGCCTGAAGGACGCCCAGAACACCGCCGCCATGCTCACCACGTTCAACGACGTGGACATGACCGCGGTCATGAGCCTGCGCGCCCAGTTCAAGGACGCCTTCGAGAAGAAGCACGGCACCAAGCTGGGCTTCATGGGCTTCTTCACCAAGGCGGTCATTGCCGCGCTGAAGGACCTGCCGGCGGTGAATGCCGAGATCGACGGCACCGACATCATCTACAAGAACTATTACAATATCGGCATTGCGGTCGGCACCGAGAAGGGCCTCGTGGTGCCGGTGGTGCGTGACGCCGACCAGCTCTCCGTGGCCGATATCGAGAAGACCATTGCCGGCTATGGCCGCAAGGCCCGCGACGGCAAGCTCGGCATCGAGGACATGCAGGGCGGCACCTTCACCATCACCAACGGCGGCATCTACGGCTCGCTGATGTCCACCCCCATCCTCAATGCGCCGCAGTCGGGCATTCTCGGCATGCACCGCATCGAGGAGCGGCCGGTGGCCATCAAGGGACAGGTGGTGATCCGTCCCATGATGTATCTGGCGCTTTCCTACGACCACCGCATCGTCGACGGCCGCGAGGCCGTCACCTTCCTGGTGCGCGTGAAGGAGACCCTGGAGGATCCGGCGCGCCTCGTGCTCGATCTGTGAGTTCAGTACGGAAGGGCCGCCCACCGGGCGGCCTTTCCCCTTCCAGCGGTGAGATGCCGGTTCCGGGCGATGTGCCTTGCAGGATCGGCCGCTGGGCCAAGACCCTCCCGGCCCGTTCCTGCCGGACATTGACCAATTTGTCCTCGACCGGGGGCGATCCTGCGGCTTTAGGGCCGCTGCGCACGGGACCAGATGCGCAGAGGAACATGGGTCGCTCCTTCATTCGAGGCCTGGAGACGAACGCATGTCCTACGATCTCATCGTCATCGGCACCGGCCCCGGCGGCTATGTGGCGGCCATTCGCGCCGCCCAGCTCGGTCTCAAGGTGGCCGTGGTGGAAAAGCGCGGCACCCATGGCGGCACCTGCCTGAATGTGGGCTGCATCCCCTCCAAGGCGCTGCTGTTCGCCTCCGAGAAGTTCGAGGAAGCCGGCCACGTCTTTGCCTCCCTGGGCATCGGCGTCTCCGAGCCCAAGCTCGACCTGCCCACCATGCTCGCCTTCAAGGACAAGGGCGTGGACGGGAATGTGAAGGGGGTCGAGTTCCTCCTGAAGAAGAACAAGGTCGACGCCTTCTTCGGCACCGGCAAGATTTTGGCGCCCGGCAAGGTGGAAGTGACGCTGAATGCCGACGGCGCCGTTCAGGTGCTGGAGACCAAGAACATCCTGATTGCCACCGGATCCGACGTGGCGCAGCTGCCCGGCATCACCATCGACGAGAAGCGGGTGGTGTCTTCCACCGGCGCCCTGTCGCTGGACAAGGTGCCCGGCAAGCTCGTGGTGGTGGGCGCGGGCGTCATCGGCCTTGAGCTTGGCAGCGTGTGGCGCCGGCTCGGCGCCAAGGTGACGGTGGTTGAGTTCCTCGACCGCATCCTGCCCGGCATGGATGGCGAGGTGGCCAAGTCCTTCCAGCGCATCCTTGGCAAGCAGGGCTTCGAGTTCAAGCTGGGCACCAAGGTGACCGGCATCGACACCTCCGGCGAGACGCTGAAGGTGTCGGTTGAGCCCTCCGCCGGCGGCGCTGCCGAGACGCTGGATGCGGACGTGGTGCTGGTGGCCATCGGCCGCGTGGCCTACACCGCCGGCCTCGGCCTCGCCGAAATCGGGGTCGAGACCGACAAGCGCGGCCGCGTGGTGGTGGACGGCCATTTCAAGTCCACCGTGGATGGCATCTATGCCATCGGCGACGTGATCGCCGGCCCCATGCTCGCCCACAAGGCGGAGGACGAGGGGGTCGCGGTGGCCGAGCTGCTGTCGGGCAAGGCGGGGCACGTGAATTACGACGTCATTCCTGGCGTCGTTTACACCTTCCCTGAGGTGGCCTCCGTCGGCAAAACCGAGGAAGAGCTGAAGGACGCCGGCATCGCCTACAATGTGGGCAAGTTCCCCTTCACCGCCAATGGCCGCACGAAGGTGAACAACACCACGGACGGTTTCGTGAAGATCCTCGCGGATGCCGCCACCGACAAGGTGCTGGGCGCCCACATCATCGGCCCCGAGGCCGGCGAGATGATCCACGAATGCGCGGTGCTGATGGAGTTCGGCGGCTCGTCCGAGGATCTCGCCCGCACCTGCCATGCGCACCCAACCCGCTCGGAAGCGGTGAAGGAAGCCGCCATGGCGGTGGAGAAGCGCGCCATCCACATGTGAGTGCGTGGGGGCGAGGCTCCGCTATCGCGGCCTCGCCTGTGATTGAGCGGCCCCGCCGGCGTCCGGCGGGGCCGTTTCCGTTTAATATGGGCTATAGGTCACAGCCTCGATCCGCCAGCCGTCCAGGTCCAGCAGGAAGGCGGCATAATAGGCCGGTCCATAGGCCGGTCGCGGGCCTGGTGCCCCATTGTCTTGGCCCCCGGCGGCAAGGCCCGCGGCGTGGAAGGCATGAACCGCCGCCCGGTCCTTGGCGCGAAAGCACACATGGAAGCCGGGCGGGCAAGCAATGTCCGCGCCCCTGCGTTCTTCCAGCCAGAAGGCGGCATTGTCCGTGGCACCGCTCGCACCGGGATGGTCGTAACCGGCCGAGGCGGTGCCGGTGGGTTCGTCAAACTCCATCACCCGGACGATGCCGAGCGGGGCCAGCACGGCGTCGTAAAAGGCAATGGCACGGGACAAGTCCCGCACGCCGAGCGACATGTGATCGAACATGGCCACAATCCCAGGCTTTCATGCCTGAGAGGAATTGGACCCCGATCCTCCTTCTGAGGCAATATCAGTGGCGATGTCCGAACATATATCCCACGGGCCGGCGCCACGGCGCCGCTATCGGCCCGTCCTCATTGTGCTGGCGTTCCTGTTCCTGGTGGAAGCCTGGCTCTGGCGTCATATGGAGCCGGTGGTCCGGTGGCTGGCCGATCTTATTCCCTTTGCGCGGTTCAAGCACTGGGTGGCCAATTGGGCGCGCCGGCTTCCCCCTTATGCGGCCCTGGCTCTTTTCCTCTCGCCCTTGCTCCTGGTGGAGCCGCTGGAAGGGGTGGCGGTATGGGCCTATGCCCATAAGCAATGGATTTTCGGCAGCCTCTGCCTGCTGGCGGTAAAGCTTATCGGCGTCGGGGTCATGGCCTTCCTGTTCGCGGTCTGCGAGTCGCAATTGCTGTCCATCCGCTGGTTCGCCCAACTGGTGACGCTCTTCCTCAAGATGAAGGCCTGGGCCGAGGCGGAGGTGGAGCCGGTCAGGTCCTGGTTGAGGGCCTGGAAAGTCCGGGTGCTCGCTGAATTCCATGCCGGTGGCGGCTTCGGCCGGCGCATTGCCGCTTTGCGCCGGCGGATCTTTGCCCGCAACCGGGCGTGACCCGGTCACGCGCGCGGATGGAAGGCGCGGTAGGCCTCCATGAGCCGGGTTTCGTCGAGGGCAGTATAGATCTGCGTCGTTGAAAGCGAGGCGTGGCCCAGCAATTCCTGGATGGCCCGCAGTTCGCCCCCGCGTGCCAGCAGATGGGTGGCGAAGGAATGCCTGAGCGCGTGGGGCGTTGCGCTGTCGGGCAGCCCCAGGGCGCCGCGCATGCGCTCCACCGCCTGCTGGATGATGCGCGGCGAGAGCGGCCCGCCCCGGGTGCCGCGAAACAGCGGGCCGTCCGGGGAAAGGGGAAATGGGCACAGCGCCACATAGTCCGCGATGGCCTGAGCCACGGGCGCGATGATCGGTACCATGCGTGTCTTGTTGCCCTTGCCGGTGACCGTGATCTGGCCGACTTCGCCGGTCGCGGGCACTTGGCGGGCGGTCAGGCCCAGCGCTTCGGAAATGCGCAGCCCGGCCCCGTACAGGAGGGCGATGACCGCCGCGTCCCGCGCCAGAACCCAATTGTCCCGCGTCTCTCCAGCGCGCGTGGCCGGATCGGCAAGGGCGCGGGCGGCATCTGGCGTCACCGGCTTGGGCAGGGCGCGCGGCACTTTCGGCGCCCGCACCGCGCTGAGGGGGGCCACCTTTCCCATTCCCTCCCGCTCCAGATGCCGCGCGAAGGACCTGGCGGCCGCTAGCAGGCGCACCAGCGTGCGGGGCGCGCTGCCTTCGCTGCGGCGTGCGGCGAGGACTGCGCGCACGTCGGCCGGCTTCAGCGCGGACAGATCGGCGAGGGACGGGCGCCCGCCCAGATGCTCGGTGAGGATGGTCAGCACGCGGGTGAGGTCGCGCGCATAGGCCTCTCGCGTCTTGGGGGAGAGGTGACGCTCATGGGCGAGGCGCGCCAGCCAGCCTTCGGCTGCAGCGGCCACATCGGGCGCGCTCGCGCTGAGGAGGGCGCCTTGGGTGCGCCGCGCCTTGGTCTCGTCGGTGCTGGCCATGGCGCCTCCGTGCCTCGTCGAGGATGCCGCTTCCCCTTCATGCGCGTCAAATCTCAAGGATCGCTGAATCAGGCCGGGGGGGCTTGTCAAAAAGATATATCGAACGATATAGGTCAGGTCATGGTATCAAAAGATATATCTAACGGAGCAAGTCCCATGTTTGGATGCAGATCTCATTTTGAACGTCACGCCGCTGGCCGCTTCGGCGAAGGCGGCGGGTTCGGCGGCGGCCGCGGGGGGCGTGGGCGTGGCGGCGGCGGCGACATGTTCCGCCTCGGGCGCATGCTGGCCCAAGGCGACCTCAAGCTGCTGGCGCTGGCGCTCATTGCCGAGCAGCCCCGCCACGGCTACGAGATCATCAAGCTGATCGAGGAGAAGACCGGCGGCTGGTATTCGCCGAGCCCCGGCGTCGTCTATCCGACCCTGACCTATCTGGAAGAGGCCGGGTTCGTGGTGGCCGAAGCGGAGGGCGCCAAGAAGCGCTATGCCATCACCCCCGAGGGCGAGGCACATCTGGCCGAAAATCGCGACTTCGCCGATGCCCTTCTGGGTCGCCTGTCCGAGATCGGCCTGCGCATGAGCCGCTTCAAGAAGTGGATGGGGCGCGGGGAAGAGGAGGGGCACCGGGAAGGTGGCCTGCCGCGCCTCGTGGAGGCCGCCTTCGAGAACCTGCGCGAGGCCAGCCAGCAGGCGCTGGAAGCCGACCGTGGCGGGGAGTTGCGGATCGTGGAGATCCTGTCCCGCGCCGCCAACGACATCCGTCAGAACGGCTGACGGCCGGGCGCGCGGCCCCTTTGGGGGGCCGCGCCTCACACCAGGGCGAAGAGGATCAAGACGATCCCGCCGCTCGCTGCGGTCCAAACCAGGGACCGCAGATAGGGAATGCCGAAGGCGTAAAGCGGCACATAGACCACTCGCGCCCAGAAATAGAGCGCCGCGCCGAAAGAGGTGAGCGCCGAATGCACCCCCGCCGCATGGGCGAGCAGCACCGCCGCCGCGAACAGCGGAAAGGTCTCCAGCATGTTGCGGAAGGCGCGGTCCAGCCGGCCCGCCACTGCGGGGAGGGGAGGGGAGTCTTCATCGCGCGGACCGGCATTCCAAGCGAGGCCCCGCGCCTTGGTGGCGCCCCCCGCGGCGAGGAACAACTGGACGAAAACCAGCAGAATGCTGAAGGCCAGATAGCGCAATTCCACGGTCATGGAGGGTCCTTCCGGGGCTGTGTCCGTTCGCCGCCCAATGTCAGGTTACGCGTGCGCCGCATTTTCAGGTCAGGCGCTTTTTATTCCCGCGCGGGGGCGGCCTTTCAAGTCCCTCCGTCTGCGCCCTGTTCCGCTCCCTCAGGTGCGGTAGCCCGCCCGCTTCAGCCGAACGATGGCCAGATCCAGCGCCGAGAGGAAGGCGGAGCGGTCGCGCGGGGAGAAGGGGCGGGGGCCACGCGTCATTTCTCCGGCCGAGCGCAGGTCCTCCATGAGGTTGCGCGTGGCGAGCGCCGCTCCGATGGTTGCCTCCGTGAAGGCTTTGCCATTGGGCGCGATCACCGATGCGCCCGCCTTCACGCAACGATCGGCGAGCGGAATGTCCGCCGTCACCACCACGTCGCCCCGCACGGCCCGGCTTGCGATCCAATCATCGGCCACGTCCGCGCCGCTTGCCACCACCACCCGCTCGATCCAGGGCTCCCGGGGCACGGCGATGGGGGAATTGCTCACCACGAACACCTTTAGGCCATGGCGGAGCGCCACCTTGTATGTCTCCTCCTTTACGGGGCAGGCATCGGCATCCACATAGATGGCGATCGGTTCGGGGCGGGGCGGCTCAGTATTCATGGATGGTGTGATGACATCGCGAGACGATGGGTTCAATGCCGCAGCGCAGTCCGGCTCGGGACCATCGGCATGAAGGAGGCTCTTTCCACCCTCAATCGCCGCCTGCAGAGGCTGCCCGTGATCGGCCCCATGCTGCTGCGGGTGAGCGAACTGGAGCGGGCGACGCTCGCCATCATCGCGCTTGCGGCACTCGCCTTCTATGGCTTCCTCGCCTTGGCGGAGGACGTGCTGGAGGGCGAGGTCCATTCCCTTGACGAGCGGATCCTTCTCGCCCTGCGGGAGACCGGGGACCGCTCCGATCCCATTGGACCGCCCTGGTTCGAGGAGAGCATGCGCGACCTGACCGCCCTCGGCGGCACCACGCTGCTCACCCTCATGACCCTGGCCGTGCTTGCCTATCTCGTTCTGGTGCGCAAGCGACAGACCGCCTTGATGGTGGCGGTATCGGTCGCGGGTGGGGCCATCCTGTCCAGCGCGCTGAAATGGGGCATCGGCCGGCCGCGGCCCGATCTCGTGCCCCACGGCATGGATGTCTATACGGCGAGCTTTCCAAGCGGCCATTCCACCATGTCGGCGGTGGTTTACTTGACCCTTGGCGCGCTCCTCGCCCGCTCCCAGCCGCGCCAGCGTGTGAAGGTCTTTCTTCTGGCCATGGCGGCGGGCCTCACCGTCATTGTGGGTGTGAGCCGGGTCTATCTGGGCGTGCACTGGCCCACCGACGTTCTCGGGGGCTGGGCCTTGGGGGCCAGTTGGGCGTGCCTGTGCTGGCTCATCATGCTGTGGCTGCAGGAGCGGGGCGAAGTGGAGCGGGAGGCACAGCCCGACCTTCCCGGCGACAAGCCCACATCCTGACCTGCAACGAAAAAAGGCGCGCCCGCAGGCGCGCCCTTTTTGATGGCGTCTTGGGTGAAGCTGCTCCCTCAGTCGAACAGGCTCGAAACCGATTCCTCGTGCGCCGTGCGCGCGATGGCCTCGCCGATGAGGGTGCTGATGGACACCACGCGGATGTTCCGCGCCACCCGAACCGCCTCGGTGGGCAGGATGGAATCTGAAATCACCAGCTCCTTGAGCTTGGAGGCGGTGATGCGCGCCACGGCACCGCCGGAGAGCACGCCGTGGGTGATGTAGGCGTGCACTTCCTTGGCGCCGCGCGCCAGGAGGGCGTCCGCCGCATTCACCAGCGTGCCGCCGGAATCCACGATGTCGTCCACCAGGATGCAGGACCGGCCTTCCACATTGCCGATCACATTCATCACTTCGCTCTCGCCCGGCCGCTCGCGGCGCTTGTCGACGATGGCGAGCTGGGCGTCGATGCGCTTGGCGAGCGCACGGGCACGCACCACGCCGCCCACGTCGGGCGAGACCACCATCAAGTTGCCGATGTCAAACCGGTCCTTGATGTCGCGGACCATCACCGGCGCCGAATAGAGATTGTCGGTGGGGATGTCGAAGAAGCCCTGGATCTGCCCGGCATGCAGGTCCAGCGTCATCACGCGGTCGGCGCCCGCATGGGTGATGAGGTTGGCCACCAGCTTGGCGGAGATGGGGGTGCGGGGGCCGGGTTTGCGGTCCTGGCGGGCGTAGCCGAAATAGGGGATCACCGCCGTGATGCGCTTGGCCGAGGCCCGGCGCAGCGCGTCGATGATGATCAGCAGCTCCATCAGGTGGTCATTGGTGGGGAAGGACGTGGACTGGACCACGAAGACGTCCTGCCCGCGCACGTTTTCTTGGATCTCGACGAAGATCTCCATGTCGGCGAAGCGCCGCACCACGGCCTTGGTCAGGGGCGTTGCGAGATAGGCCGCAATGGCTTCGGACAAGGCGCGGTTGGAATTGCCGGCGACAATCTTCATGGATCCGTTCTCGGTCGACATGGACGCTCCGCCAAAACCGCGGAAGGGGAATCTGTGATGCCGGCCTGATTGGCCCTTACCGTCGGCTTTGTAAAGAAGCCTTAGCGCACCGCATAAGCGAGGGTGGTGGACGAGGCGATCTCGGCCACGGGGGGGCCATTGCCGTCGATGGGGGGGCCGCTCGGTGCGGCGGCCGGCGGCTCGGCCTCGGCGGGCGCGGCCGGGGAGGCCGCGGCTGCGGCGGGGGCCGCAGGGGTGGCGGTGGCGCGCGCCTGGCCCGAGGGGGCGGGAATGCCGATGGTTTCCGCCAGCGACGCCATGGACTTGCCGGCGATGCGATTGAGCATCTCCTCGTCGCAGGCCGCCCAGGCGTCGCCCTTCACGCGCTTGGTGACTTCCTCGCCGGTGATGCGGGCGACGCGCTGCTTGTCGGCGTCATAAATCTCCCAGGCATAGCTCACGGCGGTCTTGGATTTGTCCGAATGCACGGACAGGTAGCCCCGCACCCGGTAGGTGGACGTGTCCGTGCGGGACACCACCGGCACCTGCTGGGCCTGGGCTTCCGAGGTCAGCTCGGTCACCAGCTTCTCGAAGGTGGGCTTGGGCGGGCCATCGATGGAGTCGAAGGCCAGCGTCCGGTTGCCGGAGGACGCCATGGGGCTGCCGCCCGTTCCATCGGTCTGGCAGGCCGCAAGCGCAAGGCCGGAGAGAAGGACTGCGAGGCGGCTCGCGATCCGAAGCCGTTTCGCCCAACCCGTGCTGGCCGTCGCCCCGATCATGCGGTGGTCCCCGTCTGTGGTCTCGTCACAGGAGGGTTATCCGCAATCGGACGCGAGGTCCAGAAAAACGGTTAAAATGTCGTTAACGGGCGAATTCCCCGTGCGGCAGCAACCCGCTGGTGGCTTCTCTCTGCGTCACACGAGGGTAATGGCCGCCACCATGCGCCCGTAATCGGGCTCCTTGCGATGGGTGGATCGGCGGTAGCTGAAGAAGCGGGCCTCGTCGCCATAGGTGTCGAGGCCAAGGTCCTCCACCGCTCCCACCCCCGCCTCCCGCAGCCGGTGCGCGATGAAGCCGGGGAGGTCGAACAAGGCGTGTCCCGGCCGCTCGGCTGCGCGGAAAAAGCGGGAATGGGCGCGGTCCTCGTCCAGGAAGCGCGCGATGAAGTCGTCGCCCACCTCATAGCTGTCCTGGCGGATCAGCGGCCCGATGGCGGCCACCATGCGGCCCCGCTGCGCGCCCAGCTCCTCCATGCGTGCGACCGTCGCGGCCAGGACGCCTCCGAACGCGCCCTTCCATCCGGCATGGGCGGCGCCCACCACCCGGGCCACCGGATCGGCGAACAGCACCGGGCCGCAATCGGCCACCGTGATGGTCGCGCCGAGGCCCGCCACCGCGGTGACCACCGCGTCGGCCTGGGGGGCAGTGTCGCGGGTCCAGGGCGTCTGGAGGATGACGGCGGTGGCAGAGTGAACCTGCCAGCAGGCCACCAGGGCCTCCGGTGCAATGCCCAGCGCCATCGCCATCCGGGCGCGGTTCTCCTGGACATTGGCCAGGTCATCCCGGGATCCCATGCCCCCGTTCAGGCTGGCATAGAGCCCCTGGGACACGCCCCCTTGACGGGTGAAAAAGCCGTGCCGGATGCCGGGCAGACGGGAAAGGGAGGGGGCTTCGATTTTCATGGGGTCTCCGAAAAGGCTTCGGACGGGTCAAATCCGGGGGGCGCCTCGAAGGCGGGGCTGGTGACGCACAGCACCTTGAAAAGCGCGCCCATCTCTCCTTCGCCCGTCCCTGAAAGGCGGCGGTGTGCGGCATCGATGGCGACCCGCTGGGTGTCCGGCGCGTTGAACTTGAGGCGGTCCGCGCGGGCGGAAAGGCCGAGGCGCTCCAGGAAGACGCCCTGGGTGAGGGGGCCGAAGGGCCGCGCCCCCGCCGCACGGGCCGTGCGGGCGAGCGCGGCGAAATCCACATGGGCGGTGAGGTCCGCCTCGCCGGGCCTGGCCAGCGGATCGACGAAGCGGTGAGCCGAGAGGGCCTGAAGCGTGTCCCCGAAGGCGCTGCGGCTGTGGCCGTAATCGATGATGAGCGCCGCGCCTTCCCCGGAGGCGAGGCGTGCGGCGAGCGCCTCCATGGCCCCACTCTCCAGGTGCTCCAGCACGGCACCGGGCACATGCGGGGGCGGAAACAAGCGGGCGAAGGCCGCGGCCGCCGGCGAGGCGATGGGATCGACGCCGAAGGCGAGGGCTCCATCGGGGCCGATGCCCACCTTGCGCTCGTGCCAGCCATTGGCGCCGCGGACGAATTGAGCGATGGGTAGGGCGTCGAAGAACTCGTTAGCCAACACGATGGCGGGGCCGTCGGGGACATCCTCCAGGCGGTCGTGCCAGGTCACGCGGGCGCCGCTCGGGGCCAGCGCCTCTTCTTGCTTGCGGCGCAGGACCGGGCTGGTTTCCACCAGATGCACGTCCACGGCCGAAGTAAAGCCAGGCAGGATGCGTCCCGCCCGCAAGGCATCGGCCATCAGCGTGCCCCGGCCGGGGCCCAGCTCCACCAGGCGCACCACATCTGGCGCGTGCATGGCCTGCCAGACGGCAGCGGCCCACAAGCCCAGCAGTTCGCCGAACATCTGGCTGATTTCCGGCGCGGTGGTGAAGTCGCCCTTGGCGCCGAGCGGGTCGCGGGTCAGATAATAGCCATACACCGGGTGGCCGAGGCACAGGGCCATGTAGCGGCTCACCGGAAGCGGGCCTTCTTCAGCGATGAGCGCCCGGATTTCCTGCTCCAGCGGCGTCGCGTGCTCCGCCCGCGTCACTTTGCGGCCTCCGGTCCCGACCGGGGCGCTCCCTTCCGCAGGCTGTAGAGGACCAGCCCGACGCCGGCGAGCACCAGCGGGACGGAGAGGATCATGCCCATGGTGGTGCCGAAGGCGAGATAGCCGAGCTGTGGGTCCGGCTCGCGGAAGAATTCGCCGGTGATGCGCCCGAGCCCATAACCAATGCCAAAGATGCCCCCGGCCAGCCCGGGCCGCCGCAGCGCGCCGAGACGCACGGCGATAAGCATGATGACGAACAACAGGAGCCCTTCCAGCGCCGCCTCGTAAAGCTGGCTGGGATGGCGTGGCACATTGCCGCCGGTGGGAAAGATGATGGCCCACGGCGCGTCAGACGGCCGGCCCCACAATTCGCCATTGATGAAATTGGCCAGCCGCCCGAAGAACAGGCCGATGGGTGCCACCACGCCGGAGACATCCAGCAGCGAGGGCACCGCAATCCCCCGCGAGCGGGCGAACAGGATGAGCGCCACGATGGTGCCCGCCAGCCCGCCGTGGAACGACATGCCCCCCTTCCACACCATGAAGATCTCGGCGGGGTGCTGGAGGAAGTAGGGCAGATTGTAGAACAGCACATAGCCGATGCGCCCGCCCAGGATGACGCCCAGCGTCGCCCAGAACAGGTAATCGTCAATGTCCAGCGGCTTCATGGGCGAGCTCCCGCCCCAGAGCGCCGGGCGCGAGACCAGCCAGCGGGCCAGACGCCAGCCGATCAGCAGCCCGGCAATGTAGGCCAGGGCATACCAGCGGATGGCGAACGGGCCGATTTCAATGAGAACCGGGTCGAGGGCCGGAAATGGCAGCGCGAGCTGGATCATGGCGACCCCGTCTGGAACTGGTGGCCCGGCGTGGGCCGGAGCCAGGGCATGTGCCCGCCGGGAGCCGATCCGTCAAGGTGACGCGGGTGAGGATGGCGACGGTTCGCCTCTTGCGGCGGGAAGCCGGCATGCCCATTGTCTCCTCGAAAGCGGCCTGCTCTCCGAAAGCGGGTTGGCCGCGCGCATGTGACGGAGGCAAGCCATGACCCAGACCTCAGGCCGGATTTTCGACGAGATGGCCCGCCTCGTGAATGATGCCGCCGGCGTTGCCCAGGGTGTGCGTCGGGAAGCCGAGACGGTGATGCGCGGCCAGATGGAGCGCTTCCTGCGCGACATGGACCTGGTGAAGCGCGAGGAGTTCGAGGTGTTGAAGGACCTCGTGACGGCCACCCGCGAGGAGAATGAGCGGCTCTCCGCCAAGATTGCCGAGCTGGAGGCCCGTCTTTCCGTCCAGACCCCGCCCACGGGCGCCTGACGGCGGGGGACCGAGGTCCGGGCGTTGCCCGCAAGATACATTCCAGAGGAAAACAGTTTCCTCTCCCTATATGTCGTAGCGGTGTCGCGCTGCGTCGCGATATAGTGGGTAAGTGGCGATTCGGAGCCGGATCGTCGCGCTGTGCGCGACGGGGTGCAGCCTCGCCATGGCACATCGGGCCGGGGCCCATGGCGCCGGACGGTGGAGCCGCCGGTACGCCGCGTCGCGCAAATCCTGGCTGGCTTTGAGTGCCGTGTTGTGCCGCGTTCGACCCTCTCCGCGTTCCTCAAACCGCGAGGTCGAGGCATGTCTCTCATCGACATCGATATCGAAGCTGAAGCTCCGGCCAATCCCGTCGACCTGGTCGAGCGGCTCGCTGCCGTTCGTGACTGGGCCTTCGAGCGCTCCGACGAGGACGAGATCACGCTTTCGCTCACCAGCCGCTGGACGGACTGCCATGTCTCGTTCCAGTGGATGGACGAGATCGAGGCGCTGCATCTTGCTTGCGCCTTTGATTTCAAGGTGCCCGACGGCCGGCGCGCCGAGGTGCTGAAGCTTCTTGCGCTCGTCAACGAGCAGATGTGGCTCGGCCATTTCGACCTGTGGGCACAGGAAGGTGTCATCATGTTCCGCCACGCCCTGGTGCTGGCGGGTGGCGCGACGGCCAGCGACCGGCAGTGCGAGGCCATCGTTGATGCCGCCATGGACGCGGTGGAACGCTATTACCCCGCCTTCCAGTTCGTGGTCTGGGCCGGCAAGTCCGCGCGCGAGGCCATGGACACGGCGCTTTTCGATACCGTCGGAGAAGCTTAAGACTGGACGCACTCGGATTTGAGCGGGGCCGGCTTGCCCGGTCCCGCCGCCCATGAAGGTGTGCCCATGTCGGTAGATGTTCTGAAGCAGTTGCGTGGCCCCGTGGTGCTGGTGGGGGCCGGTAAGATGGGTGGCGCCATCCTGGAGGGGTGGCTGCGCAGTGGAATCGACCCCGAGCGGGTGGTCGCCCTAGACCCCAACATGTCGGACGAGATGGCCGCGAGCCTTTCGGCGCGCGGCGCCCTCGCCAATCCCGCCCTCGAAGCCTTTCCCGATCCTGCCATCATCCTGCTGGCGGTGAAGCCGCAGGTGGCGCCTGCCGTGCTCGCCACCGTGCGCGGCATCGTCAAGCCGGGCACGCTGGTGGTGTCCATCATGGCCGGCCGGACCATCGGATTTCTCCAGGAGGCGCTGCCGCGCGGGACGTCGGTGGTGCGCACCATTCCCAATACGCCTGCCAGCATCGGCCAGGGCATCACGGTCGCGGTGGCCAATCCCCATGTTGCGCCGGGTGACCGCGCGCTGGTGGGTGCCCTTCTCGCCGCCCTTGGCCCGGTGGAGTGGATCGAGGACGAGGAGCTGATGGATGCGGCCACGGCCGTCTCCGGCTCCGGCCCCGCTTATGCCTTCCTGCTCGCGGAGACCCTGGCCAAGGCCGGAGCCGCCGCCGGCCTTCCCGCCGATCTCGCCGACCGCCTCGCCCGGGCCACGGTTGCCGGGGCTGGCGCGCTGATTGCCCAATCGGGCATCGAGCCGGCCACATTGCGTGAGAATGTCACCTCGCCCGCCGGTACGACGGCGGCGGCCCTCTCGGTCCTCATGGACCCCGAGCGCGGCTTTGGTCCTCTGCTGACGGAAGCCGTCGCGGCCGCCACCCGGCGCTCGAAAGAACTGGGCGCCTGAGCGGTGCCATGGGCCACCGCCTCTTGAGGGGGGCGGTGGCCATCCACACATCGGGCCGATGGCCGCACGAACGGGAGGCTCATCATGGTGTCCGAAACCACACGCGCCGCGTGCCTGAACGCCTTCCTCGCCCTAGTGGCGGAAGGGACCTTCGAGCGCGTCTCCTTCGCGCAGATCGCCCAGCGGGCGGGGGTACCGCTCTCGCAGATGCGCGTCGGCTACGCGTCCACCTTCGATTTCCTGTTTGCTTTCGGCCGCAGCATCGACTTGGAGGTGCTCGCCGAAGGGGGGATCGCTGAAGAGATGGCGGAGGAGAGCGCCAAGGAGCGGCTTTTCGAGGTGCTGATGCGCCGCCTGGACGCCCTCGAACCGCACCGGGCTGCCGTCCGCTCTCTTCTTGCCTCGGCGCGGCGCAATCCGGCCTTGGCCGCTGCGCTGCTGAAAAGCGGCACCCGGTCGCAGCACTGGATGCTGGCGGCGGCCGGCATCGATTCGGCGGGGCTGGAGGGGGATGTGAAGGCTCATGGCCTGGCCGTGCTTTTCGCCCGTGTGGTGGAGGTGTGGCTCAAGGACGAGGACCCCGGCCTGTCCCGCACCATGGCCACCCTGGACCGCGAGCTGAGCAGCGGCGCAAAGCTGCTGGATATGCTGGATGACCTCGCCTACATCGCCTTGCCATGGCGGGTGCGGCGGGCCTCAGCCGCGATGTCCGCTCCGGGCGGGGACGCGGTCGAAGGCGCGTGAGCAGGCGCTCCCGGCTTACCGAGGGCGCGGGCTCTGCTACCCAAAGGAAAGGCATGGCGCTGATTCGCCGCCGCGCCGCCTGTCTCCCCCCTTTGTCGCCCGACCTTGCCGCCCGAGGAAAGAAGCCATGACCGCTGAGATCGCCAAGTCCATCAGCTTTGACGACTTCATGAAGGTGGACATTCGGGTCGGCACCATCATCGGCGCCGAACCCTTCCCCGAGGCTCGCAAGCCGGCCATCAAGCTGCGCATCGACTTCGGCCCCGAGATCGGGGTGAAAAAGTCCTCGGCCCAGATCACGGTCCATTATCAGCCGGACGACCTTGTGGGTCGCCAGGTGGCCGCGGTGGTGAATTTTCCCCCGCGCCAGATCGGCCCCTTCATGTCGGAAGTGCTCACCCTCGGCTTTCCCGACGCCGACGGCGCCGTCGTGTTGATCGGCCCCTCGCTGAAGGTGCCGGACGGCGGGCGCCTGTTTTGAAACGAAAGCGGCGGCCCCCCGGGGAGGGGGCCGCCGCACGTTTGGCAACAGGAAGCCAGTTCAGGACGCCGCGAAGGGGTGGTGCGCGGTCTTGGCCTTCTGCACCACGTCGGCGGCCTTCGGCTCGCCGGCCACCGCGCGGGCGATGGCTTCCTTGGTGGCCTTGTAGTTGAACTCCTGGATCTTGGCGTCGTCCGACGCCTCCCAGTGAATGAAGACGCCGACGCAGATGAAGATGTCGTCGGCCTCTTCGGCCGGAATGGTGCCGTCCTCGACGCTGTCGGTCACCGCCTTGGCCACCGCATATTGCGCCGGGCCGAACATCTGCACGGCCTGGCGGGCGTCCTTGATGGTGACCTTGTTGAACAGCACGGTGTTGGGCTTGGCGAGCAGGTTGGGTTCCACCACCGCCAGGAGGGTGGTGAAGCCGTCCTTGTTGTTGGTGAGGGCGTTGACGAAGGCGGTTTCCGCCGCCGAGCCCCGCGGGCCCATGATGAGGTCGATATGGGCGACTTCGTTGCCGTCGCCGACGAGGGATTCGCCGACCAGCAGCTTGTTGATCTTCGCCATGGGAGCATCCTCCATGAGATGGCTGCACGTTTGCAAGACACCGAGACGGAGCGCGTGCGCTCCTTCCTTGAAGCCGCACCTTTCGGCCCCGGAAAGGACCCGAAGGGGAGGGCTCCAGCCCCGGCTATCCTTGTTGACGGCGTTCGGCGGATGTCGAACCGGTTGGCCAGATAGCGTTTCGGCGGGCGGACTTTAGTGCCGGGCGCGGCCGGAGGGAAGCTGCGCGCCGCGCCGCCTTAATCGCGGACCTGGAACGGCACATTGCCCACGGCGGCCGCGCCGCGCCCGTCTCGCACGATCACGAACACCCGGTAGTTTCCCGGGGCAAGTCCCTGGATCCGAACCCCTGACGTCCCCGGCTCTCGGATCGCCTGGGGGAAGCTTGCCGGCACCGGCTCCGCATCCCCGCCGACCCCCTTCACATGGGTTTCGGCCATCACCTGCCATTCCACCTTCAGCGGGTCGCCATCGGGATCGGTGGCCTTCAGCTCGATGTCCAGAGACTGGGCGGCGGTGACGCTCGCCGGGCCACGGGAGTGAAGGGCAAGGATGCGCGGTGCCTTGTCGTCGCCGGGCGTATGACCGCCCCACGTCTCCGCCATCACCTGCACGGTCTCCGTCCATTCGCCGGTGGGCAGGAAAAGGCTGTGCCAGGTGGGGGTGACTTCCTGCTTCTGCCCCCAATAGAAGGGCAGGGCGCCGGTCCCGCTTTGCTTCAGCACCTGGAGATAGGACTTCACCTTGTCCGCCTTCTCGGTGCTGGTGGGCTCGATGGCCGCCCCCCAAGGCGTGGTGCCGGCCTGCCATTGGCCGAGGGCTCCCAGCTCGGTGATGACAATGGGCCCGGCCCAGCCCTGGCTGCGGGCGCGGCCCACCACCGTCAGCAGGCTGTCGCCATAGGCGTTGATGCCGAGCAGATCCACCGAGGGGGCCAACTGGCGTAGGGTGGACACCTTGTCCGTGCCCGTATCGGCCAGGACCGCCATCACCGGGTGCGAGGGGTCGATGATCTTGACGAGGCGGGCGGCTTCCTCGATGGCCGGCCAGACCGGGGCCGCCTGCGCCGGGGTGAGCTCGGTTTCCACCTCATTGCCCACGCTCCAGGCCAGGAGCGCCGGATGGCTGTGATAATGCTCCACCATGCGGCGCAGCTGGTCCAGCTGGGCCTCCACAGCGGTCCGATTGCCATAGTCGAAGCCCCGCCGGGGATGCTCCAGCCAGAAGCCGACAATGACTTTAAGCCCCACCCGCTGGGCGGCGTCGAGCACCGGGCCGGGATCCTCCCCATAGGTGCGGACCACGGTCGCGCCCACGCCCTTCAGTTCGGCAAGCCGCGTCTGTCCTGCGGCACCATTGGCAATGAAGGGGGCGCCGTCCACCCGCAATTCCGTACCGCGAACGCTGACCACGCTGGCCACGGCCGGGGCCGTCGCGAGGGCAAGCAGGAGGGTGGCGAAGGGCAAGGATCGCAAGGAAGGCTCCTGAGGCGTGGCAAGGGCGGGAAGAATGGACCCCGACGATGGTGTGATTGAGACCTTATAGCAGCGGCGGGGCGTCGCGGATCTCATGCGAAGGTCATATTTGGTTGGCGGCACGGCGCTATAGGCGGGCAGGATCGTGGCCGCCTGCGCGTTGCGGTTTCCTCCCGCAGGCCCGCGCCCTTATACAGGGCCGCAGTGTCGCGTCGCAGTCGGGTGTGAACCCGGCGCCCATCCGCGCGTTTAGGGCCAGAGCCAGAAGGGGCACCCGTGGAACCATTCGTGCTTGCCCACCTTTCCGATCCCCATCTCGGTCCCATTCCTGAGGCGCGGCTGTCCGAACTCCTGGGCAAGCGGTTCTTCGGGATGATGAACTGGATCGGCGCACGGCGGCGCAATTTCGGCGCGTCCACCCTGACGCCCCTGTTGAACGACCTGCGGACCCAGCAGGTCGACCATATCGCCGTGACGGGCGACCTGGTGAATGTGAGTCTTCCGGCGGAGTTCGATACGGGGGCGACCTTCCTGTCTTCCCTCGGTGCCCCGCGGGACGTGACGGTCATCCCCGGCAATCACGACACTTATGTGCGCTCGGCCTTGACCTATCACCTGGAACATTGGGCCCCCTTCCTGTCGGGGGACGACACCCATCCCAACACGCCCCTGGATGTCGAGGCCTTCCCGTTCGTGCGGCGTCGGGGACCCATCGCGTTGGTGGGGGTGTCCACGGCCATACCCACCGCCGTCTTCCTGGCGAGCGGGAAGGTGGGGCGCAAGCAGCGGGAGCGCCTGCGGGCCATCCTGCAGCGCCTGAAGGAAGAGGGCCTGTTCCGGGTGGTGCTCATCCATCATCCCCCGGTGGGCGATCGTCCCTTCCATCGGGACCTGCGTGACGCAGCGGCTGTGCGTGAGGTGCTGGCGGAAGCGGGGGCCGAGTTGGTGCTCCATGGCCACGACCACCGGGCGTCGATGGGTTCCATCCCCGCCGCTGGGCACGACATTCCCGTTGTGGGCGTGCCGTCAGCCTCCGCAGGCCCGGAGGATGGGAGAGGACCGGGTCGCTACAATATCTATCGGATCACCGGCACCTCTGGCGACTGGCATTGCGAGATGGAAAGCCGGGGATATGAGTCCGGCGACACTCAGGTCTGTCCCCGCGAGAGCCATCGGCTGTTCTAGCGGCGGTTCCGTCTGCCTCATTTCCAGGCACGTAGTCCGGCGCCCTCGGCTTGGGCCCGGCGCTCCAACGCGCGAGCGCGCCGATGACCTGCCTCGGTTCGCGGGTTGCGGGCGGCGCACCTTGGCAAGTTTATGGCGGCCAGTGGGCGATTGAGCGTGATCGCCGGGTGTCAATGAACCCATGCTCCGGTGCGCTCGTGTCGCAAATGATCGTAAACAATATCCTGACCTAAGCAGATTAATGGAAATGTGTTGATTTTCTGTTCGTCGGTTTCCGAATGTAACCGCTGCCGCATAGAAATTCAGAAGCGGAAGCTTTGGCTGTGCATCGCTAGGTGGTACATAAATTACATATGTTTAAGTTGAGCCGCGTTCGAGTGTCCCGCATCCTCATGCCATCATCATCGGAGGATGAGACATGAAGAAGGCCATCATCGCCGCCACCACCGCCGCTCTCTTGGCGGGTTCCGTCGCTACCTATGCCGCCAACCCCGGCCCCGGTCCGGCAGGCGGGCCGGCCGGCGGTCCTCCGGCGGCGGGGGAGCAGGCCCAGTGGAAGCTGAGCCCCGCCGATCGCGCCGCCTTGACGGATGCGCGCATCGCCGCCCTCAAGACGGGGCTGAAGCTCACGCCGGATCAGGAAAAGCTCTGGCCCGCAGTGGAGCAGGCGCTCCGCACCACCGCCACCGACGCCGCCGCGCGCCGGGCCGAGTGGCAGAAGGCCCGCGCGGACAATGCCAAGCCCGACGCCATCGAGCGCCTGCGCGTCCAGGCGGACCTGATGACCTCCCGCGCCGGCGACTTGAAGAAGATCGCGGACGCGGCCGAGCCCCTCTACAACACGCTGGACGACGGGCAGAAGCACCGGCTCCAGATCCTCCTGCGGGAAGATCTCACGCCCGGGCGCTTCATGCATCATCCCGGTCAGGGCCCCGGCGCGCCCCGGCGGGGCTGATCGGATCGCATGAGGTCGGCCCGCCACCCTCGGGTGGCGGGTCCCTCGACCCCAAGGTTGCTCAATACCTCAACGGTAGGAAGCGGCTGGAACGAGGAGGGCCCGCGCGGCCCTTCCCGGTGCATGCATGAGAAATCGTCATGTATGACGTGACGAAGATTGATTTTTTACAGCGGCTTCGTGTGCCTTATGCTGTCCGGGAAAAGAGGGCCACCCCTCTCCCGAGGACACATCATGACCGCCGCTTCTTCCTCTCGCGCGCCCGTGGCGCGCGCCTCCACATGGCTGATCGTCGTCGCAGGCTGTCTGATCGCCATGCTGACGTTCGGCCCCCGTTCCACCGCAGGCTTCTTCCTGCTGCCCATGTCCAGCCAGTTCGGCTGGGGGCGCGATGTCTTCGGCCTTGCGCTCGCGCTTCAGAACCTGCTGTGGGGCCTTGGCTCGCCTTTCGCCGGTGCCATTGCCGATCGGTTCGGCACGGTGAAGGTGCTGTGCGCCGGCGCCATCGTCTATGCCTCCGGCCTTGCCTTGATGTCGATGGCCATCACGCCCGGCCTCTTGCATTTGAGCGCGGGCGTCATGGTCGGATTTGGCCTCTCCGCCTGCTCCTTCAACCTGGTGCTGGCCGCCTTCGGCAAGCTGCTGCCCGACCGCTGGCGCTCGCTGGGTTTCGGCGCGGGGACGGCGGCGGGCTCCTTCGGCCAGTTTCTCTTCCCGCCGCTCGCCACCGGTCTGATCGGATCGGTGGGCTGGCAGGAGACGCTGGTCATTTTCGCGGTCGTGCTGCTGCTGGTCATTCCACTCTCATTCGCCCTGGCGACGCGCGGAACGGCCACCACGACCTCCGCCAGCGCTCCCACCCAGTCCCTGGGATCAGCCCTGAGCGAGGCATTCGGGCATCCAAGCTATGTCTTCCTGGTGCTCGGCTTCTTCACCTGCGGCTTCCAGCTCGCCTTCGTCACCGTGCACATGCCGGCCTATCTGGCTGACAATGGCATCACCCCGGCCGTGGGCGGCACGACGCTGGCCCTGATCGGCTTGTTCAACATTGTCGGCTCCATCAGCGCCGGGGCGCTCGCCGCGCGCTTTTCCCGCAAATGGATGCTGGCGCTGATCTATGCCGCCCGCGGCATCACCATCGCCGTGTTCGTGCTGGTGCCCATCTCGCCCATGAGCTGCTTCGTCTTCGGAGCCGCCATTGGCCTTCTCTGGCTGTCGACGGTGCCTCCGACCTCGGGCCTGGTGATGCTCATGTTCGGCACCCGCTATATGGCGATGCTTTATGGCTTCGCGTTCTTCAGCCACCAGGTGGGCGGCTTCCTCGGCGTCTATCTCGGCGGGATCCTGTACGAGATGACGGGCTCATACAGCGTGGTGTGGTGGTTGTCGGTGGCCTTGTCCTTCGCGTCTGCCGCAATCAACCTCCCCATCCGGGAACGTCCAGTGGTGCGCCCGGCGGTTGCGGCCGCCTGACCGCTTCGTGTCCTGGAAGGCGCGACACATGCGCCACAGGAACCGGGAAAGCGACGGCGGGCAGAGCGTTGCCCGCCGAAGCACCTTGCCCCGCGGGGACGGCCGTTGCATCGTATTTGTTAACCAAAGCGCTGTATCACGGTCTCACAACCATCGTTTCACGGTCCCCATGCGAAGCACTCTCCTTGCGGCAGCCGGATTCGCCTTCATCGGGATGGGGGCAGCCCAGGCGCAGTCTCTCAATCCCGAACAGGCCAAGGCGTTCGTCGTCGGGCGAACCTTCACCTTCACCTGCTTCGAGGGGACGACCGGCGCAGGCCGGATCTTCTCCGACGGCTCGGTGGCGGGCACCATCACCATGCGCGCCCAGGGGCAGACGCGCTTCGTCCGCCTGCCGCCCAATTCGGTGCGGGTGCGCGGGGAGAATGTCTGCGGGTTCGTGGAGGGGATGACCTTCGAGCCCTGCTTTGAAGTGGTGAAGACCAGCGCGTCCACGTTCCGCGGCAATCTGGCGGGGGTGGAGACCATGTGGTGCGAGTTCACCCGCCTCGGCGCCGATACGCCGAAGGTGGCGAGCCGCCGCAAGCCGCGCCCTGCTGATGCGGTCGCCCAGGAGACCTCCGCGGAATAAGTGGCATATTACTCGCCGGTGACCCCGGTGGGGGTCTCTTCCCGACCTTCGATCAATCCCCGTCGACGCGACAGCTCCCGGCCCATGTGGTCCATGAAGGACCGCACGCGGGCCGTGCTCTTGATATCGGGATGGGTGACGAGCCAGAGGCTGGCCTCCATGTCGGGGAGCGGCCCCGCCAGGCGCGCGAGGCCGGGTGTCGCGGCGCCGATAAAGCAGGGAAGGACAGCCAGCCCGATGCCGGCCGCGGCCGCCTCTGCCAGCCCCAGCACCGTATTGACCTTGTAGACCACCCGATCCTCACCCGCGCGCTCCCGCAGCCACTTTGCCGCCCGCAGAGAGGCCAGATTCTCCGCAAAGCCGAGCCAGTCGTGTCGCCGAAGATCGGCGGGATCGAAGGTGCCGCCGGCAAGAGCATCCATCCGCCCATAGATCCCCCACGCGATGCCGGCGATCCGCCGCCCCACCAGCGTGTCGCCGGGGCGGTCGCTCGCCCTAATGGCCACGTCGGCATCGCGCTTGGAGAGGCTCAGCGATTGGTTGGACACAACCACGTCGAGCCGAATTTCCGGATAAGCCCTGCGAAAGGATGCAAACACCGGCGTCATCAGGTGGATCAAAAGGGTGTCGTTGGTGGTGACGCGCAGCTCCCCGGACGGGCGCAGGTCGCGCCCTGTGATGTGCCGCTCCACGGAAAGGATGTCCTCGGCCATGCGATCGGCCAGCCGCACCATTTCCTCGCCGGTGGCGGTGGGCACGTAGCCGCTCCGGGCGCGCTCGAAAATCCGCGTCCCAAGGCTCGCCTCCAGCGTGCCGAGCCGCCGGAAAACCGTCGAATGGTTGATCCCGAGCAGATCGGCGGCCCCGGCCAGGGATCGCGTAGAAGCAATCGCCTGGACCAGCCGGAAGTCATCCCACGCGATCATGGCTAACTTGCACCTCTGCAAAGATTGGTGGAAATTCTGGAGACTTTATTGCCCCAAATGCAACCCGTGCAAGCCCCCCTTTTGAAAATGGCGGCTGGTGGCGCGGTTTTCTCTCATGCCCCATCAGGGCGCTGTTGGGCGCTCCTGGCGCTCCAAGAGCTGCCTCTAGAACCGTCCACCGCACTCGCTCCAAAATGGCGCGGACCCACCTTCGATCCATCCATATCCAAAGGTGCATTGCGGTAGATATACGTCATTGCGGATGCGGCCTTGAAAGAAAAGGCAAGCTGAAGTTGTCTCTTTAGGGGCGACCTAACAACCGGCGGGCCTGCATGTCTAAGCTGGCGCATCTGACCGATGAACGAGGAGCGGAACGCCGCTGATGGCGGCGGCTACTCCCTATAAGTAAATCGAGTTTGAGAGTTAGTCGGAACAATACCCGATGCGTCTTACAATGACGGCTTAAAGACATTGAAATGGGTGGGTCGTCTCTAAGTAATTTCGAAACATGAACGCGTGTTAATTAAGATTGATGGGTTTGTAAGCCGTTGCATCTGAGCAACGCTCGCGAACATCCTGCTATGGGTGTGCGGTATTTTGGTAGCCCCACCTGCCCATATAGCGGTACCTGACGACGCAGTACCAATTAAAGGCAAATTCAGTGGTATCAAAAAACCGCAATCGCTTCTTTTTAGGCGCATCGCGGATTGACGCAATGCACTAAAATCAACATAAACTTGGTCCACAACGGAATGAGTGAGGGGGCTGGGGTGGTCGAGTCGGGAGATGCGCGCGTATCGGAGCTTACCGTAGAGGCCGGCCTCTACGTGATCCGCTACGTCTCAGCGCCCCCCTCGGGCGAAGCGCCGGTGGTTCAAGTTGAACCCGATTGGCGCTCCTCCGGTTCCGTGGAGATTGTTTCCGATCCGCGCCAGCGCGCCGGTCTTCTGGTGGGGCCTGGGTCTGCAGTGGTGGTGCGGTCGACTGGGGAAGGGCGCATCGTGATGACGGCGCGCCCGCGTTATCCTGGTGGTTCCGTCGAAGCGCGCCTCCAGCTGGAGGCGCTGGTGACGGCACCCCCTGGCGGGGTGTCGGAGGGCGAAGTGAGCCGCGGGCGCCCTGCGCCTGTGACCGCCTCCATGGGGGTGGAGGATGGGTTTGCTCTGACCGGGCATCTCTCGCGTCGCGGAGATGTTCAGGTGGGTTCGGGTCAGTGGCTCGGCGGTCCCCGCCAGCCGCTTCCGATCGAGGGGCTGCAGGTCGCGCGCCTGCCGCGCGGGGTGGATCTGGAATATCAGGTGCTGGTCGGGACCCGTCCCGCTCAGTGGTCCCCTTGGATGCGCGCCGGAGAGTTTGCCGGCACGCGGGGGAAGGCCTTGTCGCTGCTGGGTGTCCGGTTGCGATTGGGGGGCGAGGCCGCTGCGAGGATCAGGGCTGAGGCTCTGTTTCTGGGAGCGCCTGTGGTGTCCCGCACGGGGCGCCAAGTGGAATTTATCGGTGTGTCCGAGCGGGATCCCCTGGTGGGGCTTTCTCTGGCCATCGACGTCGCCGAGGACGCGGGGCGAGCAGAGCCTCGGCGCGTGGCTCCGGAAGGGGCCGGTCGTGTGAGGGTGTTTCGGGCGGGTGCCCTCTGATTGAAATGCATCGGTTTTTGACGCTCGTGAGCGGGCGAAGGGTGAGGGATTGTCATGGCTCTTTATGATTTGACGAGCGCACAGCTCTCCAACGGTGATCCCGCTGAGGGATTCCCGGGCCTGACCAATCTGGGCATGTCCGAGGCAGAGCAGACACAGATCATCTCGGCGCTCCAGGCGGCGGGCGTCTATAGCGTCACGGACCCGAACCTGACCGCTTCGGTCAATGTCAAGGCCGAGGTGCAGAACGACACGACGGTGGGTAACGCGTCGGATGCGCTGATCTACACCGATACGGCGGGCGTCACCGTCAACATCGTGAATTCCGGCACGGGCGGCGGCATCATCGCCACCAGCAACGGCAACGATTATCTGGCCAGCTACGGCGCGGACAACGTCCTGATCGGCGGCGCGGGCAACGACACTGTCGTGGCCGGCAACGCGGGGGATCTGACCGGCCAATATGCCGGCTTCGCGGAAGATGCGCGGGGCAATACCGTCTATGGCGGCGAGGGCAATGACCTCGTGGCCTCTGTGGCCGCTCAGCTTGCCTTCAACCCGTCGTCCAATGGCGGCGATTACAACGTGCTCCACGGCGACGCCGGCAACGACGACGTCTACACTTACTATTCCGGCAGCATCCTCTATGGCGATGCCGGTGATGACACGGTTAGCGCGGCTTTTGTTATCAATCCCGGTCAGGCTGCGGGCGACACGCTCTATGGCGGCGACGGAAACGACATTCTGCGCGGCGCCTGGGGGCAGACTTGGCACGTCATCAACGGCGTGACGGTGTCCGGTGGCGCGGTCATTTACGGCGATGCCGGCAATGACACCTATCAGGGTCAGGCGTTCGGCTTCGATACGGTCTATGGCGGCGCTGACAACGATACGCTGATCGCCTCGGTGGGCAGCAACGTTCTGTATGGCGATGCTGGCGCCGACACGCTCTATGGCGGTCTCGACACGGTCTCCGGCCGCGTGGACACCCTGTATGGTGGCGACGGAAACGACACGCTCATCAGCCGCGTGACGCACGCTGTGATGTATGGTGGCGTCGGCGCCGACACCATTTCTGGTGCCAGCGGTGCGGACACCCTCTACGGCGGTGACGGTAACGACCAGCTGTGGGTCTCCTTCGGCAACAACGTTCTTTATGGCGATGCCGGTGTCGACATCATCACCGGCAGCCTGACGGCGGGTGGCATTGACACCCTGTACGGCGGCGATGGCGACGATCTGCTGTCGACCCGTGGTGCCTCCGGCCTCCTGTACGGCGACGCCGGCAATGACCAGGTTGTGGGTGCCAGCGGTTCGGACACCCTCTATGGCGGCATCGGAAACGACAGTGTCTGGGTGAGCAGCGGAAGCAACCTGCTGCATGGCGATGCCGGGACCGACTTCATCCGCACCGGTACCGTGTTCGCCGCTGGCAATGTGGACACGGTCTATGGCGGCGCGGACGGGGATAACATCGCGTCCAACGCAAACGGCACGCACGCCTTGATCTACGGCGACGCCGGTGCCGACACGATCGTCGGCGCTAGCGGGCAGGACACGCTGTACGGTGGTGACGACAACGACCAGATTTGGACCAATACCGGATCGAACGTTCTCTACGGCGACGGTGGTAACGACAGCATTTCGGCCGGCACGGACAGCAGCAGCGTTGATACGATCTACGGCGGCCTGGGCCAGGACTTCATCACTACCAAGGCGCTTGGGACGCATGCCCTCGCATATGGTGGCGACGGTAATGATCAGTTGGCCGGCAATAGCGGTGCGGACACGTTGCATGGCGATGCCGGTGACGACGTCCTGTGGGTGAATGGCGGCTCCAACCTGCTGTATGGCGAAGCGGGCAATGACCAGCTCTATGCCTCGCTCGGCTCCACCGGTGGTGGCGTTGACACGCTGTATGGTGGCGACGGCTTCGATACCATGGTTGCCAACTCCACGCTGAACAGTGTTCTCGCTTATGGTGGCGGTGATGCCGACTCCATGATTGGCGGTGCCTCAAACGCCACCATGTATGGCGGCGATGGCAACGACAACATCTGGTCGACCGTTGCCGGAAACCACGTGTTCTACGGCGATGCCGGAAACGACAGCTTGGTTGTCAACGGCGGCAACAACACCCTGTATGGCGGTGAGGGGAACGACCAGATGTTCGTGTTCGCCACCGGCAACACGTCCATGTACGGCGGCGACGGCAACGATGGCTTCACCATCACCGTCAAGGGCGGCTCCGGCTCGGTTGACGGCGGCGCCGGCTCTGACGGCTTGTGGTTCAAGGCGTACAACCTCGCTGATGTCCAGTCGCACACCGAGGCAGCGGGTGTTACCACCATCACCTTCATCGATGGTGCGGTGTACACGGTCAGCAATGTGGAAGTGGGCAACTTCGGTGTCACAGGCGCCGACTCGGTCAACTTCAGCACCTGGTCGACGCCGACCTGAGTTTGACGCCCCGGGGAGACCCGGGGCGTTCTCCGTTTGGGTGGGTCATCACGACACATGGATGGCGCGTTTTATATCCGCCCCTTGCCGCTTACGGGCCATGTGGGCCGCAGGCGCATATTTTCTCCGCACTCCTATCCCGCCGGTCGAAATCTCCAGATCGTCCCCGTGGTGCACATGGAGGCATTGGATTTGGCCGCTTGGTTTCCTCTTGTCTGGACCCGTCATCGCGGACCGCTGGACCTCGTGGTCCTGCGCTCCTTTCTCCCCGACGGCGCCGGACATCCCCATGGGTCACCTCGGATCCCGGCTTCCGTTCCCCTCATCCTTAAGGCCTATCCGGTGGTCGTCGATCCCAGCCAAGTGGGGGGCGACATCAAGGTGGACGATGTTGTCGCAGACGAGCCGACCGACGTCGGGGCCACGCTGCTCACAGAACGGGGCCACCCCAGCCGGGCGCTTGAAGAGCGCCTGGGCGCCATGCACCGTTTCGTGTCTGCCCATGCGGTCACCGGTCAGATGGGAAATCATTTGGCCGAGGCCGGCCTCTTGCAGCCGTGGGATCTGAGTTTTGCGGCGGAAGCCGGCCTCGGCCCTTACCCCGAGTTTCTGGTGGTGCGTCCGGACTCCTTTGAAACCGATTCCTTCGTGAGTTTCGCCCGCGCCTTCGGTGCTGCCGGTCTGCGCCTCCTGAGCGCTCATGCCATCTCGCTTTACCGGGCCGGGATTTTGTATCAGCGTGCACGCCAGGATCTGTCGCGCACCGCGGCCGCCTGACGGGATCGACCAGTGAGCGCTGACGAGCTTGGCCTTCGGCCACTGCGCAAGGATGAGCGGACCCCCTGGTCCAAGGTGTCCCGCTTTCCCTTCCTGGACCAGCTGGAACGAGTCCCGCTGAGCGACGGAGAACTGCTTCAGACCTCCCACTATCTGCCTATCCTGATTGAGCGGCGCGGCGGCATCCTGGATGTGGTCGGCGGCCTCGCCTCGCGCATTCAACGCCAGCCGCTTGTGGATGGGGAATATCGCTGGCTTCGATTCTACCAGCCGCTCCAGCTCAAGTGTCTCCCCTTCGTTCTGGCTCTTCCCGTCCTGTCTCCGCAGGAGCAATTGCGCATTGCCGTGAGCGATGTGCTCCTGAGCCAGGCGACTGGCGAGACGAACGAGATGTTTGACGAGGCGGGGGGGCCGAGCAAGGCTCTCTCGGAGGCCGTCGCTCTGCTGAAGCGCCTCCAGGTGGGCATCTGCAAGCTGCGCGAGGCCGCCGAGCTGCTTTACCTCGCCGACCTCCTGATGCCCATTGACGTGACCTTTCGCGACGGGGGCGAGCTTCTGGTTGTGGACGCGGACAAACTGTCGCGCTTCACCTCCGGCCGGACCATCCCCCTGGTCCGGGGAGGCCTGCTGGCGAGCCAGTTGCTTTTCGCGATGTTGTTCTCGCGCCGCATGTTGTCTGCCTCCGTCGGCCTGTCCGCGCATCGTTCTGCAGATCCGGAGCCCGCCCAGCCGGCCGCGGTCCCCAAGCTTCAGGATCAGCTGGCGGCCATGTTTTCGGGCTTGGAGAACCTGGATTTTGCCATGGATGAGAGCGATCTCGTTCCGATCGAACCTCTCAGCGAAGAGCGTGACTGACGGTGCCAACGGTTCTCTTCATCCATAACAACTTTCCGGCCCAGTATCGGCATCTGGCGGCGACGCTGGCCAACCGACCGGGCTACCGTGTGGTGGCCTTCGGCTCGCCGACGGCCCGGAACATGCCCGGCATCAAGCTGCTGCGCTATCCCTGGTCCAATGAGCCCGAGAGCGAGGGTCATAATTTCGGGCGCCGGTTCAATTCCGAATGCCGCCGCGCCGAAGAGATCATGTATCTTGCTTCGCAGCTCCAGGACGAGGGCATCAAGCCCGACGTGATCTTCGTGCATCCCGGCTGGGGGGAAGGCTTGCCGCTGCGGCCTCTGTTTCCCGCAGCGAAGATCATCGCCTTCTGTGAGTTCTATTACCATCCCGTCGGCAAGGATGTGGGGTTCGACGAAGAGTTCCTGCGCTTTGGCCTTGATGGGCAAGTGCGCGTCCATCTGCGCAACGCCACCATGGCCATGGCATTGGCGGATGCGGACCTTGGGATCGCGCCGACCGAATGGCAACGCAGCCTGTTCCCTCCCATCTTCCAGCAGAACATCGAGGTCGTTCATGACGGCATTGATGTCGATGTGGTCCGGCCCAATCCGGATGCGACCTTGACCTTGCCGGATGGCCGGACGGTTCGGGCGGGGGACAAGGTGGTCACCTATGTGGCCCGCAACCTGGAACCCTACCGTGGCTTCCATGTCTTCATGCGGGCGCTGCCGCGGGTCCTGGCGGCCCATCCTGACGCGCAGGTGGTGGTCGTCGGTGGATCGGACGTCTCCTATGGCGCCCGCCCCGAGGATGGGGGGAATTGGCGGGACATCTTTGTTCGCGAGGTTGAAGGGCAGGTGGACCTGTCGCGGGTGCATTTCCTCGGCGTGGTGCCGCGCCCGACGTTCCTTGATGTCCTTCAGGTCTCGGCGGCGCACATCTATCTCACCTATCCCTTTGTTCTATCGTGGTCCTTGACCGAGGCCATGGCTGCCGAGTGCCTCATCATCGGCTCCGACACCCCCCCGGTCCGTGAGGCCATCGCCCACGGACAGACGGGATTGCTGGTCCCCTTCTTCGAGCCCGGCCTGCTGGCGGAAACCGTCATCCGTGCGCTCGATCGCCCGGACCTGTTTTGGCATATGAAACGGGCGGCGCGCGAAGTTGTTGTCCGCCGGTATTCCGTTGGGAGATGTGTGGCCCGGCAGATCGACCTGATGGAATCGTTGCTGGCGCAGCGCTGAACGTTCGGGCGCTTATTCTCTTTCTGCCGCAGCGCGCGCATTGTGCTATTGTCGCAGTGCGGTATCGCTCGAAAATCCAAGGTTGGACTTGACGCATGAAATCCATCACCTCTCCGACGCTTCTCGCGATCCGGGATCTGGCGCCGGCGTACGGAGGGTTGTTGGCGCTCAGTTCCGTGCTGCCCCTCCTGTTTTTGGCAGGGCCATTTTATGGCTGGCAGATTATGCGCCGCGTTCAGCACAGTCACAATGTGAATACGATGCTGGTGCTGGCGGTCATCTGCTCGTTCCTGCTTCTCATGGCCGTGCTCATTGACTATGTGCGGACCAAGTCTTTGCAGCGTCTGGGCATTCAGATCGACGTTCGCTTGAGCAAGAAGTTTTTTGACAGTCTTTATCGCGAGGATGCCGGCGCACGAGTCTCCGCTGCAAGCATCGCGGACCTGAATTTCGTCCGGGAGTTCCTTTCCGGCGGGGTCGTGATGGCTCTGATGGATGCGGTCTGGTCCCCGCTTCTCATTTTGGTGCTTGGCATCATTCATTGGGTGTATGGTTTAATTGCCTTCTTTGTTCTGGCGGTGATCGGTGCCCTGATCCTCCTTGAACAGTCAGTCGTGAACAAGGACAGCGCCCGGTTCCGCGAGGCCCAACACGCCGAGCATAGCTACGGAAACGCAGCAACTCGGGTGCTTGAGAGCGCGCGGGCCATGGGCATGTTGCCTGCGATCCGCATGAAATGGAGTCGTCTCCACATGGCCATGCTTGGATGGCGCTATGCGGCACACCAGCGTGCTGATGTGATCGTTGCGCTTTCCCGCTTCGTCCATCTCATGATTTATATCGTGCTTATCACGTTTGCGACGTTCCTGTACTTTGCAGGCGAGGTTAGTGGTACGGGAATGCTTGTCGCTGTCATGATCCTGATGCGGGCGGTAGGTCCGGTTGAAGGTTTGATCCGGAACTGGGAGCGGATTTCCGCCTTCGGTCCGGCCCGCGAACGCCTTGATGCTGTCATTGCGGGGCAGGATCATGTGCAGCGCATGTCCCTTCCTGCGCCTGCCGGCCCGCTGGTGGTTTCGAGAGTGTGGGGGGCGGCCCCGAACTCGGAAAAGGTGATCATCAACGACGTGTCCTTTGCGGTGTCTCCGGGGCGGGTCCTGGCGGTGGTTGGGCCGAGTGGCGCGGGCAAGTCCTGCCTGGCGCGCCTGCTGGTCAATGTCTGGACCCCACGGCGCGGCACCGTCACTTTGGGAGATAGTGACTTCACCCACTGGAATGCCGACGAACTTGGCCGCTACGTGGGCTATGTACCTCAAGACATTGAGTTCATGCCCGGCACGGTCGGTGAGAATATTGCCCGGCTTGATCCAGAAATGGCCCAGCGTTCCGATCTGATCGTGGCCGCCGTCGAATTGGCGGGAATCCAGGACTTGGTGCGGACGCTGCCCGAAGGTTACAACACGCGGATCGGAACCGGCGGGTTTGTCCTGTCCGGCGGCCAAAGGCAGCGCCTTGCCCTCGCGCGTGCCGTGTTCGGAGATCCCCACCTGGTGGTGATGGACGAGCCCAATGCCCACCTGGATGCCAGCGGTGAAAAGGCCTTGGGAGATGCGATCCTGCGTCTGAGATCGCAGGGCAAGGTTGTCATCATCATCACCCATCGCATGAGCCTGCTGGCCTTTTGCGATGATCTTCTGGTGCTCAATGGCGGTGCGGTCCAGGCATTTGGTGAGCGAGACCAGATCGTCAATCGTCTCCCGCGCCTGAAGGCGCAACCTAACCTTACCGTCATTGGCGGCAGTGCGGAGGGGCGTGAGTGATGAACGACGATCTTCTTATCGAACATGCACCAATCGCACCTGGTGATTGGAAGTCTGTTCTGTCTTACGGCTATGCCATCATGGTCTTTACCGTGGTCGTGACCTTCACCTGGGCTGCCGTTGCTCGGATAGATGGCGCAGTGCTGGCGCCTGGCGTGGTGTCTGTTTCTTCCAACCGTAAGGAGATTCAGCACTTCGAAGGCGGCATCGTACGGGAGATTCTCGTGCGCGACGGGAGCGTCGTAAAGAAGGGCGATGTGCTTCTGCGGCTCGATCCGACCCGCAGTCTGGCGGCCGCCGAAACCTATGAGAAGCAACTCGCCCAGGCACTTGCCCAGGAAGCGCGCCTGGACGCGCAGCGATCCTTGGCCAAGCAGGTGACTTTTCCCGACAAGGTCACGAGCTTGGCGTCCGATCCACAGGTGGCCGCAGCCATCAGTGACAACAAGCGTCAGTTCGAAAGCCGCTTGGCCACGCTCCAGAGTTCTCTGGATGTCATCGATGCCCAGCTCAGTCAGGCGCAGAAGCAGATCGAGCAGGCGGCGATCACCAAGAAGACATCTGAAGACCAGCTTGTGACGGTGAAGAGCGAGTTAGAGGGGGTGATGACCCTCTACAAAAAAGGCTTTGTGGCCTTGCCACGGGTTACGGCCTTGCAACGCCAAGAATCTGGCCTTCAAGGCGCCATTGACGGTGCCGTGGTGTCGATCTCCCAAGCGGAAGACAAGGTCAAGGAATTGACCGCCACTGCAGACCAATTGCGCAAGGCCTATGTTCAAGAAGCGGCTGCGGCCCTTCCAGACGTGCGCAAGAACATTGGAGATCTCACCCAGCAGATTATCGTGGCCCGGGACAGTCTCAAGCGCGTTGATATTACGGCCCCTGTGTCTGGCTCTGTTCAGTCCATGAAGGTCTTTACTTTAGGGGGCGTGGTTCGCCCCGGCGATGTCATCATGGAAATCGTTCCATCGTCCGACGTCCTGGTGCTCCGCGCCAGGGTTGACCCGATGGATGTGGACCGTGTCCGCTCGGGAGAGGACGTGGACATCCAGTTCAGCCAGTTCCGGGAATTCAAGAGCGAGATGATCAAAGGCAAGCTGGAGACGCTGTCCCAGGACGTGATCGAGGACAAGGATCGGGGGCCCTATTATGCCGCGGAGGTCTCCGTCGACCGGTCAACGATCATACCGGAACTCAGGGATCGCATCATTCCCGGCATGCAGGCTACGGTGTTCATGCCAACTGGGGAGCGCACGGCCTTGCAGTTCCTGATTGCGCCCGTGGTGGATCGTTTCACCGCCTCCATGAGAGACCGTTGAAGCCTGTCATCTCCCATATGGGATACGGACGGGGGAGCGAGAGCTGCCCCTCTCCGTGGCGCCGATCGTTTAGCCGCAGGCCCTGAGCCGGGCGGGTGAAGACTTTGTGGTTGTGTGCGTTCAACTCCCTCCGGTCGCAACGGCAGGTGCCGCCGGTTCGGAGATCTCTTCGCGGCAAGCCGCCAACGCCGCCCGGATGGCATCCAATCCGTCGGTTAGTGCCGCCGGGCCCGGTTGAAGGATCAAAGGCGACTTGATCTCGATGATCCGGCCCTGTTCAACCGCCGGAATGCGCGACCAGCCGTTCCGGGTGGCGATCTTGTCTTTCGCCACTCGCTTCCCGCACCAGGAGGCCAGGATGACATCGGGCGCGGCGGCGACCACCGCTTCTGGTGACACAATCCGATCCCGTGCTGCAGGTTGCCTGCAAAGGTGTCCGAACACATCGCGCCCGCCGGCGATTTCGATGAGTTCGCTGACCCAGCCGATGCCAGAGATCTGCGGATCATCCCATTCCTCGAAGTAGACGGCCGGCCGCGGACCGGCCGGTACGACGCGCGCTAGGCCTTCCAGTCGATCCTGCAGGCTGTCTGCGAGCGCGTTCGCCTTTTCCCCCGCGCCCACCAGGGCTCCAAGAGTGCGGATCATGGCGAGGATGCCCGCCACATCCCGTTGGTTGAACGCGTGCACCGCGAGCCCGGCGCGCACCAGGGCAGCGGCGATGTCCGCCTGCAGATCGGAATAGGTCAGGACGAGATCGGGATTCAGGCTCAAAATCTTGGGGATGTCCGCCGAGGTGAAGGCGGACACCCGTGGCTTTTCCCGCCGCACCCGCGGCGGGCGCACCGCATAGCCGGACACCCCGACAATGCGATGATCCTCTCCCAGCAGATAAAGCGTCTCGACCGTCTCCTCGGTCAGGCAGACAATGCGCTGCGGCGGGAAATGTCGCACGACCCTCTCCAGAACGGATCACACGGTCGAAGGGAGAGGGCCGGCGCGCTCGCCCCCCTCGCAGGTCAAGCGGAGCGCAGCAGCGACGTGCCCGTCATCTCCGCCGGCTGCGGCAGGCCGATCAGGGCCAGCATGGTGGGCGCCACATCCCCCAGCCTACCGTCCGCCAGCCTCACGCCAGGGCGGCCAGCGAGGAAGATGGGCACCGGATGGGTGGTGTGGGCGGTGTGGGGATTGCCGGTCTGCGGATCCCGCATGAGTTCGCAATTGCCGTGGTCGGCGGTCACCAGGAGGCTGCCCCCCATCTCCAGCACCGCGTCCGCCAGCTTGCCAAGGCCGGTATCCACGGTCTCCACCGCCTTGATGGCGGCGGGCAGGGAGCCGGTGTGGCCGACCATGTCGGGATTGGCATAGTTGAGCACGATCAGGCTGTATGTGCCGGAGCGGATGGCCTCCAGGACCTTTTCGGTCAACTCCGGGGCGGACATCTCGGGCTGAAGGTCATAGGTGGCGACCTTCGGTGAGGGCACCAGGATGCGGTCCTCCCCCGGATAGGGCGTCTCGCGGCCGCCATTGAGGAAGTAGGTGACGTGCGGGTATTTCTCCGTCTCCGCCGCGCGCACCTGGGCAAGGCCGGCTTGCGCCACCACCTCTCCGAGCCCCTTTTCAAGCGACTGGCGCGGGAACAGCGTCACCATCACCTGGTCGAGGTCGCTGCCATAGGAAGCCATGCCAGCTGCGGCACAGAAGCTGACCGGCGTGCCCCTGTCGAAGCCGTCAAAGGCCTTCAGGAGCAGGGCGTCCAGCAACTCCCTGGCCCGATCGGCGCGGAAATTGGTACACAGGATGGCGTCGCCGTCCTTCATGCCGGCATAGGCCCCGATCACGGCCGGCTCGATGAACTCGTCCGACACATCGGCCGCATAGGCCGCGTTCACCGCCGCCACGGCGTTTGCGCGCGGCGCGCCCTCTCCTCGCACCAGCAAATCATAGGCGCGCTTCACGCGCTCCCAGCGCTTGTCGCGGTCCATGGCGAAATAGCGGCCGCAGACGGTGACGATGGGCGCGCCTTCAGGCAGGTCGGAATTCAGCTTGCCCAATGCCTCGGCCGCCGAGCGAGGCGCCGTGTCGCGGCCGTCAGTCAGGGCGTGGACGGCCACCGGAATGTCCCGCTCGCGCAAGATCTTGGCCACTGCCACCGCGTGGTCCTGGTGGGCATGGACGCCGCCGGGCGACATGAGGCCGATGATGTGGCAGGTGCCGCCGGTCTGCTTGAGAGCAGAGACGAGCCCGCTTTCCTCGATGCGTCGGGCCAGCTCGCCATCCGCGATGGCCGCGTCGATGCGCGGCAGGTCCTGCATCACCACCCGCCCGGCGCCGAGATTGAGATGCCCCACTTCCGAATTGCCCATTTGTCCGGGCGGCAGGCCCACATCCAGGCCGGAGGTGCTCAGGAAGGCGTGGGGGGAGGCGGCATAGAGCCGGTCGAAGTTGGGCGTCCGCGCGAGGCGCACCGCATTGTCCGCCTCTTCCTCGCGCCATCCCCATCCATCGAGAACGACGAGCATGGCAAGGGAAGGCTTCGACATGTCAGACCTCGTTGCGTCGCATAATGCTGGCCCTGCCGATAAGGCCCGGCTGCGACGAAAACAAGGTCACGCGGGCTTGGCAGCGTCTTGGCGGCGCAGATTCAGGAGCGCGACCTCGGCCGCCTTCGCCACGTGACGCACCGCGGCCGCGCGGGCTGCGACGGCATCGCCGTCCATCAGTGCATCCACCAGTTCACTCAGCTCCGCAATGCTCTCCTTGCCGCGCCCGGGGGTCTGAAGGGAGGTGGCCCGCAGGACCGTGATCCGCGCATTCAGCATATTGAGAGCCTGGCCCAGCGCTTCGTTGCCGGCGCCTTCGATCAGGCAGTCATAGAAATGGTTCTTGGCATTGATCCGATCGAGCGGATCGGCGGAACTCAGGGCGGTCTTCAACTGGCGGAAGGCGGCCTTGAGAGCCTTCTTTTCAGACGGGCCGGCTTTGGCGGCGAAACGCTCGGCTGCCAGCCCTTCCAGCTCGGCGCGCACCTGGTAGATGCCTTCGGCTTGCTCAGCCGTCACGCCGGCGACGATGGGCCCTCTATGAGGCACGACGATGATGAGGCCTTCGGATTCCAATTGCCGCAGGGCCTCGCGTACCAATGTGCGGCTGACCCCTGTGAGTTCGCAGAGCGCCCGTTCCGGCAGCCGCTCGCCGGTGGTGAAGCGGCCGAGCGCGATGGCGTCGCGGATGCTTTCCACCACCGAATGGCGCAGAGGGGCGGCAAGGCGGGCCACCTTGAAGTCGCGGCCCGACGCGGCGGCCGGTTTGGAGATCCGATCGTCCATCTGTTTGTCCGTCACAGCCGGCGCGGATGCGCGCGGCAATTCTCCTGTAGCGCACACAAGAGGCGGATTGCATAGCAATCTGATCGTATCCCTCGGGGGATTCAACCATCTCTTGCGCGCCTGCTACGATGACAGCCGGGAGGCGGATCCTCTTTTCAACGCGCCTTGGCGCTTGGAAGCTGGGAATCACCCTGAGCCGCGCCCCGGAAGAAAGGCGTCCCGCTCCTGCCGGACGGCTTCGACGATGAAGTCCTCGGTCTGGGCGATCCGACGCAGGTCCCGCATATCCGCGTGCACCACCAGCCAATAGGCGCGCTCGAAACGCACCTGTGGAAGCACCGGAACGAGATCCTCGTGAGGGGCTGCCGCATAATCGTGAAGGATGGCGACGCCCCCTCCGGCGCGCACCGCTTCCAGCTGGCCCACTGCGCTGGCGCACTCGAAGCGCCGGGCGCAGAGCTCCACCAACGCGCCCATATAGTCAAGGCCGGGGCTGTAGGCGAGGTCCTGCACATAGGTGACCAGCGTGCGGTCCTTCAGGTCCGCTTCGCACCTGATGGGGCCGGTCTCATCCAAGTAGGCGCGGGAGGCATAGACGGAGAGGGAATAGTCTGTCAGGCGGCGCACGAACAGCCGCCCTTCGGAGGGGCGCTCGATGGTGATGGCGATGTCCGCCTCCCGTTTCGACAGGGAGAAGGCCCTGGGCAGGGGCACCAGTTGCACCACGAGGTTAGGGTGCGGCGCGGCAAAGCGCGGCAGCCTCGGGGCCAGAAAATAGGTGCCGAGGGCATCCGGGGCTCCGATGCGGATGGTGCCTTCCAGTTTCAAGTCGGCATTGCCGAGGTCGGACCTGGCGCGGATCATCTCGCTTTCCACCCGCTCCGCCACGGCCAGGAAGCGCTCACCCACCGCTGTGAGCGTGCAGCCTGTGGTCCGCCGCTCGAACACTCGCGCACCGAGATCGGCCTCCAGGGCATTGATCCGGCGGGTCACGGTGGCGTGGTCTACCTTCAGGCGTTGGGCGGCGGCCAGCATCTGGCCGGCGCGGGCCACGGCGAGGAAGATGCGCGCATGGTCCCAATTCATCGGCTACGCCTATTTTTGCACAACGTGTCCGGGATGTTAGGCATTGCTCCGCGCAATTGCCAGATGTTCTCTGCGCACCAGACACCCGCCGAGAGTTCTGGAGGACGCCGTGACCACCATCGGACATTATATTGCCGGCCAGCATGTGAGCGGTTCGGGCCGTTCCGCTCCCACCTTCAACCCCGCCACCGGCGAGCAGATTGGCGAGGTTTTTCTCGCCTCGGCGGCGACCGTTGACGAGGCCGTGCAGGCGGCTTCCCAGGCGCTGCCGTCCTGGGCGGCGACGCCCGCGCCGGCCCGTGCCCGCGTCATGTTCAAGTTCAAGGACCTGCTGGACCATCACATGGACGAGCTGGCGGCGCTGATCTCCCGCGAGCACGGCAAGACGGTGGACGATGCCAAGGGCGAGCTGGTCCGCGGCATCGAGGTGGTGGAATTTGCCTGCGGCATCCCCCACCTGCTGAAGGGCGAGTTCTCCGACCAGGTGGGCCGGGGCATCGACACCTTCTCCATGCGCCACCCGGTGGGCGTGTGCGCCGGCATCACGCCGTTCAACTTCCCGGCCATGGTGCCCATGTGGATGTTCCCCATGGCCATCGCCACCGGCAACACCTTTGTGCTGAAGCCCTCCGAGAAGGATCCGAGCACGGCGCTCCGCCTGGCGGACCTCCTCGCCGAAGCCGGCCTGCCCAAGGGCGTTTTCAATGTGGTGAACGGCGACAAGGAAGCGGTGGACACCCTGCTGTCACACCCGAAGGTGGCCGCCGTGAGCTTCGTCGGCTCCACCGCCATTGGTGAGTACGTCTACAAGACCGCCGCTGCCCACGGAAAGCGCGTGCAGGCCCTGTGCGGCGCCAAGAACCACATGGTGGTGATGCCCGACGCGGACCTGGACAAGACCGTGGATGCGCTGATGGGCGCGGGCTATGGCTCGGCCGGAGAGCGCTGCATGGCGGTGTCGGTGGCGGTGGCCGTTGGGGGCGTGGGCGACGCCCTCATGGAGCGCCTCGCGCCCCGCGTCCGCGCGCTCAAGGTCGGTCCCGGCAATGATCCGGCCTCCGAAATGGGCCCCCTTGTCACCAGGGAGCATCTGGCCAAGGTGCGCTCTTATGTGGATCTGGGTGTCGCCGAAGGCGCGGACCTGGTGGTGGATGGCCGCGATCTCAAGCTCCAGGGCTATGAAAACGGCTATTATGTGGGGGGCTGTCTGTTCGACAACGTCACCGCCGACATGCGCATCTACAAGGAGGAGATCTTCGGACCCGTCCTGTCCGTGGTGCGCGTGCCTGGCTTCGATGATGCGCTGAAGTTGGTGAATGAGCACGAGTACGGCAATGGCGCCGCCATCTTCACCCGCGACGGCGATGCCGCCCGCGCGTTCGACTATGGCGTCCAGGCCGGCATGGTGGGCATCAATGTGCCGATCCCGGTCCCGATCGCCTATCACTCCTTCGGCGGCTGGAAGCGGTCCATTTTCGGTGATCGCAACGTCTACGGCCTGGAGGGCGTCGGCTTCTATACCCGCCTGAAGACCACCACCGCCCGCTGGCCTGGCGGCGTGCGCACCGGGGCGGAGTTCGTGATGCCCGTCCTGGGTTGAGGTTCTTCCGAGCAAACGGAGCGGCCGGCGCATGCGCCGGCCGTTTTGCGTTGGGGGTCAGGGCGCCCCGATCTCCTCCTACGCGAGGCGCAGGAGAAAGGCATGAAGGGCGCGGGCGGCCAGGCCGATATCCTCCGGCGCCGCATATTCCTTCGGATTGTGGCTGCCATTGAAGGACCGCACGAACATCATGGCCATGGGCAGCACGTCGCGGAACACCATGGCATCGTGCCCCGCGCCCGACGGCAGGTGATGGACGGGCAGGCCGAGGGAGGCAACCGCCTCGGACAGGCGCGCCTTCAGCCTCTCGTCGCAGGGCGCGGCCGGTGCATCGTGGCCCCAGGAGATGAAGGGCGTGATGCCGCGACGGGCCGCGATGGCTTCGATGACGCTGGTGATGTCGGCCACGGCGGCGCGCCGCGTTTCGTCGTCCGAGGAACGCACGTCGATGGAGAAGACCACCTCACCCGGCACCACGTTCACGGCACTGCCGGCGATGGTCAGCGTTCCCACCGTCGCCACCAGGGAGTGCGGCGTCACGTCCGCCCGGCCACGGGCTTCCACCGCGAGAATGATCTCGGCGGCCGCCGCCAGCGCGTCCTGGCGCATGGGCATGGGCATGGTGCCGGAATGGGCGGCCTGGCCCTTGAGGCGGATGGAGGCGCGGGAGGCACCGGCGATGCCGGTGACGATGCCCAGCGGCAGGTTCAGCGCTTCAAGCACCGGTCCCTGTTCGATATGCACTTCCACATAGCCCAGCGTCTCTTCGGGTGTCCGGGTGCATTGGGCCACCGTGTCCACCGGCGCGCCGAAGGTCCGAAGCGCTTCGTGCCGGGAAATGCCGGCGCTGTCCACGTCCTCCAGGCACTTGGGATCGAAGCGCCCGGCAAAGGCCTTGGAGGAGGAGAGGGTGGACAAGAAGCGCACACCTTCCTCATCGGCGAAGGCGGCGACCTCTACGGCGAAGGGCAGGCGCCGGCCTTCCCGGCGCAGCTGGTCGACGGCGGCGATGCCCACTAGGACGCCGAGATTGCCGTCATAGATGCCGGCATTGCGCACGGTGTCGATGTGCGAGCCGATGATCAGCGTCCTGGCGTCCGGCCGATCGGCGGCATAGCGGCCGACAATGGTGCCGGTGGCGTCCATGTGCACATGGTTCATGCCGGCGGCGCGAAACCAATAGGCCACCTGCGCCGCCGCCCTCTTATGGGCAGGGGACAGGGACAAGCGGGTCATCTCGCCCGGTACATCGGTGAAGGCCGCCAGTTCCTTCAGGCGGGCCGTGATGGTCTCGCCGGCCAGGGGCTCGGGTTCGGCGGGAGCGGTTTGGGCCTTGGAGGCTTCGGTGCGGATCATGCGGCACCTCCCGGCAATATCTGTTCCAGGCGCAGGAGGGCGATCTTCTCGATCTGGGCGAGCGCTTCCTGGAATTCCGTCTCGGCATCATGGCCGAGCCGGCGCTCGAAGGCGGCGACGATCTCTTCCTTGGAGCGGCCGCGAATGGCCATGATGAAGACGAAGCCGAACTTCTCAAGATAAGCGGTGTTGAGGGCGGTGAAGCGGGCCTTCTCCTCGGCGGTGAGACGGTCGAGGCCGGCGGAGGCCTGCTCCTGCGCGCTGTCGGCGGTGAGCAGCTTGGCGGCAGCGAGCTTGCCAGCGAGGTCGGGATGGGCGTGGACGACGCCCATCTGCCGGTCGCGGCTTGCCGCGCGCAGCACCTTGGACATGGCGGCGTGAAGACCTTGCGCCGTGTTGTCCACCGTCGAAAGCCCCGCCTCATAAGCGCCTTCCGCGATCCAGGGCGAGTGCTCGAAGACGCCGCCGAAGCGTTCCACGAACAGCGCCTTGGAGAGGCGGCTCGGCACGTACCCACCTTGAGGGGGATGATGGGCGATCCAGTGGCGGGCAATGTCGATGCGCCGCGCCACCCACACGCCCGCATGGCCCTGGATGTAATCCAAGAAGCGCGCCAGCGCGGCGGCGCGGCCCGGCCGGCCCACCAGGCGGTTGTGCAGCCCGATGGAGAGCATCCGGGGGGCACGCGCGCCTTCCGCATAGAGCAGGTCGAAGCTGTCCTTCAGATAGGTGAAGAACTGGTCTCCCGCCGAGAAGCCGGCGGGAATGGAGAAGCGCATGTCATTGGCGTCGAGCGTATAGGGCACCATGAGGAACGGGCCTTTGGGCCCTTCGATCCAATAGGGCAGTTCGTCCGCATAGGTGTCGGCGGAATAGACGAAGCCGCCTTCCTCCATGGCCAGCGGCGTCGAGTTCTCGGAGGTGCGGCCCTGGTAAAAGCCCAGCGGCCGGGACCCGGTCACCTCGGTGTGCAGCCGGATCGCCTCCAGGATGTGCGCCCGCTCGGTCTCGCGGGGCACGTCCTTATAGTCCACCCATTTGTAGCCGTGGCTGGCGATCTCCCAGCCCGCATCCTTCATGCCTGCCACCGCCTCGGGGTTGCGCGCCAAAGCGGTCGCGACGCCATAGACCGTCAGCGGCATGTTGCGCTCGGTGAACAGCCGGTGCAGGCGCCAGAAGCCCACCCGGGAGCCATATTCGTAGATGGACTCCATGTTCATATGCCGCTGGCCCGGCCAGGGCTGGGCGCCGACGATCTCGGACAGGAAGGCCTCCGAGGCCGCATCCCCATGCAGGATCGAGTTCTCGCCGCCCTCCTCGTAATTGATGACGAACTGCACCGCGATCCGCGCATCCCCCGGCCAGCGGGGATGGGGCGCGTTGCGGCCATAGCCGATAAGGTCGCGGGGATAGGGCTGGTCGGTCATTGGGGTCGGCCTTCTCAGCGGATGGGATCAGGAGCCGCGATAGGTGGAATAGGCCCAGGGCGAGCACAGGAGCGGCACGTGATAATGCCCCTCGTCCGCCAGGGTGAAGCGCAGCGGCACCACATCCAGGAAGGGCGGCTCCGCCGTTGGGGCGCCGGTGGCGGCAAAATAGAGGCCGATCTGGAACACCAGCTCATAGGTGCCAGCCTTAAATGCCTCCCCTGACAGGAGGGGGGCGTCGGTGCGACCGTCCGCGTTGGTGGCGCAGGCGGTCAGCAGGGAGCGGGTGCCGTCCGCTGCAATGCGGAAAAGCTCGATCTGAACGCCCGAGGCGGGTTTGCCCCGCACCGTGTCCAGCACATGCGTCGATAGACGACCCATCTCAGACTCCTTCGGCACCAAGCCTCATCGCGCCCCAGCATAACCCGGACCGTGCGAACTCATTTTCCGATTAAGTCGGAAGATATTCTGATTTTCCGGCCCGTTTTCTTCGCCGGAGAAATTGCGTGTGATGCAATGCAGCGACGGCGCAGACCGCCGCCAAGAACCGCAAAATCCTTGAGTAGTCTGACCTTTTCCAGGGGGTCTCCATGTCTTCAGCCGTTCACCCAGTGGACGAGATGCTGCCAGCGCCGAAATTGGTTGCGCTCGGTCTTCAGCACGTCCTTGTCATGTATGCCGGCGCCGTCGCCGTTCCGCTCATCATCGGCCGAGCCCTCAAGCTGCCGCCCGAGGATGTGGCCTTTCTCATCAGTGCCGACCTGTTCGCCTGCGGCATCGCCACGCTGGCCCAATGCCTCGGGCTGTTCGGCGTTGGCATTCGCCTGCCGGTGATGATGGGCGTCACCTTTGCCTCGGTGGGACCGATGCTGTCCATGGCGGCGGACCCGTCCATCGGGCTTCTGGGCATCTATGGCTCGGTGATTGCCGCCGGCCTGTTCGGGCTGTTGGTGGCGCCCTTTGTCAGCCGGCTCTTGCCGCTGTTTCCGCCGGTGGTGACCGGGACCATCATCATGGTCATCGGCATCTCCTTGATGCGGGTGGGCATCAATTGGGCGGGCGGGGGCATTCCCATGTTCACCAAGGTGGTGAACGGGGAGACCGTGCAGGTTGCCAATCCCGCCTATGGCCAGCTCCAGGGGCTCGGCATTTCGCTGTTCGTGATGCTGGTGATCCTCAGCCTCATCAAGTGGGGCAAGGGGTTCATCGCCAATGTGGCGGTGCTGCTGGGCATCGTTGCTGGCGCCGTGCTCGCCACCGTGCTGGGCATCATGCACTTCGAGAAGGTGGCCTCCGCCCCCTGGTTCGACGTGATCGTGCCGTTTCATTTCGGCGTGCCGCAATTCCACCTGGTGCCCATCGTGACCATGTGCATCGTCATGGTGGTGGTGATGATCGAATCGCTTGGCATGTTCCTGGCGCTCTCGGACATCACCGGCAAGCCGGTGGACCAGAAGGCGCTGGCCAAGGGCCTGCGGGCGGACGGTTTTGGCACCCTCATCGGTGGCATCTTCAACACCTTCCCCTACACCTCCTTCTCCCAGAATGTGGGTCTGGTTGGGGTGACCGGGGTGCGCTCACGCTGGGTGACGGTGGCGGGCGGCGTCATCATGCTGCTTCTTGGGCTTCTGCCCAAAATGGCGGCGCTGGTGGAGGCGGTGCCCAATGTGGTGCTGGGTGGCGCGGGGCTGGTGATGTTCGGCATGGTGGCGGCCACCGGCGCGCGCATCCTCACCGCCGTGGACTTCAAGACCAACCGCTTCAACCTGTTCATCGTGGCCCTTTCGGTGGGCTTCGGCATGATCCCGCTGGTGGCGCCCAACTTCTTCAAGAACCTGCCCCACGAACTGCACCCGCTGCTGGAGTCCGGCATCCTGCTCTCGGCTATCGTGGCGGTGCTGCTCAATGTCTTCTTCAACGGGGTGAAGTCGGCCTCGGTGGAGGAGATCGTGGCGGCCGCCAAGCAGGCGGAGGCGCACTGAGGTGAGCCGCGCCGGCCCTTCCGCGCCAAGGGCCGGCGCGCCTGGAGCGCCATCCGATCAGATCACCTCAATCTGATCGGGGAATCGCCCTCTAACTCATTGAGGGAGAATGCGTGATCCGATCAGCTCGCGGTGCATGCTGATCGGCGCATCCTCTAGCCGGTGAGTTTCTCGCCGATCTTGGCCAGCTCGCGGGACAGGAAGCGCCGGCCTTCCTCCAGCAGCATGTCGGCGAAGGCCTTCACCTTCAGCGGCACCAATTGCCGGGCGGGATAAAGCACGGCGAGGGTGACGCTGACCGGCGGGTGGCTCGCCAGCACCGGCACCAGGCGCCCGTCGGCGAGGGCGTCCGCCACCTCGAAGCGCGGCTTCACCACGATGCCGCGCCCTTCCATGGCCCAGACGGTGAGCACGTCGCCGTCATCGGCCTCCAGATGGCCCGAGACCGGAACGGCAAGCTCCTTGCCTTGGTCGGTCAGGGTCCAGCGGAATTCACGGGCCCCGGCAAAGCGGAGGAGCAGGCATTGATGGCGCAACAGGTCGGAAGGCGTCTGCGGCACCCCGCAGCGCGCCAGATAATCGGGGGCGGCGCACGCGACCCGGTCGATGCGCGCCACTTTGCGCATAATCATGCTGGAATCCTCGAAGGTGGCGAGGCGCAGGGCCAGGTCCACCGATTCCGCGATCAGGTCCAGCGTGTGTTCGGACAGCCGCAGGCGCACGTCGATCTGGGGATGGGCGTCCTGGTAGCGGGCCGCCACGGGAGCGACGAGGCGGCGGCCCAGATGGAGGGGCGCCGTGACCCTGAGACCGCCGCGCGGCATGGCGCCCAGTTCTGTGACGTTGGATTCGGCCGCCTCAATGAGGCGCAGGGCTTCGGTGATGTTCTCGTAAAAGACGCGGCCCTGCTCGGTCAGGCTCATGCGCCGGGTGGTGCGGTTGAACAGCCGGCAGCCCAGGTGCTTTTCCAGCATCTGGATGCGGTGGCTGACCACGTTCGCGGACAGGCGCAGGCGCCGGCCGGCTTCGGAGAAGCTCTCGCTCTCCACCGCCTGGACGAAGGCCCGCATATTCTCAAGCATGGTGCCCGGCTCCCCCGCCGGCCCGCCGCGCGCCGGCCGGCCTCTTGCCCGGCGTCAGCTTATGGTCCATCGGGCGGCGGACGAAAGGTCCGGCGCCGCCGTCCCCCTCTTCTCTTCCTCCAAAGGTCCGCCTGACATGGAACCCCTCCTGCACGAGTTCGGCAGTCTGCTGCTGCGCTGGACGCACATCATCACCGGCATGGCCTGGATCGGTTCGTCCTTCTATTTCATGCACCTGGACGCGGCGCTGCGGCCCTCCCCGGACATCCCCAAGGGCAAGGGCGGCGAGGCCTGGGAGGTGCATGGCGGTGGCTTCTACCAGGTGAAGAAATATCTGGTGGCGCCCGACAATCTCCCGCGCCACCTCATGTGGCACAAGTGGGAGTCCTACTCGACCTGGATCTCCGGCTTCTTCCTGTTGATGTGGGTCTATTACTATCAGGCCAACCTCTTCCTGATCGATCCGGCGGTCATGAACATGTCGCCGCTCACCGCCATGGCCATCGGGCTCGGCGGCATCTTCGCAGGCTGGGTGTTCTACGACCTGCTGTGCCACTCGCCGCTCGGGCGCAACGATGTGCTGGTGGGCATCATCGTCTTCGTCTTCGTGGTGCTGATGGCCTATCTGTTCCAGCAGGTGTTTTCGCCGCGGGGTGCCTTCATCCATACCGGCGCGCTGATGGCCACCATCATGACCGCCAACGTGTTCTGCGTCATCATTCCCAACCAGCGCAAGGTGGTGGCGGCGCTGAAAGCCGGGCAGGAGCCGGACCCGATCTATGGCAAGATCGGCAAGCTGCGCTCGTCCCACAACAATTACTTCACCCTGCCGGTCATCTTCCTGATGATCTCCAACCATTATCCGCTCACCTATTCCACCCCCTATGCCTATGTGAACGTGGCCCTGGCGCTGGTGGGCGGGGCGGTGGTGCGGGTCTATTTCAACAAGAAGCATGCCGGCCAGCCGGGCTTCGGCTGGTGCTGGATCGTCGCCTTCCTGTGCCTGGCGGCGGCCATGGTGCTCACCGCCACCACCTCGCCGGCGGCCCGCCTCGCGCTCGGCCTGCCGCCGCTCACCTCCACGGCTGTGGCCGCGCCGGTGCCCGTCGTCAAGGTGCCGGAGGACGTCCAGAACATCGTCATGGGCCGGTGCGCCATGTGCCACAATCCGACCCCCCAATATGAGGGCATCGCCGTCCCGCCGCGGGGCATTCTCCTGGACAGCCCGGCCGAGATCGCCCGCAACAAGCCGTTGATCCTGATGCAGGCGGTGCTCACCCACGCCATGCCGCCCAACAATGTCACCGACATCAGCCCGGAGGACCGGGCGGTGCTGAAGGCCTGGGCGGAGGCGCCGGAGCCCAAGACTCGTTGAGGCCGGCGTGTTTTCGATGAGACCGGCGGCGCTTCGCCGCTGCTCTCCTTGACCTTGAAGCCGCCCGGCCCCATGCCGGGCGGGCATGCATGAAGGACCCATTTCCATGACCCAAACGACGTCGCCCGGGCTCGGTGCCCTCATCGACGCGCGCTTCGAGGAGCAGAAGGCCTTCCTCGCCGAGCTGGTGAAGGTGCCCTCCGACAATCCCCCCGGCGATTGCGCGCCCCATGCGGCGCGGGCTGCCGAGCTCTTGGAAGGCCTCGGCTATGAGGTGGAGCGCCATGCGGTGCCGGCCGAGCGCACCCGCGCGGCGGGCATGGTGACCGCCACCAACCTCATCATCCGCCATCGCTTCGGCGAGGGGCCGACCATCGCGCTGAACGCCCATGGCGACGTAGTGCCCCCCGGCGAGGGCTGGAGCCGCGATCCCTATGGCGCCGAGGTGGTGGACGGGGTGATGTACGGGCGCGGCGTCGCCGTCTCCAAGTCCGACTTCTCCACCTATGCCTTCGCCCTCGATGCCCTGAAGCGCTCCGGCCTGCCGCTCAAGGGGACGGTTGAGCTGCATTTCACCTATGACGAGGAAATCGGCGGCGAGGTGGGGCCCGGCTGGATCATCGAGGAGGGCCTCACCAAGCCCGACCTCGTGCTGTCCGCCGGCTTCTCCTATGCGGTGGTGGTGGCCCACAATGGCTGCCTGCACCTGGAGGTGGAGGTGGAAGGCAGGTCCGCCCATGCGGCGCTGCCCTTCACCGGCGTTGACGCCCTGGAGGCGGCCACCGGCATTCTCGGGGCGCTCTATGCCTATCGGGCGACCTTGCCGGCCCAGGTCTCGAAGGTGGAGGGCATCGGCTCGCCGCAGATCACGGTGGGGCTGATTTCCGGTGGCATCAACACCAATGTGGTGCCCGACCGGATCACCTTCCGCCTCGACCGGCGCATCATTCCCGAGGAGATCCCCGAGGCGGTGGAAGCGGAGGTGAAGGCCGTGATTTCCAGCGCGGCGGAAGCTTTCCCCGAAGCCAAGGTGCATGTGCGGCGCATCCTGCTGGCCCGCCCGCTGGTGCCGAGCGAGGGCTCGGTGCGGCTGTCCGATGCGCTCCGGCGCCATGCGGAGGCGGTGATTGGCGAGCCCGTTCCGGCCAAGGGCGTGCCGCTCTACACCGATGCGCGCCTTTATGCGGAGGCGGGCTTCCCGGTGGTGCTCTATGGCGCCGGACCTCGGACCATCGAGGAGGCCAATGGGCACCGGGCGGATGAGAATTTGCGGCTTTCGGACCTGAGGATCGCCACCGAGGTGGTGGCGCGGACCTTGGCGGAACTGCTGGCCTGAGAGCTCGGCTGTTGCACGTGAAACAGGGAAGGCCCGGCATCCGCTGGGCCTTTTTCTTTTGAAATCAGTCTCTTGCGCAAAATAGGGATGCGTCGGCACCACTTTTCTCTTGCATAGATGCAATGGAGTTTAGGTGGAAGCCGCGGTCTCATTGCACTAAATCTCATCTCAACAGAAACCACACCCCTTCAGGAGATCGAGATGACCACCAACGGCCTCCATCATGTTACCGCCATCTCCGGCGCCGCCCCCCGGAACATCGCCTTTTATGCCGGTGTTCTCGGCTTGCGCCTGGTCAAGAAGACGGTGAATTTCGACGATCCCGGCACCTATCACTTCTATTACGGCGACGCGGCCGCCGCCCCCGGCTCCATCCTCACCTTCTTCCCCTGGGCCCATGTGGCGCCCGGCCGGCTCGGGGTGGGGGAGACGCAGGGCACCATGTTCCGCGTGCCGGAGGCGTCCATCGGCTATTGGACCCACCGCTTCGTGGAGAAGGGGGTCAAGCATGAGGCGCCGGTGAAGCGCTTCGGCGAGACCATGCTCGCCTTCTCCGACCCGGACGGCATGCGGCTTGCCCTGGTGGGCGTGCCCGGCGCCGAGCTGGAGCCCGGCTGGGCGGGGTCCGACGTGCCGGCGGAAGCGGCCATTCGCGGCCTCAAGGGCGTTGGCCTCCTGCTGGCCGACATCGCCCCCACGGCGGCCATCCTGACCGACGTGTTCGGCTTCAAGGAAGTGGCCCGCGAGGGCGCCTATGTGCGCTATGCCACCGATGCCCTTCTGGGCAATGTGGTTGACCTGCACGGGGTCGGCAATTTCCTGCGCGGTCGCCAGGGCGGCGGCTCGGTGCACCATATCGCCTTCCGCGCCGCCGATGACGCGGCCGAGGAGGCCATGGTGAAGCGGTTGGCCGACAATCACGGCATCCGCACCACCGAGCAGAAGGACCGGAACTATTTCCGCTCCGTCTATTTCCGGGAGCCCGGCGGCGTGCTGTTCGAGATCGCCACCGACGTGCCCGGCTTCGCCGTGGACGAGCCGGCCGACAGCCTCGGCACCGCGCTGAAGCTGCCCGCCTTCCTGGAGCCGCACCGCGCTCACATTGAGAGCGTGCTGCCCGACCTTCGGAGCCCCGAGGCCGCCTGAGGCCGAACCCCGGGGGCAGGGTCCGCGCCCCCTGGCGCCTCCCGCCCTCGGACCTGCACCCCGGTGGGCCCATCCGGCCGACCGGAGGCGAAAGACCGGCGCGCGGTGCCAGCACACCGCGCCGGAACGCCCGGGCGCGCCCGGCTGCGCGCGCAACCCCGGCGTGCGCCAAGCTTCTCACTTCGGCTATCATTCCATGGCCGTGCCGGCCCCCAAGGCCGCGCGGCAGGAGGTCCATCATGACCGACCCGTTTGCACCGGCGCTCGCCTCGGAAGGGGCCGCCTTCATCCACCGCTTCGAGCCGGCCACCCATCCCGGCCGCACCCCGCTGCTGCTGCTGCACGGCACCGGCGGGGATGAGAATGACCTCATGGCTCTCGGGCGCACCCTCTCGCCCGGCGCCGCCTTGCTCTCGCCCCGCGGCAAGGTGCTGGAGCATGGCATGCCGCGCTTCTTCGCCCGCCGCGCCGAGGGCGTGTTCGACCATGAGGACGTGCGCCGCCGCGCCGACGAACTGGCGGATTTCGTCGCCGCCGTGGCGGCCCGCCAGGACTTGGCGCCGCCGCTCGCGGTGGGCTTCTCCAACGGTGCCAACATCGCGGCCGCCATGCTCTATCGCCGGCCCGAGGTGCTGTCGGGTGCCATCCTGCTGCGGGCCATGGTGCCGCTGGAGGAGGCGCCCGTGGCCGACCTGTCGGGCAAGCGGGTGCTGATCCTGTCCGGCGCCCTCGATCCCATCGTGCCGGCGGACAATGCCGCCCGCCTCGCGGCCACCCTTCAGGCGGCGGGCGCGCAGGTGGAGCACAAGGTGGTGCCCTCCGGCCACGGCCTCACCCAGACCGATCTGGGCCTCGCCAAGGCCTGGCTGGAAACGGGCGCGCGGGGCAGCCACCGGCTCGGCTGATCCGGCCTGGGCCCACGATCACACATGGGGACGGCGCGCGCCGCCCCCATCCCGGGCGCGGTGCGCCCCATTCGCGCCGTCGTCCCGGTGCCGTCCTTCGCCCCGTCCCTGACCTCGCCCCTTGCCTCTTCCCTGGCCTCGCGCTGCCCCCTTGCACTCGCCGCGCCGCTGCGGCATTTGCCAACGGGCGCTGGCCATGTTGTGGTGCACACCACGGCCGGGGCGCGCGGGCTTTCCTTAGGACAGGTGCAGCTCCTCCGGCTGCCCGACGCCCGCTCCTGAGCAATGCGGCCGCTGCGCAGCGGCTCGCGAACCGGTCAGAGGACGTTTTCATGCATGCGATGGACCGCGGCGGCCAGACTGCAGGGAAAGATCTTCCCGCAGCCGGGAATGCGACCTCGTCCATCCCAGAGCATCTCTACTTTGATACCACGGATCTTGTGGATTACTTTCATGGCAATGCCACGCCCAGCGGTATCCAGCGCTTCGCCATCGAGGTGATCCGGGCGGCTGCGGCGAATCGCCCGGCCGGCAGCGTGCATGCCCTCTGCTTTCGACCGCAGACGCAGGACATGGTGGAACTGCCGCTCGGCTGGTTCCTGGACGCGGGCGCGCCGAACGTGCAGGAGATGGTGCGCCAGCTCTCCCTGTCCTTGCCCAAGGCCAAGCGCCTCCAGGGCTTCCGGGGCCTGCGCTACGTGCTCAAATATGCCGAGCATGTCTACCGCACGGACATTCGCCCCCTGTGGGACAAGCGCTACCGCAACCGCCTGTCGCCCGTTGACCTGCCCGCCAATGCCCATGTGGTGGTGCTGGGGGCGGTGTGGAACTTTGCGGGCTATGCGGATGTGCTGGCCCGCCAGAAGGCGGCCCGCCCCGGCATCAAGCTCTCGGTCTTCGTGCACGATCTCATTCCCTGGTACGGCAACAAGTTCGTGGGCGACGGGGTGGCGCCGAAATTCCTCGCCTACCTGCGCTCCTATCTCGCGCTCGCCGATCGCCTGCTGTGCAATTCCAACGCCACACTCAATGATGTCCGGCGCTTCGCCGGCGAGCACGGGCTCTCCGTTCCCCCCGCCACCGTGGTGCCGCTCGCCCATGAATTTCCCGCCCCCGCCTTCAAGGTGGTGATCCCCAACGGGGAGGGGCCGGAGGCGCGGGAAGGGGTGCGCCGGCTGTCCGGCGAGCGCTTCGTCCTGTGCGTGGGCACCATCGAGGACCGCAAGAATTCCCTCGCCTTGCTGAAGGTGTGGAACGCCCTGGCGCAGGAGCATCCCTTCGACCTGCCGCTGCTGGTCTTCGCCGGCCGCAGCGCCGAGCACTACAAGGCCTTCATGCAGTTCGGCGCCGCCACCGGCTGGTGCGGCGGGCAGGCGGTGTGGCTGAGCGGACTGCGCGACGGGGAACTGGCCTGGCTTTATGAGAATTGCCTGTTCACGGTATTCCCGAGCTTCATGGAAGGCTGGGGCCTGCCGGTGGGCGAGAGCCTGTGGTTCGGCAAGCCGTGCGTCGCCTCCAACGCCTCCTCCGTGCCGGAGGTGGGCGGCGACCTGTGCGATTATGTGGACCCCGCCGACCCCGCCGCCCTTCATGCGGCCGTGCGGCGCATGACCTTCGATGCCGACCACCGCGCCGCCCGCGCCGCCCGCATCAAGGCCGCGCCGCTGCGCACCTGGAAAGACACATGCGCCAGCCTGTTGGCGGCCATCGCCGCGCCGGGCGCATAGGGCGCGCGCCCGAAACAGCCTTTGCAGGACCCCATCCGGTCGGATCGCGTTTTAGACGAGCAGGGAAGGGTCATCCCGTCCGGCGGGGTCCATGGTGTCCGGCGGCAGCGGCGCGCTGGCGGCATCCTTGTCCGCCCCCGGCTTGAAGAGGGCGCGCACGAGAAAATAGACGAACACCGCGATGAAGACCGGATAAAGGCCGAGTGCGATCAGGGTCGACTGGCCCTTGGGCATGTGTAGCCCGGCGTGCAGGATGATGCCCACCACGCCCGGCGACAGCAGGCAGACCACCACCACGGCGGTCATCTTGATCTTGGCCCGGAGCTTCGTGCGGGCCAATTCCTGCTGCTTCAGGGCCGCCCGCGCCGCCTTGGCTTCGGCGCGGGCCTTGCCTTTCGCGGCCTTGGCGGCGGCCTCCGCGGCGTCCTGGGCCGCTTCTTTCTCCCTGGCGCTGGGCGGGGCCGGGGGCGGCGGGGCGAGCAGGGGGACTTCGGGGGCGTAAAGCCCGTGGGGCGCGGCGTGTGCCGAGGCGGGGCTCGCCTGGGCGGCGTCCATGCCGGCGTCCATGCCGGCCTGGCCGTCGGTCCGATCTTGGGCGCGCTTGCTCGCCACCCGGTTGGTCTCGGCCATGTGCTGCGTCACCCGCGCGCTCCCTTGGCTGTCCCCGCAGGACCCTGGATAGCGCAATTCTCACCCCCCTGCCACATCGCCCCCCGCGAGCGGGGGCGGGCCGCGGCCCCCTGCGGCTGATTTGCGCTGCAAAAAGGCGGGCAGGTGCTCTAAACAGGGGGGAGGCCGCGCCGGCGCGTGGCGAGGCGGACGGGGCGGTGGCCGCCGCAGCATGGAGCAGGACGAGGCATGAAGCTGTTCGGTCGCACGGTTCCGGTTCCCAGCCGCGTGGTGGAGATCGGCTGGCTCCTGGATGCGGAGAAGGGCACCTTCATCTGGGAGGCGCCGCGCAAGCTCCAGCGCGAGGAGACCGGCATGCGCCACGCCAAGTCGGTGCGCTTCTGCCCGGCGGTGATCGACCATGACGCCCGCCAGTTCGAGGTGCTCTCGCCCATCGACATGCATCTGCGCTTCGCGGTGGACGAGAAGACCAAGATGCCCACCCTCATCAATGTGTCGGGCGACCAGTCCACCGTCCGGCCCAAGCATCTGGCGCAGATGATCACCATCGTCTCCCCCAAGGAGTGGCGGCACCCCCAGCGGCCGGTGATCCAGCTCATCACGCCCTATGTCTTCGTCTCCGACGAGCCGGTCTATATCAACCAGCTGCCGCCCTATAACCACTATCGGGAGACCCAGCTGCCGGGCCTGCTGATCGGCGGGCGCTTCCCCATCGAGGTCTGGCCGCGCCAGCTCATGTGGGCCTTCGAGTGGCATGAGCCCAAGAAGGACATCATCATCAAGCGCGGCGAGCCGCTCTTTTACGCCCGCTTCGAGACCGCCGATCCCGCCCGCCCGGTGCGCCTGGTGGAGGCCGTGATGACGCCGGACCTGCGCGCCCACATCAATGCCATGAGCGGCGTCACCAATTATGTGAACCGCACCTTTTCGCTGTTCGACATCGCCCGCCAGCGCCGGCCCAAAAAGCTGCTCACCAAGAAAAGCTAGCTGCTCACCAAGAAGGCCTGAGGGTGGGAGAGGCGCCTCAGTGCGCCTCGGCGAGGAGCTTGAGGTCCTCGTCCACCATCTCGCGGATCATCTCTTCCAGGCCGATGACCGCCTCCCAGCCCAGCACGCGCTTGGCCTTGCCGGGATCGCCGATCAGCTCCGGCACGTCCGCGGGCCGGTAGAGCGAGGGGTCGATGACGAGATGATCCTCCAGGGCGAGGCCCGCGTGGGAGAAGGCGATGTGGCACATGTCGCGCACGCTCACCGAGCGGCCGGTGGCCACCACATAATCGTCGCCCTTGGGCTGCTGGAGCATCAGCCACATGGCGCGCACATGGTCGCGCGCATGGCCCCAGTCGCGCCGCGCCTCGATATTGCCGAGCCGCAATTCGCGGGACTGGCCGAGCTTTATGCGCGCCACGCCGTGGGTGACCTTTCGGGTCACGAAGTCGAGCCCCCGCAGCGGCGATTCATGGTTGAACAGGATGCCGCTGGAGGCGTGGAGGCCGAAGCTCTCCCGGTAGTTCACCGTCATCCAATGGGCATAGGCTTTGGCCGCCGCATAGGGCGAGCGGGGGTGGAAGGGCGTCGTCTCCGATTGCACCCGGCTCTCGGTGATGCCGAACATTTCCGAGGAGGAGGCCTGGTAGAAGCGCGCGGTGGGGCATTCCAGGCGCACCGCCTCCAGCACATTGGCGCAGCCGAGGCCGGTCACCGTGCCGGTGAGCAGCGGCTCCTGCCAGGAAGTGCGCACGATGGACTGGGCGGCCAGATTATAGACCTCGTCCGGCTTCAGCTCGCGGAAGATGCGCAGCAAAGCGGACAGGTCGGTGATGGTGCCGTCCACGAAATGCACGTCGTCGGCGATGCCGAGCCGGCGCATGCGCGCGTCCGCCACCTCGCCCGAGCTTGAGCGCCGCACCAGGCCGAAGACCTCATAGCCCTGGTTCAGGAGAAGCTGGGAAAGGAAGGCGCCGTCCTGGCCGGTTACGCCGGTGATGAGTGCCCGCTTCATGTGCCCCTTTCCAAGCTCTTGCCTTACGTTCCGTCGCCCCACGCCGCGCCAGCGTCAAGGGGTGAGGAGGGCGGACCGGCGCGGTACCGCCACGGGAGCCAGATCGAGATGCTCCAGCAACAAGGTGTTGTAGCGCGCGAAGGCGTGTGCGTCCCGGTAGTCCTGCGCGGCGGCGAGAGGGCGCGGGGCCAGCGGGCCGGCGACGAAGATGTCAGCCAGCTGCTCGGCGATGAGCACGGCGGACAGATGATCGGGCACCCGGCGCACGAAATCGGGCGCGTCCATGGCGTCCGCCAGATGCAGGTTGGCGACCGTGGGCAAGGCGGCGCCGATGCAGTCGCCGATGGCGCCCGACAGCGAGCCCAGCTGATAGGTGCGCAATTGCACCGCCGCGTCCGAGGCGGCCAGATAATCCTCATAGGTGGCCTTCGAGACCCCCTTGGGGTGGAAGATCACCCGGTCCTCGAGCCCGAGCTCTTTCACCAGACGCTCCAGCTCCTCTTTCAACGGCCCATCGCCGCCGCCGCAGAAGGCAAGGCGCACCTTGAAGCCCCAGGCGCCCAGCAGGTCGCAGGCCCACACCAGCAGCGGCAAGGCCTTGTCATGGGTGAGAAAGCCGAAGGTGGTGACCAGCAGCTCATCGGGCGGGCAGTCAAGCCGCGCCCGCGCCGCGCGGCGGGCGGCGGGCGCCAGGCGATCCAGATCGAAGGTGGAATAATAGGCGAAGGGCAGGGCGATGGCGGGCTTGCCGCAGGTGGCCTCCACCAGGTCCCGGGTGAGCGGGGAATGGACGAAGAAATGGCCCGCCCGCAGCGCCATCTCGCTGAGCAGCGGCACCGGCAGCAAGGCCGGCTGGCCCAGCCAGTCCTGGACCATCTGTTCCGACACCGGACGGCCCAGTTCCCGCTCCGCCACGGCCCGGGCGCGGTCCCGGCCCACCAGGTGCATGTAGAAGTCCAGCATGCGCACATCGTGGGAGATGCAGTCCCCGCCATATTCCATCATCAGGCGGAAGGCCTTGAGATGGAGATGGGAATTGCCCATGACCGAGAGCACGGCGTCGGCCTGGCCCTGGGTGAAGGCGCGGGCGGAGATGGGCTCTTGCGCCAGCAGGGGCGGGCGCGGGCCCGGCGGGGAATCGGTGAACAGGCGCACATCGGCACGCTGTGTCAGGTCCTCCAGGCACCGCAGCGTATAATCGGCGACCCCCGAACGGGTGGGCGGGAGGGGCGCCAGCAGGGACAGCACCGGGCGGGCGCCGCGCTGGAGGCGTGGCCCGGCGGGCAGGGCGCGACGGGCCGCCGCGGCGGACAGATCGGACCAGAAACGTTCCGCCACCTCCTGCGGCAGGAAGGCGCGCCAGATGCCGGCCTGCGCCGCCTGGGCGGCATGCCAGGCCTGCGCGTCGCCCACCAGTGCGTCGAGCCGCGCCCGCAGGTCGTCCGCGTCGGTGGGGTCGAAGCGGTGGGCGGCATCCTCCACCAATTCCCGATGGGCGGGGATGTCGGAGGCCAAAAGCGGCGTGCCCGCCGCGCTCGCCTCGATGACCGGAATGGAAAAGCCCTCGCTCAAGGAGGGATTGAGGCTGACGATGGCGCTGCGGTAGAGGGCGAGCAGGTCCTCGTCGTCCAGATGGCTCTTGAAGTCCAGCAGCCCCTGCAGCCCGCCTTCCGCGGCGTGCAGGGCGGTCAGCTGCTTGCGTGTCTCCCCGTCGGTGCCGCCGAACAGGCACAGGGGGATGCGCCTTTCCCGCATGAGCGCGCTGCGGCCATGGGCCCGCACCGCCAGTTCCACATTCTTGCGCCGGTCCGCTCCGCCGGCCACCAATATGCCGGTGCGGGCGGCGCGGGGCAAAGGCGCGGCGGTCCCGATCAGCGCCTCGCGGATGCCGACGCCGGTGACGGAGCAGGCCAGGTCCTGCCGCCGCAACAGGTCGCGCGCCTGTTCGCGGGCGTAGCGGGAGAGGGCGTGAAACGTGTCGTACTTGCCGAGCCAGAGCGTGTTGGTCAGGTAGTCCAGGCGTGCCTGCGGGCGCGAGAGGTACCAGTCGGGATAAAGGGAGGGGATGGCGTCGTAGAACAGCGTGGCCTTCAGGAGGTCGGCACGGCGGAGCACGCTCGCCAGGGGCAGGGCGGAATGGGTGAGGGGGGAGAGCTGGAGAAACCAGCCGCCGGGCGCATCCAGGTCGCCCAGATCCTGCGTGACCTGATCGAACAGCGCCACAAACTCCGGCAGCAGCTCGGGCAAGTGGGGGCTGACCAGCGCCACCAGGCGCGGGCTGGCCGGGGCGAAATGGGGCCGCGCGCCGCGCACCAGAACGCTCGCATGCTGGCCTACCCCTCGGTGCCGGAAGGCGGGATCCTGCAGGCAGCGTGCATCGAACACGATCACAGGCGGTATCGCCAACGGGACCCCTCCGAACAGCGGCTGCGCACGGCGTGACGGCCGCGGGAGGCCCCGGCCCCCCGCCGGCGCGCTTCGTCGCGGGCGACGCAATCTCATGGTGCTTAGCATGGCAGGTGCTGCGCTGCCCACTTGGATGTTCGGCCCGGCCAGAGAGTCTTCGGGCACGCAAACGCCGGGCGGCGCTTGGCATTTCGGAAAGTCGAAAATCAGTCTATCAACGCAGCTTGAACGGACTGTACGGCCCCTTTTCACGGCGCCGTCAAAGGCTGGATGCCCACATGGCCAGCGTGAGCGGTGCAATCCTTTATGATGTTACCGAATTCGTCCGCCATCCCTTACGCACGGGTATACAGCGGGTGGTGTTCGAGATTCTGCGGCACTGGCCCAAGGAGGCCCCGCCGCTCGCCCCGGTGATGCTGGCCGAGGATGGCGAGACCCTTTACCTGCTGCCCGCCGGCTTTGCCGGGGCCATGACCACCCATTTCGAGACCGGCGCCGATCTGGCGGCGGGGCAGGAGGCCATGCGCCGCCTGGTGCGCGACGCGCACAAGGTGACGGACGGCGCGCTGGCCGGCGCCCGCGCCCTGCTCAACCCGGAGGTGTTCTACGATCCGCGCCGCGCGCGCTTCTACGAGCGGCTCTGTGCCGGCGGGACCATCGACGTTCATTTCGTCATTTATGATGCCTTGCCGTGGCTGCGGCCGGACCTGTTCTCCCGCGACGATGCCGGCAGCACCATGTGTTACCTGCATGCGGTGCGGCGGGTGCCGAACCTGCATTTCATTTCCGCCGTGTCGCGGGATGATTTCGCCAGGCGCCTGTTGCGGCGGGCGGAAGCGGGCATGTTCGTCCATCCGCTGGGAGCCGACGGCCTCGGCCGCGCCGCGCCCCCCTTCGCGGCTGACAACCGCACCTTCGCCTCCATTGGCACCATCGAACCGCGCAAGCGACACCACATCCTGCTGGAGGCCTGCGAGAGCCTGTGGGAAGAGGGGCTGGCGTTCGACCTGGTGCTGGCCGGCCGCGCCGGCTGGCAGACCGATGCGCTGCAGGACCGCATGGCGGAGATCCGGGAGCGCTGGCCGGGCTTCCGCTGGGTGCGCGACGCCTCCGATGCGCGGGTGCGTGACATCGTGACCACGGCCCGGGCCACGCTGTTCTGCTCGGACGCGGAGGGCTACGGCCTGCCGCCGGTGGAATCCCTGGCGCTGGGCGTGCCGGTGATGGTGTCCGAGCACATCCCCGCCACGGCGGGCCTGCCGGCGCTCGGCCAGGTGCGGCTCAAGACGGTGGATGTGGACAGCATCCGCGCGGCGCTGCTGCGGCTTCTCGACGATGGCGAGGCGGCCCGCCTGCGCGCGGAGATCGCCAAATTGGACCTGCCCACTTGGAAGGGGCATGCGGAGAGCCTCGCCGCCACCTTGCAGGGCCCCGGCAGCGGGCGCGCCGCCACGGCCTGAAGGGCAGGCGGGCCGGCTTCCCGGCCCGCGGGCGGCACGCCCCCGGCATGCCGCGCCCTTCCGCCCGCCGGCTCAGCGGCAATAGGATTCGTGTTCGGTCTGCCGCATGGTCTCGGTTTCGATGCCGTCGAAATGGAAGTCCTCCACGCCCTGGTTGGCATAGAAGACGCAGAAGCTGGCATCGGACTCGTAAGGCTGCGCCTTGGCCCGGATGGCGATGACCGGGGCCGCGCGCACCGCCGCCGGCAGGTCGAACTCGGTGGCGTCGCCCTTCTTCCAGGTCATCCAGGACGTCAGCGTGCGCTTGTCGGGCCCGGCCATCAGCTCGATGCTGTCCGAGCGCGTGGCGACCGGGTCGATGCGGATCCACCAGCCGGTCTTGGCGGCTTGGGCATAGGCGGCGGTACTGGACACAAGCATGGCGACGGCCAGAAGGCCGGGAATGTAACGCATGAGAGCCCCCATGTGACGCCCGGCCGGCTGGCCGAGGCGAGCGTCACCATAGGGGTTGTCAACCGCCGGGCAAGGCCGGTCTCCCGGCACGCGGGCGCCTACAGCACATAGGCCGTGCGGAAGCCGCCCCAATGGCGGCCGGCCACGAAAATGGGGGCGTCCACCTCGCGCATGCGCACCACCTTGTCGCCGAGGTCGCGGGCATAGACCTGGATCAGGTGCGGCTCCAGGTTCCGCGCCGCCAGCAGGCCCGCCCGGTCGTCAAAGATGCGGCGGTTGCGGCTGTTGCCCATGTTCCAGGCCCGGTCGCCGGGGCGCTGGGGCTTGGCATAGCGGGCATTGTGCACGGGAAGATAGCCGTTGATGTCCACCGAGGCGGCGAACGTCATGGCCGCATCCTCTCCCGCGATGGCCTCCTGGGCGGCGGCGATACGCCGCTCCAGCTCCCTGAGCGCGCGGGTCTCATATTGCTCGGGGTCGGTGCCGGGGATTGCGCGATAGGCGGTGTCGAACAGGTCGTCGAGGCTGAGGGCGCGCTCGGCCAGCGCCGCCTCCATGAGGCCCGCGACGGTGGCCGCGCCGCGCTGGGCCCGTTCCACCACGGTGTCGAAGGTGGTGGCAAGCTGCGCCAGCCGGGCGGCGAGCGGCGGGGCGCCGGTCTCGTCAAAGGCCAGATGGCAGCCGAGGGGGCTGATCCCCACCACCCGGCAGGCCAAGGGCGGCAGGCCGGAAAGCTCCAGCGCGCCGGCTTCGCCCCGTGCGGGCGCGGCGCCTTCCAGCGTCACCAGGGCGCCGCCCAGCGACAGGTCGAAGGTGCGGGCGCGGCGCGTCCCGGAGGCCAGACGCAAGGTGCCCGCCAGTTCCACCGGCCAGCGGGGATGCCGGCGGCGGTTGCCCATGGGGGTCTGGCGCAGCACCGTGAGCAATTGGCGGGACATGTCGTCCGTACCATCGGCCATGGCGGTCGCGCTCTCGCCGATGGCGGCCTGCGAGCCCTGGGCGGCCAGGGCGGCGGTACGGATGCGCCGGGCGCCGGCATCCACCGCCTCGGCGAAGGCGCGGGCCTGTCCGGCGGCGCTGCCGATGTCGGCCACCGTGCGGGCCTGGCCCGCCACCGCTTCCGCCACCGAGGAAGCCACCGGGCGGATCTCGCCCACCGAATCTATGATGCGCCCCACCGCCTCGGTGCAGGTGTGGGCGGCGCCGACGAGGCGCTCAATCTTGCCGGAGATTTCCACCGTCGCCTTGCGGGTCTCGCCCGCCAGCGCCTTCACCTCGCTCGCCACCACCGCAAAGCCGGCCCCCGCGGCGCCCGCGCGGGCGGCCTCGATGGAGGCGTTGAGGGCGAGGAGATTGGTCTGGCCTGCGATGTCGGAGATGAGCGCCACCACCGCCTTGATCTCGGCGATGGCACCGCGCAATTGGTCGGCGGCCGTGTGGGCCTCGCCGGCGGCGGCGCCGGCGCGGGTGGCCAGTTCATCGGAGGTGCGCGCCTGCCGGCCGATCTCGGCATTGGTGCCGGCGAAGGCCTCCAGCGCCTCGGTGAGCCCCAGCGCGCTGGCGCGGGCCTGGTCGGTCTGTCCCGCGAGCTGGTCGGATTCCCGGCCGATCAGCGTCATGTCGCGGGCGCCGGCGTCGCAGGCGCCGGCCATGGCGTTCGCGCTCTGGGTGAGGCGGGCGCGGGCGCGGCGGATGTCCGCCTCGATCAGATCCACCAGATGGCGGTCGTCGCTGTGCGCGCGCGGCGCAACGTCGGCTACGGGCTCTGGCCGGGGTGGGGCCGGCGGCGCAGCAGCGGCGGCAGGCACCGGGCGCTCAAGGGGGCGTCCCCACATATAAGGTCCTCTCCTGTGGCAGGCTCGCCCACAGGCTAGGAGCGGGGGCTTGCGCCGGGATTGCCTCAGGCGGCCGCCACCGTGGCCGCCGCGCCGTCCTTCAGCAACGCGCTCAGCGCCCGCACCAGCGCGGCCCGCAAGCGGGGATCGGCGGGCAGGTCCGGGCCGAACACCTCCCGCACGCCCATGAGCGCATCCACGAGGCGCTCCGCATCCAGGCCGGCGTCATCGGCCAGCGCCCTGAGTCGGGCGGCATGGGGGTCGCGCACGTCGATGGCGCCGCCCTTTTCGTCGCGGCCGGTGACATAGCGCATCCAGCCGGCCACCCCGAGCGCCAGCAGGTCGATGGACGCCCACGCCGCCAAGCGGTCGCGAATGGTCTCCAAGAGGCGCTGGGGCAGCTTCTGCGAGCCGTCCATGGCGATCTGCCAGGTGCGGTGGCGCAGCGCCGGGTTGGAGAAGCGCTCCCTTAGCGCGCGGGTGTAAGCGGGCAAATCGACGCCGGGCACATGGACGGCGGGGAGCACCTCCTCGTCCTGGAGGCGTTCCACAAGCCGCGCGAAGGCGGGGTCGGACATGGTGTCGGAAATGGTCTCGTGGCCGGCGAGATAACCGAGATAGGCGAGGGTGGAATGGGCGCCGTTGAGGAGGCGCAGCTTCATGTGCTCGAACGGCACCACGTCCTCCACCATCTGCGCGCCCACCGCCTCGAAGGGCGGGCGGCCGGCGGGGAAGCGGTCCTCGATCACCCATTGGCTGAAGGGCTCGGCCATGACCGGCCAGGCATCCTCGACGCCCAGCGCGCCCGCCACCTCCGCCCGGTCGGCATCGGTGGTGGCGGGGACGATGCGGTCCACCATGGTGCAGGGGAAGGCCACCTCGGCGGCGATGAAGGCGGCAAGGTCCGCGTCCCGCAGTTCCGCGAAGCGATGCACGACGCGGGCGACCGTGCGGCCATTGGCCGGCAGGTTGTCGCAGCACAGCACGGTGAAGGGTGCGATGCCCGCCGCCCGGCGCCGCCGCAGCGCCTCCACCAGGAAGCCGGGCACGGAGCGCGGCCGCTCGGGCGTCGCGAGGTCGGCGACGATGTCGCGATGGGCTTCGTCCAGGCGCCCGGTGGCCGGGTCGTGGCAATAGCCCTTCTCGGTCACGGTGAGGGTGACGATGCGCACCTTCGGGTCCGCCATGGCGGCGATGAGCGCCTCGGGATCGCGCGCGCCCACCAAAAGACCGCGCAGCGATCCGATCACCCGCAGGTCCGTCCCCGCGCCGGAGCGCACCGCCAGGGTATAGAGCCCGTCCTGCGGATCGAGCGCCTCCGACGTATCCGGGCTGCGCAGGCTGGCGCCGCAAATGGCCCAGTCGGTGTGCCCCAGCGCCAGCAGGTCGTCCACATAGACGGCCTGATGGGCCCGGTGGAATGCGCCCACCCCCAGATGGACGATGCCGGTGGACACCGCATCGAGATCATAAGCGGGCCGGGCGACGGCGGCGGGGAGGCTGGCGAGGGTGGTTCGGTCGAGGCGCATGGGGCGGGTCATGGGGCGGGGTCTTCAGGTGGAGGCGGGTGAGGCGGCGAGCCAGGCCCGCCGCGCGGAGACCGGGGATCCGGCCGCAAAGGAAGATGGAGGGACGCTCCTTGGCGAGAGCGCGATCCGATCCGTTGGCGAGGCCATCTGATCGGCGCATGCTCTCGGCCAGAGCCAGGGCCGGGACAGGCGTTCGGAGAAGGCCTGCCTCCTGGAACAACATTGCCGTCATGGCCGGGCTTGTCCCGGCCATCCACGCCGCTCCCCAAAGACGCCATCCGCAGGACTGGTCCAGGCCCATCCCCCGTAAATGGCCGGGACAAGCCCGGCCATGACGAGCGCCCATTGGGGGCGTTCTTCGCGGCGGTCTTAGAGCTTGTAGGCAGACTTGGCGAGGCGGTAGGCGAGGTCGTGGGCGACCTCATGGGCCTCGTCCTCGCCCAGGCGATGGGTGGCCACCAGTTCCGCCAGGAAGGCGCAGTCCACGCGGCGCGACACGTCATGCCGGGCGGGGATGGAGGGGAAGGCGCGGGTGTCGTCGTTGAAGCCCACCGTATTGTAGAAACCCGCGGTCTCCGTGGTCAGCTCGCGGAAGCGCCGCATGCCCTCCGGGCTGTCGAAGAACCACCAGGCCGGGCCAAGGCGCAGGATGGGATAATGGCCGGCGAGCGGGGCCAGCTCGCGGGAATAGGCGGTCTCGTCCAGGGTGAAGAGGACGAGGGTCAGGTCCTTCTCATTGCCGAAGCGATCCAGAAGGGGCTTCAGGGCGCGCACATAATCGGTGGCGGAGGGAATGTCCGCGCCCATGTCGCGGCCGTGGCGGGCGAAGATGCCGCCATTGTGGTTGCGCACCGAGCCGGGATGCAGCTGCATCACCAGCCCGTCCTCCAGCGACATGCGGGCCATTTCCGTGAGCATCTGGGCGCGGAAGAGTTCGGCGTCCTGCGGGTCCGCATGGGGGGAGGTGACGCGCGCGAACAGGGCTTCCGCCTCGGCCGTCGTGAGGTCGGCGGTGCGGGCGGTGGGGTGGCCGTGATCGGTGGAGGTGGCGCCGAAGGTCTTGAAGAAGGCGCGGCGCTTGCGGTGGGCGGCAAGGTAGCCGGACCAGGTCAGGGTGTCCTCGCCGGTCAGGTCGCCGAAGCGGGCGAGATTGCCGAGGAAATTCTCGAACTCCGGGTCCACCACCGGGTCGGGCCGATAGGCGGTCACCACCCGCCCGCCCCAGCCGGACTCCCGCAGCATCTGGTGCCACTTCAATTCGTCGAGCGGGCTCTCGGTGGTGGCGATGGCCTCGATGTTGAATCGCTCGAACAAGGCACGGGGGCGGAAGGCGTCGGTGCGCAGCGCCGCGGCGATGGTGTCGTAGATGAGGTCCGCATTGCCGGGGGTCAGCCGCTCGTCGATGCCGAACAAGGTGGAGAAGGCATGGTCCAGCCACAGCCGGGTCGGGGTGCCCCGGAACAGGTGGTAATGGGCCGCGAAGCGCCGCCAGATGGCCCGCCCGTCCTTTTCCACCGGCCCGCCGTCGCGGCGCGGCACGCCCAGATCCTCCAGCGCCACGCCCTGGGAATAGAGCATGCGGAAGATGTAGTGGTCGGGCACCACGAACAATTGCGCCGGGTCGGGGAAGGGCGCGTTCTCCGCATACCAGCGCGGGTCGGTATGGCCGTGGGGGGAGATGATGGGCAGGTCCTTGACCTGCTCATAAAGGCGCCGGGCGATGGCACGCACGGTGGGGTCGGCCGGGAACAGGCGGTCGGGATGAAGGCCCGGGGCGGTGCTGGGCATGGCGGGTCTCACCTCTTTTTTCGGGTCCGGGACTTTGAAGCGGGCGATGGGGCGGCCGTGGCGTCCGCCTCCGGCGCGGAAGGGGACGCCTTGGTCTTGGCGGATGCTTTCGCCCGGCGGCTTGCCTGGGGCGGGGGGCTCGCGGCGCCGTCCCCGTCAATGGCGAGAGGGGCGGGCGGAGCGCCGGACGCCTCGGGCGCGGGCTCGAAATAATCAGGATGCGCCAGGGCCAGCTCGTCGACGCTGGGCACCACGCGGCCCAGATGCGCCTGCATGGCGGCCTCGGCGGCGTCCGCGTCGCCCTTTGCGATGGCGGCGATAATGGCGGCATGCTCGGCCATGACGCTCATGCGCCGCTCGGCGGCGGGCAAGGTGAGGATGCGGCAGCGATCCACCTGCGCCTTTTCGTGCCGCACCACCCGCCAGAGATTGGGATGGCCGGCGATGTCGGCGATCAATTGGTGGAAGGCTTCGTCCTCGTCGTGGAAGTCGGCGAGGCGCGCCATCTCGTGGGCGGACTTCTGGGCGGCAAGCGTGGCGTTGAGGCGGGCGATGTCCTCGGCCTGCGCCCGCGCCGCGGCCTCGCGCACGGCGGTGCGCTCCAGCGCCTGGCGGATCACCATGGCATCGCGCACGGCGGGAATGGAGATGCGCGAGACGAAGGTGCCGTACTGGGGGAAGATGTCCACCAGCCGCTCGTCCGAAAGCTTGAGGATGGCCTCGCGCACCGGCGTGCGGGAGACGCCGCAGGCGAGCGCGATCTGCTTTTCCTGGAGCGCGGTGCCCGGGCGGATCTCCATGCCGAGGATCTGCTCGCGCAGCGCCGCATGGATGCGGGCGGACGCTGGCACGCCGCGCAGGCTCTCCGACCCCCGCTCCCGGCTCCTCAGCAGCACCGGCTTTCCTCCCCGTGACGCGCTTTACTTGTTCTTGGTGGCGTACTAATATATTAGCATATCAATAACGTCAACGAGGCGCCGCAAGGCACGTCCGGCTGGGAAAGCTTCGCGAAGCAGGGCCGAAAGACGTTCCTTGTCAAAGAGTTGGTGCCGGGTGGGGAGAGCTGGATGGGCGACCTGGATCTGCGATCCGAGGCGGGAATGCCGGGTGCCGCCGCGCGCGCGCCGCGCACCTTGCGCCTGTCTGAGAAAGACAATGTGGCTGTGGCGCTCGACACCGTGCCAGAGGGGCTGGACGTGGCCGGCGTCGTGGCCACGGGCCGCATTCCGCGCGGCCACAAATTCGCGCTGACGCCCATAAACGATGGCGCACCCATCCTGAAGTTCGGCCAGATCATCGGCTTTGCCTCGGGCGCCATCGCGCCCGGCGACCATGTGCATGTGCACAATGTGATTCTGCACGATTTCGACCGCGACTATGCCTTCGCCGCCGAGGCCCGCCCGCCGGCGCTGCTGCCGCCCGAACTGCGCGGCACGTTCGAGGGCTATCGCCGTTCCAACGGGCGCACCGGCACGCGCAATTATCTGGGCATCCTCACCTCGGTGAACTGCTCGGCCTCGGTGGCGCGCTTCGCCGCCGCCGCCTTGGAGCGCTCGGGCCTGCTGGAGGAGTATCCCGGCATTGATGGCGTGGTGCCCATCATCCACGGCACCGGCTGCGGCATGGCCTCCAAGGGGGAGGGGTTCGACATCCTCTCCCGCACCCTGTGGGGCTATGCCACCCATCCCAATTTCGCGGCGGTGGTGATGGTGGGGCTGGGCTGCGAGATGTTCCAGATCGCCCGCTTCAAGTCCGACTACCAGGTGGACGAGACCGACGCCTTCCGCACCCTCACCATCCAGGACGAGGGCGGCACGCGGCGCACGGTGGATCACATTGTCGGCGCGCTGAAGGAGATGCTGCCCGCCGCCGCCGCCCAAAAACGCGAGACGCGGCCCTTGTCGGAACTGGTGCTGGCGCTCCAGTGCGGCGGGTCGGACGGCTATTCGGCGCTCACAGCCAATCCGGCGCTGGGGGTGGCCTCGGACCTGCTGGTGCGCAATGGCGGCACCTCCATCCTCTCCGAGACGCCGGAAATCTACGGCGCCGAGCACCTGCTCACCCGCCGCGCCGCCGACCGGGCGGTGGGCGAGAAGCTGGTGGCGCGCATCCGCTGGTGGGAGGACTACACCTCCAAGCTGGGCGGCGAGATGAACAACAATCCCTCGCCCGGCAACAAGGCGGGCGGCCTCACAACCATCCTGGAGAAGTCGCTGGGCGCCGCCGCCAAGGGCGGGTCTGAGACGCTGCGGGCGGTCTATGAATATGCCGAGCCGGTGACGGAAAAGGGCTTCGTCTATATGGACACGCCCGGCTACGACCCGGTGGCGGCCACGGGCCAGGTGGCGGGCGGGGCGAACCTCATCGCCTTTACCACCGGGCGCGGCTCGGCCTTCGGCTGCAAGCCCACGCCGTCTTTGAAGCTCGCCACCAATTCCGACATCTATGCCCGCATGACCGAGGACATGGACATCAATTGCGGCGATGTCCTCGACGGCGTGTCGTTGGAGGAGAAGGGCCGGGAGATTTTCGACCTCCTGGTGCGCGTCGCCTCGGGCGCGCGCACCAAGTCCGAGGCGCTGGGCTATGGGGACGCCGAGTTCGTGCCCTGGCAGATCGGCGCGGTGATGTGATGGCAAGGGGCGCGCAGAAGGCGGAGGGTGCGCTCCTGATTGGGGGGGCGGTGTCTTCGCTGTCCTGGAAGTCCGCCGAGTTTGCTTGTCCCTTTCCCCCTCCCCAACCCTCCCCCGCAAGCGGGAGAGGGGGCGGGACGGTGTCGGAGGGGGAGCGGCGGCTTCTGCCTCATCCGTCCGCCGGGCGGGAGCGCATCCGCGCCGCCGGTCGTGTCCTTGCTCCCTCTCCCGCGCAGCGGGGGAGGGGTGGGGAGGGGGCATGGCGGCGGAGAGTTGGGGAGGGGGCATGGCATGCGCTCGCCTTAGAGGTGGCCACCGCTGACGAGAGCATGATGGAAGGCCACCTCCCTGGCGGGGTGGGAGCGCTGCATTCGCGGCCAGGAATTTACGTTGGCGTCGCTTGTCCCTTTCCCCCTCCCCAACCCTCCCCCGCAAGCGGGAGAGGGGGCGGGACGGCGTCGGGGGAAGAGCGGCGGCTTCTGCCTCATCCGTCCGCCGGACGGGAGCGCATCCGCGCCGCCGGGCATGTCCTTGCTCCCTCTCCCGCGCAGCGGGGGAGGGGTGGGGAGGGGGCATGCTGGGGGCAGGCGGGAGAGGGGGGCGCAGGCGGACCGTCCGCTCCTGAACATCCCCTATTCAAACAAATCGGGATGCTCCGCCTCGATGCGGGGCAGGGCGCGCAGGAGTTCACTCAGATGGGCGTGCATGGCCGCGCCGGCCGCGTCGGGGTCGCCGGCATCCACGGCGGCCATGATGGCGCGGTGCTGGTCCACCAGCGGCGCCATGGCGCCGGCCAGCGAGAGGTGGCAGGCACGGTCCATATGGGCCTTGATGTCGGCGATGGCCTCCCAGGCCAGGCCGCAGCCAGCGCCTTCCGCGAGCGTCGCGTGGAACAGCTCGTCATAGCGCTGGAAGGTGGCGTGGTCCTCGCGGGTGGCGGCCTTGTCCTGGAGGTCCAGGAGGTCGCAGATGCGCTCGCGGGCGGAGCGGTCGAAGCCCTCGGCGGCGCGGCGCGCCACCGCCGTCTCGATGGCCTCGCGCACGAAGCGCGCCTCCATCATCTTGCGGACGGAGATCTTCACCACCACCGTCCCGCGCTGGGGCAGGATTTCCACGAGGCGCGTGCGGGCAAGGCCAATGAGCGCCTCGCGCACGGGCTGGCGGGAGACACCCGCGCGCTCGGCGATTTCCTGCTCGGACAGGCGCGTCCCCGGCGGCAGCGCCAGCGTCACGATCGCCCGCCGCAGCTCGGCCTCCACGCGCTGGGCCGCCGAACCGGGCGAGGGGACTCTGATGGCGTCCACGGGACCTCCATAGTTGCATACAAGTCGACACTACCATACAAGTAAGGTCGATCCGAGCGGAACTCAATCTCCGCCGCATACTGGATCGGTTCGCCGGTCCCAACAAGAACCGGGCCCCGCCAAGGGTCCTTCCGCCAACAAGCCGCATGTCTAGGGAGAATGCCCATGCTCACCCGTCGCCACGCCATTGCGCTGGCTGCCGCACTCAGCCTTGCCTCGGTGGTGCCCGCCGCCGCCCAGAGCGTGACGCTGCGGTCCGCCGACATCCATCCGGACGGCTATCCGACCGTCGAGTCGGTCAAGTATTTTGGCGAGATCGTCTCGCAGAAGACCAATGGCCGCATCAAGGTGCAGGTGTTCAACTCCGGCCAGCTGGGCCAGGAGAAGGACACCATCGAGCAGACCCGCTTCGGCGTCATCGACCTGAACCGCGTCAACACCGCGCCCTTCAACAACCTCATCCCCGAGACGGCGGTGCTGGGCCTGCCCTTCCTGTTCCGCTCGGTGGATCACATGTACCACGTGGTGGACGGGCCGCTGGGCGAGGAAATCGCCAAGGCCTTCGAGCCCCACGGCCTGATCGTGCTCGGCTTCTTCGATAGCGGCGCGCGCTCCATCTACAATTCCAAGAAGCCCATCAAGACGCTCGAAGACATGAAGGGCATGAAGATCCGCGTCCAGCAGTCGGACCTCTTCATCGCCATGATCAACGCGCTGGGCGCCAATGCCACGCCCATGCCGTTCGGCGAGCTGTATTCCGCGCTCCAGACCGGCCTCGTGGACGGGGCGGAAAACAATTATCCGTCCTATGAATCGGTGAAGCATTACGAGGTGGCGAAATACTATTCGCTCACCGAGCATTCCATGGCGCCGGAAGTGTTCGTCATGTCCAAGCGCTCCTGGGACAAGCTCACCCCCGCCGACCAGGCCATCTTCAAGGATGCCGGCAAGCAGGCGACGCTGAAAATGCGCGAATTGTGGGCCAAGCGCGATGCCGACGCCAAGGCCGTCGTCATCAAGGGCGGCGCGCTCATCAATGAAGTGGACAAGAAGCCCTTCATCGATGCCATGAAGCCGGTCTACGACAAGTTCGTCACCTCCGACAAAATGAAGAGCCTGGTGGAGCGCATCCGCGCCACCCAGTGACGTGCCGGCGGCCCGGTGCGCCGGGCCGCCTTTCCTCCGCCTTCGGACGCGGATGCCGCACATGGCCCACCTTTCCCTCGCCAGAGACCGCGACATGGGTTCCTCTTTTCTCATCACCCTGCGCCATGGCGTGCGCTGGCTCTCGCGCATCGCGCTATGGATCGCCGGCCTCGGCCTGCTCGCCATGACTGCCGCCGTCGCCTGGCAGGTGACCGGGCGCTATGTGCTGAACGATTCCCCCAGCTGGACGGAACCCTTCTCCCTGCTGCTCATGAGCTGGTTCATCCTGCTCGGCGCCGCCGTGGGCGTGCGCGAGGGCGATCACCTGGGCTTCGAGATCGGCCTGCATTTCGCCCCGCCCTGGCTGCGGCGGCTGATGCAACTCACCACCCATGTGCTCATCACCGCCTTCGGGGTGTGCATGGCGGTTTATGGCTGGGAACTGGCCATGGGCACCTGGAGCGCCAAGATGGCCGGCGTGAACCTGCCCCAGGGCGTCGACTATCTGCCGCTGGCCGGCGGCGGCGTGCTCATCGCGCTGTTCTCGTTTGAAAAGCTGCTGTGCGACCTGATCGCCCCGGCTGTCCCCGCGGTGCCGCTCGGCGCCGAACATCCCATCGATTGAGGCCGGGGAGACACGCCATGGCCATGACCATTCTGTTCGGGGTCTTCACCCTTCTGCTTCTCATCGGCACGCCGGTGGCCTTTTGCCTCGGCCTCGCCTCGCTGGCCACCGTGCTCTATCTGGACCTGCCGCCCGTGGTGGTGTTCCAGCAGATCAATTCCGGCATGAACGCCTTCTCCATGCTGGCCATTCCCTTCTTCATCTTTGCCGGCGACCTGATGATGCGCGGCGGCATCGCCGACCGGCTCATCGGCATGGCGGCCTCGCTGGTCGGCCATCTGCGCGGCGGCCTCGGCCAGGTGAATGTGGTGGCATCCACCTTGTTCGGCGGCATTTCCGGCTCGGCGGTGGCGGATGCCTCGGCCATCGGCGGCATCATGATCCCCCAGATGGCCCGCCACGGCTATGCCAAGGACTATGCGGTCAATGTGACCGTGAACTCGGCCATCATCGCGCTGATGATCCCGCCGTCCCACAACATGATTATCTATTCGCTGTCGGCGGGCGGCACCATTTCCATCGCGGACCTGTTCACCGCCGGCATCGTGCCGGGCCTGCTGCTGGCGGCGGCGATGATGATTACCGCCTATGTGGTGGCGATCCGGCGCGGCTATCCGGCCGGCGTGTTCCCCGGCTGGTATGGCGTGCTGCGCGCCGTGGTGGCGGCGGTGCCGGGCATCCTGCTCATCGGCATCATCTTCGGCGGCGTGCGGTCGGGCGTGTTCACCGCCACGGAAAGCTCCTGCATCGCGGTCATCTATGCGTTGCTGGTGACGGTGCTGGTCTATCGCGAGCTGGACCTGGCCTCCTTCTGGCACGCGACGCTGGGCGCCGTCCGCACCACCGCCATGGTGCTGCTGGTGATCGGCACCGCCGGCGCCTTCGGCTGGCTCATGGCCTTCCTTCAGGTGCCCGCCGCCACCATCGAACTGATGAACTCGATCTCGTCCAACAAGTACGTGATCCTGCTGCTCATCAATATCCTGCTCCTGATCCTCGGCACCTTCATGGACATGGCGCCGATGATCATCATCTGCACCCCCATCTTCCTGCCGCTCATCAAGGCGTTCGGCATCGACCCCGTGCAGTTCGGCGTGATCCTGATCCTGAATGCGGGCATCGGGCTGAACACGCCGCCGGTGGGCTCGGTGCTCTTCGTGGGCTGCGCGGTGGGCAAGATCTCCATCGGCGAGGCCATGAAGACCATCTGGCCCTTCTTCGGCGCCTCCATCGCGGTGCTGATGATCGTGTCCTACGTGCCCGCCGTCTCCCTGTGGCTGCCGTCCGTCTTCCGCTGACGGCGCCCTCCTTTTATCGAGGTTTTTCGAGATGATTTCCGACGTGCGCCATGTGAGCCACCCCGACGCCGTGCGCTATTACGACACCGAGGAACTGCGCGAGCATTTCCTGGTGGAGGGCCTGTTCGAGCCCGGCACGGTGCAGCTCACCTATTCCCACGTGGAACGCTTCGTCATCGGCGGCGCCACCCCCACCGATCAGCCGCTGACGCTGGAGAGCGACAAGGCCACCATCGGCTCGCCCAACTTCCTCGATCGGCGGGAGCTGGGTGTGTTCAACATTGGCGGGCCGGGCAAGGTGGAGGCGGATGGCGTCTCCTACGCGCTCGGCCATCGCGATGCGCTCTATGTGGCGCAGGGCACCAAGTCCGTGGTCTTCTCCTCCGACGATGCGGCCAATCCCGCCCGCTTCTATTTGCTCTCCACGCCGGCCCATGCCCGCTACGAGACCAAGGTGGTGAAGATCGCCGAGGCCAAGGCCATGGTGCTGGGCGACCAGGCCACCGCCAACCGGCGCACCATCTACCAGATGATCCATCCCGACGTGGTGAAGTCCTGCCAATTGGTCATGGGCATGACCAAGCTGGACGACGGCAACATCTGGAACACCATGCCCTGCCACGTCCATGACCGCCGCTCGGAGGTCTATCTTTATTTCGACGTGGCGGCCGATGCCCGCGTCATCCATCTCATGGGCGAGCCGGACCAGACGCGCCATCTCGTTGTGGCCGACGGGCAGGCGGTGATCTCGCCGCCCTGGTCCATCCATTCGGGCGTGGGCACGCGGGCCTATACCTTCATCTGGGGCATGGGCGGCGACAACATCGACTATACGGACATGGACATGGTGGCCATGGACCAGCTGAAGTGAGCATGATGGGCACGTCTCCCTTTGACCTCACCGGCCGCCGCGCGGTGGTCACCGGCGCCAACACCGGCCTTGGCCGCGCCATCGCGGTGGCGCTGGCGCGGGCCGGGGCCGGCATCGTGGCGGTGGGCCGCTCGGCCATGGATGAGACCCAGGCGGAGGTGGAAAAAGCCGGCGTGCCGTTCCGGGCGGTGAAGGCCGACCTTTCAACGCTCGAGCCCATCGCCCGCGTGGTGGAAGAGGCCACGCAGGACGGACGGGTGGACATCCTCGTCAACAATGCCGGCATCATCCGCCGCGCCGACGCGGCTGAATTCACCGAGGCCGACTGGGACGCGGTGATGGACGTGAACCTGAAGTCCGTCTTCTTCCTGACCCAGGGCTTCGCGCGGGGCTGGCTGGCGGATGGCAAGGGCGGGCGCGTCATCAACATCGCCTCGCTTCTGTCCTTCCAGGGGGGCATCCGCATCCCCTCCTATACGGCCTCCAAGAGCGGCCTTGCCGGCCTCACCAAGCTTTTGGCCTGCGAATGGGCGGGGCGGGGCATCAATGTGAATGCCATCGCGCCCGGCTATTTCGTCACCAACAACACGCAGGCGCTGCGCGAGGACCCCAAGCGCTCCGCCGACATCCTCGCCCGCATCCCCGCCGGCCATTGGGGCCAGCCGGATGAACTGGGCGGGGCGGCCGTGTTCCTGGCCTCCCCCGCCGCCAGCTACGTGCACGGCATCGTGCTGCCGGTGGACGGCGGCTGGCTCGCCCGGTAAAGGCGATCCCCATGTGCGGCATGATGGGTATGGTGTGAGGAGCCATCAGCGTCATGGCCGGGCTTGTCCCGGCCATCCACGGGGCGCCGCCGGGGCAAGCTTAGGACAGAGGCGTGGATGCCCGGGACAAGCCCGGGCATGACGGCCAAGAGACGGGCAGGCAAAAGACGGACCGGCAAGAGACGGACCGGCAAGAGACGGGCAGGGGCCATCCAAACGCCCTACGGATTTCAAGGAGCAATCTCATGTCCCGCAAGGGCGACGTGTTCGGCCTCGTCGACGAGGCCCCGGTGGAGCGGGTGGACGACATCGTCCGCCGGCAGATCCTCACCTATAATGACGAGATCATGATGGTGCGGGTCATGTTCGACAAGGCGGGGCCGGGCGGCGTGCCGCACTCTCACCCCCATGTGCAGATCACCTCCGTGGAGAGCGGGGTGTTCGACATCACCATCGACGGCAAGACGGCCCGCCTGAAAGCCGGCGACAGCTTCTACGTCCCCTCCGGCGTCCATCACGGCGCCATCTGCGTGGAGCCGGGCGTGCTGGTGGACGTGTTCACGCCCATGCGGGCGGATTTCCTGAAGGGCTGAGGGGAGGGCCGGTCGCCGTTCAAGGCCGCCGCTGCCCCCGCTGTCATGCCCGGGCCGCGTCCCGGGCCTCCAGGCTCGGCCGTTGGCGGGGAGCCCGTGACAGGCGGGCGCGTCCGCGCCCGTCTGGCCCCATCCCGCGGGGCCAGGACAGCGGGACGGCAACCTCCCGCCCCTATCGCGGCCGGCGCATGTCGAACATGATCTCCGGGCTGATCTCCGCATAGGCGGCCGGACCGCCGGCGCGCAGGATGGGGTGGGCCTGCGCGGTCTGGTAGATGCCGTCCTTCAACAGGGCCTTGTCGATGTGCACGGCCACCACCTCGCCGATGCTCAGCCAGGCATCCACCGGCCGGCCATTGGCGTCGGTGAGGCGGATCAATTGGGCAAGGCGGCACTCGAATGAGACCCGGCTTTCCGCCACGCGCGGCACGCCCACCTTGCGGCTTGGCGCCGGGGTGAGGCCGGCCAGCGCAAACTCGTCCACCTCCGGCCCCACCGAGGCGGAGGTGGCGTTCATGGCCTCCGCCAGGTCGCGGGTGGCCAGGTTCCAGCAGAATTCCCCCGTCGCCTCGATATTGGCCACCGTGTCCTTCCAGGAGGTGCTGGAAAAGCCCACCAAGGGCGGGGTGTAGTTGAAGGCGTTGAAGAAGGAATAGGGGGCCAGATTCAGCGTCCCGTCCACCGCGCGGGTGGAGATCCAGCCGATGGGGCGCGGCCCCACGATGGCGTTGAAGGGATCATGCGGCAAGCCGTGGCCCTTGGCCGGCTCATAGAAATAATCGTCCCGAACGGCGCTCATGCGGCCTCTCCTGTGCCCGGTGGCACAGGCATAGCATGCCGGCGCGGCCTCGCCAGCCATCCCTGCATATGACTGTGAAAATTCCTAGGAATAACGTCTTGACAGCGGCGCGCTCCTCCGCTAGGGTTTGTCCATGTTCAAGAGGTGCGCCTGACGCGCCCCGCCGCCTCCGCGGCTCTCCTTCTGCCACAGCGGATGTCCCCATGAGCGAACCGTCCCCCGGCGTCGCGGCGACCGTGCGCGCCCTCTATCAGGAAGGCGTGCCCATCCATGAGATCGTGGCCCGCACGGGCCTGTCCACCGGGCGCACCTATTATTGGATCGACCATGCCCCCGGCCCGGACGGCATCGCCATCAAGGCGCCCTTGCCGCGCCGGCGCACCAGCCGGCGCACCTCGCTGCTCCTGCCCGCCCGCCGCCGCGCCTTGGTGGAGCGCCTGTGGCGCGCCGCCGAGATGCAGGTGGACGAGATCGAGGCCCGCCTTGCCCGCGCCAATGGCCCCGCCGCCGACGCGGAGCGCGATGCCCGCACGCTGGCGGTGCTGGCGCGGGTGCTGCGCGAACTGAAGGCGCTGGAGGCTGCCTCCGGCCCCCGCCGTCCGGTGGATGCGGAAAACCGGGAGGATGCCATTGCCTTCGACCTCGACACCTTCCGCCGCGAGCTTGCGCGACGTCTTCAGGCGCTCCGTGAGGCGGAAGACTGATGACGAGCTGATCGCGCTGCTGGCGGATCCCGCCATGGCCGCGTTGCTTTATCAGTGGGAATTGTGGGCCCGGCCCGACCAACTGCCGCCCCCTCTCGCCCAGGGCGGCGCGCCCTGGACCACCTGGCTGGTGCTGGGCGGGCGGGGCGCCGGCAAGACGCGAGCGGGCGCCGAATGGGTGCGGGGCCTCGCCCTCGGCCGCCCGCCGTTTGCCACCGCGCCCGTGTCGCGCATCGCCCTGGTGGCCGAGACCATGGCCGATGTGCGCGAGGTGATGGTGGACGGCGTCTCCGGCCTGCTCGCCATCCATCCCAATCACGAACGCCCCCGCTGGGAAGCCGCCCGCCGCCGCCTGGTCTGGCCCAATGGCGCGGTGGCGCAGGGGTTCTCTGCAGAAGACCCGGAAAGCCTGCGCGGCCCGCAATTTCAGGCCGCCTGGCTGGACGAGCTGGCCAAGTGGCGCCGGGCGGACGCCACCTTCGACATGCTGCAATTCGGCCTGCGCCTGGGCGACCAGCCGCGCCAGATGATCACCACCACGCCGCGCCCCACGCCCCTGGTGAAGCGCCTCTTGGCCGACCCCACCACGGCGGTGAGCCGCGCCCGCACGGCGGACAATGCCCGCCTTCTGGCCCCCGGTTTTCTCGCCGCCGTGCTCACCCGCTATGGCGGCACGCGTCTCGGCCGGCAGGAGCTGGACGGCGAAATCCTGGAGGACCGGCCCGACGCCCTGTGGAGCCGGGCGCGCCTGGAAGCCGCCCGCGAGGCCGCCCCGCCGCCCTTGGTGCGGGTGGTGGTGGCGGTGGACCCGCCCGCTTCCTCCCGCGCCGGGGCCGATGCCTGCGGCCTCGTCTGCGCCGGCATCGACAGGGAGGGCATCGTCCATGTGCTGGCCGATGACAGTGCCGCCGGCCTCACCCCGGTGCAATGGGCGAGCCGCGCGGTCGCGCTCTACCAGCGCTTTAGCGCCGACCGCATCGTGGTGGAGGTGAACCAGGGGGGCGAGATGGTGCGCGCCGTCATCGCCGAGGTGGATGGTGCCGTCCCGGTGGAGCCAGTGCGCGCCACGCGCGGCAAATATCTGCGCGCCGAGCCGGTGGCCGCCCTCTACGAGCAGGGCCGTGTGCGCCATGCGGGCGCCTTTCCCGCGCTCGAAGACGAATTGTGCGACTTCGCCCCCGAGGGCCTCTCCAACGGCCGCTCGCCGGACCGTCTCGACGCCTTGGTGTGGGCCATCACCGCCCTCGCCCTCGGCCCCCGCGCCCCCGCCCCCCGCGTGCGGGGGCTGTGAGGGGCGCTGGAAGGCCGCCGGTCCGCTTGCCCTTTCGGCCATGGGTCCGCTGGCCGGCCGGGCCTCCCTCTCCCGCTTGCGGGGGAGGGGGCAGGTCGCGCGGTGTCGAAACCGTCCCCTCTGCTGCTGCGCCCCATGACGGCCGTCATTCCCTCCTGCCCCTCGCCTCTGGCCGGTCCCCCTCCCTCTCCCGCTTGCGGGGGAGGGCCGGGGAGGGGGCGGCTGGGGCCAGCGGTCGGCTGGTCCTCTTCTCGCCGCGTGCCGGCGCCCGTGCGTTGCCGTGGCGTTGATCTGGCCCGTGCGCCCCCTCCCCAACCCTCCCCCGCTTTGCGGGAGAGGGGGCGGGGCGCGCGGGGCGGAGGACGGTCCGCCCGGTTTTCCCGGTCTATGCCGTCCGCTCCATTCCGCCGCCCCATGCCGTCCGCCGGTTCTGCTGCCCCTTGCCGCTGGCCGGTCCCCCTCCCTCCCCCGCTTTGCGGGAGAGGGGGCCGGGCGCGCGGGGTGGAGGACGGTGCGCCCGGTTCCGCCGCCCCATGCCGGCCGCCGGTTCTGCCGCCCCTCGCCGTTGGCCGGTTCTGCTGCCCCTCACCGCTGGCCGGCCCCCCCTCCCTCTCCCGCTTGCGGGGGAGGGCCGGGGAGGGGGCGGGACGCGAAGGGGCAACGGGTTGAGACCGCATCCAACACCGCCGCCGCAGGGCGCGCGCGTCCTGCCACATCGATTGCCCCCTTGGGAGACCGCCATGTTCCGCACCCTTCTCGCGCCCTTCCGGCCCCGTCCGCCGCAGGTGAAGGCGAGCCGGACCGCCGCGCTGGTGGCGCTGTTCGGCCACGGCCAGGCGCGCTGGACGCCGCGTGACTATGCCGGCCTTGCCCGCGAGGGCTATGCCCGCAATGCCATCGCCCACCGCGCCGTGCGCCTCGTGGCCGAGGCGGCGGGCTCGGTGCCGTTCGTGCTGATGGAAGAGGGGCGCGAGCTGGACCGCCATCCGCTCCTGGCGCTGCTCGCCAATCCCAATCCGCGCCTTCGGGGGGCGGACCTGGTGGAGGCGGTGTGCGGCCACCTCCTGGTGGCCGGCAATGCCTATCTGGAGCTGGTCTGCGTCGACGGATTGCCCCGCGAAATCCACATCCTGCGGCCCGACCGGGTGAAGGTGGTGCCCGGCTCCGATGGCTGGCCGGAAGCCTTCGACTATGTGCTGGACGGGCGCACCTTGCGCATTGCCCAGGAGGGGATGGAGACGCAAGGCGGCACCGCCTTGCCCATCCTCCACATCGCCGCCTTCAACCCGCTGGATGACCATTACGGCTTTGCTCCGCTGGAGGCCGCCGCCCGCGCGCTGGACCTGCACAATGCCTCCGCCGCCTGGAACAAGGCCCTCCTCGACAATGCCGCCCGGCCCTCCGGCGCGCTCGTCTATGGCGGGGCGGGCAGCTTGAGCGAGGACCAGTTCCAGCGCCTGAAGGAGGAATTGGAGGCGAGCTTCCAGGGCGCCGCCAATGCCGGCCGGCCGCTGCTGTTGGAAGGCGGGCTCGACTGGAAGCCGCTCGGCCTCAGCCCCAAGGACATGGATTTCGAGGCCGCCCGCGCCAATGCGGCGCGCGAGATCGCGCTGGCGGTGGGCGTGCCGCCCATGCTGCTGGGCCTGCCCGGCGACAACACCTTCGCCAATTATGCCGAGGCCAACCGCGCCTTGTGGCGGCTCACCGTGCTGCCCATGGTCCGGCGCATCGGTGCGGCCTTATCCGCCTGGCTGGCGCCGGCCTATGGCGGGAACCTCGCCCTCGTGCCGGACCTCGACCAGGTGGAGGCGCTCTCCACGGAGCGCTCGGACCTCTGGGCGCGGGTGGGCGCCGCCGCCTTCCTCACCGAGGACGAGAAGCGGGCCGCCGTGGGCTATGGGCCGCATCCATGAACCCGGCGGCGGGCCTGCCCATGGACGCCCTTCTGCGCGCCTTTGCCGAGCGGGGCGATCTGGCCCATCTCGCCCTGCTTCTGTGGGCCGGCAGCGCCACCTTGGTGGCGGTGCGCGCGCTTTCTGCCCTCTCCCGCGCCACCGAGCGCCTTGATGCCTTCGTGCGGGAGCTGGCCCGCTTCAACGCCCGCAATGACGGGTGAGCTTTGCGCGCGCGCCCACTGAGCCCGCGCCCCTTTCGCCTTCCATCCTCCCTCGGAGACATTCGGCATGCGTGCCCCCTTCCAGAAGGCGCCCGCGCCGCGCATTCGCGCGCTCGGGCCCACCCTTCGCCGTGCCCAGGCGCCAGCCCCGGCACCGGCGCCGGGCGGTGTGTTCCGCGATTTCGTCGCCACTTTGGAGCGCCTGGAGCGCGGCAAGCGCCGCAAGCCCGGCACGGGCGGAAAGGACCCCGCATGAGCCTCGCCCGCACCTTGCGCCCGCCCCTTCGGCGGGCGGTCGAGGCGGATGCGGAGGGCTGGATCGAGGGCTATGCCTGCCTGTTCGACCGGGTGGATCTCGGCCGCGACAGCATCGCCCCCGGCGCCTTCGCCCGTTCGCTCGAAACCCGCGGCGCGGCCGGCGTGCGGCTGCTCTACCAGCACGATCCCGCCGAGCCCATCGGCGTGTGGACGGACATCGCGGAGGACGAGTTTGGCCTTTATGTGCGTGGCCGCCTCGCCCTCGATGTGCGGCGCGGGCGGGAGGTGATGAACCTTGCCCGCGTCGGCGCGCTGGATGGCTTGTCCATCGGCTTCAAGGCCGCCTCCGCCCGCACCGATCCACGCAGCCGCGTGCGCCGCATCGCCCGCATCGATCTGTGGGAGGTGTCCGTCGTGACCTTCCCCATGCAGCCCCAGGCCCGCTTCGCCCTGGCGATGCCGGCTGCCTTTCCTGCCTCGCGTCCCGCCGGGGCGGCTCGCCTTCAACCCTGAGGATTGTCCATGACCCATCCCTTTGCCGCCCCCGAGACCAAGGTGACGAGCCCCGGCGCCTTTTCCGAGCATGAGGACCTGATGGTGGCCTTCGACACCTATCGCGCCGCCAATGACCAGCGCCTCGCCGAGATCGAGCGGCGCGGCGCGCCCGACGTGCTGCTGGAGGAGAAGCTGGCGCGCCTCGACGCCGCCCTCGACGCCCAGAAGGCCCGGCTCGATGCCCTCGCCACCAAGGCCGCCCGCCCCGGCCTTGGCGCGCCCAGTCGCGCGCTGGCGGCGGATGCCCATGCCGGCGCCTTCGAGACCTATGTGCGCCATGGCGAGGCGGCCGGCCTCAAGGTGCTGGAAGCCAAGGCCATGGAAGGCAAGGCCATGACCGCCGGCTCGGGCGCCGATGGCGGCTATCTGGTGCCCACCGAGACCGAGCATGAGATCGGCCGGCGCCTGTCTTTGCTCTCGCCCATCCGGGCGCTCGCCACCGTCATCACCATTGGCGGGGGCACCTACAAGAAGCCGTTCATGAAGACCGGCCCCGCCGCCGGCTGGGCCGCCGAGACCGCTGCCCGGCCGCAGACCGACAGCCCGGTCCTGGCGGAACTCTCCTTCCCCGCCATGGAGCTCTATGCCCAGCCCGCCGCCACCCAGCCGCTGCTGGATGACGCGGCGGTGGACCTGGAGGCCTGGATCGCCGGGGAGGTGGACATCGCCTTCGCCGACCAGGAGAGCGCCGCCTTCGTCTCAGGCGACGGGGTGGCCAAGCCCAAGGGGTTCCTGGCCTACACCAAGGCCGCCGAGAGCGCCTGGGCCTGGGACAAGGTGGGCTATGTGGCCACCGGCGCCGCCGGCGCGTTTTCCGCCACCAATGCCTCCGATGCGCTGGTGGACCTCGTCTATGCGCTGAAGGGCGGCTACCGGCAAAATGCCAGCTTCGTCATGAACCGCCGCACCCAGGCGATGGTGCGCAAGCTGAAGGACGAGAACGGCACATACCTCTGGACCCCGCCGGCCGTGGCCGGGCAGGGGGCGAGCCTGCTGGGCTTTCCCATCGCCGAATGCGAGGAGATGCCGGACATCGCGGACGGCGCCTTCCCCATCGCCTTCGGCGATTTCCGCCGCTTCTATCTGGTGGTGGACCGGGCCGGGGTGCGGGTGCTGCGCGATCCCTATTCCGCCAAGCCCTATGTGCTGTTCTACACCACCAAGCGGGTGGGCGGCGGTATCCAGGACTTCGACGCCGCCAAGCTGCTGAAGTTCGCGGTGAGCTGAGGCCGCGAGCGCTCCGACACGGTCGCCCTTCGCCCCCTCCCTGGCCCTCCCCCGCTCGCGCGGGAGAGGGAAACGCGCCTGGCGTGGGGAGGGGCGGTGGGGGGGCGGAGGGGATGGTCCCGATGAGAGACCGGCCCCGCCCGCGCGCCCTCGCTCCCTCTCCCACCACGTGGGGGAGGGCTGGGGAGGGGGCCGGCCGGGCAAAGCCGAACGTCTCCGGTCATGCGGGCATCGCCGCGCTTGAATGCTCCTGCATCTGGCCCGGCGCTGTCGCCCTTTGCCCCCTCCCTGGCCCTCCCCCGCTCGCGCGGGAGAGGGAAACGCACGTGGCGTGGGGAGGGTCGGTGGGGGTGGAGGGGATGGTCCCCATGAGGGAGGCGCTCCGCCCCGCCCGCGCGCCTTCGCTCCCTCTCCCACGCGAGCGGGGGAGGGCTGGGGAGGGGGCCGGCCGGGCAAAGCGGAACGTCTCCGGTCATGCGGCCATCGCTGCGCTTGAATGCTTCAGCTTATGGCCCCCTTCCTCGCTGCCCTTTGCCCCCTCCCTGCCCCTCCCCCGCGCGCGCGGGGGAGGGAAGCGCGCCTGGCGTGGGGAGGGTCGGTGGGGGGCCGAGGGGATGGTCCCGATGAGGGAGGCGGACCCGCCCCGCCCACGCGCCCAAAACTCCCTCTCCCACGAAAGTGGGGGAGGGGTGGGGAGGGGGAAAAGGGGAGGGTGACGCGGGGACGACTGGGCGGGGGCAGGCTGGGAACGGGGCGGAGCAGGACTGCACCTGAAACCGGGACGGTCTCCTCTACTCCCCCAGCGGCCGCCCGAGCTTGGCCGCCGCCGAACGGATCCAGTCCGAGAACAGCCCCACCAAGGTGATGCCGGTGACGCCGCCGCAGCCGCGCGCGCCGCCGGCGGCCGTGACCCAGCTCACCACGCCGGCCACCGTGCCGTCCGCGAAGGCGGGGCCGCCGCTGTCGCCGGTGCAGGCGCCCGCCGCCCCTTCGGAGGGCGAGAGGCGCGCCATGATGCCGCCCGTGGTGCCGATGGAGGGGAGCGACACCGCACGCAACGTGCCGGCGGTCTTCTCCGCCCCGTCGGCGCTCATGCCATAGCCGGCGAGGAGAAACACCGTGCCCTTCGCCGGCAGGCCGGAGGTGGAGAGCCGCGCCGGGCGGAAGCTCGCCGGGAGGTTTTCCGCGAGGCGGATGACCGCCAGGTCCGGTGTGGGCCGGCGGGTGCGGAACTGGTCGTCCGCGAAAGAGGGATGCACCACGATCCCGGTGACGGGAATGAGCCGGGGCGCCCCGCCCCCCAGGAGCGCCACCGCATAGTCCGCCGCCGGCTTCACGCAATGGGCGGCCGTGAGCACCAGGTCCGGCGCCAGCGCCGTGCCAGTGCAAGAGGCGCCGCGCGTCGAGACGATGAGCACCGTGCGGGCCGCCACCTCGGCCGGCGCCGGCCCCCCGCCCACGATGGCGAAAGCGGGACCCGCGCCGAGCGCGAGGGCGAAGGCCGCAGCGCCGAGGGCGCGGGCGCGGAGGAAGGAAAGGGCCGTCATCGGCCGCTTTCTGGCCCTCCCGCGCCGCGCCGTCAATTCCATCGCCGGAGGCCGCGTGCGTCCGGCTTCCTCCCGGAGGTTTCCGTGCCCGAATGCCTGACCGGCCCCGCCGCCGAGCCGCTGACCCTTGCCGATGCCAAGGCCTTCCTGCGCATCGACCATACGGCCGAGGATACTCTGCTGGCCGCCCTCATCACCGCCGCCCGACAGGCCATCGAGAGCGCCAGCGGGCGCATTCTCTTGACCCAGACCTGGCGGGTGACGCGCGATGCCTGGCCGGTGAGCGGCCTCATCCTCGCCCCGCTCGCTCCGGTGCGCGCGGTGCTCGCCGCCCGCGTCTTCTCGGGCACCGCCTTCGCGACATTGCCGCTCGATCTCTTCACCCTGCGGCGGGACCGCGCGCCGGCTGTGATCGGCTTTGATCCCGCCCGTGCGCCGCGCCCCACGCGGGCGCTCGGCGGCATCGAGCTGGACCTGACGCTCGGCTATGGCGCAACGCCCGCCGAGGTGCCGGCGGACCTGATCCAGGCCGTGCGCCTGCTCACCGCAAACCTCTATGAGAACCGCGACGGCACCACCGGCGCCGGCCGCCTGCCCGAGCCGGTGGAGGCGCTGCTGCGGCCCTATCGCCTGGTGCGGCTGTGACCGCTCCCGGCGCCCTGCGCCACCGCTTCGCCCACCAGACCGGCGTCGACCTGCCGGATGGCATGGGCGGCATCTCGCGCACCTATCTGACCATCGACCAGCTGTGGGGCGCGCTGGAGACGCTCTCGGCCGAGGGCGATTTCTCAGTCGAGAAACGGGTGGGCGTGCTCGCCCATCGCATCACCGTGCGGGCGCCCAACACCCTCCAGCCCGGCGACCGGCTGGTGCTGGGGGCGCGCATCTTCGCTGTCGAGGCGGTGAGCGATCCCGACAATCGGGGCCGTTTCAGCCGCTGCCGCTGCCGGGAGGACCAGCCATGAGGATCACCGCCACGGTTTCCGGCGGCACGGCGCTCGCCGCCCGGCTTGCTGGCGCGCTGGAAGCCCCGCTCGCCCGTCGCGCGCGCCTTCAGGCGGGGGCGGCCCTGGCTGAGCGCATCGCCCAGGCGGGAGTCGCGCCGCTGGTCGAGGAACAAGGCGACCGGGTGCTGGTGGGGTCCGACGATCCCGCCGCCATCGCCCGCGAGACCGGCACGCTCAACACCCCGCCGACGCCCTGGCTGCTGCCGGCGGCGGCGGAGGTGAGGGCTCGGCGATGAGCACCGCTCCCGCTCCCATGCAGGCGGCCCTCGCCTTGCGCGCGGCGCTTCATGCGCGCCTCGCATCCGATGCCGCCCTCGTTTCGGCGCTGGGTGGCGCGCGCATCCATGACGCGCCGCCCGCCACGGCCGCCTTTCCGTTCGTGACCTTGGGCGAGGCGGTGGTCTCCGACTGGTCCACCGCCACCGAGGCGGGCAGCGAGCAGATGCTGACCCTGCACATCTGGTCCCGCGCCGCCGGCCGGGCGGAAGCCCATGCGCTGGCGGGCCTTGTGCAGCAGGCGCTGCATGATGCCCCCCTCAGTCTTTCCGGCCATCGCCTCGCCAATCTGCGTGCCACCAGCGCCGAGATCAGGCGCGAGGAAGAGGGCCGTACCTTCCATGCCTTGGTGCGGTTCCGCGCCGTCACCGAGGCCGTCTGACACCCACCAAGAGGAGGCCGCCATGGCCGCGCAGAAGGGCAAGGACCTGCTGCTGAAAATCCATGATGGAACCGCGTTCGCCACCGTGGCGGGGCTGCGGTCGCGAACGCTGGCCTTCAACGCCCAGAGCGTGGATGTGACCAACGCCGAATCCGCCGGCCAGTGGCGCGAATTGCTGGGCGGGGCGGCGGTGAAGCGCGCCTCCATCTCCGGCTCCGGCGTGTTCAAGGACGCCGCCTCCGATGCCCTGGTGCGCGCCGCCTTCTTCGATGGGGCGCTGAAGACCTGCCAGGTGGTGATCCCCGATTTTGGTACCGTGGCCGGCGCGTTCCAGGTGACCGCCCTGGAGATCGCCGCCACCCATGATCGCGAGGTGACGTTCGACCTGACGCTGGAAAGCGCGGGCGAACTCACCTTCACCGCCCTCTGAGCGGGGAGGGGCCCATGGCCAATCCCCGGCGCGGCGAGGTGGAGGCGCTCATCGATGGGCGCCCGCGCATTCTCGTCCTCACCTTGGGTGCCCTCGCGGAGCTGGAAGCTGCCTTCGGCGCGGAGGACCTTATCGCGCTGGCCGAGCGGCTGGAGCGCGGACGGCTCTCGGCCCGCGAGGCCATGGTGATCCTCGCCGCCGGCCTTTCCGGGGCGGGCACGCCGACGCGGCCGGACGAGGTGGCGGGCCTGCGCTTTGAGGGCGGGGCGGTGGGCGCGGCGCGGCTCGTGGGCGCGCTTCTCGCCGCCACCTTCGGAACGGCGGGGGAGGGGAGCGGCCCGCCGGGCCCTCCGGCGCCGCAGGAGGCGTGAGGGCGCCCGCGCGGCCCTTCCCCTGGGAGGCGGCCATGGCCGCCGGCCTCGGCCTCCTGCGGCTCGCCCCCGATGCCTTCTGGCGGATGACCCCGCGCGAGCTGGCGGCGGCCGTGGGGCCGTTCGCGCCCGCCGCTTCCGCCCTCGACCGCGCCGGCTTCGAGGATCTCCTGCGCCGTTTTCCCGACACCCGCTGAAGAAGGAGTTTCCCATGGCCGAGCTGGACGCCCCTATTGACACCGTCGCGGTGGCCATCACCGCCGACACCCGCGCCTTTCGCGCCGAACTCACCGACACCGAGCGCACCACGCGAAGCTTCGCCTCCACACTTGCCGATGCCTTCACCGCCGTGGCCGTGAAGGGCAAGGATGTGGGCGATGTGATCGGCATGGTCGGCCAGCGCCTCTCCAGCCTCGCCCTCAACGCCGCCCTGAAGCCGCTGGAGCAAAGCGTCGGCAGCGTGCTGGAGGGGCTCTTGTCCGGCACCGCCTTTGCGCGGGGCGGGGTGCTCTCGGGCGGCGGCGCGGGCGTCCAGGTGCGGCCCTTTGCGTACGGCGGGGTGCTGGCGGGAGAGGCGGGCGCCGTGCAGGTGCGCCCCTTCGCCCAAGGGGGCGTGGTGGCCGCGCCCACCTATTTCCCAATGGCCGGCGGGCTCGGCCTCATGGGCGAGCGGGGCGCTGAGGCCATCCTGCCTCTGGCGCGCGGCGCCGATGGCCGGCTCGGCGTGCGCACCGACGGCGGCGGGAGCGCCACCTCCGTGGTGGTGAATGTGACGACCCCCGATCCCGGCGCGTTCCGCCGCTCCGATGCCTATCTGTCGGGCCTGGTGGCGCGGGCGGTGGCGCGGGGGCAGCGGGGGGCGTGAGCCGTCAGCGCGCGTTCTTCCAGGCGTCGGAACTGGACGCGCTGGACGTGCCCATGTCCGTATTGTTGTTGCCCGGATTGGGCGCATTGCCGAGCGCATGGCCGGTGCCGGCATCAAGGCGCAGCGTCATGCCCATGCGCACGCAGGTGTCGGTGCCCGGCTGGAGCTTGAAGTCCGGCCCGAACTGGGAGCAGGACTTCATCTTCGTGCCCGAGCCGCTGGCGCTGCCCGCGCCGGTGGTGGCTCCGGTCTTCGCGCTCCCGCTGGGGGCGGGGGAATCAAGGGTCAGCGTCGACAAGGGCACGGGCGTCGTCGTCTGCCCATAGGCCAGGGCAGGCGCCATCAGGCTCGCCGCGAGGGCAAGGCGGGCGAGGCTGGCAAGGCTCAAGGTCCGCATCGGGCCGGTCGTCATGGGCACGCTCCACCGCGCGGGCGCGCGCTCCGCTCCCGCCACCGGGCAGGACCATCGGAGCGCATGTTCCGCGCCTCACCCGCCGCCCGCTTCGCGCGACAGGGACATCCGCGCGCGACCGGCCTTGGGCCATCGGGCCGCACGATAGTGGAAGCCCCGCACCGCGCAAAGCCCGTCGCCGGATCTCCGGGCCTGACCGGTTTTCTGCAGGGCGCGCGCAGCACCCCACCCCGGCGAAGCCGGTCGGCCCATACGACCAGCCGACGAGCTTCTGGCCCGCGGACCGATGAACCCGGCAGGTCAGAAGCCGGCAGGTCAGAAGCCGGCAGGTCAGAAGCCGGCAAGTCAGAAGCCGGCAAGTCAGAAGCCGGCAAGTTAGAACCGGTCACGTCAGAACCAGGCACATCCTATCGCTTGCGCGCGGGACATGCCCGGTCCGCATTCTCCGCCGCGCGGCGTTACGAGGCCTTGGGGGCCTTCGGCTTCGCCGCCTTGGCGGCGGGTTTGGCGGCGGCTTTCGCAGCCGGTTTCGCCGCTGCCTTGGCGGGGGCCTTTGCCGGTACTTTGGCCGGCATCTTGGCGGGGGCGGGCGCGGCCTCGGCGGGCTTGGCGTCAGCCTTGGCCGTGTCAGCTTTCGCAGCGGCCTTGGGTGCGGCGGGCTTCGATGCCGCGGGTTTGGCCGTCTTGGGAGCCGCCGCCTTGGGAGCCGCCGGAGCGGCGGTCTTCGTTGCGGTCGCCTTCGGGGTCGCCGCCTTCGGAGCTGCGGCCTTCGCTGCCGGAGCCGCCTTGGCCGGTGCACTCTTGGCGGGCGAAGTCTTGGCGGGCGACGTCTTGGCAGGTGACGTCTTGGCGGCGGCCTTGGCCGCCGGTGCGGCGGGCTCCGCTGCCTTCGGCTCGGCCTTTGCGGCGGATTTCGCCGGCGCCTTTTTCGCCGGGGCCTTTTCAGCGGGGGCCTTTGCTGCCGGGGCTTTGGCTGCCGCCTTCGGCGCCTCGGCCTTTTCCGCCGCCGGCTTTGCGGCCGGCTTTGCTGCGGGCTTTGCTTCGGGGGCCTTGGCCGCCGCAAGCTTGGTGGCCGCCGCCTTGATGGCAGCGGTCTTGGTGGGCGCGGCCGCCTCGGGCGTCTGTGCGGCGGCCGGCTTCGCGGAAGCTGATTTGGCGGGTGTCGATTTGGCGGGCTTTGCCGCGCTCGCCTTGGCGGCCACGGGTGCCGCCGGGGGCGGAGCGGCTGGGGCCTTGGTTGCTGGCGCCTTTTTGGCTGGTGCCTTGGCGGCCGGCTTCTTCGCGGCCGGGGCTGCCACCGGTGCCGCCGGGGGAGGAGCTTCGGCCTTGGGGGCGTCTACCGTCTTCGCCTTCGCAGACTTTGCCGGCGCCTTTGTCGGCGCCTTCGCTGCGGGCGTCTTTGCGGGTTTCGTGGCCATGCTCTGGCTCCACCTTCGACAAGGATGAGAAAGTCAAGGCGCACGCGAAAACTATGTCAAGCCGCCCAATATTGGAAACGCGCCAGATTTCGCAGGAATGAAACGCTATGCCCACCTTTCATGAGGTTTTGTTCCCTCTCGATGTGGCATTGGGCGCCTCGGGAGGCCCTGAGCGGGCCACGGAGATCGTCGCAACCGCCACCGGACGGGAGGAACGCAACACGCGGCGTGCTGATTCGCGGCGGCGTTTCGATGCCGGCACGGGCGTGAAAACCTTCGCCGCCTTGCACGAGGTCCTCGTCTTCTTCGAGGAGCGGCGCGGGCGCCTCCACGGCTTCCGCTGGCGCGACCGGCTCGACCATTCCTCCGCCCCGCCCGGCATCCCGATCGCGCCCGGCGACCAGACGCTCGGCACCGGCGATGGCGCGACCCGCGTGTTCCAGCTCGCCAAGACCTATGGTGCGCTCCATGCCCCCTATGCGCGGGCCATTGCCAAACCCGTCGCGGGCTCGGTGCGGGTGGCGGTGGCGGGGGTGGAAAAGGCGGCCGCCACCTTCGCCTGCGATGTGGCGACGGGCCTCGTCACCTTCCTGCCTGGCCATGCCCCGCCGCCTGGGGCGCGGGTGAGCGCGGGCTTCCTCTTCGACGTGCCCGTGCGCTTCGACACCGACTTCCTGGAGGTGGATCTGAGCGCGTTTGCCGCCGGTGCCATCCCGCGCATTCCGGTGGTGGAAATCCGTCCCTGATCCGCCCCTTCTCCCTCATGGAGCCCCCATGCGAAACGTCCCGTCCGCGCTCGCCGCGCAGCTGTCCGGCGGCGTCACCACCCTGTGCCACGGCTGGCGCGTGACGCGCCGCGATGGCCTTCAGCTCGGCTTCACCGACCACGACCGCGATCTTGAAATCGACGGCCTCGCCTTCCTCGCAGCCTCCGGGGTCGCGGGGTCGGAAAGCGTGTCAACGCAAGGGCTTGCGGTGAGCGGGGCGGAGGTGTCGGGCGCGCTGAGCGCCGCCACGCTCACCGAGGCGGATCTCGCCGCCGGACGGTTTGATGGGGCTGAGGTGGACCATCTCCTCATCGACTGGTCGGCGCCGGAAAACCACGTGCTGCTGCGCCGTGCGATCCTCGGCGAGGTGCGGCGCGAGGGCGGCGCCTTCACCGCCGAATTGCGCGCCCTGACCGACGCGCTGAACCAGACCCGCGGCCGCCTGTTCGGCGCCCTGTGCGACGCCGATCTCGGCGATGCCCGCTGCGGGGTCGATCTCACCGCGCCGGCCCATCATGCGCAGGTGAATGTGGTGGCCGTGGAGGGGCCGCTGCGGCTCGTGGTGTCCGGCCTGTCCGGTCATGATGAAGGCGCCTTCTCCCATGGCCGCCTCGCCTTTTCCGCCGGTCCCAATGCGGGCGTGTCCATCGAGGTGCGCAGCCATTTGCGGGAGAGCGGCACCGACATTCTGGAGCTGTGGCAGCGCCCGCCGGAAACGGTGATGGCGGGCGACGCAGCACAGGTCACCGCCGGCTGCGACAAGCGCTTTTCCACCTGCCGCGCGCGGTTCGCCAACGGGGTGAATTTTCGCGGCCATCCGCACATGCCGGGCAATGACTTCCTGCTCACCATCGCCGTGCCGGGCGAGGGCGGTTATGACGGCGGGGGCCTGTCATGAGCGCGAATGATCTGCGCGCGCGCATCCTCGCCGAGGCGCGGGACTGGATCGGCACGCCCTATCTGCACCGCGCCTCAGTGCGCGGCTCCGGTGCTGATTGCTTGGGGCTGGTGCGCGGTGTCTGGCGGGCCGTGGTGGGCGATGAGCCCGCGCCCCTTCCCCCTTATGCACCCGACTGGGCGGAGGCGGGACGGCGGGAGACGCTGCGCGACACCGCGCGGCGGCATCTGGTGGAAGTGGAGATTGCGGCGGCGCAGCCTGGCGACGTGCTGCTCTTCCGCTTCCGGCCCCATCTGCCGGCCAAGCACGCGGCGATCCTCAGCGCCCCCCATCGCATGATCCACGCCTATGACGGCGTCGCCGTCTGCGAGACCCATCTGACCCCCTGGTGGCGCCGGCACCTGGCCGCCGCCTTCGCCTTTCCCGGCGCCTGAGCGCCTGTCCTGACGCGGAGAAATGACCCATGGCGACGCTGCTTCTCGGCGGTGCGGGCGGGCTCGTGGGCGGCGCCCTGTTCGGTCCGCTCGGCGCCATTGCGGGCCGGGCGCTGGGGGCGCTCGGGGGCGCGGTGGCGGATGCGGCGCTGACCGGCGGCGGACGCAGTCAGGTGGTGCAGGGCGCGCGGCTGTCCGACCTCGATGTGATGACCTCCAATGCCGGCGCGCCCATCCCGCGCATCTATGGGCGCGTGCGGGTGGCCGGGCAGGTCATCTGGGGCACGCGGCTCGAAGAGGTGGTGTCCACCCAGGTGCAGTCGGCCGGCGGAAAAAGCGCCCGCACCTCCACGCGCACCACCACCCTTTCCTACTCCTACTTCGCCAATTTCGCCGTCGCTTTGTGCGAGGGGCCGGTGACGCGCATCGGCCGCATCTGGGCCGATGGCAAGCCGCTGGACGCCACCGCCTATGTGATCCGCGCCTATCTGGGGAGCGAGGACCAGCTCCCCGATCCCTGGATCGAGGCCAAGGAAGGATCTGGCATGGCGCCGGCCTATCGGGGGCTGGCCTATCTGGTGTTCGAGCGCATGCCGCTCGCCAAATTCGGCAATCGCCTGCCGCAGATCGCGGTGGAGGTGGAGCGCGCCGTGGGCCGGCTGGAACGACACCTGAAGGCGATGACGCTGATCCCCGGTTCCACCGAATTCGGCTATGAGCCCGGCGAGGTGCGGCGTGTCTACGGGCCCGGCTCCTATGATGCGGAAAACCGCCATGTGGCCACCGCGCGCTCGGACTTTGCCGCCTCGCTCGATCATCTCCAGGCCCTCTGCCCGAGCCTGGAGCGCGTCTCGCTGGTGGTGGCGTGGTTCGGCGATGATTTGCGGGCGGGCACCTGCACGGTGCGCCCCAAGGTGGAGCGGCTGGACAAGTCCACCTGGCCCAATGCCTGGATGGTCAACGGCCTGCCGCGTTTGCTGGCGAGCGCGGCCAGCCGGCACGAGGGCGTGGCGGCCTATGGCGGCACGCCTTCGGACAGCTCCGTGCTGCACGCCATCGCGGACCTCAAGGCGCGCGGCCTGAAGGTGACGCTCAACCCCTTCGTGATGATGGACATTCCCGCCGGCAATGGGCGCCCCGATCCCTGGACGGGCGCGTCCGACCAGCCCGCTTATCCCTGGCGCGGCCGCATCACCTGCGATTCCGCGCCCGGGCGCTCCGGCAGCGCGGATGGCACGGCGAGCGCGCGCACGCAGGTGGCCCATCTGTTCGGCAGCGCGGCGCGCACCGATTTCGGCGTCTATGCGGGACAGGTCTATTATTTCGGCCCGGCCGAATGGAGCCTGCGCCGCATGGTGCTGCACTATGCGCACCTCGCGGCGCTGGCGGGGGGCGTGGAAGCCTTCCTCATCGGCTCGGAATTTGCCGCGCTGACGCGGGTGCGGGCGGAGGATGGCAGCTTTCCGGCGGTCGCCGCCTTCGCGGCGCTGGCGGGCGATGTGAAGGCCATTCTGGGCGCCGGCACTAAGGTCTCCTATGCCGCCGACTGGACCGAATATGGCGCCCAGCTCCTGCCCGGCGGCGACCTGCGCTTTCCCTTGGATGGCCTGTGGTCGTCCTCTGCCATCGACTTCGTGGGGCTGGATTATTATCCGCCCCTCTCCGACTGGCGGGCAGGCGCCACCCATCTCGACCGGGCGGTGGCGCGGTCCATCCATGACCCCGCTTACCTGAAGGCCAATCTCAAGGCGGGGGAGGCGTTCGACTGGTTCTATGCGGACGAGGCCGCCCGCAGCGCGCAGGCCCGCACGGCCATCACCGATGCCGCTTATGCCGAGCCGTGGGTCTTCCGGCAAAAGGATCTCTGGTCCTGGTGGTCGAAGGCCCATCACGAGCGCATCGGCGGCGTCCGGTCCACAATTCCCACCGCCTTCGTACCCAACGGTAAGCCCATCCGCCTCATGGAGGCCGGCTGTCCGGCGGTGGACAAGGGCAGCAACCGGCCGAGCGTCTTTCCCGATGCCAAGTCGGCGGAGGGCGGCTATCCGCCCTTCTCCGACCGGCGCCGCGACGACCTGATCCAGCGTCGCGCGCTGGAGGCAGTGCTGTCCACTTTCGACGCCGATTTCGGCGCCGGGGATGCGGACAATCCGCCCCGGCCCGGCGGCGGGCGCATGGTGGAGGAGGGCTGCGTCTTCCTGTGGACCTGGGATGCGCGGCCCTATCCCGAATTTCCCCTCGCCACCGATCTCTGGGCGGATGGCGTCAACTGGCAGACCGGCCATTGGCTCAATGGCCGCCTGGGCACCGCGCCGCTCGCCGACCTGGTGGCGCAGCTCTGCGCCGACCATGGGGCCGGCGAGGTGGAGGCGGACGCCTTGCCCGGCGTGGTGGACGGCTATCTGGTGGACCAGCCCATGTCCGCCCGATCCGCGCTCGAGCCGCTCGGCCGCGCCTTCGGTTTCGATGCGGTGGAGCAGGCGGGCGCCGTCGCCTTCCTGCCGCGCGGCGGGGCGGTGGTGGCCTCCCTCACGGAGGATGATCTGGTGGTGGAGGAGGGCGCCGCGCCGCTCGCCTTGACCCGGGCGCAGGAGAGCGAATTGCCGGTGGAGGTGGGCCTCACCTTCATCGATGGCGCCAGCGACTATCGCACCGCCACGGTCGCCTCCCGCCGCCTGTCGGGGGCGAGCCTGCATGTGGCGCGCACGGAACTGTCCGTGGTGGCGTCCGCCGCGCTCATGGGGCGGGCGGCGGATGTGTGGCTTCAGGATTTGTGGGCGGGGCGGGAGACGGCCACCTTCTCCTTGCCGCCCTCGCGCCTCGCGCTCAGCGCCGGAGACGTGGTGGAGGTGACCTGCGACGGGCGCACGCGCCTCCTGGAGATCACCCGCATCGAGGACCGTGAGACGCGCGCGGTGAGTGCCCGCTCCATCGAGCCGGACCTGTTCGAGGCCTCGCTCCGGGCCGATAGCGGCGGCACCGTGCGCCTGCCCGCCGTGTCGGGCCCGCCGGACCTTCAGCTTCTGGACCTGCCGCTCCTGGAGGCGGCCGATCCCGTGCCGCTCCAGCACCTGGCGGCCTTCGTGTCGCCCTGGCCCGGTGCGCTCGCGGTCTGGCGTTCCTCCGATGGGGCGAGCTTCGAGGCCATCGCCGCGCTCTCCGCGCCCGCCACGCTCGGGCAGGTTCTGGAGGATCTGCCGACGGGGCCCGCCTGGCGCTTCGATCGTTCCTCGCGGCTGTTGGTGGAGCTGAATGGCGGATTGCTCCAGGGGCTTTCGGAAGCGCAGGTGCTGGAGGGCGGCAATCTCCTCGCCCTCATGGCCGAGGGACGGGAGAGCGAGGTGATCCAGTTCACCAACGCCGAGCTGCTGGAAGGTCGCACCTATGCCCTCACCGGCCTCCTGCGCGGGCAGGCGGGCACGGAAGCCGCCGGGGCCGCGGCCTGGCCAGCGGGCACGCGGATCGTGCTGCTCGACCGCACGCTGGCCGTGCTCGCATCGGGGCCTTCCGCCTATGGCCGCAGCTTCATCTATCGCGTCGGCCGGGCCGATCGCGACCATGGCGATGAAGACGTGAGCGAGGTCTCCGGGGCCGTCAGCGGGCGGGCGTTGCGGCCGCTCTCGCCGGTCCATCTCGCCGCGCGCCGCACGGGGGAGGGCCTTCGCCTGACCTGGGTGCGCCGCAGCCGGGTGGACGGGGATTTCGACGCCGCCGACACGCCGCTTGCCGAGGAGGTGGAGGCCTATCGCCTGGACATATTGGACGGCGAAAGCGTGCGGCGCGCGGTGACGGTCTCGACCCCCGAATGGCTCTATCCGGCCGCCAGCGAGGTGGCGGATTTCGGCCGCCCGCTCTCCTCCATCACCTTCCGCGTCGCCCAGGTCTCCGCCGTGCTGGGGCCGGGCGCGCCCGCCCGCGCCACGCGGACCGTGTGAGCGCGGCACCCCTTCTCGAACCCGACGGAGACCGCCATGGCCGAGACCACGGCACGCCTCGCCTTGCCCTATATCGCGGCGGCGCAGGCGCAGAAGCATGTGACCCACAATGAGGCCATCCGCCGCCTCGACGCGCTCATCCAGCCCCGCCTGGAGAGCCTGACGGTGGCCACGCCCCCCACCACGCCGGGGGAGGGGCAATGCTGGCTCGTGCCATCCGGCGCCACCGGCGCCTGGGCCGGGCAGACCGGGCGCATCGCCGCCTACGAGGCGGGCGCCTGGGACTTTTTCGACCTGCCCTCCGGCCTGCTGGCCTATGTGGCCGATGTGCGCCGGGTGCTGCTGTTCGACGGCACGCGCTGGGTGTCGCCGCTCGCCGCCAGCGCCCATGGGGCCGCCATCGAGGCGCGGGTGCTGGAGGAGGACGTCACGCTCTCCGGCTCGGCGGTCTCCACCACAATGGCCATTCCCGACCGCGCCATTGTGCTCGGCGTTTCCACCCGGACGGTCACCGTCGTGACGGGCGCCACGTCCTATGATTGCGGCACCCCCTCCGAGCGCACCAAGTTCGGCGGGTCGCTGGGGATTTCCGTCGGCGCCTCCAACATGGGCGTCATCGGCCCTACCGCCTTCTATGCGGCGACCCCCGTGCGCCTGTCCGCCAATGGCGGCGCCTTCACCGGCGGCACGGTGCGGGTGGCGATCCATTTCTTGTCCTGCCCGGCCCCCGTGGCCTGAGCCGGCCTTCCCTTTCTCCTCCCCAAATCCCGGAGACCGATCATGGCCTATGATGCGGCGCGCGATCCCCTGCGTGCGCTTTCCCCCTCCGCTTCCTCGCCGGCCCGGACCCTGCGGCTGGTGAGCCCCTCCGACAGCGCGGACCTCGATCCCTATGCCAAGGGCGTCTGGGTCTATGTGCCCGGGGATGTGTCCGGCGGCGTCGCCACCATCCGCGTCACGGCGGTGGGGGCCGCAGGCGATGCCGATACGGTGGACGTGCGCGCCACTCCTGGCCTCCAGCCTTTGCCGCCGGTGCAGGTGCGGCGTATCTGGGCGACCGGGACCACCACGGGTCTGTCCTTCTATGCCCTGGCCGACCGATGATCCGCCTCGGCACAGGGCTGATGAGCGCCGCCTATTGGCGGCCGAAAGGGGGGCGCACGCCGGCCACCACGGCCCTCATTGCGCGCATGGCCACCGCGCCCTCCGCCGGTCGCGTGGCGGCCATGGATACCCTCATCCGGGCGCTGATCGCCGCCGGCGTCTGGACCCGCCTCGACCTTCTCTGCCTCTTGGCGGCCCACGACAACCAGGCGGCGCGGCTCAACTGGATCGCCCCTGCCTACGATTTGGCGGCCTATAACAGCCCGGTCTTCACCGCCAATCGGGGCTTCAAGGGCGATGGCGTCGCGGCCTATCTCCGCGCTGCCGGCTACGATCCGTCGACCATCGCCGCCAACCTGCAGCTCAACAACGCCAGCGCCGGCCTGTGGGTGCTCACCCCCTCCAGCGGCTCGGGCCTGGACCTGTTCACCGAAGCGGGGCGGCTCGGGCGGCGCAACGCCAGCACGGGCGATTATGCCTATCGCATGAATGACGGCACCACCGCCTACGGCACCGGCGGCGATGCGCCCGGCCTGTTCGTGGTGTCGCGGGCGGATGGCACCACCAAGCGCTTCTATCGCAACGGTGCGCTCGCCAAGACCGATACGGCGACGAGCACCGCGCTGTCTAACAAGCTGGCGGTCCTGAGCACCACCACCACGCTGTACTCGGACGCAGAAGTTGCCGCCGTGGTCGCTGGCGGGAACCTGACCGACGCACAACATGCCGCCCTCTACGCCGCCATCCGCACCTATCTCCTGGCCATGGGGGCCATCAGCACATGAGCGAGACCTTCATCCGCCTCACCGCCTCTGATGCCGATCTGGTGCGCGGCGAGACCTCGCCGGGTGCCTGGCTGGTGCCGGTGCCGCTCGCCGACGGGACCACCCATATCCTGCCGGAACGGGTGCTGTGGGACCCCGCCCACGCCGCCGCCGTGCCGCGCCTGTCCGGGCTTCCCCGGCAGGCCTTCCTGCCCCATGAGGTGCTGGCCTTGGAGGCGCCGGCTGTGCCGGATTAGGCCTTGCCCTGGAGCAAGCCCGATCAGCTTGCGCTGGCCGGACCGTTGAAATGGTCCCCGACCTCCTGATGGGAGAGCGCCCTAGCGGGAGGCGAGGCCGAGGGCGGTGCAGGTGGCCTCGCTTTCGCGGGCGAGCTCCTCGAACTGCAGGGCGCGCCCGCTGCCGGCGCGCCAGAAATAGCCCATGTCCCGGCTGGCGGGCCAGCCGTCCAGGGTGAGCAGGGCGATGTGGTCCTGCACGCGGAACTCAGAGCGCGCGTAAAGCTCGGGAAACAGCGACAGGCCCATGCCCATGAGGACCATCTGGCGCAGCGCGTCGAGGCTGGTGCCTTCGTAGTCCTCCCGCATGTCGGCGCCGCAGGCGATGGCCAGTTCCCGCGCCTGCTCGAACAGGTGATGGCCGCGCCCCAGGGTGAGCAGCCGCTCGCCCCGCAAGGCCTTGGGGTCCACATGGCCGGCGGGCGCCAGCCGGTGGTCCTTCGGCACGCCCAGAAAGATGGTCTCCAGGCACAGCCGTCGGAAGGTGACGGCGTGGCTGGTCTCCGGTGCCGGGCCGAGCCCGCAATCCAGCGCGCCGGAAATCACCTCGCGCAGGATGACGGTCGGCCGCTCCTCCTTGATGTAGATCTGGAGCGCGGGATATTTCGCGTGCAGCGACGGCAGCAGGCTCGGCAGGAAATAGGGGCCGAAGGTGGGGGCGACGCCCAGCCGGATCAGGCCGCCCAGGTTGCGGGTGCTGCCCGCTGCCGCCGCCACGATGTCGTCGAGGGTCAGCAGCACGCGGCGTGCCGCATCCACCACTTGCGTGCCCACCGGGGTGGGCTGGACGCGGCCGGGCGTCCGGTCGAACAGAGGGGCGCCTAGCTGCGCCTCCAGCTGGGCGATCTGCACGGAGAGCGTCGGCTGCGAGACATGGCAGCGCCGCGCCGCCGCACCGAAATGGCCGGTGTCGGCCAGCGCGACCACATATTCGAGCTGGCGATGGGTGGGACGGAAGGCCATGGCGATAGTCTGGATCAATTGGCGATATTGAGACTATGCATTGGAGCTATGAGCTCGTCCACGCCATCCTTGGGACATCGAAAGGAGGTTGACGTGGACCAGTTCCTTAAGTCCCTGACGGCGCGGCGCACGATCCTCGAGGGCGAAATGGCGGCAGAGCGTGGGGCCGCCCACCCGGACGGCGAGCGCCTGCTCGACCTGAAGCGGATGAAGCGCCAGATCGGGATGCAGATCGACTATATCCGCCGCGAGGGGCGCCAGATCGCCGAGGTGATGGTGGTGCGCAAGCGCCGCCGCTTCGCCCCCCTCGGGGTCAAGTCGCTGCGCTGACCGCCAGCGGCTTCCCCCATTTGCCTGACCTGAGGTCCGGGCCCCTCTGACGGCGTCAGCCGCCATGTCGGTCCTCTCTCCATCACAGCCTCCGGGCGGTCCCCGCCCCCTCTGGTCTGCGGCGCGCCCCCGCGCTGCGGACCAGACGTGCGTGTCTCGCCGGAGCCCTGACCCGAGGATCCCATGGAAACCCTGCTGTCGCTGTTCACCGCCGACCTGGTCGGCAAGCCGCTCTGGCTCTGGCTGAGCTTCCTCTCCATCGTCTTCGTGCTCTTGGCCTTCGACCTTGGCGTGCTCAACAAGGCCAACAAGGAATTGGGCATCGCCGAAAGCCTGAAGCTGTCGGCTTTCTACATCGCCGTTGCCGTCGTGTTCGGCGGCTGGATCTGGTACGCGATGGGGCCTGATGCGAGCCTGCAATACTTCACGGGCTACGCCATCGAGAAGGCGCTCTCCATCGACAATGTCTTCGTCATCTCGCTGATCTTTTCCTACTTCGCCATTCCCCGGGTCTACCAGTACCGGGCCCTTGTGTGGGGCATCATTGCCGTGCTGGTGCTGCGCGGCATCATGATCGGCGTCGGCGCGGCGCTGGTGCAGGAATATGACTGGGTGCTGCTGCTGTTCGGCGCCTTCCTCGTGGGCACCGGCATCAAGATGCTCATCGTCAAGGAAGGCGAGGCGGACGTGTCGAAGAATCCGCTGGTGCGCCTGCTCTCCCGCTTCCTGCGGGTGACGCCCGAGCTGCACGGCCAGCGCTTCTTCGTCCGCCAGCCCCACCCCGCCACGGGCCGGGTCGTGCTCTGGGTGACGCCGCTCTTCCTGGCGCTGGTGGTCATCAACATTGCCGACCTCGTGTTCGCGGTCGACTCGGTGCCGGCGATCTTCGCCATCACCACCGATACCTATATCGTCTTCACCGCCAACATCATGGCCATCCTGGGTCTGCGCGCCCTGTACTTCGCGCTGGCCGCCATGGTGCACCGGTTCGAATATCTCAAATACGCCCTGGCGCTGGTGCTGGTCTTCATCGGCGGCAAGATCTTCTGGAACCACTTCTACGGCAAGCTCGACCCCGCCATTTCGCTGGGCGTCACCCTCGCCATGATCGCGGGCGGCGTGATCTTCTCCCTCTGGAAGACCCGCCGCACCGCCGCCGGCGCCCATTGATCGCGCGGCCGGCGGCCCCGCCGCCGGCTGGCATCGCAAAGCGGCCGTCACGTCACCGACGTGGCGGCTTTTGCGCGTCCGGTGGGGGCGGCCTCAAGCCTTCCGGTGGTGCCGCGGGCGTCAGTACACGTCCTGCCAGAGGGGGCAGAAGCCGCGGGCATTGTGGTAGGTGGTCTTGGTGAAATAGGTGCCCGTATAATAGTGGCAATCGATCTCGTTTGACCGGCGGTGATAGTTGTAGAGCACCCCGAGCGAGTTGACCTGAAGATAGAAGACGAAGGTGACGAATATGAGGGCCAGGATCATGAAGATCCAGGCCAGTATACGGTCCATACCAAGCGCCTCTTTCGACCAAGCGTGACCGTAGCGGCAGGGCGCCCCGGCTGAACGGCCTATATGTTGGGCCGAACCCATCTTCACAGACATTAGGAGGTTTGCGTGGCAGCGTCCAGCTTCGCGCCCGCGCTCGCGCGCGTGCTCGTCCATGAGGGCGGCTATTCCAATCATCCTGCCGATCCCGGCGGGCCGACCATGCGAGGCATCACGCAGCGCGTCTACGATGCCTTCCGCCGCGCCTCCGGCGCGCCGCTACGCCCGGTGCGGGGCATCGCGGAGGAGGAACTGCGCACCATCTATCGGCGGCAATATTGGGAGGCGGTGCGCGCCGACGATCTGCCGCCGGGCCTGGATTATTGCGTGTTTGACGCGGCGGTGAATTCCGGCCCCGCCCAAGCCGCCAAATGGCTGCAGCGGGCCCTTGGCGTCAACGCCGACGGGCAGGTGGGCGCGCTGACCCTGGATGCGGCCCGCGCGGCGCCCGATCTGCGTGGGGTCATCGACGGAGTGTGCGACCGCCGCCTCGCCATGCTGCGGGCGCTGAAGACCTGGCCGGTGTTCGGCACCGGCTGGGCGCGGCGAGTGGGGGAGGTGCGCCTCGCCGCCCGTGCGCTGGCGGCCGGCGGCCCGGCTGTTCCGGTGGCATTGGCCGGGGACCCGGCGCGGGCCGAGGCGGGCACCGCCAAGGCCGCGCCGGAGAGCCTCGCGCCCCTGCCGAAGGCCGGAACCGGGCAAGCCGCCGCGGCCGGCGGGCTGCTTGCCACAGCCTGCGCCGAAGCGGCCCGGCAGATCGCCCCGCTGGCGGCCGGCTCCCCCACCTTGAGCCTCCTGTTTTCCGCCCTCACCCTGGCGGGCCTCCTGGCCAGCTGCGCCGGTCTCGCGCTCGCCTGGCGCAGCACGCGGGCACGGGCGCGGCGGGCGCAGGCGCTGGATCTCGATGGCGCGGGGGCCGGGCTGTGAGCGGCGCCTTGGAGGTCCTCGCGGAGGGCCTGGCCTACGGCGTGCCCTGGTGGCTCCTGGCGGGGCTGGCGGGCGCCGGCCTCGGCCTTTTGGCCCTGCGCTTCGGCTGGCGGGTAGCGGCGGTGGCGGGCACCGCCGCCCTGCTCCTCATCGTGGATCGCCGCGCCGCCCAGCGCGGCTGGCAGGATCGGCAACGCAAGGGAGAAAGGGATGACGAGCGGGCTGTGGACGCGGCGCGCCGGGCGCGCGGGGATGCCGATCGTGATGGCCTTGACCCTGACCGCCTGCGCGCCGACGACGGTTGGCGGCGGGAGCGGGGTGTTCTGCCAGGTGGCCCGCCCCATCAACTGGTCGGTGGCGGACAGCGACCAGACCATCCGGGAGGTGAAAGCCCATAATGCGGTGGGCCGGACCCTGTGCGGCTGGTGAGCGCGGGTCGCCGCCGGGTTGAATAGGGCCGGCGGCTGAATTAGCTTTCAAGATATTGACGGAGCACGATTCAAGGGCGGGCTCGGACCCGTCCTCGGCCGGGCCCCGAACGTGTGCCGCTCGACCCTCCGCCGAAGGAACTGGCCTATCGTGCGCCTGCTTGTGATCGAAGACGACCCGGATCTCAACCGCCAGCTGGTCTCGGCCTTGGGCGAGGCGGGTTATGCGGTGGATACCGCTTTCGATGGCGAAGAGGGGCTCTATCTGGGCGACACCGAGCCCTATGACGCGGTGGTCCTGGACATCGGGCTGCCCAAGCGCGACGGCATTTCGGTCCTGGAAAGCTGGCGGCGGTCCCGCAAGACCATGCCGGTGCTCATCCTCACCGCCCGTGACCGCTGGAGCGACAAGGTCCAGGGGTTCGATGCGGGCGCCGACGACTATGTGTCAAAGCCCTTCCACATGGAGGAGGTACTGGCGCGCCTGCGTGCCCTTCTGCGGCGGGCGACCGGCCATGCCAGCAGCGAATTGTCCTGCGGCCCGGTGCGGCTCGATACCCGCTCGGGCCGGGTATCGGTCAATGGCAGCCCGGTGAAGCTCACCAGCCATGAATACCGGCTGCTGGCCTATCTCATGCACCACATGGGCCGGGTTGTCTCCCGGGCGGAACTGGTCGAGCACCTCTATGACCAGGACTTCGACCGGGACTCCAACACCATCGAGGTGTTCGTGGGGCGCCTGCGCAAGAAGCTGGAATGCGACGTCATCCAGACCGTGCGTGGGCTCGGCTACCTGCTTGTGCCGCCGGAGACGCGGTGATGCGGCCCTCCCGCCGCGGCGCCCCGGTCTGAGGCCATGGCCGAAAAGACCCAGCCCGGCTCGCTTGCCTTCCGCCTGTTCCTGTTTGCCGTGGTCATCACCGCGGCGGTGCTGCTGGTGGTGGGCTTCGTCCTGTCCTCGCTCTATCGCAGCGGGGTGGAGCGGGCTTTCGACCGGCGGCTCGACATTTACCTGAAGACCATCGTGGCGGAGGTGGCGGGCACCCCCGCGCCGGGCATGGACATGCCCAATCCCCAGGCCCTCAGCGACCCGCTGTTCCTCTTCCCCATGTCGGGGTGGTACTGGCAGGTGACGCGAGTGAACGGGACCGCCAGCCGCGTGCGCACCTCCCGCTCCCTGGTGGATTTCGTCCTGCCCCTGGTGCGCGCCGATTCTGCCAGCGCTCCGCTCGGGGCCGTGCGGGAGGGCTATCTCGCCGGGCCTGAAGGCCAGTCGCTGCGCGCCGTGGAGCGCAGCGTCGATCTCGGCGAGGACGGCCGCTTCATCGTGACGGTGGCGGGCGATGCGGGCGAAATCCAGGGCGACATGGTGCAGTTCAACCTGGCCTTGATGGGCACCTTCGCGGTGCTCGGCGTCGCCTTTCTCCTCATCGTGCTGTTCCAGGTGCGGTTCGGCCTGAAGCCGCTCGCCCGCATCTCCGCCGATCTTGCGGCCGTCCGTTCGGGTCGCGCCGAGCGCCTGGAGGGGGAGTATCCAGAGGAAATCTCGCCCCTGGTGGGCGAGGTGAATGCGCTGATCGACGCCAACAAGGAGATTGTCGAGCGGGCCCGCACCCATGTGGGCAATCTCGCCCATGCCCTGAAGACCCCGCTTTCGGTTCTGCTCAACGAGGCCGGCACGCGGGACGATCCGCTGGCCCAGAGGGTGCGGGACCAGGCCGGCGTCATGCGCGACCAGGTGGCGCACCATCTGGAACGGGCGCGCCTGGCGGCCCGCGTGTCCGCTGCGCCCGCCACCGTCTGCGAGGTCCGCTCCATCGTGATTTCCCTGGCGCGCACCATGGAGAAGATCCATCGCGGCCGGGATCTCGCCATCGATGTCATCGCGCCCGATCCTGTCCGCTTTCGCGGCGAGCGGCAGGACGTGGAGGAGATGGTGGGCAATCTGGTGGACAATGCCTGCAAGTGGGCCCACGGCCGCATCGAGGTGCGCGTGTTCGCCGAACGCCCGCGCCAGCCGGCGGACCGCACTTTCCTGAGGGTCATCATCGACGACGACGGACCTGGCCTGGGCGCCGCCAAGCGGGCCGAGGTGGGGCGGCGCGGGCGGCGGCTCGACGAATCCAAGCCGGGCTCTGGGCTGGGCCTGTCCATCGTGCAGGAACTGGCCGATCTTTATGGCGGACGGCTTGAACTTTCCACGGCGCCCATTGGCGGGCTGCGGGCCGAATTGGTGCTGCCGTCCGCGCCCGCCGGGTGAACGGGCAAGCGGGTGTTGAAAAATGCCACACCCATTCCGATGCTGAGGCATTGATGTGGCGCCGTTCGCGTGCTTATCGAAAAGGCACTGGGCTGAAGGGGACGGGTTTCATGAAGGCGTGCAGACTGGCGGCTGTGGTGCTCGGCGCTACTCTGCTCGCAGGTTGCGTCACCGACGGCGGGACCCAGCCGGCGGGAACGGGCATGTTCGCCAGCTTGACCCCGGAGCCGGAAAGCAAGGGACTGGTCGCCGCGCCCGGCGGGCTGCTGGGCGGCGCCTTCGGCACCGGGCTCGACGATGCCGACCGGCAGCGTGCCATGGCGGCCGAGACCACGGCGCTGGAGACCGGCGGCCCCGGCTCGCCCGTCGGCTGGCGGGGCGACAACGGCGCCCATGGCACCGTCATTGCCGGGCCCGCTTATTCCCGGCCCAATTATGCCCGCTGCCGGGACTTCACCCACACCATCTATCTTCAGGGCAAGCCGCAGCTCTCGCGGGGAATCGCCTGCCGGACGCCGGAAGGCAATTGGGTCGCCGTGACCTGAGGCGGCGGGGCAGGAGGGTCAGTCCGCCACCTTGAACATGCCACCGGCCAGCACATAGATGGCGCCCTGCCGTACGGGCAGGATGGCGGCCTCGCCCGCCGGCATGCCCGCCCGCACATGAAGGAGGGCGCGGATGATGCCTCCATGGGTCACCACCACCGCATCCCCCGGCAAGCGGTCCAGGGCCGCCTCGGCGCGGGCGGCAAGCTGCACATAGCTTTCTCCGCCGGGCGGCAGGAAGGTCCAGGGATCCAGATCGCGCGCCTTCACCTCGTCGCCGAACCGGCGGCGCAGGTCCGGCCAGGTGTGGCCTTCCCAGCGGCCGAAGGAAATTTCCGCGAGGTCTGGATCCTGCTCGAAGGCGTGGGCGGGAAGGTCGAGGGTGGTGCGCAGTATGCGCATGGTCTCCACCGCCCGCGCCAGCGGGCTCGACACATAGTCAAGCGCCGAGACATCCCCCACCAATTGGTGGAGCACCCGGCCGACCTGCGCGGCCTGGAACCGCCCCAGGCGGTTCAGGGGGATATTGGTGCGGCCCTGGAGCCGGCCAGCCACGTTCCAGTCCGTCTCCCCGTGGCGAACCAGAAAGTGCCGTTTCATCTCAGTGCCCTACGGTCAGCGTGTGGTCGTACCACTGGCCGATGGGCGGATAATAGACGCGGATATGGGCCTGCCCGCTGCCGCTGCCGGTGACGATGGCGCCGGGAATGCGCTGGCCGAGGCAGACCAGATAGCCATAGTCGGTGCCAGTAACCACGAACGAACCGGGCTGCACGTTCAGCCGCAAGCCGGGCGAGGTGGACACCACCTCGATCCGTGCCGGGCCCTGGCTGATGCATTGCTGGTTGGCCGTGCCGGCGGCAAACAGCACCCCGTCCTTGCCGCCGCCGGTAAAGAAATTCACCACATAGGCGTCTGGGTCATTGTCGCGCTCGGCGAAAGCCGGCGTCCCCGCCATGGCCGCCAGCAGCAGCATGGCCAGTCCGGCGCGCGCCGCCCCTTCACGAACTGCCAGCCTCGTCATGGCCATCTTCCCCCTTCCATCGCGTGCGCGATCAGCGCGCAGGCACGCGAACCACATGGTCATACCAGGCCCCGAGGGGCGGATAGGTCACGCGCAAGGTCAAGGTGGCGCCCCCCTTGGGGATGCGGCCGGACGTGCGCACCACGACCCCGCTGACCGGACGGCCGAGGCAATAGGTGGAGCCGGCGTCGGTGCCGGTTGCGGTAAATGTGCCGGGCTCAACCGTGACGCGCACGCCCGGCGGGCCCGAAAGGACCTGGACGACCGGCCACTGGGAGGCCTGGCACAGCATGTCGGCCGTGGCGACGCCCAGAACCATGCCGCGCGGGCCACCGCCGGTGCGCGTGAGATAGGCGATGCCGGGCAGCGACGGATTGACATAATGGGGCGAGATCGCACCACCCGGGCCAAACAGCCGGTCCTGCCAAGTGTAGGACTTGAAATCCGGCGGCGCCTGCGCCGCGGCCGGGGAGGGCGCGCACAGGGCGAGCGCCGCGGAGGCGGCTGCGCCCGCGAGGGCCGAGAGGCGACGGAGCGCGGACGGCGACCGGAGGGAAAAGCGCACTGGGCTCATGGTCAACTCCTCGATCCCGACACGGCGGCTGGAGAGCATCCAGCTTCGACTGCGGGGCAATCTAGGCGTTCGGATGCCCACCTTCAAACGGGCCGCGCCCCACCCATGGGGCCGCGACGAAGGTCCGGGCGGCTCCGACTCGGTGGCCGGCCCGGGCCGCATTCAGTCCCGCACGAGAGCAAGGTCCGGCGCATCGGGGTGCTTCATGCCGACGATATGATAGCCCGCATCCACATGATGCACCTCGCCCGTAACGCCGCGGGAGAGATCGGAGAGCAGATAGACGCCGGTATCGCCCACCTCGTCGGTGGTCACCGTGCGGCGCAACGGCGAGTTGAGCTCGTTCCACTTCAGGATATAGCGGAAATCGCCGATTCCCGAGGCCGCCAGCGTCTTGATGGGGCCGGCGGAGATGGCGTTCACGCGGATGTTCTTGGGGCCGAGATCCGCCGCCAGATAGCGCACGGAGGCTTCCAGCGCCGCCTTGGCGACACCCATCACATTATAGTGCGGCATCCACTTCTCGGCGCCGTAATAGGTCAGCGTCAAAAGCGAGCCGCCATCCGCCATCAGCTTCTCCGCCCGCTGCGCGATGGCGGTGAAGGAGTAGCAGGAGATGAGCATGGTCTTGTTGAAATTGTCCGCCGTGGTGTCGACGTAGCGGCCGTCCAGCTCGTCCTTGTTGGAGAAGGCGATGGCGTGGACCAGGAAGTCCAGCTTGCCGAACAGGCGCTCGGTCTCGGCGAAGACGGCGTCCATGGTGGCCGGCTCGGTCACGTCGCAATGGCCGACCAGATGCCCGCCCAGTTCCGCGGCCAGAGGCTCCACGCGCTTCTTCAGCGCCTCGCCCTGATAGGTCAGCGCGATCTCCGCCCCGTGGGCGCGCGCCGACTTGGCGATGCCGTAGGCGATGGATCGATTGTTGGCGACGCCGAGAATCAGCCCGCGCTTGCCGTTCATGAGCCCGCTGGCGCCGACGTCATTCGCCATTTTCGAGTACTCCCTGGTGCCAAGCCTGCCGGTCACATGGCCGTCCGTAACGATACGCCGTGGCAGGCGGCGCCTCCTATGGCATGGGGGCGATGGGGGTTCAAGCGAGGTTGTCCCCAGATCGCCCTTGCGTCGCCGAACAGGCGATGCTAGACGCTCGGCCCTCGGTTCGGAGTGTAGCGCAGTCTGGTAGCGCACCACGTTCGGGACGTGGGGGTCGCAGGTTCAAATCCTGCCACTCCGACCAGCCGACTCAAGGGTTTCTAGAGTTCCAATCCGGTCCCGGGGATTGAAGCGGTGACGGAAACCCAGCCCCATCTAAATCATTTCCTTTTTTCATCTTGGATACGCCCCGCCGCGGGCGCGTCACTGCGCTCGGGACGATTTGAGCGCGCGTGTTTCTTCTTCTTTTGCCGGAAGTGTTGGCCGGCGGTGCTGATTCGCTCCCCATCCGCCGCCGCGGGACTGTCCGGTGGAGCTCATCCCGGCGGCGCGCCGAGCGGGAGCGGCCCGTCCCGCCCCCCGTTCACGTCAGGCCCCCGTCCACATCCTCCAGCTTGGCTGCAGAGCGGGAGCCGAACTCATGGTGAACCCAGTGCTGGCTGGTGGACTTGTAGACGGCGTGGAGCCCGAATGCGGCAAAGCGCCGAAGCACCGGGTCCGGCAGGAGATGGGTGCGCGCCTCCAGTTCCTGCCGCACATGAGCATCCCCGGCGTAAAGCTCCGCAAAGGTTCGGGTGAGCAGGCCAGGGCCCGTCGAGAGCCAAATCGCTTCCGAGTGTCCCTCAAGCGTTGCCGTGACCGCGCCCTTTAGCGCTTTGCCGATCACGGGATGCCCCGGCCGGCAGGCGATGAAATTGTTGCCGATAGAGCCCAAATGCTCGTGCCGCAGGACCAGGCTCGCGCCGCTGCACAAGGGGTCCAGCCGGCCCACACAGCGGTCATCCACGTCGGCATAGACGCCGCCGGTCTTGAGCAACAGGGCTAGGCGGAAGAGGTCCGCCTTGTGGGCGGGGTGCCGCGCCGCCAGGAAGGCCTGGAGCACGGCCGCGGGCATGTGCGTCGCAAGGAAGTCCCGCGCCGACGCCACACTATAGAGGGTATGGCTCCAGCCGGGATTCAGCGCGGTCCAGCTTTCAATGAAGGCGCGCAGGTCCTCGGGCGGCTCCGGTGAATCCCAGAACTGCGCCACCCGACGCGGGATCAGCGGGGGGGACGTGGCTGGGACGGGCTTTGGCCCCCGCAGGTGACCCCATCGGCGCAAAGCCACCACCAGGGCAAGGGCGACGGCGGTCGAATCGGGAAAGTCGCGGACTGCCGCGCACAGCTGCGGCAAATCGTTTTTCAGCAGCGCGTTCCGTCCGGCCACCAGGGCCGCGGGGTCCGTCGCCATGTCGTTGAACAATTCGCTGAAGAAGCCGACCTTCCGGGTCGCGCGGGCGTTGCCTTCGGCACGCGTCAAGGCGCGCAACTGCCTCTCCGCCCGCCGCGCTTCCGCCATGTCCAGGCAGCTCATGGCGACCTGCAGATGCTGGATCCAGACGGCGTGACTTTCCGGCGTGTCCATCTCCGCCGGCTTGAGCTCCGCTGCCGCCTCTTCATACCGGAACGCCACCATGGCGCGCCGCGAGCGGAACACGCAGCGTGCGGAGCGCTGCTCGGGCGTATCAGCCAGGGCGTCCAGCAGCGGGTCGATGTCCCTCAATCGGCCGGACAGGATCGCTTGGTCGATGGCGGCGCGCAGCAGCGCGCGGTGGTCCGGGAAGAGCTTGAGCCCCTCCTGCAGGCGGGCGGTAGCCGTCGCGTCTTCGCCGCGTTGGAAATGGATGCGCCCAGCCAACACATAAAGCTCAGGGCTCGGGGTGGCCCGCGCGAAGCCAGCATCGAGGGTCGCGAAGGCCGCAGCGGCGGATTGGGTCTGCCACTGCAGGTCCGCCAGAAGGCAATAGGCCCGCGCCAGGGTGGGGTCGATGTCCAGTGCCCGCCCCACCATCTCCTGCGCCTTGTTGTAGGCCTCCAGCTCGCGCAGGAGGGACGCATAGGCGAGGAGAGCCGCCGTGTTGCGGGGATGGCGGGCGATGACTTTCGCGATCAGGGAGACAGCTTCCGATGCCCGTCCCTTGCGCGGCAGATCCTTCACCAGCCGAATCGCTTCGCGGACCTCGGCCGGCGTAGCGAAGCGGGTGCCCAGCAGCTCGCTGGCTTCGTCCAGGCGGCCCTGAAGACGCAGGGTGGAAACAAGATCCAGCCGCGCGGCGGCCGCCTCGCTGCCCTCGGTATGGCCCGCCACCAAGGCCCGCTGGATCGTCTCGGCCGCCTCCAGCCGTCCGTTCGATGCCAGGAGCCGGCCCTTCTCCCGCAGCAGGGGCGTGGTCTCGGCGCCCGCATCCAACCCCCGGTCGATCCAGGCGATGGCGGCCTCCGGGCGGTCCCGGCCCCATAGCGCGGCCAGGCGCAGATAGGGCTTGGGATGGGTCGGGTGCGCCGTGCGCGCGCGATCCAGGAGGGCCGCCGCCGCGTCCCGATCGCCGCCGGCCTCGCGCAGGGCCGCGAGCGCCAGGAGACTCTTCAAGTGGCTCGGCTCGTTTTCGAGCCGGCGCACCAATATGTCCTCCAATTCGTGCGGATCGGCCGCCGTGCCAAGGGCCAGCAGCAGGTCCGCATGGGCGCCCAGGAGGCGCGGGTCGGACTGGCTCCCCGTCTGCATGGTGCGAACCAGGTCCAGGGCCTCCGCCGGGCGCTTGGCCTCCCGATAGGCGCGCACCAGACGCTCCACCTCGGCCTTCGCTCCCTTCTCCCCAAGATCCAGGCGCAGCAGATGCGCGCGGGCCTCGTCCAGCGCGCCCAGCTGACGGGCCAGCTCGGCCGCCTGCAGGAGCAAGGCGGGTCGGGGTGGCATCTGCGCCAAGAGCGGCCGGAGCGTGTCGAGCGCCGCTGCGAAGTGGCCCGCTTGCCGCAGCGCCTTGGCCTTTTCATGAAGAAGAGCGGCATTGCCGGGCTTCAGCGCAAGGCCGGCCTGGGCAAAGGCGAGCGCTTGTTCGGTCTCGCCGCGGGCCAAAGTCAGGCTTGCCAACTTATGATAGGCGCGCAGAAGCGAGCGGTCCCCCTCCAGGGCCTGGAGATAAAGCGCCTCCGCAAGATCCGGTTGCTTCTGGGTGAGGAGCTCATCCGCCCGGCGAATGAGCTCAGCCGGCGCGCCACGGGCGCCACCTTGCTCGGGCGGGGCAGCTTCCCCCTGCCGTCCCGTGCCCCGGCCCTCCTTCATTCCCATCCCATCAGTCCCCGTTCCGCCCGCGGGAAGGCCCGCTGGACTCGCGCGTGCGTGCAGCGACGCGCGAGGGGAGGCCCTAGCGGGGCAGCTTAGCAGTCCCGCTTTCCCGACGGGCAGCATGATTCGGGAAAAGTGCACCGGACGGACGGTGCGCCGGAGCTGTGGCGAGCCTATCCACAGAGGGCGGCCGGGAGTTCACGCAGCGTCGGGAAGCGTGGGCTCTGGTTTGTTGGAAATATGGCAAACAAACACTTTCCGAAGCGGCGTGCGGTATTTTGGTAGGCAATCACGAGCGTGCCATTCCTGCAACACTCGCCGTAAATCCAGGCTGGAGCGGCGGTTACGGGCGCTTCCGCCGTTGATCCAGGTTCCGCCTTTTGTATGGTTGCTTTGCGACGAAGGGGGGCAGTCCCCGGTCGCCTCTCCGTTATGGGCGCAAATCCGGCGGAGGGGAATCGGGGCAAGAACCTCTCTCGCGTGCCACGGCACACCGAAGCGGCGCTCGCTCCCTCGGAACAAGATTTTTGGAGGTCACGATGAAGATGGTGAAGAGCCTTCTCCTCGGCAGCGCGGCGGGTCTCGTCGCGGTGGCTGGAGCCCAGGCCGCCGATCTGCCTGTGAAGGCAAAGGCTGTGGAATACGTGAAGGTGTGCTCCGCTTACGGTGCGGGCTACTATTACGTTCCCGGCACCGACACCTGCCTCAAGATCGGTGGTTATGCCCGTTTCGACACGTACATCAACGCGGTCGGCACGTTCAACCCGTCGATTTCTAACATCGGCGCCATTGCCTTCAATGCGCCCGGCGGCGGCACCACCTCGGTTGGTGGCTATCCCTTCTCCACGAAGGATTCGCCCGACTACCTGACCCGCGCCCGCGCCGTGTTCGACATGGATGCCCGCACCGCCACCGATTACGGCGTGCTGCGTTCTTACATCCGCTTCGGCATGAACTGGGACTCGCAGGCGTCTGCCGGCAGCCCGGCCGGTTCCGGCCTGTACTTCGAGCGCGCGTTCATCCAGTTCGCGGGCTTCACCTTCGGTTACACCCAGTCGTTCTTCGACACCGGTGTGAACTATGCTCTGACCACCCTGTACGCTGGTTCCTACCAGTGGACCACGGTCCTGGGCTACACCGCTCAGTTCGGCAACGGCTTCTCGGCGACCCTCGCCCTGGAAGACGCCGCCAACCGCGTCACCGGCATCCAGGCCAGCTCTGCCACCTTCAACAACGCTGGCGGCGGCTACACCAACTACCAGGATGGCCAGTCTGCTCCGGACATCGTCGCCAACCTCCGCCTCGACCAGGCTTGGGGTACCGCGATGCTCTCCGGTGCTCTGCACCAGGTCTCCGCCATGACCCCCACGTCGGTGCCCGGCGTGTCTTACCTCGGTGCGCAGTCCACGGACAGCTGGGGTTGGGCGCTCGGTGGCTCGGTGGAGTTCAAGCTCCCCATGCTGTCCCCCGGCGACAGCCTGTACATCCAGGCCAACTATGCTGACGGCGCTCTGAGCTACCTCGGCCTCTCTGGTACGTCCCAGGGTCGCGCCACGGGCCTCGGCTCCATCTCCGTGGGCGGCGTCGCCAACGCGATCTCCGGCGCTTACTACCCGCTGGCCGACGCGATCTGGACCGGCACCGGCTTCTCCAAGGAGACCGGCTGGGCGATCCAGGCTCAGTACCGTCACTTCTGGACCCCCGGCATCCGCACCGCGGTGTTCGGCGGCTACGTCTCTGTGGACGTGCCCACCAACACCCTCAATGCCTACAGCACCCAGATGTGGCAGGTCGGCGCCAACACCATCTGGTCGCCGGTCAAGAACCTCGACCTCGGCGTCGAAGTTCTCTACTCGAAGGTCGATGGCGACTCGCCGCTCTATGCCCGCGGTGGCAATGCCTCCACGGTTCCCACCACGATCGCCGGTGGCTCCACCGACGTGTGGTCGGGCGGCATCCGCGCTCAGCGCAACTTCTGATCCAGTCTTCCTGGTTTCAGGGAAGAACCCCGGCGGGCAACCGCCGGGGTTTTTTCTTGTCTCGTGCTGGAAAGATCTGGAGCGTTGCTTGCCCCCTTCTCGGAAGTCACATGTTATAATATATCAAAAGTGAGCGTGATCGATTGATTCCGGCTGCAAGCCGTTCGACAACGTGTCATATTAGCTTGGCTGTTGATGTCGCGTCGCGGCGCTGCGAGTCATTCGCCCGTCCGCGGAGGCAGGGGGATTTTAGATGAACATTCGAGGACTTGGGCTTGTCCTTGCAGCGGGGGTTGCGTCCAGCGCCGCCGTGGCGGCCGACCTTCCGGTGAAGGCTGCCGGCGCCACTTATGTTCGCCAGTGCACCTCCGAAGGGCCTGGCTTCTATTATGTCCCGGGAAGCGACACCTGCCTCAAGATCGGCGGATATGTCTGGGCGGAAGGTTATTATAATACCTACACCGACTATCCCAGCAATTATAACAAGACCTATTCCATCGCCACCTTCGGTCTCCAGGTGGATTCGCGCACGGCCACCGACTACGGCACGCTGCGCGCCTATATGGACGTTCGCATGCGCTGGCGGTCCTCGGACATGTTCTCCGACGGGCCGAACACGTCTGAAGTTGCGCCCTGGAACATCTATATCCAGTTCGCCGGATTCACCTTCGGCTACGCGCAGTCCTTCTTCGACTTCTACGCCAATGCCAACGTGATGGGTACCGATCCCGCCACCATCGGCGATGACACCCGCATCACTTTGGCCGGCTATACCTGGGAATTGCCCCAAGGCTTCGTGCTGAAGGCCTCGCTGGAGGATTCGTCGGTCCGCAACAGCGGCGTCAATCCCTCCGATCCGGCGTGGCCGGACGTCGCTGACAACTACCAGACCGGCGCCCGCATGCCCGAGTTCGTCGCGGCCTTCGGCCAGACCGGGAAATGGGGCCAGTGGCAGCTGTCCGGCGCGCTGCACGAGGTGGTGGCGTCGCGGACCTCCGACTTTCTTGGACCGACCACCAGCGCGTGGGGCTATGCCCTTCAGGCTGGCGTCATGTTCAACCTGCCGTTCCTCGGCGAGGGCGACAACCTCTACCTGCAGTCGGCCTATGTCGACGGGGCCATTTCCTATCTCGGCCTCATCAATGCCAGCGGCGAGTTCCAGCCGCCGGATGCCTACATCAATGCCAATGGCTCCCTGTCGCGTGTCACCGGCTGGAACGTGGTCGGCCAGCTCCTGCACAATTGGAACGACAAGTGGAACACGGCCGTGTTCGGCGGCTATGCCCGGTTTGATCTGAACGATCCGGTCGCCCAGGTGTCCTACGGCGCCAGCAGCGGCACCAATTACAACGTGGGTGCCAACCTGACCTGGACGCCCGTGGCGCCGCTCGCCATCACCCTGCAGTACGACTTCAACGTCTGGCAGGCGAATGGCTACACTGACACGGGCTTTGGCCTCCCGGTGTCCTCGCAGCAGGCCCATCAGGTGCTCCTGATGTTTGCGCGGACCTTCTGAACCCCACCTGCCCCTCAAGGGCGCACCATCCGGCGGGCGGCTCCGAAAGGGCCGCCCGCTTTTGTTTGGTCACAAGGCGGGGGTCGCCACGCCGGGCGGAGATCCGACCCGCGAGGGCAGCGGTTGGTGAGGCGGGGGGCAGGGGGCGTCTTCCCGCGATTCCGGCGCACCGCAGCGCACTCCCCTGCACACTCTCGGCGCGCGACAGTCAGCTGCTTATGCCGGCGCCTCCGCCAGGCCTGGCAGCCGCTGATCGGGGCGCCGATGGCGGGAGAGCGGGGTGCGCGTCACGTGGCCTGAAATGACCCCGGCGGTGCGGTCTGTGCCCGCCGAGGTGCGGCTCAAAAGCCGAGGCTTTTCAGGAAGGGGTTGAGATGCTCGCTCCACATTTTGCCGCCCTTGGCGAGCAGCTTGTGGCCGTCATCGCCCGGCACGGGACCGGTCATCACGAATTCGAGCTTCCCGCCCGCCTTCGAGAAGCTCTCCGCCCATTGGCGGGGGACGTCCGGTCCCCAATAAAGATCGTTCGGCGCGTACATCCAGAGGTTCCGCATCCGCGCCGTTCGCCCGGCCTCGGCAAAGGCCTGGGCGACTTCCGATGTGCCGCAGCTGTTGCCCGGATGGTCCTTGGGATTGCCGCCGGTGCCGCCGGAGAAGTTGACGACCGCGACCACGCCCGGCGGATTGCGCCCACCCAGCACCACGCTGGTGATGCCTCCGAAGGATTGGCCGGCGAGCACGATCCTGTCCTTGGCCGCCCAGGGTTGACGCCGGACCCAGTCGAGCACGGAATTTACGGCGTCCGCCCCGGCATTGACCGCTTGCTTGACCGTAGGAGCGGCGAGGCACCGACCATTCGCGTCCCAGCGTGCGCCGCTTTTCTCCACATCCGCGCCACCCGTGGCGCCATAGCCGGGGCGGATGGGGGCCACCACGGCGAAGCCCTTGCCCAGCCAATAGCCGGCGTGGCCGGGAAGGATTGGCGACGCCATGGCGGCGCGCTCATCGGCTTGCGCTGATCTGCCGTGGGAAAAAATCACCACGGGAAACGGCCCCTTTCCCGGCGGCAGAAACACCTGCGTCTGCATGCCGGCAACGGTTTCAGTCACTGGCACCGGCGCTTCGGCGTGGGCGGGGCGTGCGAAACTAAAGGGCGAGAGCAGAAGGAGGGCCGACAGCATGACGGCCCGACGCTGCAGGCATATGGACATGGCGAGCCTCGTTCCTCAACGTCCAGCTCAAGCTTGGCAGCGTCGGGCGGCTCCGGCAACTGCCTTGCGTCCGGGCGGCGCACAGGCACGTTGCTGCGCGCCGGCAGGCCTGCGGCGGTTGCTGCCCTCTGCCGCCGCATGCGGGACGAGACTCACGGAAGCGTCGCCGAAGTGGCTGCGGCGGAGAGGGGCTAAGTGGTGGTCGGAGCAGCAGGATTTGAACCTGCGACCCTCTGCTCCCAAAGCAGATGCGCTACCAGGCTGCGCTATGCTCCGACGGGCCGACGAGGCATCACCCGTGCTTACTTTCTCGGGGCCGAGGGTGCAAGGTCAAACGGTGGCGAAGTGAACAGATCGGGCGCGCTTCAGCCGCGCCGCTCCAGCAGCAGGGCGAGGCCAAAGCCCAGCAGCACCGTCCCGGTGGCGCCATCCAGGAGGCGGGCCACCGCACTTCGGCGCAAGAGTCGGGCGAACGGACGGGTGGCCAGGCACAGCACGGCGAACCAGGCGAGGCTGAGGCCGGCATGGATGGCGGCAAGGCCGACGCCATAGACCGCCATGGGGGCGTCATTCGGGATGAACTGAGGCAGGAAGCCCATATAGAAGAGCCCCACCTTGGGATTGAGCAAGTTGGTCAGCAGGCCGCGCCGAAACCAGCGGGCCATGGAGGCGCCCCCGTCATCCGCATGGGCCGGCTCCACGTGGGCATCGCGGGGACCGCGGCGCGCGGCCCGGCGCAGCAGGTCAAAGCCGAGCCACGCCAGATAGAGGGCGCCCGCCACCGTCAGGGCGGTGTAGAGCGCGGGGGACGCCGCGAGCGCCACGCCCAGGCCGAAGGAGGCGATCAGCCCCCAGGCCAGCACGCCCGCCACCACGCCCGCGCCCGCGGCCATGGCCGCGCGCGACCCTTCCACCGCCGCCGTCCGCAGGACGAGCGCGGTGTCCGCCCCTGGCGTCAGGGTCAGCAAGGTGGCGGCCAGGGTGAAGGCGAGGAGGGGCGGCAGCGGGTCCATGCGGGTCCGGGACTGAGGCGGCGCAGGAGCGCGTGGAACGTATCCTGCGGGATCGGCACGGGCGGCGCGTGCCTGGAGGGCGTCTGGGTTGCCGGCAACTGCCCCTGGCCGGCGCGCGGGGCGCATCGGCCAGGGGCAGGGGGCCGTCAGCGCAGCAGGCGCGCCAGAGCGTCCCGGCTCACCACGAGGGTGACGCCGGTGGCGAGGGCGAGTGCCACCAGATCCCCCAGGATGAAGGGCGTGAAGCCGAAGGCCAGGAGCTTGCCGGCGGGCACATAGAGCGCAAGCCAGGCCAGGCCCAGGGCGTAAAGGCAGGAAAGGCCGGCAAGCATGGCGGCCGCGCGGCCCAGCATGCCCCGCCCTTCGGCGGCGAGGCTGGTCACGAGGGTCGCCACCAGGAAGCCGGCCAGATAGCCCCCGGTGGGGCCCACCATATAAGCAAGGCCAATGCCCCGTTCCGGCGTCCCGGCAAAGACCGGCAGGCCGGCGGCGCCGGCGCCCAGATAGGCCACAAGGGTCGCCACCGCCAGCCGCGGGCCGAGGGTGGTGGCCAGGGCCAGAACGGCGAACGTCTGCAGGGTGATCGGGACGGGGCCCAGGGGAATGCGGATCTTCGCGCTCAGGGTCAGCAGGGCCACGCCGGCCACGAGGGCGAGGCCCTGGCGGAAGGTGCTGCGCAGGGCGGCGGGAGAGACGGAGAGGGTCTCGTTCATGTGCACTCCAAAATTATAGATAAAATTCTATGGCTTCTATGATGAAGCCAGAAGGTCGCGCTGAAAAGCCTTAAAACTATAGATAAATCAGCCCACGATGGCGAAGGCCTCGCGCGCGGCGCCACCCTTCCCGGGCACGGCGCGATGGCCGATCCATTGCACGTGCCGGGCCAGGGTCGCACAGGCGCCGTCCACCTCGCCCTTGCGCAAGGCGGCCAGGATGGCGCGGTGATCGTGATCGGTGCGCGCTTCCCAGTGGGAGCGCCAGGCCGCGAACAGGAAGCGGGCGCTGGCCGCATGCAGGTCATCGATGGCGCCGAGCAGCCGGGCCATGCGGCAGGGCGTGACGATGAGGCGATGGAATCGTCGGTTGGCATCCTCGAATGCGCGCACGTCGCTGGAGGCATCGCACGCCCGCGCGGCTTCTTCCGCAGCGTCGAGGTCTGCCGCCTTCAGGTTCGGGGCGGCATGGCGGAGCGCCAGCACCTCCAGGGCGGCGCGCATCTGCGCCACTTCCTTCACTTCCGCCAGGTCGAAGGCGGCCACCCGAACCCCGCGCCGGGGCTCGCTCACCGCCAGGCCCTGCGCCTCGAGGCGGCGGAACGCCTCGCGCACCGGCACATGGCTGGCCCCGAACTCCTCCGCCACATGGTCCTGCCGCAGGCGCGCGCCGGGCTCGATCTCGCCCGCAATGATCCGCTCGGCCAAAATCCGGCTGATCTGGGCAGCCCGTGTCTCCTGCCTGTCCGGCGGCATGGTTTTGTCTCCGTTGCAGCCCGTGGGGTGGCGTGGAGAATTATAGATAAAATGGCCGATGGACCAGGGGCGGTGATGCTCACATCGCATCACGGGGCGTCGCCACGCACGTCCGGGCGAAGGCCTCGATCTGGTCGATGAGCTGGTCGGCCAGCGCTTGCTGCGCCTCCAGGGAGGCCCAGGCCACGTGGGGCGTGACGATGGCACGGGGGTGGCGGGCGAGGCGCATCACCGGGCTGTCGAGGGGCGGCGGCTCCGGCATGGCCACGTCAAGCCCGGCGCCCGCCACGCGGCCTTGCTCCAGCGCCTCCAGCAAGGCGACCTCATCGATCAGGCCGCCCCGCGCGGTGTTCACCACCAAGGGCTGGCGCTGCATGCGCGCAAATTCCCCCGCGCCAATGAGGCCGCGCGTCTGCGGTGTCAGCGGACAATGCAAGGTGAGCACGTCCGCGGTCTCAACCACCTCCGCGAAGGGCAGATAGCCCGGCCGCGCCTGCGCCAGCCCCTTGCGGTCGGCGAAGACCGGCGCCATGCCGAAGGCCCGCGCCAGGTCCGCCACCTGACGGCCCAGATCGCCGCCGCCGAAAATTCCGAGCCGCCGGCCGCTGAGGTCGCGGATCGGATGGGCGTGGAAGCAGAATTGCCCCGCAGCCTGCCAGGCGCCGGCCTGCACGTCCCGGTGATAGGGGCCGATGGCCCGCGCCAAGGCCAGGATGAGCGCGAAGGTGTGTTCCGGCACGCTGGCGCGTGCATAGCCACGCACATTCTGCACCGGGACGCCCGCTTGGGCGCACGCCTCCTTGTCCACGCAGTCCGTGCCTGTGGCCGCCACGGCGATCAGGGCCAGATGGGGCAAGCCAGCGATGGCAGGTGCCCTCACCTCAACCTTGTTGAGAATCAGGATGTCGGCCTCGGCCGCGCGCGCCATCACGTCGTGGGGTGCGGTGCGCTCATAGTCGATCCACTCATGGGGAAAGGCCGGACGGCGCAGAGCGACGGCGGGCGCCAGCGTCCCCCGGTCGAGGAAGACGATGCGCGGGATGCCAGGGCGGCGAAAGGGGGCGGTCACAGGCGCGCCCGCGCCGCATCCGCCACATGGGTGGGGGTGATGCCGAAATGCCGGAACAGGTCATCGCCTGGCCCGGAGGCGCCGAAGCTGCTCATACCGACGAAGCCGCCCTCGGTCCCGATCCAACGTTCCCAGCCAAGCTGGACGGCCGCCTCCACGGCGATGCGCACCGTGCCCGGGCCCAGCACCTCCTGGCGGTAAGCCTCGCCCTGCGCCTCGAAAATCTCCCAGCAGGGCATGGAGACCACGGCGGTGGGAATGCCCTCTTCTTGCAACAGGTCGCGCGCTTCGACCGCGACCGCCACCTCCGAGCCGGTGGCCAGCAGCGTCACCCGGCGCGCGCCGCCGTCCGCCTCCAAGAGCACATAGGCGCCCCTTGCGCTGCGATTATTGTCGGCGTCACGGCGCAGGGGCGGGAGCGGCTGGCGCGAGCAGATCATGGAAGAGGGGCCGTGACGGCGGGCCAGCGCCAACTGCCAGCATTCGGCCGTTTCCACCGCGTCGGCCGGCCGAAACACCGCCATGTTGGGCATGGCGCGCAGGGAGGCCAGATATTCCACCGGCTGGTGGGTGGGGCCATTCTTGCCGATGCCGATGCTGTCATGGCTGTAGATGGTGATGACGGGCAGCGCCATCAGCGCCGCCATGCGCAAGGGCGGGCGCATATAGTCGGAAAAGACGAGATAGGTGGCGCCGAGGGGCAGGACGCCGCCATGGGCCACCATGCCATTCATCATGGCCCCCATGGCGTGCTCGCGAATGCCGTAATGGATGTAGCGCCCGCTCCGGTCGTCGCCTGTGAAGGCGGCGAGGCCGCGCTTGCAATTGGTGGGGCCTTCCAGGTCCGGCGCGCCGGGCAGAAGCTCGGGGATCAAGCCCGCCAGCAGATCCACGATATCCGCCGTGGACTGGTTGCTGGATTGGGCGGGCGCGGCCTCGGCCAGCATTCGGGCATGGGCCGCCAGCGCCCGCGACCACCCTTCCGGGAGGTCGCCGCGCATGAGGCGCTCCAGCAGCGCGCGCCGGTCCGCGGGCAGGGCGGCGCGCCGCGCCTGCCAGGCCGCGTAGGCATCGGCGTTCCGGCCGGCAACCCCCGCCCGCCAGGCGGCGGCCACGTCCGCCGGCACCTCGAAGGCGCCGTGGGTCCAGCCGGCAGCCTTGCGCGCCGCTTCCACATCCTGCGGAAAGATGCGCCCGCCATGGGCCCCGCGCAGGCCTTCCAGGCGCGGCAGCCCCTTGCCGATGGTGGTGGTGCAGGCGATCAGCGTCGGCCGCGGGTCGGCCGCGGCGAGGGTCAGCGCGGCGCTCACCTGCTCCACATCGTGCCCGTCGGCATCGATCACCTGCCAGCCGGCGATGCGGAATCGGGCGCGCACATCCTCCGAGATGGCGAAGTCGGTGACCCCGTCATCGGTCATGCGATTGTCGTCCCACAGGAAACACAGCTTGCCCAGGCGCAGGTGGCCGGCGAGCGAGATCACCTCATGGGCCACCCCTTCCATCAGGCACCCGTCGCCCACGATGGCATAGGTCCGATGATCCACCATGTCCGAGCCGAGGGTGGCGCCGAGCCAGGCCTCGGCCACCGCCATGCCCACCGCATTGGCGATGCCCTGGCCGAGCGGACCGGTGGTGACCTCAATGCCGAGATCCACGTCACGCTCGGGGTGGCCATGGGTGTGCGCGCCCAGCTCCCGGAAGCGGCGGATCTCCTCAATGGGCATCCCCTCATAGCCGGACAGATGGAGCAGGGCATAGATCAGCATGGAGCCGTGCCCGTTGGAGAGCACGAACCGGTCCCGGTCGAACCAATGGGGATCGGCGGGATTGCATTTCAGATGATGGGTGAACAAAGCGGTCGCCAGTTCCGCCCCGCCAAGAGGAGCGCCCGGATGGCCGTCCTGCGCCTGCGATATGGCATCGAGGGCGAGGAAGCGGATGGCGTCGGCCATCCGGCGCGCGCAGGGGCCGGCTTCGGGAAAGCCGGTGGAGGATGAGGAAACGGGGAGGGGGGCGCTGACTGTCATGGGGCAAGCCTCGTCCGGCGCCGGGACAGGGCCCCGGCGGCGGGTTGCGGAAGGAAGCGGGAGGCGCGGGGTGGGGGACCCCGGCGTCAGGTCGGAAGCAGTCCGATGGAGAACCAGGGGATCGCCGCCACCAGCACGAGGCCGATGAAGAGGGCGATCATGTAGCCGACGATGGGCTTCATCCCCTCGTCCGGGCTCACTCCGCCGATGGCGGTGGCGCAGTAATAGCCCACCCCGAAGGGCGGGGCGAACAGGCCCATGCCCATGGAGAGGATGACCACCATGGCATAATGCACCTCGTGGATGCCGAGCTGCCGCGCGATGGGGAAGAGCAATGGCCCGAACAGCACGATGGCCGGAATGCCCTCCAGCACCGAGCCCAGGATGATGAAGGCGATGATGGACACCACCATGAAGGCGGCGGCGCCGCCGGGCATGGCGCCCATCACCCGCGCCAATTCCTGCGAGAAGCCGGACTGGGTGAGTGCCCAGGCCATGCCGGTGGCGGTGCCGATGATGAGCAGGATGGCGCCCGAGAGGGCGGCGGTGGCGGTCAGCATGGGCAGGATGCGCCGCACGTCGAACTGGCGATAGATGAAGATCCCCACGGCCACCGAATAGACAATGCCGATGGTGGAGACCTCGGTGGCGGTGGCGATGCCTTCCATCACCGCGGCCCGGATCACAAACGGCAGGGCCACGGCGGGCACCGCCACCACAAGCGCCTTGCCGATCTCCCGCCCGGTGGCGCGCCGCACCCCCGAGAGGTCCTCGTTGCGATACCGCCAATAGACGAGCGCGCAGAGCGTTGCGCCCAGCACCACGGCCGGGATCATGCCGCCCGCGAACAAGGCGGCGATGGACACGCCGGTGACCGAGCCGATGGTGATGAGCACGAGGCTCGGCGGGATGGTCTCGGTCTGCGCGCCGGTGGCAGCCAGGAGCGCCACCAGGTCGCCGGGCTTGGCGCCGCGCTTAATCATTTCGGGGAACAGAACGGGCGTCACCGCCGCCATGTCCGCCGCCTTGGAACCGGAAATGCCGGAGACGAGGTACATGGCGCCAATCAGCACATAGGAAAGGCCGCCACGCACATGGCCGAGCAGGCTGGCGAGAAAGCCAACCATGGCCCGCGCCATGCCGGTCATTTCGATGAGGAGACCGAGAAAGACGAACAGCGGCACGGACAGGAGGATGAGATGGCTCATGCCCTCGTCCATGCGCCCGACCACCACCACCAGCGGCGCCTGGGTGGTGAAGGTGAGATAGGCCACCGTCGAAAGGCCGAAGGAGAAGGCGATGGGCACGCCCGCGAAGACCCCCGCCGCCACCAGTACCACGAAGAAGATCACGAGATTGGCGTTGCCCAGGCCCTTCAGGAGAGGGGAAAGCGCAAAGCCGGCGAGGGTGAGCGCGGCGAGGAAGCCGACCACCCCCGCCACCTGGAGCGGGTTGGTGTTGCGTGCCAGCTTCAGCAGCGAGACCGCCGTCATGAGCGCCAGGCCCACCGGTAATGCCGCCGCCTTCCAGGCATTGGGCACGTCCATGGCCGGCAAGGTCACGAACATCTCGTCCTCGGCATATTCGAGGGCGGGATGGATGAGCGCCACGAGGAAGATGACCGGGGCGGCCACCGCCAGCGTCTCCAGCACCGCCTGACGGCGCGGGGGCAGGGCGCCCACAATGGCGGTCATGCGCATGTGCTCGCCGCGCTGGAGCGCAACCACCGCCCCCAGCATGGCGAGCCAGATGAACATCACCGCGGCCAGCTCATCGGACCAGACCATGGGCATGTGCACGAAATAGCGCATGATGACGCCCAGGAAGAGCACCACCACTTCCGCCAGCACCAGGAGGGCGGCCGGAAGCTCCACCAGCCGCGCGAGCACCCGCTCGGTGGCCAGGACGCCGCGCTGCCAGCCGGTGGCGGCGCCGGTGGGAGGGGCGCCCGCATGGGCGGCCGCTCCGGGTTGGGGAAGGGCGCGATCCATGGCCTCACCCGAGCTTGCCGGAGGAGGCCTCGAGCAGCGACCAGGCTTCATCGCCATATTTGGCGCGCCAGTCGCTGTAGAAGGTGGTCTGCGACAGCGCTTGGCGGAACGGCTCGCGGTCCACGTCGATGAAGGTTACGCCCTTGGCGGTGAGGTCGGCGCGCAGGGACTGGCTGAGGGTGGCGATGTCGGCGCGCTCTTCCTGGCCCGACCGATCGAACTCCCGCACCAGGATGGCCTTCAGGTCGTCGGGTAGTCCGCCCCAGAAGCGGCGATTGGCGAGGATGAGGTAGCCGTCCCACACATGGCCGGTCATGGAGCAGTATTTCTGCACCTCATAGAGCCGGGCGGAGGCGATAATGGCGAGCGGGTTCTCCTGCCCTTCCACCACCTTGGTCTGGAGCGCGGAGTAAAGCTCGTTGAAATTGATGGGGGTGGCGCTGGCGCCCAGGGACTTGAACACCGAGGTGAGCATGGGCGCGGGCGGCACGCGGATCTTGAAGCTCTTGAGATCTGCCGGGGCCTTGATCTCACGGGTGGAGGAGGTCACCTGCCGGAAGCCATTGTCCCAGAACTTGATGGGCGCCACGAGGCCGGCCTTGCCGATCTGGTCGCGGATGTGGGTGCCGAGCCCGCCATCCATGGCCTTCCAGACGGTGGCGTAATCGGGAAAGGCGAAGCCGGTGTTCACGATGCCCGCGACCGGCACCAGGGTGGCCAGGATGGAGGCCGACAGGTTGAACAGTTCCACCCCGCCGGAGCGCACCTGGGCGAGAAGGTCGGTGTCGGAGCCCAATTGGTTGGCGGGGAAGACCTTGATCTCCACCCGGCCGGAGGTCGCCTCCAGAATGCGCTGCGCCGCCTCGGTGGCGCGCTTGTTCACCGGGTGTGAGGGGTCCTGGCCGGTGGCCAGCTTGTAGGTGAATTCCGCCGCCCGCGCGTTGCGGATGATGCCCGCCAGCGGCACTGCCGCGGCTGTGGCCATGAAGGCGCGGCGGGTCAGGCCGGCTGGGGTCTTGGCGTTGGTCATGGTGTCCTCCCTTTGGTGCCGCACAGCGGCTTCTTTGGTGACGGGCCGTGCACGGACGGCGTTTTGACCCGCCGCCGGCCCCGCCTCTTCGGGCGCGTGCCGGCGAGGGGCAGGGTTCAGGCGCGCCCCTGGAGCGCGCGATAGGCGCGGATGACCTGGCTGTCGTCCGCCGCGCCGAGGCCGGCGCCGGAGACCGACAGGAAGAGCTGGTGGGCCAGGCTCGCCAGCGGCAGCGCCGCCTTCGCAGTCCGCCCGGCTTCCAGCACAAGGCCGAGATCCTTCACGAAAATGTCCACGGCGCTGGTGACGGTGGGGGTCTGCTCCAGCATGCGCGGCCCACGGTCGTTCAGCATCCAGCTGGCCGCCGCCGAGCCGCCGAGAATGTCCAGCACGACGGCGGTGTCGACGCCGAGCCGTTCGGCCAGGGACAAGGCTTCCGCCGCTACCACCAGATGGGCGCCGCACAGCAATTGATTGACCACCTTGGCCGTGGCCCCCTGGCCGGCGGCGCGGCCCACATGCACCACCTTGCTGCCCATGGCTTCGAGCAGGGGGCGGGCGCGGGCGAAGGCGGCATCGGATGCCCCCACCATGATGGTGAGCGTGCCGGCAGCCGCCCCCACCACGCCGCCGGACACGGGCGCGTCCACGAAGGAAAAGCCCTGCGCCTCCACCTCCCGTGCCATCTGCGCCACCTCGGCGGGCGGGCAGGTGGACATCAGCAGCACGTTGGCGCCGGGGGCGAGGGATGCCAGCGCGCCATCGGCGAACAGGACCTCCCGCGCCTGGGCGATGTTGACGACCATCAGCACCGCCGCGTCCGCCCCCGCGCAGGCGTCCGCCGCGGTCTCGGCTGCAATGCCGCCGGCCGCGGCCAGCGCCCTGCGGGCTTGCGCGCGCAGGTCCGTGCCCCGCACCGTGAAGCCGTGCGTCACGAGGTTCAGGGCCATGGGCAGGCCCATGGAGCCGAGGCCGATGAAAGCGATGGCGGTCATGTCTCTCCCTTCGGGCCGCGTTGGGCCTTCTTGTCGTCCGCTCTGCGGCGGTTGAGGCGGGGCGCTGCCGCCCCGTCCTGTCAGCGGTCGAGCCAGGCCTTGACCTGCTCCGTCACGGCGGGAGTGGAGATTCCATAGCGGTCGTGCAGGGTGGGCAGGGCGCCGGCGTCCAGGAAGGCGTCGGGCAGGCCGATATGGCGGAAGGGCACGCATACGCCGTTGGTCATGAGCAGGCGTGCCACCGCCTCGCCGAGGCCGCCCACCACCGAGTGGTTTTCCGCGACCACCACCAGCCGTCCCGGTTTCTGCGCCGCCGTCAGGATGGCCGCCTCGTCCAGCGGCTTCAGGGTCGGCACGTGCAGCACCGCCGCATCCAGCCGGTCCTTGCGCAGGGCATCGGCGGCTTCGAGCGCCCGCATGGTCATGAGGCCGGTGGAGATGAACAGCACATCCGCGCCATCCCGCAGCAGGGCCGCCTTTCCAAGCTCGAACCTGTAGTCGTATTCGTCCAGCACCAAGGGCACGTTGCCGCGCAGCAGGCGCATATAGACCGGGCCATCATGGGCGGCGATGGCCGGCACCGCCTGCGCGATGTCGAGCGCATCGCAGGGGTCCACCACTGTCAGGTTCGGCATGGCGCGGAAGATGGCGAGGTCGTCGGTGGCCTGGTGGCTCGGGCCGTAGCCGGTGGTCAGCCCCGGCAGGGCGCAGCAGATCTTCACCGGCAGGTTTTCTTCGGCGATCGCCATGCAGATGAAGTCATAGGCCCGTCGGGAGGCGAACACCGCATAGGTGGTGGCGAAGGGCATGAAGCCCTCCCGGGCGATCCCCGCCGCCGCCGCCATGAGCAACTGCTCGGCCATGCCCATCTGGTAATAGCGATCCGGGAAGGCCTGCGAGAAAATGTGCAGATCGGTGTATTTGCCGAGGTCCGCCGTCATGCCCACGATCTCGGGGCGGTGCCTGGCCAGCTCCACCAGGGCATGGCCGAAGGGGGCCGCCTGTGTCCGTTGCCCTTCCGAGGCGATGGAGGCGATCATCGCCGAGGTGGTCAGGCGCGGCCGGGCGGGATCGGCCGGCGCGAACGCGCGCTTGGTGCTCATTGGAAGCCCTCCCGGGCGGCAAATTGGGTGTCCAGCACGGCAAGGGCCTTGTCCCACTCGTCCGCCTCAACGCGGATGAAATGGTTCTTCTCCCGCTGCTCCAGGAACGGCACGCCCTTGCCCATCAAGGTGTCGCAGATGATGACGCGGGGCTGTCGCCCCTCATGGGCGCGGGCGGCATCGAAGGCGGCGACGAGCGCATCAAGGTCGTTGCCGTCGACGCGTTGGGTGAACCAGCCGAAGGCGGTCCATTTGTCCTGCAGCGGCTCGCTGGAGAGCACTTGCAGGGAGGGGCCGTCGGCCTGCTGGTTGTTCACGTCGACGACGGCGATGAGGTTGTCGAGCTGGAAATGCGCCGCCGACAGCGCGCCCTCCCAGGTGGAGCCCTCGCCGAGTTCACCATCGGACAGGAGATTATAGACGAAGGCCTTGGAGCCCTTGCGCTTCAGCCCGAGGCAGGCGCCCACCGCGATGGGCAGGCCCTGGCCGAGCGAGCCGCCGGTGATCTCCATGCCCGGCGTATAGGCCGCCATGCCGGACATGGGCAGGCGACTGTCATCGCCGCCATAGGTCTCCAATTCGGCGCGCGGCACGATGCCGGCCTCGATCAGCACCGCATAGAGCGCGATCGCATAGTGGCCGATGGAGAGATAGAAACGGTCGCGGCCCTCCCATTCGGGATCTTCGGGCCGGTAGGTCATGGCGTGAAAGTAGGACACGGCCAGGATGTCGGCGATGTCGAGAGCCTGGGCGATGTAGCCCTGGCCTTGCACCTTGCCCATCTGCAGCGCGGTGCGGCGCACGGCATGGGCGCGCGCGGCCAGTTGCCGGTTGTGCCCGGAGGTCGATAGGGTCATGGAAGTCGCCTTGAAGAGGCCGGGCGATGAGCCAGCGGCCGATGGCGCTCAGTGGATGAGCATTCCGCCGTTCACGTCGATGACGGCGCCGGTCACGTAGGCGGAAAGATCCGAGGCCAGGAACAGGAAGATGTTGGCCACGTCCTGCGGCACGCCGAGGCGGTTCAGCGGGATGTTTTCGAGAATCTTTACCCGGGCTTCGTCTGAGATCTTGCCGGCATTGATGTCGGTCTGGATGAGGCCCGGCGTGACGCAGTTCACGCGCACGCCGTCCGGCCCCAATTCCCGCGCCATGGCCTTGGCGAGGCCGAGCACGCCGGCCTTGGCTGCGGAATAATGCGCGCCGCCCAGAATGCCGCCGCCGCGCTGGGCGGAGACCGAGGACATGCAGGCAATGGCGCCCGCCTTGCGCTCCCGCATGTGGGGCATCACCGCCTGGGAGAGATAGAGCACGCCCTTCAGGTTCACGTCCTGGATGCGATCCCAGCTGGTCTCGTCGATGTCCCACACCTTGATGGCCTGGGTGATGCCGGCATTGTTGATGAGGATGTCGATGCCGCCGGTGCCGGCCAGCACTTCGTCGACGGCCCGGCTGCAATCGGCGCGGTCCGTCACGTCGCAGCCGAGGCCCAGATGTCCGTCGCCGAGGCTGGCGGCGGCCTCCTGCGCGCCCTTTGCGTCGAGGTCGAGAATGGCGACCCGCGCGCCCTGGGCGGCGAAGGTCCGCGCCGTCGCATAGCCGATGCCGCGCACGCCCGCGCCGCCTGAAATTACTGCTGTCTTGCCCTTGAGCAACACGACCCGTCCTCCCGGTCCGCTTTTCGTTGCCCGGAGTGTGTCGGAACCCATCGGTCGGCAAAAACGCAAAAATTGCGCGAACCGGTGAATCAGGTTCATCTATGCCGCATGAGCCAGCTTCCCCTTGTCGCCCTGCGCGCCTTTGAAGCCGCCGCCCGCACCGGCTCCTTCCGCGCCGCCTCCGAGGAGCTCGGCATCTCGCCGAGCGCCGTCAGCCATGCCATCCGCAAGCTGGAAGACCTCATGGGCGTCGCCTTGTTCGAGCGCGAGGGACGGGTGGTGCGTCTCAATCCGGTGGGCGAGGCGCTGCAGCAAAGCGTGGCGGCCGGTTTTGATGAATTGCGTCATGGCCTGGAACGGGTCAGCGGGCGCGCCAGCAATCTTCTGCGGCTGCATTGCGCGCCCTCCATGGCCGCCCAATGGCTGATGCCGCGCCTGCGGCGGCTGATGGCCGAGCATCCGGGCTTCGAGCTGCGCTTGTCGGCCAGCACGGATTACCCGCGCTTCCTGACTGATGAATTTGATGCGGACATCTGCTACGGCCCGCCGCGCCAGGAAGGGCTCACCGTGATCCCGCTCGGGGAAGAAGCGGTCTGTCCCCTCTGCGCCCCGGAACTGGCGGCCGCCATCCGTACCCCCGCCGATCTTCTGGATGTGCCGCTGATCGAGAGCGAGCACAAGCGCGTGCGCTGGAATGCCTGGTTCCTGGCCCAGGGTCTGACCCCGCCGAGCCCGCGCGGCAGTCGGTTCGATCGCTCCTTCATGGCCATTGCCGCCGCCGTGGACGGCCTTGGGGTGACGCTGGAATCCGTCCGCCTGGCGGAGCGCGAGATCGCCGACGGGCGGCTGGTGGCCCCCCTATCGGGCCGGTCGCGGGACCTGGCCTATACCGGCCACTTCCTGGTCTTCCCCGCCAAGGCCAAGCCCCGGCGGGCGCTGCGCATCTTCACCACGTGGCTGGCGCGCGAATTGGGGCTCGACCACGCCTGAGGGGGCCGCGTCCTCAGTGTCCGGTCCGCGGCGCCGCGGTGGAACGGCGCGGAATGAGGGTGGGAGCGGCGACCCGGATTCGCTCCCCGGCCATGTCGGGGCTGCGCGTCATGAGCTCCAGCGCGGAGCTCGCGATCTGGTCGAAGGGAACGCGCACCGTGGTCAGGGGAATGGGCAGGCGGCTGACGATGGGAATGTCATTATAGCCCACCAGCGACACATCGCCCGGCACGGACAGGCCCAGCCGGGCGAGGGCGGAGAGGGCCCCAATGGCAGTGTTGTCATTCACCGCGAACAGGGCCGTGGGCGGGGTGGGCAGGCTCATCAAGCGCTCGGCCGCCTCCGAGCCGGAATCGATGCCGAAGGTGGAGTCCACCACGAGATTCGGGTCTTGGGCCAGGCCGGCTTCTCGCAGGGCCTGCCGGTAGCCCTCCACCCGCCCAAGGGAGGAGGAGGCATAGTTGGGGCCGGCTATGATGCCGATCCGGCGATGGCCGAGATCGATCAGGTGCCGCGTGGCCAGGTATCCGCCCAGCCGGTCATCGCCGACGGAGGCCAGGCTGCGTCCGTCGCTGCGCAAGGCGAGCACGAAAGGCACGCCGCGATCGGCCAGCTCGCCGGCAAAATCATCGCCGGCGCGCGCCGTTGAGAGCACGAGGCCATCCACGCCCCGCTGAAGCAGGGTCTGGGCGGCGGCGCGATCGGCGCGCGGCTCGTCCTCGGTGGTGGCGACGATGGCGAAGCGGCCGGACCGGGCGCATGCCCGCGCCAGCGCCTCGTAGAGCATGGCCATGACCGTGTCGGTGAGCCGAGGCACGATCACCCCGATGGTGTGCGTCTGTCCCCGCCGCAGGCTGGCGGCCGACACGTCCCGCATATAGCCGAGCCGCGCCGCCACCTCCCGCACCCGGCGGGCCGTTTCGCTCTCGGACCGGGGAAGGCGTTCATCCAGGATGCGCGACACCGTCGACTTGGACACGCCGGCGGCGGCGGCCACGTCGTGAATGGTGACACGTCCCTGCCGTTCGTGTGCCTCGTCGGCCAATCCCCCGCCCTCGTTTCTGGAAGCGATGAATCCCATTTAGCGGTTGACAGGCGGAAAGTACAAGTCATTCTATGGGAACGTTCCCGATAACGATCCTAACCCTAGGTGAGGGTTCAGGGACCGGCTGCGGGAGCCGAGGTCGCCGTTGCGCCCGGCGCGACGGACAAGGCGGGCTCCGCCCGTGAAAACCCAAGGAAGGACAAGAGAAATGGCGATCGATTGGAAGGGCCTGAACCCGGCGCCTGTGACCCTGTTCAAGGACAATGGCGATGTGGACTTCGAGGGCAATGCGCGCCTGGCCAAGTGGCTGGCGGCGATCCCGGGCGTCAAAAGCCTGGTGATCCTCGGCCATGCGGGCGAGGGCACGTTCCTGACCCATGACGAGCAGCTCGAACTGATCCGGGTCTATAAGGACGCCACCCCGCTGCCCGTGGTGGCCGGTATCACCGGCGAGGGCACCAAGGTGGCCGAGATCGAGGCGAAGCAGAAGATCGAGGCCGGCGCCAGCGCCGCGCTGGTCTATCCCAACCACGGCTGGCTGCGCTTCGGCTACCAGAAGGGCGCGCCGCAGGACCGCTACAAGGCCGTCGCCCAGTTGGGCCTGGAGTGCATCCTGTTCCAGTATCCGGCCGTGACCAAGGCCAATTACGACCTGGACACCCAGCTGGAGATCGCCGCCATCCCCGGCGTGACCGCCACCAAGAATGGCGTGCGGGACATGAAGCGCTGGTACAATGAGATCCCCGCGCTGAAGAACGCCTTCCCGAACCTGGCCATCATGTCCTGCCACGACGAATGGCTGCTGCCGACCATGTTCGACGTGGACGGCCTCTTGGTGGGCTATGGCAACATGGCGCCCGAGCTGCTGCTGGAGTTCCTCGCGGCCGGCAAGGCGCAGGACTATACGCTGGCCCGCAAGTATCATGAGCAGCTGCTGCCGCTGACCCGCGCGGTCTATCACCGCGGCTCGCACATGGAAGGCACGGTTGCGCTCAAGCATGCCCTGCGCGCCCGCGGCCTGATCGACAATGTCAACATCCGCGAGCCGCTGAAGCCGCTGGGCGATGCCGCCGACGCCGAGATCCGCGCCGCCGTCAAGGCCGCAGGCTATCCGCTCGTGGACACCGCGCTCGCCGCCTGAGCCATTGGGGCCGGCCGATGGCCGGCTGCGCTGCCCCATTGAAGCAAAAAATCCCCCGCCGGATCGCCGGAGAAAGGCAGGTCCGGCGGGGGATCTCCGGCCGTCCTGCGGCCGGCAACAAGAAAAATGATTGAAACCGGGAAGGAACCCCCATGCTCACGCTCAATCCGCACCGCGCGTCGGGGCGCGGCCGGGACGCTGCGCGCGTCCGGGAATCCGATCACGTCCAAGACCCCGTTCGCCCGCACGACTCGGTTCGCGCTGAAACGGGCGTGCGCGACGGCCAGGCCGACATCAGCGCCCGCCTCGAACGCCTGCCCGTGACCCGCCGGGTCTTCTGGACCCGCAACATCATCGGCGCCGCCACCTTCTTCGACGGCTACACCGTGATCGCCATCGCCTATGCCATGCCGGTCCTGGTGCGGGAATGGGGTCTCAACCCTGAGCAGACGGGCGCCATCCTCTCCATGGGCTATTTCGGCCAGCTCATCGGCGCGGTCTTCTTTGGCTGGCTTGCCGAACGCATTGGCCGCCTCAGCGTATTGCTCTTCACCATCCTGCTGTTCGTCAGCATGGACGTGGCCTGCCTGTTCGCCTGGGGCGCGGCATCCATGATGATGTTCCGCTTCATCCAGGGCATCGGGACGGGCGGGGAAGTGCCGGTGGCCAGTGCCTATATCAACGAATATATCGGCTCGAAGGGACGGGGCCGCTTCTTCCTGCTCTATGAGGTCATGTTCCTGTTCGGCCTTGTGGGCGCCGGGCTGATCGCGCGGGCCCTCGTGCCGGTCTATGGCTGGAAGGCCATGTTCCTGGTCGGGCTCGTCCCCGCCATGATCCTGATCCCGCTGCGCTTCTTCATGAAGGAATCGCCGCGCTGGCTGGCCGCTCAAGGCCGCTATAAGGAAGCGGACCGGATCGTCCGCGATCTTGAGGCCTCCGCCCGCGCCGCCGGCCATGATCTGCCCGAGCCGAAGCCCGTGCCCCAGGCCGCGCAGACCCGTTCCGACTGGCGCGAATTGTTCTCGGGCATCTACCGGCGGCGCACGCTGACCATCTGGTCCATGTGGTTCTGCTCCTACCTGGTGGCCAATGGCATGATCGCCTGGCTTCCCACCCTTTATCGCCAGACCTTCCATCTGCCGCTGGAGACGGCGCTGCTGTATGGTCTCCTGACCTCGGTGGCGGGGGTGGTGGCGGCGGTGTGCTGCGCGCTGCTCATCGACAAGGTCGGCCGCAAGCGCTGGTATTCCGCCGCCTTCCTGCTGGCCCCTCTGCCCCTGCTGGCGCTTGCCTATCTGGGCGCGACGTCGCCCATGGAAGTGCTCATCCTGGCGGGCCTGGCCTATGCCATCATGCAGACCGTGACCTTTTCTCTTTATCTTTATTCGGCCGAACTTTACCCCACGCGCCTGCGCGCTCTGGGGACGGGCCTCGGCAGCGCCTGGCTGCGGCTTGGCTCGTCGGCGGGGCCGCTGGTGGTGGGCGCCATCATGGGCATGGCCGGCATCCAATATGTCTTCGCCGCCTTTGCCGGTGTCCTGCTCGTCGGCGCGGTCATCACCCTGCTGTTCGCGGTGGAGACCAAGGGGCGGGTGTTGGAGGAGCTGTCTCCCTGACCGGCCGGGAGCGGCGGGTCGCCTCCTGATTCAGGGGCGCGCGGTGTCGCCGCTTGGCAACTCATATTTTATTCCGCCCCTTTGGCGGCACCCCCGATAGCTAACAGGTGGTTCCGGCGCGCGGTTGTCCTGCCCGGTCCCCGGCGCGAGCCGGGGACCGGGCCAAAGGCAGGACAGCTGTTCAGGGTGGGGAAGCCTTGGCTGAACCGGAACCGTGCACACGTTCCCGGGCGTGTGGTCAGGGCCATAAGGGCAGCACAGCGCGGCAGGCGCGGCCCACCGGGAAACGGGTGGCGTTGGGGAGGGCCTGCCCGCGGCCCTTCCTTCTCGTCCGCAGTGCCTTGGAGTCTGGCCCCCTCGTCCGGGCGGCCCCAGCGAGGGGGTCAGACTCATTCTGGCAAGTCGCGACGGGCGATGTCCTGCCGCACCGGCAAGGCGCACCGCGAGAGGCCGGTCCTCCCGCGCGGAAAATGCCGGTTCGCCAGTCAGGTGACCGGACCCACCTCAATGTCGAGCCACCCAAGCCCATTCACCCGCAGCCGGTCGGCTTCGCCAACGCGCACCGTTGTGGTGTCGGATTCCACCAGGGCAGGTCCTTCCAGCTCATGGCCAGGCCGCAGATCCTCGAACCGGTAGACGGGGACGTGCATCCGCGCCGGCCAGTGGATCTGGCGGGTGCCGCGCACCGGAGGCGCCCCTACGGCCGACGCCACGTGGTGGGCCTCGCTCACCTTGGGCACTGTCCCCACCGCCGAGACACGGGCATTCACGAACACCACTTCCTGGTCCGGGGAGGCGTAGGTGTAGAGTTCTTCGTGCCGGCGATGAAAGCGGGCGTCGATCTGCGCGAGGATGTCGGGAGCGGCAAGGTCGAGGCCGTCCAGGTCCACGTCGATCTCGAACACCTGCTCGCCATAGCGCATCTCGGCCGAACGCTCGAGCCGGATAGGCCCGTCGAACCAGGCCTGCATGCGGGCTCGTGCGGTGTCCTCCAGCTCCTGGAACACGCGGCGAATGGTCGCCGTGCGATCCGCCTCGCCTGTGTCGAGGCTGGTGCGGCTGACCTCATAGCGCAGGTCGCTGGCCAGCATGCCCCAGGCGGACAGCACGGAAGCCGCCACCGGCACGATCACGCGCGGGATCTCCAGTTCCCGCGCCACCTCCACCGCATGCAGGCCGGCAGCGCCGCCGAAGCTCACCATGGCAAACCGGCGCGGGTCCACGCCCCGGCGCAGGGTCATCAGCCGAATGCCATCGGCCATGGAGAGATTGACCAGCCGGAAGATGCCGGCCGCCGCCGCCTCCCGCGGGATGCCGAGGGCTGCGCCGATGGTGTCGACGGCGGCCGCCGCCGCATCCGTATCGAGCCGCCGCCGGCCGCCCATGAAGGCGTCGGGATCGAGCGTTCCCAGCACCACATTGGCGTCGGTCACAGTGAGGGCCGTGCCGCCCTGGCCATAAGCGGCGGGGCCGGGCTGCGAGCCCGCACTGGCCGGGCCCACATGCAGCGTGCCGCCCGCATCCACGCCGGCGATGGAGCCGCCTCCCGCCGCGATGCTGGCGATGTCGAGACTGCGCAGGGCGATGCGCTGGCCCGCCAATCCCGCGTCGGCGGTCAGCATGGCCCGGCCATCGGCGATGAGCGAAATGTCCGTGCTGGTGCCGCCCATGTCGAACGGGATGAGGTCGGCAATGCCGAGCAGCTCGGCGCAGCGCCGGCACCCCGAAATGCCGCCCGCAGGGCCGGACAGGGCCGTTCCGGCCGCCAGCCGCGCCGCCTCTTCCACCGGCGCCATGCCGCCATGGGAGAGAATGATGAAGAGTGACCCGGAAAATCCCGCCTCGGCGAGGCTGCGTTCCAGATTGCGCAAGTAAAGCTGCACCGCCGGGCCCACATAGGAATTCACCACGGTGGTGGAGACCCGCTCATATTCCTTGATCTGCGGCCACACATCGCTGGAGCGGGACACATAGAGGCCAGGCAGTTCGCGCGTCAGGCGCTCCACCGTCGCGATCTCATGGGCAGGGTTGCGGTAGGAATGGAGATAGCAGACCGCCACCGATGTGGCACCGGACCGCTTCACGGCCTCGATCGCTTCCCCAAGGGAGGTGGCGTCGAGGGGAATGCGGACGGCACCGTCCGGCCCGATCCGCTCCCGCACCCCGAAGCGCAACTCGCGCGGCACCAGCGGCTCGGGCGGCGGCGTGCGCAGGTCGTAGCGGTCGCCTTTCAGGCCCTCCCGCATTTCCAGAACATCGCGATGGCCCTCAGTGGTCAGCAACGCCACCTTCGCCCCCTTGCGTTCGAGGAGCGCGTTGGTGGCCACCGTTGTGCCGTGGACAAGGCGGGTGGTGCGCGCCAGCAACTGGGCGCGGGTCAGGCCGACCCGCGCTGCCAGGTCCTCGAGGCCGGCCATGACGCCGACCGACTGGTCGGCGGGGGTGGAAGGCGCCTTGGCAAAGACCGCCTTGCCGTCGGGGCCGATCACCACCAGGTCCGTGAAGGTGCCGCCCACATCAATGCCGATGGCGTACATGGTCACTGCTCCCTCTCGCTGGTGGTGACGAGGCCTTGGGCGAGGTCGCGGGCATGGGCCGCCGCCGCGCGCTTCTCGGGTGGCCCCCAGCCGCCGCCGCCGGCCGAGCGGATTTCCAGTGTGTCGCCGGGGCGCAGCTCGATGCCCACTTCCTTGGTCTTCAGTGGGCGCGGGGGGCGACCCTCGGAGATGAGGCGATAGGCGTGAGGCACGCCGTCCTCGCCGCCCTGGAGGCCACAGGCGCCATGGCGGGTGCCGTCGCCCGCCGTATTGGCGAGGGCCGGCTTCTCCGTCTCCAGCACCAAATCGAGCGCCACGCCGAGGCCGCCGCGATGCTGGCCGCGCCCGCCGGAATCGGGACGGAATTCGTGGTGCCGGAAATGCAGGGGAAAGCGGGCCTCCGCCACTTCGATGGGGCCGAACTTGATGCCGCCCACCGTGTGCCATTCGCCGATGGACGACCATCCGTCTCCCCCCGGCGACGCGCCCCCGCCGGGCCGGGCCTGGAACATGTGCCAGATGAAGGGGCGGCCATTGCGCGGGTCCTCGCCCTGGATGGCTACGCGGAAGCGCCGGCTCCAGCCGGCCATGGCCCGATCCGGGCAGCATTGGGCCATGGCCTTGATGACCGCTTCCACGATTTCATTGGAGGGATGGCTGGTGCACATGGTCACCGGCCGGCCGGGATCGGCCCACACGATGGTGCCCTGCTTCAGCACCACCTTCAGCGGGCGGAGCGCGCCGTCATTCTTGGGCGTCTGCGGGTCGATGAGATAGGCGAAGGCCATGGCCACGGCGGCCTGGGTGTTGGCGTGGGAGGAGTTCACGAAGCGGTCGGTCTGCGGGTCAGATTGGGTGAGGTCCACCTCGATGTCGCTGCCGGTCTTGGTGACGCGGGCGGCGATGCGCAGGTCCGTGCGGGTATGGCCGTCATCGTCGAGGAAGGCCTCGCCCTCGAAGACGCCATCCCGCCAGCCGGCCACCACCGCGCGGGTCTGCTGCTCGGCGGCGTCGAGGATCGCCTCCACGGCGCGCTCCACCATGTCCAGCCCGAACTCGGCGAACAGCTTCTCCAGTTGGCGCTGGCCGAGATGCGCCGCGCCCACCATGGCGGCAAGGTCACCCCGGAAGTCGCGGGGGTTGCGCACATTGAGGGCCAAGAGGTCGAGAAAGTCCGCCCGCAGGGTACCGGCGTCATAGAGCCGGACGGGGGGCACGCGCAGGCCTTCCTGCCAGATTTCGCTGGCCTGCGGATTATAGCCGCCATGGGTGGCGCCGCCGATGTCGCTCTGATGGGCGCGTACGATCGTCCAGAGCATGCGGCGCCCCTGCGCGAACACGGGCACGAAGGCGGTGAGGTCCGGCAGGTGGCTGCCGCCATGGTAGGGATCGTTGAGCAGGAACACGTCGCCGGGGGCGATGTCGTCGAAGCGCGCCTCCACCGCCCGCGTCGCCCAGGGCAGGGCGCCCACATGCACGGGAATATGGTCCGCCTGCGCGATCAGACGCGAGCGGGTGTCGCAGATGCCGATGGAGAAGTCGCGGCTGGAATTGAGGATCTGGGAGTAGGAGGTGCGCAGCATCGCCTCCCCCATCTCCGCCACGATGGAGGAGAGGCGGTGCTGGACGACGGAGCGCGTGATGGGATCGACCGCGGTCGACATGGGCATGCCTTTTCGTCGCGTGCGGGGGCATCCGGCGTCCCTCAGGGGCGCCGCGAGCCTCGCGCATGGGTTGGAAGCGGAACTGAAGGGAGTTGAGACTACATGGCCGCCACGTCGGCGATGGAGGCCGAGATCGCGTCGACGATGTGGTCGAGATCGGCGTCGCTCATGGGGGTTGAGAGGGCAAAGAGGCCATAGCCGGCCGCAAGCACCCCCCGGTTCAGCAGGCCCAGATTGAAGCGGGCAAGGCGCGCCGCCTCCTGCGGGGTCTGGTAGGCGCTGCGATAATCGCGCACCGGCCGGTCGGTGAAATGGATCTTGGCCAGCGAGCCGAGGCCGACCGCGCGGCCGGGCACGCCATGGCGGGCGAAGGCCTCGTTGGTGCCGGCGCGCAGGCGTTCGCCGATGGCATCGAGCCGGGCGAAGGCGGTCTCGTCCAGCATTTCCATGGCCGCATGGCCGGCGCGCATGGTGACCGGATTGGCCGAGAAGGTGCCGCCATGGGGCAAGGCGGGCTTACCGGAGGTGGGATCGAACACGGCCATGAACTCAGCCCCGCCGGACACCGCGCCCACCGGGAAGCCGCCGCCGATGATCTTGCCGAGCGTGGTCAGGTCCGGCTGGATGCCCCACAGCCCCTGCGCACCCTTGTAGCCGAGGCGGAAGGTGATGACCTCGTCGAAGATGAGGAGCGCGCCCACCTCCCGCGAGACCTGCCGCAGGGCCTCAAGATAGGCCCGGTCCGCCGGCACCAGGCCCGCCCGGTTGGGCATGGGGTCCACCAGGATGCAGGCCAGATCCCGCCCATGTTCGCGGATGAGGCTGACCGCCGCGTCCACGTCGTTGAAGGGCAAGGTGAGGGTGTCCGCGAGCACGTTGGGGGGCGTGCCCTTGGCATAGGCCACCGAGACCGGCGCATTGGCGCCCCAGGTTTCCGGGCCCGGGTCCAGGCTCACCTCGGCATAGTCATAGGAGCCGTGATAGGCCCCTTCGCACTTGGCGATGCGGGCGCGGCCCGTATAGGCGCGGGCGGCTTTGAGCGCCATCATCACCGCCTCGGTGCCGGAATTGCAGAAGCGCACATGGTCGACGCTGTCGAGGCGCTCGGCGAGCAGCTCCGCAAGATCGATCTCCGCCTCTGTGGGCATGCCGAAGGCGCTGCCAAGGGCGATCTGGCGGGTGGCGGCCTCCACCAGGCGGGGATGGGCATGGCCATGGATGCCGGCGGTGAAATTGTTGATGCAGTCGATGCGCGACACGCCGTCCACATCGATCACCCGGCAGCCTTCGCCCCGTGCCGCATAGACCGGATAGGGCTTCATGAAGACGGTGGTGCGGGTATTGCCGCCGGGCAGGCTCTTGAGGGCGCGGCTATAGAGGGCCTGGGAGCGGGAGGAGGGGTCGGGATAGGTCATGGGGGGACACTCCATCGGCGCCGGTTCAGCGGCCGAGATAGGCTTGGCGGACGCGGTCGTCCTGCTTCAGGGAAGAGGCGCTGCCTTCGGCGGCGATGCGGCCGTTTTCCAGCACATAGCCGCGGTCGGCCACGGCGAGCGCCAGGACCGTGTTCTGCTCCACCACCAGGATGGTGAGGCCGGCGGCGGCGATCTGGCGGATGCGCTCATAGACCTCTTCCGCGAGGCGCGGGGCGAGACCGAGGGACGGTTCGTCGAGGAGCAAAAGGCGGGGGCGCGCCATGATGGCCCGGCCGATGGCCAGCATCTGCTGCTCGCCGCCCGACAGCGACCAGCCGAGCTGGACCCGTCGCTCCTTCAGGCGCGGGAAGAGATCGAACACCTGTGCGAGATCATCGGCCACCGGCTGGCCCATCCGCCGCCAGGGGGTGGCGCCGAGGATGAGGTTTTCTTCCACGGTGAGGCCGGGAAAGATGCGCCGCCCCTCGGGAGCCTGGGCGATGCCGAGCTTCACGCGCTTTTCGCTGGCGATGCCCGTGATGGCCCGGCCCTCGAACAGGATGGCGCCGGACTGCACGGCGTTGAGGCCTGATATGGCCCGCAGCAAGGTGGTCTTGCCCGCGCCATTGGCGCCGATCAGCGCCACCGTCTCGCCCGCGCCCACATGGAGAGAGAGGCCGTGCAGGGCGACATTGCCGCCATAGGCGACCACCAGATTTTCAGTCGCCAGCATGGCTGTAGCCCTCCCCGAGATAGGCGGACAGGACGGCCGGATCGCGCTGCACCTGCGCCGGGGTGCCCTCGGCGATGCGGCAGCCGAAATTCAGCACCAGGATGCGTTCGGCCAGCCGCATGACCATGCCCATATTGTGCTCGATGAGGACCACGGCGAGGCTGTGCTCCGCCCTGAGCGCCGTGAGGCGCTCCATCAGCAGTTCCACCTCGCCCAGATTGAGGCCGGCGGCCGGCTCGTCGAGGAGGAGGAGGCGCGGCCCGCAGGCCAGCGCCCGGCACAATTCCACCATGCGCCGTTGGCCGTAGGAGAGGGCGCTCACCATCCGGTCCGCCTCATCGGCGAGGCCCATGCGGGCGAGAATGGCGAGCGAGGCCTCCCGCAATTGGCGCTCGCTGCGGCGGGGCTGGATGGCCGCGCCGGTCATCACGTTTTCCAGCACCGTGAGGCGCGGGAACAGCCGACCGTGCTGGAAGGTGCGCCCGAGGCCCGCCCGGATGCGGCCGTGGGTGGGCGTCCGGGTGATGTCGCGGCCGTCGAAGCGGACCGTGCCGGTGGTGGGGAAATCCAGCCCCGTCAGCACATTGAGGAAGGTGGACTTGCCCGCCCCATTGGGGCCGATGACGGCGACGAATTCCCCCGCCGCCACAGCGAAGTCCACATCGGACAGGGCCATGAGCCCGCCATAGCGTTTCGAGATGGCAGAGGCCTGCAGCAGTGTCATGGCGTCGACCTCTTCGCGGTCTTCTTCGCGAGGTTCCGCACACGGCCGACCAGACCGACCAGACCGGTGGGAAGGAAGATGAGGATCAGGAGCAGCATCAGGCCGAAGAAGGCGAGATAGGCATCGCCCAGGAAGCGCAGCCATTCCGGCAGGAAGGTCAGCAGCACCGCGCCGATGATGGCCCCCGCCACGGACCCCTCACCACCCACGATCAGCATGGCCAGATAGACGATGGAGTGGGCGTAGTTGAAATCCTCCGGCGCCACGAACCGCATGTGGGTGGCGAACAGCACGCCGGCGAGGCCCGCGAACGCCGCCGAAAGGCACAGCGCCGCGATCTTCACCCGCGTTACGTCGATGCCGATCATGCGCGCGGCGGTCTCGTCGTCGCGCACGGCCATCATGGCGCGGCCGTGGCGCGAATGCTGGAGGGCGATGGCGATGGCCGCGCAGAGCGCCAGGAAGAAAAGGGCAAGCCACAGGAAGCGCCGCTCGTCATCGAAGGCGAAGCCCGCGAGGCTCAGCCCCGGTATGCTGGAAATGCCGTTGGTGCCGCCAGTCAGGCCGATCCAATTGGTGGCGACGATGGTGAAGCTGACATTCAGGCCCAAGGTGGCCAGTGCCAGATAATGACCCTTCAGCCGCAGCAGAGGCGTGCCGATGAGCGCCGCAAAGAGCGTCGTCACCAGGATGGCGGCGAGCATGGCCAGCCAGGGCGACCAGCCGCCGGACGTGGTCAGGATGGCCAGCGTATAGGCGCCGAACCCCACGAAGGCGGCGCTGCCCAGCGAGATCAGGCCCGCAAGGCCGAAGGCAAAGTTGAAGCCGATAACGGCGATGGCGGAGATGACAGAGACATTCAGGAGCCGCAGCCGGTAGTCGGCGAGCACCAGGGAGAGCAGCCCGCCCAAAATGAGAATGGCGAGTGCCGCGAGGAGGGGATGGCGCAGGCGCATGGCTCAGCCCCTGTCCTGGATGCGCTCGCCGAACACGCCCTGCGGGCGCACGAGCAGGAAGAGGATCATGACCACGAAGGCGATGAGGTCCTTGTAGGCGGACGAGATGTAGGAGGCGCCCAGAAGTTCGGTGAGGCCGACGATGAGGCCCCCCGCTATGGCGCCAGGCAGGCTGCCGAAGCCGCCGATGATGGTGGCCGCGAAGGCTTTCAGCGCGATGGGGTCGCCCATGTTCACGTCGGCGAACCACATGGGGCCGAGCAGGAGGCCGGCAATGCCGGCCAGCACAGCGGCCAGTATCCAGGTGAGCGCCAGCAGCAGGTTCACGTTCAGACCCATGAGGCGGGCCGCCTCCATGTCCTGCGCCACCGCCCGCATGCCGATGCCCAGCGCCGTCCGATAGAACAGCAGCCAGATGAGCCCCACCAGCAGCGCCGTCACCACCACGGTGAGCGCCGCATGGGCCGTGATGACCGCGCCGCCAATGTCGAGGGTGACGCCCTCCAATGGTGAGGTCAGGCGGAACGGCCAGGAACCGAATCCCAGCAGCGCCGCATTCTGCAGGATGATGCCCACCGCCACCGTTCCGATGATGACGGTCACCACCGGGCTCGCCCGCAGCGGCAGATAGACCAGGATGAAGAACAGCACGCCGAAGGCCACCATGGCCAGCAAGGCGGCGCCATAGCCAACGGGCCAGGGCAGGCCCAGGTTGGTCATCATGGCGACGCCCGAGAAGGTGCCCAGCATCACGAATTGCCCGGCGGCGAAATTCACCACGCCGGTGGCGGAATAGACAATCACGAACCCCAGCGCGGCCAGCGCATAGACGCTGCCGAGGGCGAGCCCGTTGACGAACAATTGGATAAAATCTGCCATGCTGCGCTCGCGATGGGTCATTCGCGCCGGAGCTGGGCTCCGGGCGGGGCGTCACTGGCGAAGGTGTTGAAAGGCGCGGCCGGCGAGGGGCGGGCCGGCCGCGCCGCGAGCGGTCAGTTGACCGTGACGGTCTTGACCAGCTCGAAGGTCTTGGTGCCGGGCTTGGCCTTCACGACGGCGAGGTCATGCACGCCATTGCCCTTGGCATCGAAGGAATAGACATGGCCGATGCCCTTCCAGTCGCGCACCTGGGCGAGCCAGTCCCGCAGCGCCTTCGGGTCGGTGCCCACCTTGCGCATGCCCTCGGCCATGATGAGCGCGCCGTCATAATAGGCCAGGCCATAGGGATCGGGATCGATGCCGTATTCGGCCCGGTAGCGCTCGATGAACTCCTTCATCCGCCCGCCGGCGGCCGGGTCCATATAGGCGTCCACCACGCCGGAGACGTTTTCAAGGTCGCCAGGCGAGATGAGTTGCAGGGCGGCAGGCACCAGGGCGGCCGATGAGGTGATGATCGGCATCTTCAGGCCGAGCATCTTGGCCTGCCGCAGCAGCAACGCGCCATCCTGGGGATAGACGAACATCAAGATCGCATCTGCGCCCTTGCTGCGCAGGGCCAGCATCTGGGCGGAGAAATCCTTGTCGTTCTGGCCATAGGCCTCCATGCCCACGGCCGGCGTGCCGGCGGCCTCGAAGAGCTTGGCCGCGATCTGCGCGCCGCCCTGGCCGAAATCGTTCTGGATGAAGAGGATGCCCGGCTTCTTCGCGCCGATGAGCTTGGCCGCCTCCACCATGCCGGCGGCGGAGACGCTGTCGGCCGGGCGCACGCGGAACAGCCATTCATTGCCACCCTCCGCCACCACGTCGGCGCCGCCCGCATACATGGCGGGCACGGCCACCTTCTTCAGCTCGGGCGAGACGGCCAGGTTCTGGGTGGAATAGCTCGACAGGAAGTAGAAGGCGGGCTTCACCTCCTGCGCCAGCTTCATGAAGGCGTTCACGGCGGTGCCGTTGGAGGCCTGCGTATCCTCGAACACGAACTTGACCTTGCGGCCATTGATGCCGCCGGCGGCGTTGATGTCCTGCTCGGCCATGCGAAGGGAGTTGTGATACTGCTTGCCGGTCAGGGAGAGCGGGCCCGTCATGGGCACGGTCGCGCCCACCAGGATGTCAGTCTGCTGGGCCAGTGCCGCGCCCGCACCGATGGACGCAAGGCCGGCGGCCAGCGCCAGCTTCAGAAACTGCTGTCTCGTGAAATCCATCTTGGAACCCTCTGTTGAAAGGCCTCGGGGCCGCGCTGAGCGGTGACGCCTGCACGTCGCCGGCTTGCGCTGCTCTCTTGACATATTCCGATAATCGGAATATCGTTCTGTTTATCGAGTAAACCTTAGAAGCCTGTCCGGGTGCTGTCAACAACCGGACGGGAGGGAGTTGTCATGGTGGATGAGGCAGGCGCGGAAAGCCCGCTGGAGCGCTACATGCGCCTCTTGGAGCTTATTGCTGGTTTTCCCGCCGGCTTGGCGCTGGCCGACGTGGCCGAACTCTCCGACCTGCCGAAGACCACCGCCCATCGCCTGTTGAAAGGCCTCGTCAAAGCGGGGCTGGCGGCGGGCGGGCAGGGGGGGAAGGCCTATGTGATCGGCCCGCGGCTTTCGCGCATGCTCCATTCCACCGCCGATGACGGTTGGCTGGAGGTTCTGGTGCGCCCGTCTTTGGTGGCGCTGGCGCAGCAGTCCGGGGAGGCCTGCTATGTGACCCGGCTCGTCGGCAGCCGCGTGTTCGTGGTGGCCTCCCAGGCGCCCGAGGTCCGCTGGCGCAGCTATGTCCAGCCGGGCATCGAGATGCCCCCCAATGCCGCCGCCACCAGCAAGGCCATCATCGCCTTCCAGGATGAGGCGGTGATCCGCCAGGCGCTGGCCGCCGACTTGCCCAAGCTGACGGTGAACACCCACACGGACGAGGCCTGGATCCGGGAGGAGTTCGCGCGCGTGCGCGCCCAGGGCTATGCCACCTGCATCGGCGAGGTGGACGAGGGCCTTGCCGCTCTCGGCGCGCCCGTGCGCCAGGCGGATGGGCAGGTGCTGTACGCGGTGGGCCTCACCGGGCCCCTGCCGCGCATCATGAATGACGATCTGCCTGCACGCCTCGCCATGCTCACCGCTGCGGCTGACGATTTGGCGGGCCGGCTGGCGCTGGGGACCCGGCGTGCCAGGGAGGCGTCCTGACGGCCCGCGAGGTTGTTGCCTCAGGCCGTCATGCCGGCGAGCTTCATCAGCAGCCGGAACAGCAGGGCGACTACGGCAAGCGCCGCGATGCTGCCTGCCCAGATGAGCACCAGCCAGCCGGTGCGGCGCAGCCAGAGCGTGCGGTCCGGTGTGGTCGGCATCAGTGATAGCCCTCGCCAGCCTTCACCTTGCCGCGGAAGACGTAGTAGGACCACGCCGTATAGGCCAGGATGAAGGGGATGATTAACAGCGCCCCCACCAGTGCAAACCCCAGGCTCTGCGGCGGCGCGGCGGCGCTCCAGATGGAGGTGTCCGGCGGGATGATGTGGGGCCACAGGCTGATGGCAAGGCCGCTATAGCCCAGAAACAGCAGCGCCAGCGCCAGCACGAAGGGCGCCGCATGGGCGCTCTCGCGCGCGAGGGCCTTCAGCAGCGCGACGGTCGCGAGCCCCACCAGCAGTGGGACCGGGGCGAAAAACAGCAGGTTGGGCAGCGCGAACCAGCGCTCGGCCACCGCGGGATGGGCAAGCGGGGTCCACAGGCTCACCAGGGCGATGCTGCCCAGCAGCACCAGCGTTACCGGGCGGGCAAGGTCCCGCATTCGCCGTTGCAGCGGGCCCTCCGTCTTCATCACCAGCCAGGTGGAGCCCAGCAGCGCATAGGCCACCAGCAGCCCGAGGCCGGTGAACAGGCTGAAGGGCGTCAGGACGTCCAGGACGCCGCCGCCATAGGCGCCGTCCTCCACCTTGAAGCCATTGATGAAGGCGCCCAGCGCCACCCCCTGCGAGAAGGTGGCGATGTAGGAGCCCCACATGAAGGCCTTGTCCCAGAACGGCTTATGCCCCTCATCCGCCTTGAAGCGGAACTCGAAGGCCACCCCGCGCCAGATCAGGCCCGCCAGCATGGCCATCAAGGGCAAGTAGAGCGCACTCAGAATGACCGCATAGGCGAGCGGAAACGCCGCGAGCAGTGCCGCTCCACCAAGAACGAGCCAGGTCTCGTTGCCATCCCACACCGGGGCGACACTGTTGACCATGACGTCGCGATCCTCCCGGTCCCGCACGAAGGGGAAGAGAAGGCCGATGCCCAGGTCGAAGCCATCCATGATGACATACATCATCAGGCCGAAACCGATGATGAGTGCCCACAGGAGGGGAAGATCGATGCCCATGGATGTTCCTCCTCAGTGCGGGCCGGGGGCGATGCGGTCGGGGGCGGCCGACAGGGGGCGCGCCGGCCGGCGGGACTGGCTTTCGTCCTGCGGCGGGGCGTCGTCATGGCCCGGGTGCGGGCCCTTCGCCACCAGCTTGAGCATGTAGCCGACGCCGGTGCCGAAGACCGCGAAATACATGACGATGAAAACGATGAGCGTCGTGGAGAGCACCAGCGCCGAATGGTTCGACACGGCGTGCTCGGTGCGCATGACGCCATAGACCACCCAGGGCTGGCGTCCGATCTCCGTCGTGAACCAGCCGGCGAGAATGGCGATGAGGCCGGAGGGTCCCATGACGGTGGCGAACCGCAGGAACCATGGGGCCTGGAAGAGGCGCCCGCGCCATCTGAGCCAGAGGCTTCCCGCCCCCAGCGCCAGCATGAGGACGCCGAGCCCCACCATGACGTGGAAGGACCAGAAGACCACCGCGGCATTCGGCCGGTCCTCGGGCGGGAAGTCGCTCAGGCCCGGGACTTGCCCGTCCAGGCTGTGGGTGAGGATGAGGCTGCCCAGCCGGGGGATCTCGATGGCGTAGCGCGTCTCCTCGGCCGCCATGTCCGGCAGGCCGAACAGGATGAGCGGCACGCCGGCGCCCGGCGTGTTGCGCCAGTGGCCTTCCATGGCGGCGATCTTGGCCGGCTGGTGCTTCAGCGTGTTGAGGCCATGCTGGTCGCCGATGGCGATCTGCAGCGGTGCCGTGAGGAGCACCATCCACATGGCCATGGAAAACATGGTCCTGACGTGGGGCGTGTCGTTGCCGCGCAGCAGGTGCCAGGCGCCGGAGGCCCCCACGAACAAAGCGGTGGCCAGGAAGGCGGCCAACGTCATATGGGCGAGGCGATAGGGGAAGGACGGGTTGAAGATGACCTTGAACCAGTCCACCGGCACCACCACCCCATTGAGGATCTCGTAGCCCTGCGGGGTCTGCATCCAGCTGTTGGAGGCCAGGATCCAGGTGGCCGAGATCAGGGTGCCGATGGCCACCATGATGGTGGAGAAGAAGTGCAGGCCCGGCCCCACCTTGTTCCAGCCGAACAGCATGACGCCGAGAAACCCCGCCTCCAGGAAGAAGGCGGTGAGCACCTCATAGGCAAGCAGCGGTCCCGTAATGGAGCCGGCGAAGGCGGAGAAGTAACTCCAGTTGGTGCCGAACTGGTAGGCCATGACAAGGCCGGACACCACGCCCATGGCGAAGTTGACGGCGAAGATCTTGGACCAGAACTGATAGAGGTCGCGATAGACCGCATCCTTCCTCCACAGCCACAGACCTTCCAGCACGGCCAGGTAACTGGCAAGCCCGATGGTGATGGCGGGGAAGATGATGTGGAACGAGACGGTAAAGCCGAACTGGATCCGCGCCAGTTCCAAGGCAGTCAATCCAAACATGCCGGTGCCTCCTGCGCCTCGGGCCGGGCTCCGCTTGCGCGCCGCAGGTATGTCGCGTCAGCGGTCGCCATCCGTCCGCATGTCGCCGGGGCGGCCGCGCCGCGCCCGAGGTCTGTCATCGGGGCCATGTCAGTGCGCCTCCGCCTGGGCATGGGGGTCTTCCATGTGTATGGATTATAAACATACATTGTGAGTAGCAATGTATGGATTAAATTGCAAGGCCCGGTCCGTCCGCCGCGCAGGGCGGCGCGCTGAAATTGTCGCCCCACGCAGGGGCTCTGATCCCCTGCATCCGCGCCTGAAGGGAAGGTGCCCCTGCGTGCCATCCGCGAAGCGCCGCAGGTGAGCCGGTGCATCCCTGGGCGCCAAATGCTGATTGGGAGACGGAGACTCTCCCTCAATGTGTGGAATGTATGGTCTATATGTATGGTTTTGTGCGCCGACATCCGGACATTGTGTTGCCGCGCCCGTTCTTGCCGCTGGGAGTCCTCGCCCCGAAGAGAGAAGCCCGGACGGCCGCCCGTCGTTCCACGCCGTCCCTGGAGACGTGTCCGCGCCGCACCCGGGGCCACCGGCAAGGGGGCGCTGAGCGACAGGCGCGCACGGTCGATCGGTGTGTCGCCAGCGAGCGCCGGCGATCCCGAGGAGGTCCTGAACGTAAGGTGGTCAACACGGGAGACTGGAAAGCACCTGGGGGGAGAGGGATGGTGCGGGCGGTCGGACTCGAACCGACATATCCGTGAGGACGGCGGATTTTGAGTCCGCTGCGTCTACCAGTTCCGCCACGCCCGCACATGGCGGCCGATTCGACCCTCGGTGCATGGCGCATCTCGTGCACCAAGCGCCTGGCGAGGCGTCTTCGACCGCTCTTATCGAGCCTCTATAACCCTATGACCTTCATCGCCTTTCAGCGATCTGCGACGGTTGCGAGGGGCGATCGCCGCTCTTGCAGCGGGCTGACGCGTCCCGAACTTCCATCGCATGGAAGCCTTAAATATAGGGTCGCGGCGTGTCAGCCAACAAAAAATGAGCCCTTCCCCACTGCCGTGCGGCGCACCCCTCACGCCCCACCGGACGGGGACGCGGGCGGACTGTCATATTCTTCGCCCGTGAGGTCGGGTTCGTCGAAGGAGGTGAGCCGCGCCACGTGATGGGCCTCGTCGGCCAGGAACAGGTCGCGGCTGATGGTGCGGACGAGGCGCGGGACGCCGTGCTTCAGGCTGCCGATATCGCCGGCGCCGCGCGCGAAGCTCGTGGTGGCCGCCATATTGTAGAGGTGGAGGTCTTTCAGATAAGGCGCGGTGCCGGGCACCTTCTCCTGGAAGGCAAAGCCGCCATCCAGATAGGGGCCGAGGCCAAGAGCAGTGCTTTGAAGGTCCGCCGGGGGGCTGTAGCGGTCCCGCCACAGGGCGATATGAGCGGCAATGCCCGCGAGCTCGGGGCGGGCGGCAAGGTTCACGTCATAGCCCGTCCCGGCGATGACCACGTCGAAGTGGTAGCTGCCGCGCGGGGTCTCGATCTCCACGCCGTTGGCGAGGGGACGGGCGGCCGTCCAACCCTCGGCCAGATGCAGGCGGAAGGCGGGGAGATCGGTGGCCCGGCGCACGGTGTCCGCGATGGGCCCCACCGCCCGGCTGCGATAGAAGGACATCAACGCCCAGCGGGTTGCGTCCGGCAAATCGTGGAAATTGTCGAGCACGCCCGCATAGGACATGGCTTTCAGCGTGTTGACGCGGTTCAGGTCCGGGCTGCGGCAGAAGAGATCGGCACTCTGCGCGCCCCGCTCAAGCGCGGTCGCTGCTGCGTCGAAGGCGGCGGATGCCGCGCCGAGGATGCCGATGCGCTTGCCGCGCAGGGCCTCGAAATCAATGTCCTGTTCGGAATGCAGCCGAAGATGCTCCGGCAAGGCGGCAAGAAGGGCAGGCATGTGAGGGCGCCCCCCGCCCGCCATCCCGGTGGCCAGCACGATCTTGCGCGTGGTCTCGCTCCTGTGCATGCCCTGCTCGGACAGGTGCACGCGGAAGCCCTCCGCCAGCGGTTCGATCCGAAGCAGGCGCACGCCGTTGCGCACCGGAACCTTCACCGCGTGGCGAAACCATTCCACATAATCTGCCCAGTCTTCCCGCCCGCAGCGCACCAGCGCCTCATAGGCGGAGGCGCCGAACTTGGCTTCGTACCAGGCGCGGAAGCTCAAGGCGGCGATGCCGCCCTCCGGGCCCGGCAGCGTCTTGGCAGAGCGCAAGGTGCGCATGCGGGCCGTGTTGCGCCACACCCCTTCCCGCCCGGCGGGCGCCGAATCGATAACGCTGGTGCGCGTGATGCCCGCCCGGCGCAGGGCAAAGGCCACCGCGCACCCGCTCTGCCCGCCGCCCACGATCAGCACGTCATGGTCGAAGCCCGTCCGAACCGGCACCCAGCCTGGGGCATCGTCGCCCAGATAGGCCACATCCCGGGTGGCGGTCGCCACAAGGGCATCAAGCGCCTGCTGCGCGTTGGGAAGCGGGGCGGCGGCCGGAGGGGTGGGCATGGGCACAGCTCTGAAGGCGGCAAAAAGGCAGGAACGCCATAAGGGCGCGTCTTGCTTGATTCATCAACTCTCTTTGTGCGTTGCACCAGACACCCAGGGTTGGATCGCGCGCGTCGTCGGCGCACCGCCCGACCTGACGCGGCGCGGCCGTTGACGCCGCCGCCCCGCCGCTTCACAAGCGCGCGGGGACTTCAAGGGTGGGGATGATCTTGCAACAGGCAACCTCCGGTGCAGGCGAGGTGGAAACCCGGGCATTCGCCAAGGCGGTGCGCCGGCTCATTCCCTTCATGATGCTGCTCTATCTGGTCAGTTTCCTCGACCGGGTGAATGTGGGATTTGCCGCCCTCACCATGAATGCGGATCTCGGCTTTTCGCCGGAGATCTATGGCTGGGGCGCGGGCATCCTCTTCATCGGCTATTTCCTGTTCGAGGTGCCAAGCAATCTCATGCTGGAGCGGGTGGGGGCGCGGCTGTGGATCTGCCGCATCATGGTCACCTGGGGGCTGATCTCGGCGGCCACCGCCTGGGTCTCGGGCACCACCTCCTTCTTCATCTTACGCTTCCTGCTGGGGGCGGCGGAGGCGGGCTTCCTGCCGGGCATGATCCTTTACCTCGGCTATTGGTTTCCGCTCGCCGTGCGCGCCCGCTACATCGCGCTTTTCATGGCGGCGGTGCCCATCGCCAGCGCGGTCGGCGCGCCGCTTTCGGCGGCGATCCTGGAGACCCATGGCCTGCTCGGCCTGGCCGGCTGGCAGTGGCTCTTCATCATCGAGGGGGTGCCGGCCTGCATCCTGGGCATCATGGTGCTGTTCTTCCTGCCGGACGGGCCGCAGGATGCCCGCTGGCTGGACCCGCAGGAAAAGGCCGCCATCGCGGCGCGCCTGGCGGCGGACCATGCGGGCGAGGACACCGCCACCCATCACGCCCTGTGGCCGGCGCTGCGGGACCACCGGGTGCTGCTGCTGGGGGTTATCTATCTCGGCATCGTCGTGGGCATCTATGGCATCGGCCTGTGGCTGCCGCAGATCATCCACGCGCTTGGCTATTCCACCCGCGAGGTGGGGCTCATCCTGATCGTGCCCTATGCCTTGAGCGCGGTGGGCATGCTGGCCTGGGGACGGCATTCCGACCATTCCCGCGAGCGCATCCTCCATGTGGCGGCGGCGGCTTTTCTCGGGGCCATCGGCCTAGTGGCGAGCGTCCACACCTCCTCCCACCTGCTGGCCATCCTGGCGGTGACGGCGGCGTCCGTGGGCCTTTACGGCGCGCTCGGCCCCTTCTGGTCCGTGCCGCCGCTCTTCCTGCGCGGCACGGCGGCGGCGGCCGGCATCGCGCTCATCAATTCCATCGGCAATCTCGGCGGCTTCTTCGGGCCCTATCTGGTGGGCTTCATCAAGGAGCACACCGGCCGCTTCACCGCCGGCTTCGAGGTGCTGGCCCTGGTGGTATGCGCGGCGGGTCTGCTCACCTTGTTCCTGCGGCGGCTCATCGGAACGCGGCGGGCCTGAGGGCCGATGCCAAATGAAAAGGGGAGGCGCCACCCCCGCGGACGCCTCCCCTTCCGATCAGGCCGGCTGTGTCTGATCAGCCGTTGCGGAAGGCGTAGCCATAGCCATTGAGGGCGGGCGCGCCGCCGAGATGCGCATAGAGCACCTTGGAGCCTTCCGGGAAGTAGCCCTTCTTCACCAGGTCGATCATGCCCTGCATGGACTTGCCCTCATAGACGGGGTCCGTAATCATGGCTTCCAGGCGGGCGACGAGGCGGATGGCATCCTTGGTCTCTTCGGACGGCACGCCATAGACCGGATAGGCATAGTCCTCCACCAGCACCACGTCGTCCTCGGTGATCTCGCGGCCGAGCTCCACCAGGTCCGCCGTGCGCTTGGCGATCTCCAGCACCTGCGCCTTGGTCTGGGCGGGGGTGCAGGAGGCGTCGATGCCGATGACACGCTGCGAGCGGCCGTCCTTGGCAAAGCCCACCGTCATGCCCGCATGGGTGGAGCCGGTCACGGTGCACACGATGATATAGTCGAACTTGAAGCCCAGCGCCTCTTCCTGCGCCCGCACTTCCTCGGCAAAGCCCACATAGCCAAGCCCGCCCTTGGGATGCACGGAGGCGCCCGCCGGGATGGGATAGGGCTTGCCGCCGGCGGCCTTCACCTCGGCGATGGCGTCTTCCCAGCTCTTGCGGATGCCAATGTCGAAGCCGTCATCCACCAGGCGCACGTCCGCGCCCATGATGCGCGAGAGCATGATGTTGCCCACCCGGTCATAGACCGCATCCTCGTGCGGCACCCAGGCTTCCTGCACCAGGCGGCACTTGAAGCCGATCTTGGCCGCCACCGCCGCGATCATGCGGGTGTGGTTGGACTGCACGCCGCCGATGGAGACCAGCGTATCGGCATTGGAGGCGATGGCATCGGGGATGATGTATTCGAGCTTGCGCAGCTTGTTGCCGCCATAGGCGAGGCCCGAATTGCAGTCCTCGCGCTTGGCATAGAGCTCCACCTTGCCGCCCAGGTGCTCGGTGAGGCGCGAGAGCTTCTCGATGGGGGTGACGCCGAAGGTGAGGGGATAACGTTCAAATTTGGAGAGCATGGCCGATCCCGTGGAAGGTGTTCTGATGGGCCGGATGCTAGTCACAGCCGATGTGAAATGTCCTTTCTTTCTGCGGCCTCATATTTTCTCCATTGCGTGATGATGTTAGAATTTCAGGCGATTTGATCTCATTTTTGGCGCATAGTATGAAAGAGTCTTCCACGCCCGACGCCCTCCACCGTACGGACATGAAAATCCTGCGCCTGCTGCAGCAGGACGGGCGGCTCACCAATGCGGAACTGGCGGAAAAGGTGGCGCTGAGCCCGGCCACGTGCCACCGGCGCACCCAGGCGCTGGTGCGCGCGGGCTATATTTCCGGCTTCCGGGGCATGGTGGCGCCGCAGAAGGTGGATCGGGGCGCGCTGGTGATGGTGGGCGTGGTCCTGGACCGCTCGACGCCGGAGAGTTTCGCCGCTTTCGAGGCGGCGGCAGCAGCCTTGAGCTTCGTGCTCGATTGCCATCTGGTGGCGGGGGATTTCGACTATTTCCTCAAGATCCGGGTCTCCGACATGGCGGACTTCAACCGCATCCATGCCAATTGCCTGATCGCCTTGCCGGGCGTACGGCAGACCCGCACCTTCTTTGTCATCAAGGAAGTGGTAGACAATCGGCCGCTGGATTTCTGACCGCCGTCCTCAAACAAAAAGGCCGCCCCGAGGGACGGCCTTTTCCAAGCAGCGGGCCCGCGCGGATCAGGCCGCCCGCGCCTCCAGCACCGCGCCGCCTTCCTCGCCCAAGTCATAGAACAGCCCGGCCATGAGCTGGAGCGCTTCCCGCGCCACCGAGGCCAGCAGATGCTCGTTGGGCGCGTGCTGGGAGCAGGCCGGATAGGAGTGGGGCACCCACACGGTGGGCATGCCCAGGATCAGCGCGAACACGTCATTGGGCAGCGAGCCGCCCAGGTTTGGCAAAAGGGCGGGCGTCTTGCCGGTGGTGCGGGTGATGGAGGCGAGCGCCCAGTCCACCCAGGGGTCGGAAGGGTCAAGCCGGGTGGCCTCGAAAGTGGCCGAGCGGGCGGGGCGCACTTTGACCATGCCAAGGCCGCGCGCCGCCAGATGCGCTTCCACCAGCGGGATCACCGTCTCCGGGTCCGTTCCCACCACGAAGCGCAACTGCATGGTGGCCTTGGCGGAGGGAGGCACCGCATTGGCCGGCTTGTCGGGCGCGCCGGTGACGAAGGCGAGCACTTCCAGCGTGTTCCAGGCATAGACCTTCTCCGCGGGGGTGAGGCCCGGCTCCCCCCATTCGGGATCGATGTCGGGATCGCCCATGCCCTGTTCCAGCGAGATGCCATCCAAGGCCGCGCGCACGGAGGCGGGGATCTCCTTCGGCTTCAGGCCATCCAGCAGGATGCGGCCCTTGGAATCCACAAGACTCGCAATGGCATGGGCGAGCAGCGTGCCGGCATTGGAGAGCGCTCCGCCCCAATTGCCGGAGTGATGGCCGCCGGCCCGCAGATTGACCTCCAGTTCGAAATTGAAGGCGCCCCGCGAGCCCAGGAACACGGTGGGGCGCACGGCGGACAGGCGTGGCCCGTCCGAGCCGATCAGCACATCGGCCTTGAGTGCCTCGCTCTCCCGGCGGGCCAGCTCGCGCAGGCCCGGCGAACCGGCTTCCTCGCCCATCTCGATGAGCAGCTTGCAATTGAAGCCGAGCCGCCCGCCCCGCACCGCCAGCACCTGCGCGAGGGCGGCGAGATTGATGGAGTGCTGGCCCTTATTGTCGGCGGTGCCGCGGCCGTACCAGCGGTCGCCTTCCTCCACCAGCGCCCAGGGCTTCAGGCCCTCGCGCCAGCCCGCATCCTGGCCGAACACCACATCGCCATGGCCATAGAGCAGCACGGTGGGCAGGCCGTCGGCCTCGTGGCGCTCGGCGATAAGGAAGGGGCCGTGGCCGGGGGCGGGATTGTCGACGATGCGGGACGAAAACCCGAGCTTGCCCACGGTCGGGATGATCTCGTCGGTGAGATAGGCGCGCAGGGCATCCAGGCTCTGGCCGGTCTGGCTCTCGGTGGGCATGGCGACCCGCCGGGCAAGATCGGTGCGGAAGTCTCCACGGTCGAAATAATTCGCCGCGCGGGCGACGGCTTCTTGTCGGCTCATGTCAACGGGACCTTACTGGGAAGGGATCAGGCGGCGCTCGGCAGGGTGGTCGGCGTGGCGAAATGGCAGGCGGCATAGCCGTCCGGCAGCGAGTGGGCCTCGGGCGAAATGCGCTGGCACAGATCGCGCGCGGCGGGGCAGCGGGGCTGGAAGGCGCAGCCCGGCGTTGGCGTCAGCGGATTGGGGAAGACGGCGCCGAGATGGGTGTCGGGCACGCCAAGATCGGGGTCGGGGGTGAGCACCGACTCCAGCAGCGCCCGGCTATAGGGATGCTGCGGCCCGGCAAACAGGCCGGCGCGGGTGCGCTCCTCCACGAAGCGGCCGAGATACATCACCGCCACCCGGTCGGCCAGATGCTCCACCACCGCCAGATTGTGGCTGATGAAGAAATAGGTGAGCCCCAATTCCCGCTTCAGCTCCAGCAGCAGATTGAGAATCTGCGCCTGGACGGACACGTCGAGCGCGGAGGTCGGCTCGTCGCAGATCACCACTTCCGGCCGCATGATGAGGGCGCGGGCGATGGCGACGCGCTGGCGCTGGCCGCCGGACAATTGGCTCGGACCGGCATCGAGGAGGCGGCGGGGCAGGCCCACCACGTCCAGCATCTCCAGCACCTTCTTGCGCCGCTCGGCCGCGCTACCGATGCCATGCACCACCAGCGGCAAGGCGATGAGATCGGCGATGGACTTGCGCGGGTTGAGCGAGGAATAGGGGTCCTGGAAAATGGGCTGGATCCGCCGCGCCACCGCGATGCGATCCGTGTCGGCGATGGGCGTGCCGTCGATGCGGATCTCGCCGGAGGAGGGGGGCAGGAGGCCCAGCAGCATCTTGGCGAGCGTCGACTTGCCCGAGCCGCTTTCCCCCACCAGGGCATAGACTTCGCCCCGCCGCACCTGGAGCGAGACACCCGCCACGGCGGTGAGCGTCGCCTTGGGGCGGAACAGGCCCTGCGACACCTGGAAGGTGCGCGTGACGTCTTTCAGTTCGAGGACGATGTCGCTCATGCCGCGGCCTCCGGGATCCTGGCGTGCAGGCAGCGCACGTCGTGGGCGGGCTCGGGATGGAGAAGGGGGATGGCGCCGGCGCATTCCGGGCCGGCCAGATCGCACCGGTTGCGGAAGGCGCAGCCCTCCAGCCGGCCGATCAGGTTCGGCACCTGGCCGCGTATGGCGCCCAAAGGCGCGCCCGGCACCGTGCGGCCGGGCACCGGGATGCAGTCCAGCAGGCCGCGCGTATAGGGATGGGCGGGATGGCGGAAGAGGGTGCGGGCGGCGCCCGTCTCCACCAGGCGGCCGGCATACATCACCCCCACCTTGTCGGCGACCCGCGCCACCACGCCGAGATCGTGGGTGATGAGGATCACCGCCATGCCGAACTCCTTCTGCAGGTCGGCGATGAGGTGAAGGATCTGCGCCTGGATGGTCACGTCGAGGGCAGTGGTGGGCTCATCGGCGATGATGAGCTCGGGGCCGCACATGAGGGCCATGGCGATCATCACCCGCTGGCGCAGGCCCCCGGACAGCTGGTGGGGATATTGCGACAGGCGGCGGGCGGCGGCGGTGATGCCCACTTTTTCCAGGAGATGCACCGCCCGGTCGGTGGCCTCGCGCGCCGAGACCTTGCGGTGGCAGGTGAGCGCCTCGGTCAGCTGGTTCCCGATCGTATAGGCCGGGTTCAGCGAGGTCATGGGCTCCTGGAAGATCATCGCCATCCGGTTGCCCCGCAGCCGGCGCATGCCAGCGGCGGAGAGTGTCGTCAGGTCGGTGCCGTCGAAGGAGAGCCGTGCGGCCTTGCGCTGAACACGCTTGGGCAGCAGGTCCATGAGGGCCAGCGAGGTCAGGGACTTGCCCGAGCCGCTTTCGCCCACGATGGCCAGCGTCTCGCCCCGCTCCAGGGAGAAGGAGACGCCGCTGACCGCATGCAGCACGCCGGCGCCCGTGGGGATGTCGATGACGAGGTCTTTCACCTCCAGGAGGGCCATGGCTCAGTTCCTGTTCTCGGGCGCGGTGATGTCGCGCAGCCCGTCGCCCATGAGATTGATGGCCAGCACCAGCACCACGAGAGCGGTCGCGGGAATGGCGATCACCCAGGGGCTGAAGAACATGTATTGCTTGCCCTCGGCGATCATCAGGCCCCACGAGGGCGAGGGCGGCTGGACGCCAAGACCCAGGAAGGACAGCGCCGCTTCCAGCAGGATGGCGTGGGCCATCTCCAGCGTCGCCACCACGATGAGCGGATTGAGGATGTTGGGCAGCACCTCGGAGAGGATGATGCGCGGCGTCGAGCAGCCGATGGCGCTGGCGGCGGCGATGTAGTCCGAGCCCACCACTTGCTGGGTGGCCGAGCGGGTGACCACCGCAAAGCGATCCCACAGCAGGAGGCCGAGCACGATGATGACGCCTTCCAGCGAGCTGCCCACCAGGGCCGCCGAGGCCAAGGCCACCAGCACCACCGGAAGGGCAAGGCGGGTGGTGACGATGTAGCTCAGAACCGCATCCACCCGGCCGCCGAAATAGCCGGCGCACACGCCCAGCACCGTGCCGATGATGCCGGAAATGACCACCGTGACGGTGCCGATGAGCAGCGAGATCTGCCCGCCGTAAAGGAGACGGCTGAGATAATCGCGGCCCAGTTTGTCGGTGCCGAGAATATGGTTCCAATTGCCCTTGGCGTCCCAGACCGGCGGCACGAGGCGCTGGGCGAGGTTCTGGGCATAGGGATCGTGCGGGGCGATGAGGGGCGCGGCCAGTGCCAGGAGCACGATGAGAGCGAGCAGCCCTGCGCCCATGAGAAAGCCGCCATGGCCGAGGCTTTTGAGCAGGAAGGTGTGGAGGGGCGCGCGGCGAACCGGAGGCTGGTCCAGCGGGCCGGGCTCGGAGGTGGCGGATGTGAGGGTCATGGTCATGCGACGCGCATCCGGGGATCGAGCAAAGCGTTGAGGACGTCAGCGAGGAAGGTCAGCGTGATGTAGATGGCGGCCAGCACCAGCACGACCGCCTGCACCACAGGGAAGTCGTTGCGTGCGATGGCCTCCCAGGCCAGATGGCCGATGCCGTGCATGGAGAACACCGCCTCCACCACGATGGAGCCGCCCAGCATGAAGCCGAACTGCACCGCCGCCAGGGCCACCACCGGAATGATGGCATTGCGCAGCGCATGCTTCAGGATGACCTTGGTGGGGGAAAGGCCCTTGGCATAGGCGGTGCGGATATAGTCCTGCGAGAGGACCTCCAGCATGCCGTTGCGCGACAGGCGCATCACCGCCGGCACGGCGTACCAGCCGAGCGCGATGGAGGGCAGCACGTAATTCTGCCAGGAGGCGTTGCCCGAGACCGGCAGCCAGCGCAGGTTCACCGCGAAAACGATGATGAGCCCGAGGCCGAGGCAGAAGGTGGGCAGGGCCTGGCCGAGCACGCAGAAGGTCAGGGCCAGCCGGTCGATCAGCGTGCCGCGATACACGGCGGCGAGCACCCCGAGCGGCACCGCGATGGCCAACGAGATGAGGAGGGAGATGGCGCCCAGTGTCAGCGTCACCGGCATACGCTCCGCCAGCAGGCTGGCGACGGAGTTGCGGAAGTAGAACGAGGTGCCGAAGTCCAGGTGCAGGGCACCCCACAGCCAGTCGAAATATTGCGTCGACAAGGGACGGTCGAGACCGAACTGATGGCGGATCTGCGCCACTTGCTCGGCGGATGCCTCTGGCCCGGCAATGGTGATGGCAAGATCGCCCGACAGATGCAACAGCGCGAAGGCGACGACCGACACGGTAAAAGCCACCGAGAGGGCCACCACCAGGCGGCGGAGGGTGAAAGCGAGCATGGCGGCGTCCTCGGGAGGAACCGAAAGGGCCGGGGGCCCCGGACTAAAGCAGGATCACCCGCGCGCGGCCGGCACCGGCCGCGCGCGGGCCTCTGGCAACTATTTCCAGCTCGACCGGTAGAAGCGCGGCAGCTCGTCGGGCTGCGCGGTGAAGTTCAGGTCGCTGGTGAAGGCATAGTTCGACGAATAGGAGAAGAGCGGCACCAGATAGGCCTTCTCCGCGATCAGCTTCAGCGCTTCCTGATAGGTGGCGAGGCGGGCCTCCGTCTCCACCGTGGTGTCGGCCTTCTTCAGGAGATCCGTGAGGCCCTGGTCGTGGGTCATGTCGTCGGCATCGCCCTTGAACCAGACGCCGGTGAAGGCGGAGGCGTCGGCCACCGAGAAGGACGCCCAGGTCTGGAAGAAGATCGGCACCTTGCCCGAGCGGGCCATTTCGCGCAGCGCCGCATATTTCATGTAGTTCAGCTTGGCCTTGATGCCGATAGCGCCGAGATAGCCCACCACCGCTTCCGCATATTCGCGCTCGCGATAGGCAAAAAGGTCGATGGAAAAGCCGTTGGGATAGCCGGCCTCCGCGAGCAGGGCCTTCGCCTTGGCGGGATTATAGTCATAGCGCGGCACGCCGGTGTCGGTGCAGCCGAACTGGTCGATGAAGCAGGCCGAGTTCATGACGCGGGCACCGCCGCGCACCAGATTGTCCACCATGGACTTGCGGTCGATGGCATAGGCGATGGCCTGCCGCACGCGCGGGTCCTTCAAAGGCTCGGCGCCGGGCGCCCGGCCCTGGGAATCCAGCTGGAGGAAGCCGACGCGCATGGTCTCGGCGGCGAGCACGGTGATGTTGGGCACGGCGCCCAGCTGCTTGGCCTGGTCGGCCTGCACGCGCCAGATCCAGTCGAGACCGCCGGTCATCAGCTCGGCCACCTGGGTCTCCGGGTCGGGAATGACGCGGAATTCCAGCTTGCCGATCTTGGGCTGGCCCAGCGGACTGTCCTTCCAATAGGCGGTGTTCTTTTCCATCTTCACGCCCTTGCCGGGCGCGACCGAGGTGATCTTATAGGGACCGGAGCCGACGGGGGCCTTGGCGAAACCGTCGAGCCCCACCTTCTTGAAATAGGCCTCGGGATAGATCACCACAGGTCCCGACAGATATTCGATGGCCGCCGGGAACGGGCCAACCAGATGAATGCGGACCTTATCGTCGCCGATCTTCTCGGCGCTCTTGATCCAGTTCACATTCTGCTTGGTCACCACCTTGGAGTCCGGCGACACCACCATATTGAGTGTGAACACCACGTCATCGGCGGTCAGCGGGTCGCCATTGTGGAAGGTGACGCCCTTGCGGATGGTGAGGTCGAGCGTCTGCGGGTCCACCCAGGTCCAGTCAGTGGCAAGCTGCGGCTCGTATTTCCCGGTCTCGGGATTATGGAAGATCAAATTGTCGAAGACATGCCGGGCAATAACGATGCCTTCCCGCAAGTTGTTGTGGTACGGGCTGATGTTTTCGGGCTCGGAATCCGAGGCGTAGACGATGGTGTCCTTGGCCTTGTCGGCGAATGCGGCACCCGGAAGCGCGCTGAGGATGAGGGCCGACGCAAGGAGGCGTGAGAGACGGGACGAAGTGGTGGCCATGTTCTCTCTCTCTGGAATTTTTTGATTGAGCCGGGCTTTTTGCTCAGCTTCTAGGCGAGATAATTTATTGAGCTTTTGAGCTACCGCAATTAGAATATTTAGTCGGTTTCATTGCCGAAACGGCAATTGATGCGGAGTGCACCGGTGGACGATGCGGCGCTGCGCTATTTTCTCGAAGTGGTTCAAGGCGGGTCCATCGCGGAGGCCTCTGCGCGGCTCAATGTGGCGGCGTCCGCCATCAGCCGGCAGATTGCCAAGCTGGAGGCGGATCTGGGCACGCCCTTGTTCGAGCGCCGGTCCCGCCGCCTGGTGCTGAATGCGGCAGGGGAGCTGCTGGCCCAGCATGCCCGTCGCACCCGCCTCGGCGAGGAGCAGGTGATGGCGGAAATCCGCCGCCTGAAGGGGCTGGAGCGCGGTCTGGTGCGCGTTGGCTGCACCGAAGGCTTCGGCACCGACTTTGTGCCGCGCGCCATCGGCATGTTTCGCGCCACCTATCCCGGCATCTCGTTCGAGATGCATGTGGCGGGTCCGCGCGCCACCACGCGCATGGTGAGCGAGGGCACGGTGGATGTGGCCCTGTCCTTCGGCTTCGTGCCGGATGCCGGAATCACGGTGGAACTGGCGGGCAGCGCCCCGCTCGTTGCCCTCATGGCGCCGGACCATCCCCTGGCGGGGCAGGCCTGCGTCACCCTTGCCGACATCGCCGCCTATCCGGTGGGCCTGTCCGGCAAGGACACCACCGCCCGGCAGCTGTTCGACATATTGTGCGAGGTGGAAGGTGTGGTCATCGAGCCGGTCATGACCACCAATTACATGGCCGGCCTCTGGAGCTTCGCCGAGATCGGCGGCGGCATCATCATGACCGGCCGCATCACGGCCGCAACACGCCTCTCGCGCTTCCGCATGCGCTCGGTGCCGCTGAAGACCCGCGCCAGCACGGAACGGCGCTATGAGATCCAGACCATGCAGGGCCGTGTCTTGCCGGAGGCGACGCGCATTTTCGTCGCCTTCCTGGCCGAGGAACTGCGGCGCCTGGACCCGCCCGGCGCGTGACCCTCTTCAGCCCAAGGTTTCCGCAAACGCCCGCACGCGGGCGCGGGCCTGGTCCATCAGCCAGCTCTGGTCGGAGCCGCAGATGAAGGCGCTGTAGCCTTCGGCCGCCCGGTCGGCGATTTCCGCCGTCCCGGGAATGAAAAGGCCCGCAACGGTTCCGGCCTTCCGGCAGGCGGCGCCCACGGCCTTCACCGCAGCCCCCACCCGCGGATCGCCGGTGCCGGCTGCACCCAGCGACAGCGAGAGGTCGGCGCGGCCCACGAACAGGCAATCCACACCGGGCACGGCAGCGATCTCGTCGAGCCGGTCCAGCGCCTCGGCATCCTCGATCTGGCACCAGACCGAGGTCTCCTGATCCGCCGCTGCAAGATAGGCGTCCGCTCCGCGCGTGCCATAGCCGCCGGCGCGGGGGGAGGGGGAGAAGCCACGCCGGCCCCCATATTTCGCCGCCGCCACCGCCGCGCGCGCCTCGTCCGCCGAACGCACATGAGGCACGACGATGCCGGTGGCCCCCATGTCCAGGCAGGCGGCCATGGGGGCAGGGTCAAGCCCTGCCACCCGCACCAGGGCCGGCAATCCGCCGGCCCGGGCGGCCAGGATCATGCGGTCGAGATCGCCGGGGGAGAAAGGCGCATGCTCGGCATCGATGATGGCGCAGTCGAGCCCGCCCAGAGCCAGGATTTCCATCACCTGATAGGAGGCCGATTTGACGAAGGTGCCCAGCAGGGGGCGGGCGAGGCGGTCTCGGAACGGCTCCATCAGAGGCTCCAGGATGGCATGAGCGGCCGGGAGATCAGGCGTATTCGGGCCGGCGCGGGGTGAAGATGTCGAGATTGATGACCGGCTCGTCGCCCACCACCTCGCCCCAGTGGCGCACATGAGGCGGGATCACGATGACGCCGCCGGGGCCCACCAGATGCTCGTCCTCACCCACGAAGAAGCGGATGGTGCCGGAGACGATATAGGCGATCTGCTCGTGTGGATGGCTGTGGGGCTTGGGCTCGTGGCCGGGCATGAGGCGATGCAGCGCGAGGGTCGCGCCTTCGCCGGACACGGCCTTGCGCTCGACCCCCTCGCGCACCGGGGTCCATTCCATCGCGTCCCAGTTGATCTTGGTGATGTCCATGGAGGCAACTCCTTGAGAGGTTGACGCTATTTCGCTGCGCCCAGCAGGCCCGAGGGCCGGATGAAGAGGAAGACCAACAGCACGGAAAGGGCGGCCACCGTCTTCAGTCCGGCGCCGAAGCCCAGGATCGCCAGCGATTGCACAAGGCCCAGCATCAGCCCGCCCAGGAAGGCGCCGAAGGGTCGCCCGAAGCCGCCGACGATGGCCGCGATGAAGCCGGAAATGGCGAAGGGCACGCCCACATTGAAGGCGGTGTATTGGGTGGGCGTGATGAGGATGCCGGCCATGGCACCAAGCCCGGCGCTGATGGCAAAGGCGGCCGCCAGCATGCGCGAGACGGGAATGCCCTGGAGGGCGGCCGCTTCGCGGTTGATGGCGCAGGCGCGCATGGCCTTGCCGGTGCGCGACAGGCGGAAGAAGGCGGCAAGGCCGCCCACCGCGATGAGGGATGCGCCGACAATCCAGAGCAATTGATAGCTCACCGCCACCCCGCCGAACTGGATCGGCGGCAGGTCGGTGAAGACCGCCATGGAGCGCGGCTGGTCGCCCCAGACGAGAAGCGCCACCCGCTCGATCACGATCTGGGCGGCGAGCGTCGCCAGGATCATGGTGAACATGGTCGCCTTGCGGTTCCAGAGCGGCCGCACCACCAGCCGCTCCAGGCCGACGCCCAGCAACGCCACCAGCGCCACCGCCACCAGGGCCGCCGGAATCAGCGGCAAGCCCTGGCTCGCCATGAGGCTTTGCGTGACCATGCCGCCCAGCATGACGAACGCGCCCTGGGCGAAGTTCACGATGCCCGAGGCATTGTAGATCACGCAGAAGCCGATGCCGATGAGGCCGTAGACGCAACCAATGCCGAGCCCCGACACCAGCACCTGCGGGATATAGGAAAAGTCAGCCATGTGCGGCCTCCCTGCGGGCGGTGGTGGCCTTGGAACTGCCGAGATAGGCGGCGATGACAGCCGGGTCGGTGCGCACCTCAGCCGGCGTGCCTTCGGCGATCTTGCGGCCGAAATCCACCACCACCACCCGGTCCGCCGTGTTCATGACGAGGGTCATGTCGTGCTCGATGAGCAGGACGGTGGTGCCTCCCTCCGCGATGCGGCGGATGATGCGGGAGAGGGCGGCGGATTCCTCCCCGTTGAGACCGGCGGCCGGTTCGTCCAGCAGCACCAGGCGCGGGTCGGCGGCGAGCGCCCGGGCCATTTCCAGGAGCCGCTGCTGGCCATAGGAGAGGCCGGAGGCATCGTCGTCGGCCTTGTGCTGGAGGCCCACGAAGGCGAGCAACTCGCGGGCGCGGGCCTCCACCTCTTTTTCCTCCCGCCGCGCCGAGGGCGGGCGCAGGAAGGCGGAGAACAGGCCGGCCTTGGTGTGCAGGTGACGGCCCACCTTCACATTCTCCAGCGTGGTCAGGTCCTCGAACAGCTTCACCAATTGGAAGGTGCGCACGAGGCCGCGCCGGGCAACCTTTTCCGGGGCGAGGCCGGTAATGTCCTGCCCGTCGAATAGGACGCGCCCTTCCGTGGGCGGCAGGAAGCCGGAGATGAGGCTGAAGAGGGTGGTCTTGCCAGCCCCGTTCGGCCCGATGACGGCGGTGACGCCCGCCTCCGGCACCGCGAAGCTCACGCCGTCCACCGCCACGAGTCCACCGAAGCGCTTGGTGACATTTTCCAGCACCAGCCGGCTCATGAGCGCCTCCGCAGGGTGAAGAGCGAGGAGAGGCCCTTCGGGGCATAGATCAGCATCAGGATGAGCGCCGCGCCATAAGCGAGGTCCTGGTAATCCTTGAAGGCACGGAAGGTCTCGGGCAGCAGGCTGATGATGAGCGCGCCCACCACCGGGCCGGCGACGGTGCCGATGCCGCCCACATAGAGCATGGTGAAGGTGAGGATCACCATGTGCAGGCCAAACACTTCGGGGCTCACGAAGCCCACCACGTGCACGAATAGTGAGCCGGAGAGGGAGGCAAGCGCCGCGGAAAGCAGGAAGGCCAACAACTTGTAGCGTGCCACCGGAATGCCCAGCGCCCGTGCCGCTTCCTCGCTGCCCGCCACCGCCGAGAGCGCCCGTCCCATGCGGGAACGGCGCAGCCGCGCGGACAGGAAGGTGGCGGCGGCCACAACCAGCGTGAGCACCACCAGCTGGCCACGGTCGGAGCTGATCTCGTAGCTGCCGATGCCCAGCGGCGGAATGCCCGACAGGCCCATATAGCCCTGGGTCACGCTCGACCATTCCACCGTGATTTCATAGACGATGAGGCCGATGGCGAGCGTGCCCATCGCCAGATAATGGCCCTTGAGGCGCAAGGTCGGATAGCCGATGGCGCAGGCGGCGGCGAGCGCGCCTGCCATCCCAGCCGCCATGGCAGGCAGGGGTTCCCAGCCATAGGTGGCGGTGAGCACGGCGGACGTATAGCCGCCAATGGCTGCAAAGGCGTTCTGGCCGAACGAAACCTGGTTGGCAAAGCCCATGAACAGGTTGAGGCCGATCACGAACACCGCATAGATGAGCGCGAAGGACACTACGGTGGCGGGATAGCCACCCACCGCGATGGCATAGCCAACCACCGCCGCCACCAGGACGTAGGGCAGCAGCGCGCGCCAGGACAGGCGCGGTCGGCGCCTGGCCTCAGGCGAAGTAATGCTGAGCGAGCTCGTCATAGGATGTGATCTCGCGGGGATCGAGAGTGGCGACGATCCGGCCCACCGAAAGCAGGTAGGCGCGGTTGGCGAGCTCCAGCGCCAAAGGCGCCTTCTGCTCTACAAGGATGATGGAGAGCCCCTCGGCATTGAGCCGGCCGAGGGTGGCCAGGATCTCCTCGGTGACGCGGGGGGCGAGCCCGAGGGAGGGCTCGTCCAGCAACAGGACGGTCGGGCCGGCCATGAGGGCGCGCCCGATGGCCAGCATCTGCTGCTCGCCGCCGGACATGGAGCCGGCCACCTGGGACAGACGCTCCTTCAGGCGGGGGAAGAGCTCCAGCACGCGCTCCCAGCGCCGCTGGAATTCGTGCCGGTCGCGCAGGCGATAGGCGCCCAGCTCCAGATTCTCCGCCACGCTCATGGGGCCGAAGATGCCGCGCCCTTCCGGCACGAGCACAACGCCGCGCGACGCCACCGCCACCGGGTCGAGCCGGGGCAAAGGCTGGCCGCGCAGGTGCACGCTGCCGAAATTGGTGACGAGGCCCAAAATGGCGCGCAGCAAGGTGGACTTGCCCGCCCCGTTGGGCCCGAGCACGGCCACGAGCTCGCCTTCGCCCACCTGGAGATCGGTGGCGTGCAGCGCCTCCACATGGCCGTAGCGGGCGCCAAGGCCCCGTGTCTCCAGCATTGCCAGCGCGGCGGGCGCGCTGGCGGGCGTGGCGAGGGCGGTGCTCATTGCACCACCTTCACCTTGCCGTCGACAATGGTGGCGATGACGAACGGGTTCTCGGTGATGCCCTGGTGGACCTCGGGCGAGAAATTGTAGACGCCCGTCGTGCCCTGGTAGCCGGTGATGGCCTCATAGGCATCGCGCACTGCCGAACCTTCGAAGGACTTGGCCTTCTCAACGGCGGCAACGGTGAGCATCAGCCCGTCCCAGCCGCGCGAGGCCCAGTTGGGGTCGCGATCCCCATACTTTTCCTTCCAGGGGTTGAGGAACTTGGTGATCTCCGCCTTCAGCGCGCCTTCGGGGAGGGCGTCGTAGACCTGCGAGGGGGAGGCGACGAAGAAGAACTTGTCGCCCAGCACGTCCGCCACCGGACGGAACACCGCGATGTCCTCAAGGCTGGTGAGCAGCAGCATGTCCGCCCCCAGCTGCTTGATGTTCTTGGCGGCGGTCAGCGTGGTGCCGCCGAGGCCGATCTTGATGACCGCGCCGGCGCCGGCCGAGCGCATCTTGGAGATCTGCACGGAGAGGTCAGCATCGTCCTGCTTGTATTGCTCGATGGCCACGATCTCGATGCCGTACTTGGCAGCAACCTTCTCGGCGACGCTCTTCTGGAGATTGGCATAGGGGGTGGGGTCGTGGAGCACGCCCACCTTCCGGATCTGGGTCTTGTCGCGCAGATATTCGAGGCGCTTTTCCACCTCGAAGCCGGCGGGAGGCAAGGTGGTGAAGGCCCATTTCAATTGATCCGGCTGCTGGGGCAGGATGGAGCAGAGCATCATCGGCACCTTGGCCCGCACCAGCAGGCCGGCAGCGGCGAAATTGCCGGCGGAGACGCAGCCGGAGACGAACACCTGGGCGCCGTCGGAGGACAGCATCTTGCGATAGACGGTGACCGCCTCCTGGGGCTCGGAGCGGTTGTCCTCCACGATCACCTGGATCTTGCGGCCCATCACGCCGCCGCGGGCATTGACGGTGGCGGCGGCCAGTTCCACGCCGTCGCGCCAGGCGCGGTCGACGGTGGCGGCGTAGCCGGTGAGGCCGGCTGAGATGCCGACCTTATAGGTCTCCTGCGCGCCGGCCGGGGCGGCCAGCAGTGTGGAAGCGGCCACCAGCGCTGTGGCGGCGAGGGTGCGAAGCGTCACGATGTTCCTCCCGAAACGAGCTTGTTCTTTTGGGTGGCCCGGCTTCTGCCGGCCGGGCCGTTGTTCGAGGCGGGGCTCAGGCCGCAGGGCCGAAGCCGCCGCCGCCGGGGGTTTCCAGCACCACCACGTCGCCGGCATTCATGGTGAGCTTGCGCGCTTCGCTCACCGGCTTGCCGTTCACCAGGAAGCGCCCGGCCGCGCCCGGCCCGCCGCCGCCAATGCCGTCCGGCCCGCTTTCCAGCCGGCTCGGCACCGCATTGAGCAGCCAGGGATAGTCAGTGCGCAGGTGGAACTGGATGGACTGGCCGTCGCCGCCCCGGGTGCGTCCCGTGCCACCTGAGCCGCGCCGCAATTCCTTGCGGTCGAACACGATGGGCATGGCCGCTTCCAGGATTTCGATGGGCACGGCGGCGACCCCGGTCGGGTAGCAGGTGGCGCTCGGCCCGTGCTTTTCGGCGCGGGCGCCCATGCCGCCGGAATAGTTGAACATGGAGGAGGTGAAGGGCCGGCCATCCGCGCGCTTGCCCTGCACCTGGATGGTCCATACCGCGCCCGATCCTTCCGCCAGAACCCGATCCGGCATCACCTGGTGCAGCGCCTTGAGGATGGGCATGGGCACATACATGCCCACCACATGGCGCGCATTGACCGGCGCGGGATAGGCGCAATTGACGATCGAGCCTTCCGGCGCACGGATCTCGATGGGGGCGAGCGAACCGGTATTGTTCGGCAGGTCCGGATTGAGGCAGGAGCGGATGGCGAAGGTGGAATAAGCGTGGGTGTAGTTCAGCACCACGTTGATGCCGGTGGCCGTCTGCGGCGAGGAGCCGGTGAAATCCACGATGATGGTCCCGGTGTCGGTGTCCACCGTCACGGCGGTCTTCAGCGTGATGATCTCGCCGCCGGGCACATCGAACTGGCTTTCGCCGTGATAGGTGCCGGCCTTCAGCTTGCGGATGGCGTTGCGGGTCGCCTCCTCGGAGCGCTGGATGATCTCGTCGGACAGCGTCTCGATGTCGTCGAGCCCGGCGCGCTCGCACAGGGCGATGAGATGCTCGGCCGCCGCCTGGCCGCTGGAGACCTGGGCGGAGAGATCGCCGAACACCGCGTCCGGCGTGCGCACATTGCGCCGGATCATGGTGTGCAGCACTTCCACCGGCTCGCCCTTTTCATAGAGCTTGAGCGGCGGGATCCAGAGGCCCTCCTCGTGCACGTCCCGCGCGCCGGCGCCGATGCCGTAGCCGCCAATGTCCGTGTGATGGATGGTGGAGCCGATATAGGCGATCAGCTTCTCCCCGTCGAAGATGGGGGTCAGCACGGTGATGTCGAAGAAGTGCCCCGCCGACAGCCAGGGATCATTGGTGATGAGCACGTCGCCGGGCGCGCACTTGCCGGCGAACAGCCGCACCAGATGGGCGCCAGCAAAGGCGAGGGAATTGATGTGGCCGGGGGTGCCCGTATTGGCCTGCGCCACCATGCGGCCACGCTGGTCGAACAGGGCGCAGGCGAGGTCGCCGGCCTCGCGCACGATGGGGCTGAAGGCGATGCGCTGCAGCGCCTTGGCCCGCTCGGTCACCACCCCGATGAGGTTCGACCACAGGATTTCCAGCTCGACGCCGTCCATCTTCACATTTGGCATGGGACCTGTCCTCAATTCTTGGTGGCGACGATGCAGCCGAAGCGGTCGATGGTGGCGGTCCAGCCGGGCGGGATGGCGGTGGTGGTCTCCCGCTCCTCGATGATGGCGGGGCCGCTGACGCTCTGGCCGACGGCGAGGGTGGACCGCTCATAGACGGCGGCATCCTGGTTGTCGGTCCAGGCATGCACCTTGCGGTGGGTCTTGGGGCTGCCAATGCCCTCCGAGACGCGGGCCGCCGGATGGAAGGGCACCACGGGCCCGCGCGCGGTGATCCGCCAGGTGACGATCTCCACCGGCACATGGTCCGGGTTGACGCCGTAAAGGTGGCGATAGGCGCCGGCGAACAGCTTGGCGATGGCGGCGGTGTCGCGGGTTTCGCGCGGGTCGGCCTCGAAGGTGACCGTCACTTCGTGCTGCTGGCCGAGATAGCGCATGTCGGCACCGATCAGGAGCGAGACATCGGCGGGCAGGCACCCCGCCTCGCGCAGGGCGGCGCGGCCTTCCGCTTCCAGGTCGCCCAGGATGCGATCGACGCGACTCCAGTCGATATCGTCCAGAAGGGTCAGGTCCGAGCGCACCAGATCGAGGCGCACGGGCGTCACCAGCGTTCCGAAGGCGGAGAGCACGCTCGATTGCGGCGGCACGATCACCGCCGTGCTCTGGAGCAGTTCCGCTACCCCGCAGGCATGGAGCGGGCCGGCACCGCCGAAGGCGAAGAGCGGCAGGCCGCGATAGTCCACGCCCCGGTCGGTGGCATGGGTGCGGGCGGCGGAGGCCATGGCTTCGGTGACGATGCGATAGATGCCGCGCGCGGCCTGCACGGCGGGCACCTTCAGGTCTGCCCCGAGTCGGCCCATGGCGGCATCGGCGGCTGAGGTGTCGAGGGGCATGTCGCCGCCGAGGAAGTTTTCCGCATCAATGAGACCCAGCACCAGGTCCGCATCGGTGACGGTGGCATTGCGTCCGCCGCGCCCATAGCAGGCAGGACCTGGATTGGAGCCGGCGCTCTCGGGGCCCACCTTCAGTAGGCCGAGATCATCCACATGGGCGATGGAGCCGCCACCCGCGCCGATCTCAATAAGGTCAATGGAGGGCACGGTGACGGGAAGCCCGGACCCTTCCTTGAAGCGATAGCGGCGGTCCACCTCGAACAGGCCGGTGACGAGGGGGGTACGGTTCTCGATCAGGCACGCCTTGGCGGTGGTGCCGCCCATGTCGAAGCTCATGAGCCGGTCGATGCCCAGCACTTCGGCATAATGGCAGGCGGCGAGCGCCCCGGCCGCCGGGCCGCTCTCGATCATGCGCACCGGATTGCGGCCGGCGGTCTCAGCCCCAACCACGCCGCCGGAGGACAGCATGATGAGCGGCGTGTTGGAAAAGCCTTCGTCCCGCAGCCGCTCGGAGAGGCGGCGCAGATAGGGCTGGGAGATGGGCATGGTGTAGGCGTTCACCGTCGCCGTGGAGGCGCGCTGGTATTCGCGGATCTGGGGGGCCACGTCGGACGACGTACAGATGAAGGTGTCGTTCAGCAGACGCTGCAATTGCCCCGCCACTTTCGCCTCATTGGCGCCGTTGGCGAAAGAATTGAGGAAGCAGAGCGCGACAGCCTTTGCGCCGGAGGCCCGGATGGCATCGGCGAGCGCCGCGATGTCAGCGTCTGTGGGTTCGGCGTGCACCGTGCCGTCGGCGAGCACGCGCTCCTTGATGCCGAAGGTGAGGTGCTCCGGGACCAGCGGCTCGGGAAACTCGATCTGCGGGTCATACATGTCGTAGCGGTGCTCGTTGCGGATGGCGAGCACGTCGCGGAAGCCCTCCGTCACCACGAGCGCCGTGGGGAAGCCCTTGCGCTCGATGAGCGCGTTGGTGACCACCGTGGTGGCGTGCACCACCACGCCGTCCACCGCTTCCGCCGACACGCCGGCCTTGGCGAGCACCTGGTCGACGCCGCGGAAGAAGCCTTCCAGCAGATCGTGGTGGGTGGTGAGCGTCTTGTCCACCTGCAGGCGGCCGTCGGAATGGCGCAGCACGATGTCGGTGAAGGTGCCGCCAATATCGACGGCCAGCGAATAGGTCATGGCTCAGCTTCTCCATCCCAGGCTGCGGGAGATGCGCGCGGCGGTGCCGGTGACCTCTGCAACCTGGGTATCGGGGGGATCGGGGGGAATGAATTGCGTGGCGCCGACGATGGCCAGAGAGCCGACGAGGGTGCCGCGATGGTCAAAAATGGGGGCGGCCAGCGTGTTAACGCCGGTCAGCACCTCGTCGGGGGCGGTGGACCAGCGGCGCTGGCGCACGAGGCTGATCTCGCGGGCGAGGGCGTCCGGGTCGGTGATCGTATGGGCGGTCCAGCTCTTCAGCGGCGCCGCGAGCGCGCGCGGCAGCAAATCGGCCGTGCCGAAGGCGAGCCAGACCTTGCCGTGGGCGCTGGCGTGGAAGTCGAGCCGCGTGCCTGGCCGGGTGGCGAATTCGATGAGGGTGCGGCCCTGCACCAGTTCCAGCACCACTACCTCGCCGTCCACGAGGGCGCAGATGGTGACCGCCTGGCCGGTGCGGTCGCGCAATTCCATGAGCTCCGCGCGGGCGGCGGAAAGCACGTCGAAGCGGGCACGCAGCGCCTCGCCCAGCACCATGAGTTTGACACCCGCGTCATAGCGCCCGGTCTCCGGGTCCTGCCGCACGAAGCCATGGCGCTGGAGGGTGACGAGGTGGCGATAGACGGTGGCCTTGGAAGCCGAGAAATGGGCGGCGATCTGGGCCAGCGCCAGCGGCCGGCTCTGCATGGCCAGGAATTCCACCATGCGCAAGGCGAGGTCGAGCGTGCTGGTGCCCGTGGCGGACGATGCCGCCGGTGCCGTCTCTTGCGCCATCTCCGACGCAAGGGCGCGGTCCTCGCCTGAAGCCGGCGCAGCAGGCATGGGAGCAGCGCCGCGCTGGCCGCGCGCCGTCGAACGTGGTGCCACGTTCCAATCCTCTTATGAGCGTTTCCGAAGGATGTTTCGTTTTGAATAGTGAAACATCATTTTGTTATTCAGACGGTACGGCGCACCACGTCTTTGGTCAAGCCGGATTCTTGTTGGTGCAATGCGGGCACTATCTTGTGCCGCGCAGCATCGCCTCGCCCGTTGCTTCAGCGGTTGTGCCACGGGCGCAAGCCTTCGCGGCCGGCGGGCGTCACCCGCGGCTCATCGCCCCCCGATGCAACCGATGGCCCGCCGACCGGGCACAGCCCGGTCAGGGCCGGCGCTGTCGTGCGCCGGCCGGATGGGAATAAATGCGGGGAGGGCGCGCGGCTGGGCGCCCCGCTGGACCTCAGCCCTTGGTGCCGATCCGGTCGCCCCGGGCCTGGTCTTCCGCCTGCAGCGACCACACCGCCACGAACAGCGCGGCGATGAGGGGGCCCACCACGATGCCGTCGATGCCGAACAGGGACAGGCCGCCGAGGGTGGACACCAGCACCACATAATCGGGCAGACGCGTTCCCTTCCCCACCAAGGGCGGGCGCAGGATGTTGTCGATCATGCTGATGACGAACACCCCGACCGCCAGCAGGATCAGGGCGCGCACATAGTCGCCGGACAGGGCCAGGATGAGCGCCGCGGGCCCCCAGATGAGGAAGGAGCCCACCGCCGGCACCAGCGACATCATGGCCATGAGCACGCCCCACATCAGCGCGCCATTGATGCCCAGCAACCAGAAGGCCACGCCTCCCGCCGCCCCCTGCAGGAGCGCGATGATGAGATTGCCCTTCACCGTCGCTTGGACCACGTCGGAGAACTTGGACAGGATGCTGTTCGTATGGTGCGGGCTGAGGGGGCTGGTGCGGCGAATGGTGGCGGCGAGCGAAGGGCCGTCACGGAACAGGAAGAACAGCATGTAAAGCATCACGCCGAGGCCGACGAAGAGCTGTGCGGTGCCCTGCCCGATGCTCACCGCCCGCGCCGCGATCGCCTGCGAGGCCTGGGCGAGCACCGAGGCGATGCGTTCACCGAACTGGCCGAGCGTTTCCCGGGTGAGCGGGGGCAACATGTCGCGCAGCATGGCCGGCATCAGGGCCTCGACCCGGGCGGCAAGCTCGGTGGGATTGAACTCGCGCGAGGAAATGCGCTGGTAGAGGCCGTTGGCCTCCTGCGCGAGGGAGGCCAGGATCATGGACCCGGGAATGACCACGATGCAGATGCAGGCGAGCACGCTCAACGCCGCCGCAAGGCCCGGGCGACCTCCCAGCACGCGCTCCAGCCAACGCTGGAGCGGCTGGAACAGAATGGTCAGGATCACCGCCCACAGCACCGCGCTATAATAGGGCAGTAGCAGCCAGATGAAGGCGATGGTGGTCAGCGCGATGACCACCAGGAACGAGGCCTGTTCCACATTCGGACGTTGCATCAGGTCTCCCGCCCTCCATGACCGGCCCATGCGACCGGAACGCCCCCATACCACTGAAAGCGCGGCTGGGCGGAGGAGTTTCCACCGGTCCGCTGGCGATTTGGCCAGTGGCATGACCAAGTGGCATGACCAAGTGGCATGAGAACATATTGCGAACGTAGAACAAAGGTGGTACGAAAAAACATCCGAGACAATCTTGCGTCCGGCGCGGAGCACAGCGATGACTCAGTCGACACTCAGACTCGTCGAAGGTTCTTCCATGGATAAGACGAAGGCACTCGACGCCGCGCTGTCGCAAATCGAGCGGCATTTCGGCAAGGGCTCGATCATGCGGCTCGGCAAGAGCGGCAAAGTGATGGAGGTGGAGAGCATCCCCTCCGGCTCGCTCGGGCTAGACATTGCGCTTGGCATCGGCGGCCTGCCCAAGGGGCGCATCGTGGAGATCTTCGGGCCGGAATCATCCGGCAAGACCACGCTCGCGCTCCACGTGGTGGCGGAGGCACAGAAGAAGGGCGGCGTATGCGCCTTCATTGATGCCGAGCACGCGCTCGACCCCATCTATGCCCGCAAGCTCGGCGTCAATTTGGATGAATTGCTGATCTCCCAGCCCGATGCCGGCGAGCAAGCCCTGGAGATCGCCGATACGCTGGTGCGCTCCGGCGCCATTGATGTGCTGGTGGTGGATTCGGTGGCCGCTCTCACGCCGCGGGCCGAGCTCGAGGGCGAGATGGGCGAGAACCAGCCCGGCATGCAGGCGCGCCTCATGAGCCAGGCGCTCCGCAAGCTCACCGGCTCCATCTCCAAGTCCAACACCATGGTGATCTTCATCAACCAGATCCGGATGAAGATCGGTGTGATGTACGGCTCGCCCGAGACCACCACCGGCGGCAACGCCCTGAAATTCTACGCCTCCATCCGCCTCGACATCCGCCGCATCGGCATGATTAAGGAGCGCGATGAGGTGGTGGGCAACCAGACCCGCGTGAAGGTGGTCAAGAACAAGCTGGCCCCCCCCTTCAAGCAGGTCGAATTCGACATCATGTATGGCGAGGGCGTGTCCAAGCTCGGCGAACTGCTGGACCTGGGCGTGCGGGCCGGCGTGGTGGAGAAGTCCGGCGCCTGGTTCTCCCATGACAGCCAGAGGCTGGGGCAGGGGCGCGAGAATGCCAAGACCTTCCTGCGCCAGAACCCGGAGATTGCCGCCCGCATCGAGGCGGCCATCCGGCAGAATGCGGGGCTGATTGCCGAGCAGATCCTCACCGGCTCGCCGGAAGAGGATGGCGACGCGGCGAGCCCGGACTGAGCCAAGCGCTGAAGGTCCTTCATTCCTGGCCGGCGGTTGAAGCTTGACGTTTCCACCGCTGGCGGGCTCCGGCCCAGCCCGGGACGGGGCGGTCGCACCGCCGGGCCGCCCGTCCTCCGTGACAGATGTCGCCGGCTGTGAATTGCCCAGCGGGCGATCGCCCCTTTCTGGACAACCGGACAGGTGCCCGCTAAACGAACGGGTCCATTCGGCTTGGCTCCCCTGGGGCACGGCCATGGGCGCCGGACAGCGCTGCGCGGCCGGCGGACGAAACCAAGGGTATGGTGGCCGGGACATGAGCGGCGTCAACGAGATCCGGTCGACGTTCGTCGACTACTTCGTCAAGAACGGTCACGAGGCGGTCGCCTCCTCTCCGCTCGTGCCGCGCAACGATCCCACGCTGATGTTCACCAATGCGGGGATGGTGCAGTTCAAGAACGTCTTTACTGGCGTTGAAAAGCGTCCCTATTCCCGCGCGGTCACCGCCCAGAAGTGCGTTCGCGCCGGCGGCAAGCACAACGACCTGGACAATGTGGGCTATACCGCCCGGCACCACACCTTCTTCGAGATGCTGGGGAATTTCTCCTTCGGCGACTATTTCAAGGACCGCGCCATCGAGCTCGCCTGGGGGCTGGTGACACGTGAGTTCGAACTGCCGAAGGACCGGCTCCTCGTTACCGTCTATTCGGAGGACGACGAGGCCCATGAGCTCTGGAAGAAGATTGCCGGTCTGCCCGACGATCGCATCATCCGCATTCCCACCTCGGACAATTTCTGGGCCATGGGCGATACGGGGCCCTGCGGCCCCTGCTCTGAGATCTTCTTTGACCACGGAGACCATATCCCCGGTGGCCCTCCAGGTTCCGAGGATGCCGATGGAGACCGCTTCATCGAGATCTGGAATCTCGTGTTCATGCAGTATGAGCAACTGCCCGGCGGCGAGCGGGTGCGGCTGCCGCGCCCGTCCATCGACACCGGCATGGGGCTTGAGCGCATCTCCGCTCTGTTGCAGGGCACGCACGACAATTACGAAACTGACCTCATGCGGGCGATCATCGCGGAGGTCGCGGAGCTGACGGGCGTGTCCCCCGAGGGGCCGCAGAAGGCCAGCCATCGGGTCATCGCCGACCATCTGCGCGCCTCCGTCTTCCTGACCGCCGATGGCGTGCTCCCGTCCAATGAGGGGCGCGGCTATGTGCTGCGGCGAATCATGCGCCGCGCCATGCGCCACGCCCAGTTGCTGGGCGCGCGCGACCCGCTCATGCACCGCTTGGTTCCCATCCTGGTGCGCGAGATGGGCCGGGCCTATCCGGAGATCGCCCGTGCCGAGCCCCTGGCGGCCGAGACCTTGCTGCTGGAGGAAAAGCGCTTCCGCCGCACGCTCGAGCGCGGCCTGACCATCCTTGAGGACGAAAGCGCGGGGCTGGTGGCCGGCGCCCGCTTCCCGGGAGACGTGGCGTTCAAGCTCTACGACACCTATGGCTTCCCCCTCGACCTGACTGAGGACGCGCTGCGCGGCCGCGGCATCCATGTGGACACGGACGCCTTCAATGCCGCCATGGAGCGGCAGCGCGCCGATGCCCGCGCCGCCTGGTCGGGGTCGGGAGAGGCGGCCACGGACACGGTGTGGTTCGGCCTGCGCGAGCGCGAGGGCGCCACGGAGTTTCTCGGCTATGACACCGAGAGCGCCGAAGGCGTGGTGCGGGCGCTGGTGCGCGACGGCGGTGAAGTCGAGGCGCTCGCCACGGGCGAGCAGGGGCTGGTGGTGCTCAACCAGACGCCGTTTTATGGCGAATCCGGCGGCCAGGTGGGCGACACCGGCGTCATGGTCGGGGAAGGCGTGCGCGCCACCGTCATCGGCACGCAGAAGAAGCTCGGCGACCTCTTCGTCCACGAGGTGCGCGTCAATGAGGGCACCCTCAGCCTGGGCACGGCCCTGACCTTGGAAGTGGACCATGCGCGCCGGGCCGCCGTGCGCGCCAACCACTCGGCCACGCACTTGCTCCACGAGGCCCTTCGCCGGGTGCTCGGCGACCATGTGGCGCAGAAGGGCTCGCTGGTCGCGCCCGACCGGCTCCGGTTCGATTTCAGCCATCCCAAGCCCATGTCCTCCAACGAGGTCACCGAGGTGGAGGAGATCGTCAACACCTATGTGTTGCGCAATGAGCCGGTGGAAACCCGGCTCATGGGCGTGGACGATGCCATCGCGTCGGGCGCCCGCGCCTTGTTCGGCGAGAAATATGGGGACGAAGTGCGCGTGGTGACCATGGGCACCGATGCCGGCAATGGCGCGCCCTACTCGGTGGAATTGTGCGGCGGCACCCATGTGGCGCGCACCGGCGATATCGGCCTCGTGTCGGTGGTGTCGGAGAGCGCCGTGGCGGCCGGCGTGCGTCGCATCGAGGCCCTGACGGCCAATGCGGCGCGCCATCATCTGAACGCGGCCAGCACGGCGCTTCAGGGCGCGGCCTCCCTGCTGAAGGCTCCTGTCTCCGAAGTGGAGGCCCGCATTGCCACTCTGGTGGAAGAGCGGCGGAAGCTGGAACGGGATCTGGCGGAAGCCCGCAAGAAGCTCGCCATGGGCGGCGGCGCGGCCGGCCAGGACGCGGCCCGGCAGGTGGGCGACGTGAAGCTGCTGGCCAAGCATGTCTCGGGCATTGAGCTGAAGGACCTCAAGAGCCTGGTGGACGAGGGCAAGAAGCAGCTCGGCTCCGGCGTGGTCGCCATCGTCGGCGTGACCGATGACGGCAAGGCCGGCATCGTGGTGGGCGTTACCGCCGACCTGACCGCCCGCTTCGATGCCGTGGCCCTGGTGCGCCGGGGCGCCGAGGCGCTGGGGGGTAAGGGCGGCGGCGGCCGGCCCGATATGGCTCAGGCCGGTGGACCCGATGGCAGCAAGGCGACGGACGCCCTCGCTGCCGTGGAGGCCGCGCTCGCGTCCTAAGGCGCGCGCGACACGACCGGTGCAGGATGCGGCGGGCTGAGCGGGCGCGCCGGTGAGCGGATCACATGACCCCGATCGCACGTCGTCCGCGAGGAGGATGTCCGGCCGGAGATGTGACGGTCCGCGAGACGATAGTCCCGCTCACGGCAAGGTCACCCGGGGGATGGACCCGCCGCGGGGCATCTCACATCGTCGATTTCGCAGGGAATGGGACTTTCCGCGATCCGCCCTGTCCGCCGCGCGGCAGGCCGGACGTTTGGGCAAGCCGCTCCTGCGGGCGGATGTCGCTATTCGCCAGTCGCGGCACGAAGACGAAAGGCACGCCAGGCCGGGTATGAGCGCGCCTGTGGAGCCCAAGCGGCCGACGGTCCCACGTTCCCTAGGCTGGCCGTCGCCATTTCTGGGCGGCGTCCTGGGGGCGGCCGTGGTGGCCTGCGCCTTCTCCCTCAAGCGCACGTGCGCTCTCGCCCTCTCAAACCGCTTTTGTCTGCGGGCCAGCTGTGGCCCGAGGGCTACCGGACCGAGTGTGCCCCTCCCGGGTGAGGCCGGCCGCCCCTCGATGATGGCCCGACCGGAGTGAGACGGAGGGCCGGTCAGAGAAGGGACGGCGTTCCGGGGAACCCGGCCCTGCCAGGATGGCCCGGCCTTCACCCTCATGTCCGCACGTCCGCCGTTGCAGACCCATGGAGTTTTGCCCCTCCCGGGTGAGGCCGGCCGCCCCTCGATGATGGTCCGACCGGACTGAGACGGAGGCCCTGTCAGAGAAAGGGCGGCGCTCCGGGGACCCTGGCCCTGCCAGGATGACCTAGCCTTGACCCTCATGCCCGCACGTCCGCCGTGGCAGGCGCATGGCGCCTTGCCCCGCGCGGACGTCTTGCCCCGCGGGGGGGGGGCGGTGGGTCCTCCTTGGAGATCATGCTCCGATCGGGAGCGAAACGGAGCGTCCGTAAGGGGACGGCCGGCATCCTGCGGGTCGGGATCACGTTGCGGGCGATCGAGGCGGCTTTCCTGCGCCCTTTGCGATCTGCTGTCGTGCTGAAAGACCCTCCCGGCCCTTGGCCGGCAGCGCCGATCCTTAGAGAGGCGGACGGCTAAGAGACCGAAGGACCGCGCCAAGGCTTCCGGCCCGTTTTGCCTAAGGGAGATCAGATCGCGGCCGCGCAGGAGGCCGGGGGAGGCTTGTCGAAGTCTCGCTTTCCGGCGGACGGCTATCCACAGCGCGCCGAATGCTCCTCCAGCTGCCACTAAATATGCATGGACCGGCGTCCGGCAGAGCCCTGGTCTGCCACTCTCGGCCTGATGGCGGTGTCCGTGTCGGGGGCGCCGGCTCCATGGGCGCGGGAGCGGGCGCACGGGACCCGGCATGGGCGTCTCCCATAGGGCCGCGCCGATCGCATGGTCCTGCAGAGTGGGAAGCCGCGTCGGTTGGCCTTGGTCGGCGCCGCCCTGGGTCGGGTCGGTCGGACGGCAAGGGGCGGAGGGGATGAAAAGGTCCCGGGCGCGGATCTTTCCTGTCTTTGAAACCGCCTCTGCGAGGAACATAGTGCCGACGCGAACGGATCAAGGCCTTGGTCTGGTCCGCCCCGTCGGGGCCGTGGGGCGGGAGGCATGGGCGGGGAGCGTCAGGTGGAAACCAGCACGCGGCGGCGAATCTATGAGGTGCTGGAGCGGGAGAACCCCCGCGACCCGGTGGCACGCGCCGTCCATGCCGGTCTGGTGCTGCTGATCCTTGCCAATTCCGCGGCGGCGGTGATGGAAACGGTGCCGTCCTTCGATGCTGCCTATCGGACCCCGCTTCGTCTGTTCGAGGCGATGTCCTTTGGGGTCTTCCTCACGGAATATGCGCTGCGGCTGTGGGTGGCCCCGTTCGATCCGCGCTATCGGGGCCTCTCCCATGGCGAGGCGCGAATGCGCTATGCCGTTACGCCCTTCGCCATCGTGGACCTGCTGTCGGTCCTGCCGTTCGGCCTCGCCCTGTTCGTCCATGCGGATCTGCGTACGCTCGCCCTGTTGCGGCTGATCCGCTTTCTGAAGCTGGCGCGCTATTCGCCGGGCCTTGCCTCGCTGGGCGAGGCGCTCTTTGCCGAGCGGCACGCCTTGCTGGCCTGCGTCGGCATCATCGGCGTGGTCGTGCTGTTTTCCGCCTCCCTCATGTATCTGGTGGAGGGGGATGTGCAGCCGGACCGGTTCGGCTCCATTCCGCTCGCCGCCTGGTGGGCGGTGGTGAGCGTGACCACCGTGGGCTATGGCGATGCGGTGCCGGCCACCCTTGCCGGGCGGATGATCGCGGCCCTGACCATGGTCACGGGCATGATCCTGCTGGCCTTGCCGGTGGGCATTGTCGCCTCCTCCTTCGCGGCGGTGATCCGGCGGCGCGACTTCGTGGTGACCTGGGGCATGGTGGCGCGCGTGCCGCTTTTCTGCGAGCTGGATGCGGCGGCCATCGGCGAGATCCTGAAGCTGCTTTCCGCCCACACGTCCTATCCCGGCGAATTGCTCGCGCGGCGGGGGGAGGAGGCGCGGTCCATGTTCTTCATCCTGTCCGGCGAGGTGCGCATCGAGCTGCCGGGGGAGCCGCTCTTTCTGGGAGAGGGGCACTTCTTCGGCGAGATGGCGCTGCTGTCGCAGAGCCGGCGCAGCGCCAATGTGCGGGCCACCCGCCGCACGCAACTGCTGATCTTGGATGCGCGGGACCTGGATGATCTTCTGGCCCGCCGCCCGGCCATGCGGGCGCGCATGGACGAACTGGCCCGCAAGCGCGAGGTGCCCCACGCCTTGCGGCCGACCGGCGATATTGCCACCGAGGAGATTGGCGGCGAAGGGAGCGGCACGCCCTTCCATCCCCCCTCGGGCCCACCGCCCGCCGGACCGGCGTGACCGCCCGGCCGGCTATGCGGGGTCAGTGCCAGAAGGCGGGCGGGCCGGCGACGCCAAGGCCCGTGCGGGTGGCCTCGAAGTCAAGCACTGTGTCGGGTGGAACGTTGGCGACGTTCACGTCCGGACCGAAGCTGCGCACCAGCAGCTTCTTCAGGCTCTCGATGTCGCAGGCGCGCACGCCGGCGATCCAGGGGCCGGGCAGCTCGAACATCAGCCGGGCCGGATCGATGCCCGCATGGAGGGCGGCGAGCATGTCCTCGTCGGCGACGCCATCCACCACCAGCTCGGCCGCTTCCACCAGCACCAGTTCGGCGCCCTCGGCGAGGCAAAGCTCAGCCTGTGACACCATTTCGACGGCACTGGTGCGGCGGTCCTTGGCACCCACTTCCGCAAAGACGGAAAGCCCTGCCGCCCGCGCCGCACGGATCTGCGCGGCCCGCTCGGTATCGGTGAGGGGAACCACATTGTCGGAGATTTCGATGGTTGCAAAGCCGAGCCGCAGGGCCTCCGCATAGAAGCCCGGCAAGGCGTCCGCGCCCAGGGTGGCGAAGACATATTCGTGGAACTGGCCGCCGATGAAGGGGCGCACGCCGGCGTCCCGGTAGGCGGCGAGCTTCTCCATGAGGAGCGTCTCGCCATAGAGCCGGGCGGTGCCGGTCTTGATCTTGGCGAGGTCCATATAAGCCCCGGCGGTGGCCAGGATATCCCGCACGGCACCAAGGCCGAGGCCCTGGTCGATCATCATGGTCAGCCCGGTGCGCCGGGGCTTTTCAAGGCTCCGGCCGGGGGCGAGGGGAACGAAGGCGAAGGGTGTCGTCACCGCGCCGCCTCCGGGATGAGATAGATGGGGCTCGACCAGGCCCGGTGGCCATCCTCGAAGGTCGCGGCCACGAGGATGCGGCGTTCCGTGCCGGCTTCGAGGGGAATGTCCCGCTCCAGCATCAGCGACAGGTGGGGATTTTCATCAGGCAGGCGATGGGCGCTGAGTGCGCGATCCAGCTTGCCGCAGTCGCGTGTGATGGGCTCGGCGGCGATGTCGGAAATGGCGAGGTCCAGCGTGCCGTTGGGCGTTGTGACGGTGAGCCGTCCGGCCTGCCCGTCGGCCAGTTCCAGCTCGACGCCCGCGAAATTGCCGGTGGTCACCGACTGCCAGGCCACCCTGTTGCCCTCGATCTTCAGCGGCTTGTCGGGGTTGTAGAAATTGATGGGCTTCGCGGAGACGATCGTGTTGCCCGAAACCTCCAGGGCACCGTCCCACACGCTCTGGCGGAAGCGGCCGCGATATTCGGCGCCCGACCAGATCACGACGATGCGCCGCCCGCCTTTGGCATCGCCATAGGGCCGGATGGTCTCGATCACCTGCGTGCCGTCCCGAATTTCCAGGGCGACGAGCGGGCTTGGGGCCTCCAGGCGCAGTCTGAGACGGGCGGTGCCCGCCCGGGTGGCGACGATGTCGCCCATGATGGCGGTGGTGGCGGGTTCGCCCTCGGCCTCGGGCAAGGACGGGTCGTCGCCATAGACGAGGCTGCCCTCCGGCAGGTCCATGCGCACGTCGAGGTCAAGCCGCGATCCGGTGGTGCCATAATGGTGGCGGGCCTTCATGGCCTCGAACAGGGCCGGCCGGTCGAACCGGGGCGCGAGGAAGCAGGTCAGGCCCCCCAGCGCGCCGAACATGGAGGCGCCGGGCGCCTCGGCGCCGGGCCGGCCCTTATGGCCGTCGGAATTGCACACGACACCCACCCGGTAGCCGCGCTCGAAAGCATCAGCCAATAGCCACTCGAACGTGCCCCAGGAGGAATGCACCTCCACCGCGCGCTCGATCCGCACGTCGTGCGCGTAATGGATGTCCGCATAGCGCCCGCCGCAATGGGCCCAGCAGACCGGATCATCGCCGGAGGTGCCGAGGTCGCGGAACAAGGCGCGGGCATCGATGGCGTCGGTTGCCTCGTCCGAGCGGTCCGGCACCAGCGCGTGGGAGGAGCGGCGGATGGTGCCGTCCTCTCGGGGGAAGAAGACATTGCGGTCCCCGCCAAGGCCCGTATTGCCGGACCATTCATAGCCGGGAACGGTGATGAAGCGGCCGGGCGCGTTGAAGGCGCCCATCAGGCGGTTCAACTCGGCCCAGAAGTCGAGCGTGATCTGGAAGTCGTTGCCCTGGTGGCCCACCGCATCCAGGAAGGCCACGTCGCGGGCAAAGCACATGTAATCGTGCGCGGAGGAGGAGCCGATCGTCTCCCCGCTCTGGGCGTGGAGGTCCGCCCACAGGCGCAGGAGGCCGTCGGAGGGCGTCACGACGGCGGGGTTGGAGGTGGCGAGCACCGCGCCCGCTTCATCCTTCAGGCGGATGCGCACGACACCTTCGCTGGCGGTGAGGGGCTCGATGCGCACGGAGGGTGACGCTTGCGCGATGCCGATGTCAGCTGGCAGGCCCTCCACCGCGGCGTCCGCCTCCAGCAGAAGCTGGCGGCCGGAGAGATCCGCCGGATTGCCCCAGCGGTCCTCCGCCCGGATGCCCAGCGCAAAGGGCGCGCCCGGCGCGACACGGGTGGGCAGCACGAGGGCGAATGTTTCCACCGGCCCCGCCACGATGGCAAAGGTGGGCTGGTCGGGCACGCGCACATAATGGCCGCAGGCGATGGGGTCCACCAGCACCTGGAATTCGTGGAAGGGGTCGGCAAAGGTCTGAAGGCGGAAGCCGGGCGAGCCGCCGGCCGGGTCGCCGAAGCGCACCGTGATGGTGTCGCCTTCCTTCAGATAGCCCTTTACCACGCGGATCACGAGGGTCCGGTCGAAGGGGCGCACATTCAGCTTGTAGTCGAAGCGCGCATCCAGGACGGCGCCGTTGCTGGCGCTGATGGAGACGTAATTGGCGCCCGCCGGATCGTTAAATTGCGGCTGGCCCTGGTCGGTGGCGAAGCGGAAGCACACCCGAAGCGTGCCCGTATCGTCGATGCCGTAATGGCCGGCGGTGTAGGTGAGCGTGATGTGCTGGTAGGAGCCGGCCGGGAAGGGGCCGGCGGGGGAGAGCGTCACGCGGCCGGCCCGCTCGGGGGCGATGGAGGGCGGCTCGGGCACCCAGTTGGGGCGGGCGCGGACCGGAGCTGTGCCGGTGTCCGACGGGTTGGAGAGGATCATCTCTGCATTCCCCATTTGCGCACGGTGTGGATTTCCAGCGTGCGGAAGACGAGGCCTTCGATGGCGAGACCGATCAGGATCACCATGAGCAGGCCGGCAAACACGTAGGGCGTCTCAAGCGAGTTGCGGTTCTCGAAGATGAACCAGCCGAGGCCGCCCGAGCGGGAGGAGGCGCCGAACACCAGTTCGGCGGCGATCAGCGTGCGCCAGGCAAAGGCCCAGCCGATCTTGAGGCCGGAGACGATGGAGGGCAGCGCCGCCGGGATGAGGATGCCGAAAATGTAGCGCAGGCCCTTCAGGCCGAAGGTCTGGCCGGCCATGCGCATGGTCTCGCTCACCGACTGGAAGCCGGAATGGGTGTTGAGCGCCACCGCCCACAGCACCGAATGCACGATGACGAAGACGATGGAGGGCATGCCGAGCCCGAACCACAACAGCGCCAGCGGCAAAAGCGCGATGGCCGGCAGCGGGTTGAACATGGCGGTGAGCGTGGAGAGCAGGTCGTTGCCGAACCGCGTGGAGGCGGAGAGCGACACCAGCAGGCCGGCGAGGCCGACGCCGATCACATAGCCGATCACCAGCACCTTCAGCGAATAGAGCGTGCGCTCCAGGAGCGTGCCGTGCACCAGTGCATCCCACAGTGCTGCAACCGTCGCGCTGAAGGTGGGGAACATCAGCTCGTTGTTGAGGATGACCGCATAGATCTGCCAGGCGGCGCCCAGCGCCACCAGGAGCAGGAGGCGCCGGAAGAAGGCGTTCTGTCTCAGCCGCTCCGCCAAGGTGAGCTGGCGCTGGATCTCGCCGATGGTGCCCAGCGTCTCCAGCGTGCGCTCATATTCGGGGCGCGCGGGAGGGTCGCGGCGCAGGGGAAGGACCTCGCTCATCAGTGGGCCTCCTCAGCAGCGGCATGGCCGAACAGCATGGCTTCGATCCGGTTCTGCAGGGCGACGAAGCGGGGCGAACCCGCCTCCTCGAAGCCGAGGCCGGTGGCGTCCAGCTCGGCGCGCACCTGTCCGGGATGGGGGGAAAGGACGAGGATGCGGGTGCCCACGATCAGGGCCTCCTCGATGGAATGGGTCACGAACAGGAGGGTGAAGCGCGTCTCGTCCCACAGGCGCAGCAATTCCGCCTGCATGGTGCGCCGGGTGAGGGCATCGAGCGCCGCGAACGGCTCGTCCATGAGCAGAACGTCGGGTTCCATGGCCATGGCCCGGGCGATGGCCACGCGCTGCTTCATGCCGCCGGAGAGCATGTGGGGATGGGCATCGGCAAAGCGCGTGAGGCCGATCTTGTCCAGATAGCCGCGTACCCGCCGCTCGATCTCGGCCGCGGGAAAGCGGCCGGTGCATTTGAGCGGATAGGCCACGTTCTCGTAGACGCTTTTCCAGGGCAGGAGCTGGTCGAACTCCTGGAACACCATCATGCGGTCGGGGCCGGGGCCCTTGATCTCGCGGCCATTGAGGCGGATGCGCCCTTCCACCGGCGGCAGGAAGCCGGCCACCGATTTCAACAGCGAGGACTTGCCGCAGCCCGACGGGCCGAGCAGCACGAAGCGTTCGCCGGGATGGACCTTGAAGGAGACCCGCCAAGTGGCGGTCACCAGATGATCGCGGGTGCGATATTGCAGCGACACGTCGTCAGCCGTGAGAACGGGCAAAGCGGGGTCGTGGGCGGGGGCAAGGCTCATGGGGCGCTTATCCCTATTTGGTGCGGGAACCGACCAGCAGGGTCGGCCCCGCCACGCGCTCCGGCAAGCGCCCCGTGGGGACGCTGCCGAGGGTGGGGGAGAGGGTCCAGGATGCGTCGAGGGGGACGACGTGCAGGGCCTGCGGCAGGAGAGCGGCGAACTCGGCCGGGATCACCAGCGATGTCCCCGGTGACGGCAGGAGAATGGCGGCGGCCGTGTCTTCGCTGTCCAGCACCAGCACACGACCGCCGTCGGCCGTCATCGCCGTCAGGGCAGGAGACGCGACCCCACCGCAAGGCAGGAAGGCCGCGAGCGCTTCCACTGCAAGGCCGGCCGGGCGCAGGTTGCAGCGGCGGTCCACAAGGCCATGGCGGACGAAATAGCCGCGATCCAGATCCATGAAGGGATCGAACATGACGGTGAGGCCAGGAAAAGCGAGGGCGCAGGCATAGGCCTCCACCGCCGCCGCCAGGATGGCGCCGTCATCAATGACATTGGTGGCAGGGTTGTTGGCGGCCACGCGAAGGTTGAGGTCCACCGACAGCCCGTTGGCCTTGGACCAGGCGTCCAGCTTGCCCGCCAGCGCGACGAAGTCGGTGCCGAGGCCGGCCCGCACCACCACGCCGTCAATGCCGGTGAGGCCACCCGCCACAAGCTCCTCGATCTCCGGCAATTGGTCCGGCCGGAAGCCGTGGGAGACGAACAACTCGATCTTCGACCCCACCTTCGCCTCATCCGCCGAGGTGGCGACCCGGGCGAGCGTCACAGGCCGGGCGAAGTCGGCCCGGAAGGCGGCGAGGGCGGGGACGCAGGGCAGGATCGCCTCGAAGGGCAGCACGCATTCGAAGCGGTCCACCAAGCCGGCATGTTCGATGAGGGCCGCGCGGGCGGCGCCCGTGGGCACGCCGAAGCCGGAGACGGTGAAGCGATGGCCGATGGCGACGAGATCCGCCATGCGGGCGCGGGAGACCGGATCCATCAGGTCGTCCAGCGGCACGCGGGCATGGGTGACACCCAGGCGCCAAAGCGCGGCGATGGGATAGTCGTTGCGCGCCTGCTTGCGCACGAACTCGTCCATGGGGCCGTTCTGCGGCAAGGTGACGGTCTCGGCCCAGGGATGGCGCAGGAAGACGCCGATGGGCGCGCCACCGCCTTTCTTGGGGTGGGGCAGGGGGGCGGTGGAGCGGGATGCGATGGGCGCCTGCTGCTCGGCTTCCGCGATCTCAGCGCCATAGCTGCGCAGATAGTGCACCACATGGCCGTCCGTGTGGACGTCGATCATGGCGAAGCCGAGCTTCTCGGCATCATCGCGCCCATTCTCGGCGGCCGCCTCGATGCGGAACATTTCCGAATAGTCCTGCCGCACGAAGGACGTGGCCGGCATGACGTAGAATTCGGTGCCGTCCAGCCGGTGATAGAAGATGTTGTGCACGTGCCCGGCAAAGACTGCTTCCACCTCATGGGCGCGGAAGAGGGAAAGAAGATCCGAGCGGGCGGGCTCGTCGATATTGTCATAGGTGCTCGGCTCATTGGGCCCGAGCAGGAACAGGGGATAGTGCAGGAAGACGAAGATGCGCCGGCCCTTGGCCTCTTCCAGCGCCCCTTCCAGCCAGGCGCGCTGCTCCGCTTCGCGCGGCAGGTCGGAATTCAGGATGGGCGTGTTGAGCAGGATGAAGCGGATGCCGTCCTGGTCGAAGGCGCGCCAGCCGGGGCCGAAATTCTTCTCGTGAATGTCGATCCAGCTTTCCCGCACCCCCTTGGCCGGCATGGCCCGGTTGGGCTTGTCGCCGATGTCGTGATTTCCCGGCAGCACATGCATGCGGTTGTGATGCTGGCGGAACACGTCCTGCATCAGCGCCACGGCGGCGTTGAAGGTGGGCAGTTCGGGCACCGGATGCACCAGGTCACCCAGATGGATGACGAACTTGGGCTCGTAGCGGGCAATCTCGCGGGCGATGAAGCGGGCGCGGCTGGTGGCCTTCTCGTTCACCTTCCAGGGGGCGGACTGGTCGCCGCTTTCGGGCTTCACGTGGGTATCGCCCACCAGGGCGAAGGAGAAGAGCAGGGTTTCGGGAGACGGCATCGGTCACTCGTCAGGTTTGAGACGGCGGGCGGGCGCACGAGGCCGTCCGCGGCGGGACCTTGGGGGCCGCAACGTTGCGAGGGGGCGATGAGACGGCGCCGCTTGATCCGACGCCGGCCGGAGCAGGCTCAGTTGCCCTTTTCGGAATGCACGGTCTCGAAGAAATAGTCCTTCCAGGAGGACGGTTTCTGCTTCAACGCGCCGGTGCGATACATGAAGTCGGCGATCTTCATGCTTTCCTTGGGATAGATGTCGAAGTCGTATTCCGGCGAGGCGAGGATTTCCTCGACAATGGCCCGGTCGGTCTTGTCGCCGGTGACGGCGTAATATTTGTCGATGGAGCCCTTCAGGTCGGTCTTGATGAGGTCCACCGCCCGGCGTTGGGCGGCCATGAAGGCCTCCACCAGCTTGGGGTTGTTCTTCACGAAATCCGACTTGGCGTAGATGACGGACAGCGTGGCCGGCCCGCCCTGGATCTGGAAGGAATCCGCCACCTTGGTGATGCCCGGCACCTTCAGCGCCCGCTCCTGGAACGGGGAGGAGGCCATGTAGCCGGTAATCCCGCCCGCCTTGCTGGTGAGGGCCGCATAGGCCTCGGGATGGGCCATGGCCACTTCGATATTGTCCAGTTCGCCGGACTTGCCGGGGCCGAAGGCCTGTTCCACGCCCATGGCCAGCACGATGGCCTGGATGGACACCTTGATGGAGGGCAGGGCAATCCGGTCGTTGGGGCCGAAATCCTTGATGGACTTGATGTTGGGATTGTTGGTGAGGAGATACATGGGCGAAGCGTTGATGGCCGAGAGGCCCTTCACCCCGTAATTCTTCGCCGTCTTGTCCCAAAGCGTCAGCATGGGGGCGAGGCCGGCGGAGGCGATCTGCACGGAATCGGACAGAAGCGCGTCATTGAGCGGGGCACCGCCGCCGAGGCGGGCATATTCCACGGTAACATCGAGGCCGCGTTTCTTGGCCTCTTCTTCCCACAGCTTGTCGGCCTGCATGACGATGAGCGGCAGGTAGGGCAGGCCGATCTGGGTGGCGACGCGGACATTGCTCATCTCCGCCCGCGCCGGCGCGGCCAGGGTGAGGAGCGCAGCGGCGGCGACGGCGGCAAGGCGCAGGCGTAAGGATGTGTGCATGGACCATGTCCCTCTGGCTGGGCCCGGCCCGAGGGCCGGGGGGAGCGCCGGTTGCGGTCGTCTTCCCTCTGTGTCGTGAAAAGATGCTATGGTATGGTCAACCAGCAGACAAGATTATTTCCTGTGCAGACTGCCTTTTCTTCGGCCGCTCCCGGCGGGCGGAACCGCCCACCAAATGGGCTTCGTCTACGCCTATGGAAGGACTAGACAGAGCGGCTTCACATGCGGCGAGATCGGGTGACGGCGGAGCTGAGAGTGGTGGATCATACGGCGATGGGGCCTAACGGTGACGTGCATGACGGCGAGGAGGCGCGCCGGCGCCTGCGCACGTCGTCCTTGCCGCTCTATGTGGCCCTGTCCAACCTCCTGCGCGCCGAAATCCAGGAGGGCCGCTGGCCTCCCGGCACCCAATTGCCCACCCTCGATCAATTGTCGGACACATATGGCATGGCCCGCGTCACCGTGCGCCAGGCGCTGGGTGTGCTGGCGGATGACGGCCTGATCGACCGCGTGCAGGGCAAGGGTACCTTCGTCGCCGACGGGCTGAAGCCGCGCAAGATCATCCAGCTGGATTCCAGCTGGGACAATTTCCTCCAGATGCTGGACGGCAACCTGCCGCAGACGCTCACGGTGGAGGCGGAGGTGGCGTTGCCCGCACTGCGCCCCGAGGAGGGCCGGGCCGGTCCCTCCTATCGCTACATGCGGCGCGTGCACCGGGCCGGCAACCAGCCTTACTGCGTCATCGACCTTTATCTCGACAATGCCTGCTACGCCCTCGCGCCGGAGGCGTTTGACCAGGCCATGGTCATCCCCGTGCTCGGCCGCCTGGGCCAGCCCAAGGTGAAGAAGATGGCCCAGTCCTTCCGCATCCTGGCGGCGGACCTCACGGTGGCCCGCCTCCTGGATCTGCCCGTCGGCGCCCCCGTCGGCGAGGTCCGACGCCTCATCACCGACAAGGATGGCCGGGTGCTTTATCTTGGCATCGGCCAGTATCGCGGCGATCTGGTGGTGTTCAACACCACCTTGGAAGTGCCGGCGGAGTAAGCGCTCAGAAGTTCCGCTGGGCGCGGAAGCCGCCAGACCACACGTCGGCAGAACCGCCGAACATGGCCAGGCTCCCCGCCGACGGCGTGCCGGAGACGGAAACCGTGCTGAGCGGCAGGCTACCGCTCACCCGCGAATAAAGCACCTCCACGCCCAGGTCGAGATTGCGCACCGGCGACCACACGGTGTTCAGGCCCGCCTGCCACATCTCCACGTCGAAGCCCGCATTGAACAGGCGGGCGGCGGGCGAGCTGGCCATGGTGGCGGCCGAGAACGTCGCATTCACGGGCACGTCGAGCCGCACATAGCCGCCATAGACGGCCGAGCGCAAAGCCGGCTGCCAGAAATGGCGGAACTGGGCCTGCAGGGCAAAGCCCTTCTCTTGCGCATAGTCAGAGCCGTTCCAGATGGCGTCGGCGATGGGGTAATAGCCGCCGCTCACCGCGGTGAGGCCGCCATTGAGATCGATCGCGCCCAGAGCTGTGGCGCGGGCCTGGTAATTGCCCGACAGGCCCAGATAATTCAGCGCACCGGACGTGTAGTTGGCCTGCAGGTAAAGGCTGTCGCCCGCCCCCAGCATGGGCAGCTTCACCTCCAGGGATCCGCCCACCGCCCAGCCCCAGGCGTCCGAGCCGGAGGCGCCGAAATAGGCGGCGCCCGCTGTGGTCGGCGTCATGCCCGCCACTTGATGCAGCGCGCCCGAAACCATGGCCGTGCCCCAGGCCTGGTCAAGCCGCAGGTTGGCCACGAAGTCCGGCACCTGCGTGCCTTCCTGCGCATTCACATAGCTCAGCCCGCCCAGGCTGGAGAGGGTGGAGCTGGAGGCGAAGGTGGAAACCGAGGGGCCATATTGCAGGCCGGTGGTGCGGTTGGCCGCGTCCTCGACCGCGAGCGTGGCGGACAGGCCGCCGCCGAATTGCGCGGTATAGCCAATCAGCGACGTCCAGGTGTTCGAGCCGGCATAGGGCGTCGTCAGCATATAGCCGATCCCGGTGTCGAAGAAGGATTGGGTATAGCCGAAGGTAAAGCCGGCGAACTGGATGAAAGCCCGCTCGAAATAGGGCGAGGCGCCGGAGGGGCTGCCGGCCCCGGACTGGGAATCCCACTGCACGCCGAACCGCAGATAGGAGCGCAGGACGCCATAGTCGGTCGCAGTGCGGGCATCCAGGTCCAGGATGGTGCGGGCGCGGGTCAGATAGGCGGGGTCGGCCGAGGTGCTGAACGGATAGCCCCCGATGCTCGCTCCGGGCGCCTTGAAGGCCGTGGCGGCGGCGGAAGAAATGGCCGGGTTGAAGGTGCCGACGGCGTTCAGATAGGTGTCGAATCGGACATAGCCGCCGATCCGCAGGCAGGTGTCCGTGCCCGGGACATAATAATAGCCGGCGCCATAGGCGGAGCAGACCCGCACATAGTCGGCCGCCTTGGCCTTCACCGGAAGATCGGCGCCCCATGCACCCGCGCCGGAGACAACAAGAAGCCCCGCGACGGACGCGGCAAGACTTGCCTTCATCACCTTCCCCCCACCGATCAGAGGTATTCAAACACCTGTGCAACCGCTGGTATTCAGCCTCACTCCTGTGAAGGGCGGGGGACCGTTCGGTGAAGGGCAGATGACATTTTGCCTGAGCGACCCTGGGGTGGCGCCTCCTGCGCGGTCGGGGAAGAACAATCTGAAAATCAGATCAAACCAAACACGAATGCCTATTTGATCGATCGAACGTGCGGCCGCACTTTTGAGCCGGGAAAACAGGGAGGCCGCAATGGCCGAGGAGAGGGTGGCGCCGTCGTTTCTGGCTGGCGCTCTGGGGCCGGCCGCGAAGGCGGCGGGGAACATAGTGCCGGGCCTGGCGCTCACGGTGACGGTGGCCGGCCTTGCCTATGGCCTGCGGCTCATTCCCGGCATTTCCTCGCTGAGCCCGCTGGTCATCGCCATCGTGGTGGGCATGAGCTTCCACAATCTCATCGGCACGCCCGCCTGGGCGGTGCCGGGGGTGAAATTCTCCCTGCGCCGCATCCTGCGCTTCGGCATCGTCCTGCTGGGGCTGCAGCTGACGCTCGCCCAGGTGCAGATGATCGGCGCTTCCGGCTTCCTCATTGTTGCCTTTTGCCTGGTGGCCACCTTCTTCGCCACCCGCTGGATGGGCCGCGTCATGGGCGTCGAACCGCGCCTTGCGGAACTGATCGCGGCCGGCACCTCCATTTGCGGCGCCTCCGCCGTTATCGCCACCAACACGGTGACGCGCGGCTCCGATGAGGACGTGGCCTATGCGGTGGCCTGCGTGACCGTCTTCGGCTCCATCTCCATGCTGCTGTTCCCGGTGCTGCTGCCGCTCACCGGCTTCTCGGCCCATGCCTATGGCCTGTGGACCGGCGCCACCATTCATGAGGTGGCACAAGTGGTGGCTTCCGCCTTCCAGGGCGGTCAGGAGGCCGGCGAGTTCGGCACGGTCGCCAAGCTCACCCGCGTGATGCTGCTGGCGCCCCTGGTCCTGGCGCTGGGCTTTGCCGCCACCCGCCGGGCCGAGGGCGGCGAGGCCGGACGCGCGGCGCCGCCGGTGCCGTGGTTCGTGCTGGGCTTCATGGCCATGATCGTGGTGAACAGCCTCGGCATCGTGCCCGCCGAGGCCAAGCCCCAGATCGCGCAGGTCACCACCTTCCTCCTGGCCATTGCGCTCGGCGCCATGGGTCTTGAGACCGATGTGCGCAAGCTGCGCGCCAAGGGCTTGAAGCCGCTGGCGTTGGGCGCGGCCGCCTGGGCCTTCATTTCGCTCCTGGGTTTTGCCCTGATCGCCGGCTTCTACGCCTGAGCCGCTCTGCGGGGGGCATTCCTCAGGTCGGACCACCGGCCCGCTTCCGCTGGAGGCGGGCCGTTTGCATTTCCCCTCTCAGCGCGGCTCTGCGGCGGGGCCGCCGGCGCTGGTCTCCAGGAGCCAGTCGCGCACCCAGCGCGCGGAGGGGGAGAGGTCGCGATCCCTGGGAAACACCAGGTGGTAGGCAAAGCTGGTCTCGAAGCGGTGGGCGAAGGGGTCCACCAGTTCGCCGCTCTCCATCTCCTTGCGCACCAGCCACCAGGCGAAGAGCGAGACGCCCAGCCCGTTGATGGTGGACGACAATTGGAAGTGCCGGTCTTCCAGCATCATCTGATGCTGCGAGGGGGAAAGGGGCAGCCCGTTGCGGTGGAACCAGTCATCCCACATCTGGGTGTCGTCCACGTGCAGAAGGGTGCAGCGGGCAAGGTCCTGCGGGCTGGAGATGGGATGCTGGCGCAGATAATCCGCGCTGCAGACCACCACCAGCCGCTCCGGCCAAAGGGCGGTCACCTCGAAGGCCGGCCAATGGCCCCGTCCCCATTGAATGCCGAGATCGGCGAACCGGTCCGGGTCCGCCATGGTGGCATAGCTGTTGTTGTGATTCTGGATCGACAGATGCAGGCCCGGCCGGCTTTCCAGCAACTGCCCCAGGCGCGGCGACAGCCACCGGCTGGCGAACATGGGGAGCAAGGCCATGCGCACCGAGCGCGCTTTCCCGGTTACATGCTCCTGGCCCGCCTGTATGATGGTCAGACCACGTTCCACATAGGTCGCCAGCAGGCTGCCGGCCTCGGTGAGCTCCAGGCCGCTCCGGGTGCGCCGGAACAGGGCGATGGACAGGTCCGTTTCCAATTTTTTGATATGGTAGCTCACCGAGCTCTGGCTGGTGTTGAGCGCGAGCGCCGCCTTGGTCACGTTGCGGGTCTCGCACACCGCATGAAACACTTGAATCGACTTGATATTTCGGATCGCTTTGCTATCCGCCACGGCCGCGCGCCTCTGCTCGATGCCGGCGAGCATAATCGAAATTTTCGATGCCACCCCGCAATCTTTGAATTTTTCATCCTCCCCGCTTGGCGATAGGTGTCTAGCAACCGCACTTCAAAAAAAGGCGGATGGGAGGGAAGGGCATGACGGCGACCCTTGCGGTCAACCGCCTGTGCAAGTCGTTCGGTGGCGTCAGGGCCGTCCGCGACCTGTCGTTCGAGGTGCGACCGGGTGAGATCCTCGGGCTGATCGGTCCCAATGGCTCGGGCAAGTCCACCACAGTCAATGTGCTCGCCGGTGTCCTGCCGCCCACCTCGGGCGAGATCCTGCTGGCCGGGGTGCCCGTGCACACCCTGCCCGAATATGACCGCGTCGCCCGCGGCCTGACGCGCACCTTCCAGACCGCCAGCATCTTCCCCGAATTCACCGTGCGCGACCATGTGGCCCTCGGCGCCCATGTGCGCCAGCCCGCCGGCACCTTGCTGGGGCGTGGCGCCGGACGGGAGGGGCTGAGGCACAAGGTGGAGGAGCTTCTGGCGCTCACCGGGCTTTCAGGCATCGCCGACCGCCGGGCCGGCGCCATCTCCGCCGCGCAGCAGCGCCTGCTCATGATTGCGACGGCGCTGGCGTCCGAACCCCGCGTTCTCCTTCTGGACGAGCCGGCCGCCGGCCTTGTCGCCCACGAGCGCCGCGCCCTGGCGGGACTGGTGCGCGCCATCCGAGACCGGGGCACCTCGGTCCTCATCATCGAGCACCACATGGCGCTCATCATGGAGATCTGCGACCGGCTGGTGGTGCTGAGCTTCGGCACCAAGATTGCCGAGGGCACGCCGAGCGAGGTGCGCAACGATCCGGTGGTGATCGACGCCTATCTGGGCGAGGCCGCCTGACATGCTCCAGGTGCAGCAATTGCGGATCGGCTACGGCCCCATCGAAGTGGTTCACGGCATCGACCTGACTGTGGAGGCGGGCGAGTGCGTCGCCCTCATCGGCGCCAACGGCGCCGGCAAGACCTCCACGCTGAAGGCCATTTGCGGGCTGGTTCCCGCGCGTGGTGGCACGGTGCGGTTCGAGGGGCGCGACATCACCAACCTGCCCGGTCATGCGGTGGTGCGGGCCGGCATCACCATGTGCCCGGAAGGGCGCCAGGTGTTTCCGCAGATGAGCGTGCTCCAGAACCTGCGCATGGGCGCCTACGCCCGGCGCGATGGTGCGCAGGCCCAGGACCTGGACGCCATGATGGACATGTTCCCCATCCTGCGCGCCCGCGCCGCTCAGGCGGCGGGGACCTTGTCGGGGGGCGAGCAGGAGATGCTGGCCATCGCCCGGGCGCTGATGGCACGGCCGCGCCTGTGCATCTTCGACGAGCCCTCCCTGGGGCTTGCCCCCAAGATCGTGGCGGAAGTGGGCGAGACCATCGCCCGCATCAAGGCCACCGGCATGACCATCCTGCTGGTGGAACAGAATTCCCACCTCGCCTTGCGCCTCGCCGACCGCGCCTACCTGTTCGAGGCGGGGGAAATCGTGCTCACCGGCACGGGCGCCGAACTGCAATCCCACCCGGACATCGCCAAAGCCTATCTCGGCCACTGAAGCGGCCGGACCGGCGTCCGAACCATCGACCAGAAAGCCGAAGCAAAAATATCGGCAAGACTGAGGGAGACGACCATGAGGAAGCCATTCGCAGGTCTTGCGGCCGCGGCCGCCGCCCTGGCCCTGTCCACCGCCTTCGCCTGGGCGGCGGACAAGACCTTGGACATCGGCGTCAGCGATGCCCTCACCGGGGGCGGCGCCGTCTATGGATTGGCGGAAGCCAATGCGGTCAAGATGGCGGCCAAGGAGATCAATGCCGCCGGCGGCATCAAGGTGGGCAAGGACGTCTATAAGCTCAACGTCATCGCCTATGACGACAAGGCCAACCCCACCGAGGCCACCAATGCGGTGCGCAAGCTGATCGACCGCGACCGGGTGAAATATATCCTCGGCTTCTGCTGCTCCGGGGCGACGGCGGCGGTCGCGTCCTTCATCAAGAACGAGGATGCGGTGATGCTGGTGGGCAATGCCGCCGAGCGCTCCATCACCACCCGCGGCATTCCCAACCTGGTGCGCACCCGCCCGCCGGCCGACTATACCGGCGCCGCCGCCGGTGCCTTCGTGGCCAAGAAGGGCCAGAAGCGCATCGCCGTGCTCGGCGCCCTCGATGTGGGCTTTTACGCCAGCTACGTGGACGCCTTCGAGAAGGAACTGAAGAAGGCCGGCGGCGAGATCATTGCGCGGGAATCCTTCGGCCTGAAGGATCGCGACATGACCCCGCAGCTCACCAAGATCCGCGAGCTGAAGCCCGATGCCATCCTGGTGGCGGGCTATGTGGAGCCGGCCGCCTTCATCTACCGGCAGGCGGCGGAGCTGGGCATGGACGTGCCGCGCTACGGCTTCACCAGCGGCAGCGAGGAGCAGTTCCTCAAGGTGGCCAGCGCCGCGCAAATGGAGGGGGTGTGGGACCTGCGGCCGACCGAGCTGACCCTCCAGTCGGCCTCTCCCGCGGGCCTTGCCTACAACAAGAACTACACCGCCGCCTTTGGCGCCGCCCCCTCGCCCAGTTCGCCTTATGCCTATGACCAGGTCTATGCCCTGAAGGCGGCGCTGGAAGCGGCCGGCACGGTGGAAGACACCAAGGCGGTGGCGGCGGCCCTGCGCAAGATCCCCGTGCCCGCCGAAGCGGTGATGCAATATATCCCCGTGGACGGCACCCTGTTCGACCGCAACGGGCAGGCCTACACCACAAACGGCGCGTTCCAGTGGCGCGGCAGCACGTGGATGTTCGTCGAGGACCTGCCGTCTGACGCGAAGGCCTACTCACAGTTTCTCAGCACGCTCGAATGAGCGTCGGCGCGGCCCGCGACGGGGGAACCGGGCCGCGCCCCCCCCAATCCCTTTGTCCTGACGCCTCCCGCCATGCCCTGGCGCCGGCGGATCGTGGCCTGATCGCATGATCGAACTCATCCAACAGACCATCAACGGCCTTGCCATCGGCGGCGTCTACGTCCTGATCGCCCTCGGCCTCACCACCGTGTTCGGCATTCTGGGCATCGCCCATTTCGCCCACGGCTCGGTCTCCATGTTCGGGGGCTATCTGACCTATTCCCTGGTGGCGCTGCATGGCGTGCCCTTCATGGCGGCCATTGCCATCGCCCTGGTGGTGGGCTTCCTCCTGGGCCTTGCCATCGAGGTGCTGGCCTATCGGCCGGTGCGTGGCGCCAGCCATATCAATGCCTTCATCGTCGCCCTGGGCCTGACCATGATGGTGGAGGGGCTCAACCTGGAGCTCTTCGGGGCCGACCAGGTGGTCATCCCCACCGATCTGACGCGGGTGTTCCGCATCGGCGCCATCACCATTCCGGAACTCCGGCTCTACGCCATCCTGGCGGCCGCGCTGCTGATTTTGGCCATGACGCTGTTCGTGGATCGCACCAAGACCGGGCAGGCCATCCGCGCCGTCGCGCAGAACCGGGATGCCGCCATTCTCATGGGGGTGAATGTGAACACCATCCCGCTGGTGGTGTTCGCCATCTCCACCATGCTCGGCGTCGCCGCAGGCGTGATGGTGGGGTCCTTGTTCGCCATCGCGCCGGGCATCGGCGAGGGATTGGTGGTGAAGGGGTTCGCCGTGCTGATCCTGGGCGGCCTCGGCTCCATTCCCGGCGCCATCGTGGGGGGCCTTGTGCTCGGCGTCACCGAGGCATGGGCGGCTGGCTTCGTCTCCTCCGCCTATAAGGACGTGATCGCCTTCGCGGTGATGATTGTGGTGCTGCTGGTCCGCCCCGAGGGCCTCATGGGGAGGAAGGCGTGATGAATCCCACCCTGAAACTGTGCGCCTATGGCGCGGTGCTCGCCGCCCTCATCGCTCTGCCGCAGCTGGTCCCCGTCAAATACTATATCCACCTGAGCGTGCTCGCGCTCATCTGGGTGATAGTCGCGCAGGGGCAGAACCTCATCCAGGGCTGCGCGGGCTATGTGTCCATCGTGCAGGCGGGATTCATGGGGGTGGGGGCCTATGGCTCCGCCCTGATGGGGCTGCACTTCCATCTGCCGGTCTGGCTGACCCTTCTGCTCGCGCCTCTGGTGACGGCGGTGTTCGCGCTCGCGGCCGGCTATCCCAGCCTGCGGGTGAAGGGCCATTACTTCGCCATCGTCACCTTGGCGTTCAACCTGGTGATCTTCATCGTGCTGATGAACTTCACCTCGCTCACCCATGGCGAGGCCGGCATTTCGGACATTCCCAAGCCGGCGGGGGTGAAGGGACTGGTGGATTTCAGCCGGCGGGAAACCTTTTACTATCTCGCCTTGGCGGCGGCGGCGGGGAGCACCGGGCTTGCCGCGCTCATCATGCGCTCGCGCATCGGCCAGATCCTCTCCGCCATCCGCCAGAACGAGACGCTGGTGGGCGCCATGGGCATTCCCGCCTGGCGCTACAAGCTCTTCGCCTTCGTGGCCTCGGCCATGTATGCGGGCTTTGCGGGCGCGCTCTATGCCCATTACCAGGGCTTCATCAATCCCGACGTGTTCGGGGTCGCCCAGTCGCTGGACGCGATCCTCGCCGTCATCATCGGCGGCTCGGGCACGGTGGCGGGGCCGGTGATCGGCGCCTTCTTCGTGGTCCTTCTCCCCGAGTTGCTGCGCTTTGCGGATGGCTTCCGGCTCATCGTCTATGGTCTCGTCCTGGTGCTGGCCACCATCTTCATGCCGCGCGGCATCGTCGGTGGCGCCGCCCTGCTGGCGGATCGTCTGAAGGGCGCGCGCTCATGACCGGCGCCCCCTCTGCCGAGGCGCAGCTCGGCGCCATCGCGGCCTTCGCCGCCAAGGCCGTCGCCCCCGCCGCCGTCGCCTGGTCCATGGGCGCGTCCGTGAGCCCCGATGTGTTTGCGCAGGCGGCCCGCCTTGGCCTCATGGGCGTGGAGGTCCCGGCGGCCTCGGGCGGGCTCGGCGCCGACTTCGCCTTCAAGGTGGCGGCGTGCGCTCATCTGGCGGCGGCCGATTTCGGCTTCGCCATGTCGGTGGTGAACACCCACAATGTGGCGCTGAGGATCGAAAAGAGCGCCTCCGCGCGGCTGAAATCGCGCCACCTGCCGGAGCTCCTGTCCGGGCGGGTGTCCGCCTGTACCGCATTGACGGAGCCGGGCGCCGGCTCCGACGTGCCGGCGCTTGCCACCACGGCGGAGCGCATGCCGGGCGGCTGGCGTCTGAGCGGCGAAAAGGCATGGATCATCAATGCCCGCCATGCTGGCCTCTGCATCGTCTATGCCCGCTGCGGGGCGGCGGAGGGCGGGGGTATCGGCGCCTTCCTGGTGGATCTGACGGCGCCGGGCGTCACGCGCTATCCGCTGGACGCGCCCTTCGCCCAGACCTCCATGGGCACCGGCGGTTTTAGGCTTGAGAATGTTGCGGTGGAGGACGACCAGCTTCTGCTGTCGCCCGACATCGCCTTCAAGGCCATCCTGGCCGAGATCAATGGCGCGCGCACCTATGTGGCGGCCATGTGCTGCGCCATGCTGGAGGCGGCCATCCGCGAGGTCAGCGCCCACGGCGCGCGGCGGCGTACCTTCGGCGTCCCCCTGGAAGAGCACCAGGACTGGCGGCTCACGGTGGCCCGCGCGCGGGTGGACCTGGCCGGCGCGCAGGCGCTGGTGAATGAGGCCGTGGGCGCGGCCGATGATGCCGGTGCCGCGCAGATGCTGGCGGCGGCCGCCAAGGTCCATGCGGTGGAAACCGGCCAGCGGCACCTGCCGCGCCTGCTCCACGCCATGGGTGCCGAGGGACTGCGCCCGGAGCATTGCCTCGCCCGGCATCTGGGGGCGCTCCAGTCCGCCGCGCTCACCGACGGCAGCACCGCCATGCTGCTCGAGCGGATCGCCCGCCTCGGGCGCCGCTCTGCCCCTTCAGATACCCAAGAAAAGGCCTAGTGCGATGCGCGTATTTCAGATCGAGGGCGGCTGGGGCTTCGACCATCTCACCCTGTCGGAGCGCCCCGCGCCCAAGCCGGGGCCGAAGGAGGTGGTGGTGGCCATGCGCATGGCGGCCCTCAACGCCCGCGACCTCATCGTGCCCGAGCGCGGCTATGGGCGGGCGACGGGCGAATTGCCGCTGATCCCGGTCTCCGACGGGGTGGGCGTCGTGGTGGAGGTGGGCCCTGAGGTGCGCCGGGTGGCGGTGGGCGACCGGGTGTGCCCCACCTATTTCCAGAACTGGACCTCCGGTCCGCCCAATGGGGAGCGGCTCGCCTCCGCTCTGGGCGGTCCGCTGGACGGGGTGATGGCGGATCTGGTCTGCCTGTCCCAGGAGGGGGTCGTGCGCATCCCCGATGTTCTGTCGGACGCCGAGGCGGCCACCTTGCCCTGCGCCGCACTCACCGCCTGGAGCGCGGTGGCGACGCTGGGCCAGACCAAGGCGGGGGATCGCCTGCTGGTCCAGGGCACGGGGGGCGTCGCTCTCTTCGCGCTGGCCTTCGCCAAGCTGCATGGCGCCCATGTCACCGTCATCTCGTCCAGCGACGAGCGGCTGGAGCAGGTGCGCGCCATGGGCGCGGACGCCACGATCAATTATCGCACGACCCCCGACTGGGCGAAGGAAAGCCGGGAGATGACGGCGGCCCGGGGCGGCTATGACAACATCATCGAGCTGGGCGGGGCCTCCACCTTGCCATTGTCCTTGCGCGCGGTGCGGCCGGGCGGCACGATCTCGCTCATCGGCGTGCTGTCGGGCCTGAATGTGGAGGCCTCGCTCGGCCCCATCGTGGCGCGCCAGGTGCGCCTGCAAGGGGTGACGGTGGGCCATCGGGACGGCTTCGAGGCCATGCTGGCCGCCATCGCCCAGCATGGTGTGCGGCCCGTCATCGGCCAAACCTTCGCCTTCGAGGAGCTGAAAGCCGCGCTCGCCCATCTGCGCGACGGCGGCCATTTCGGCAAAACCCTCATTCGGTTCTGACCATGCTTCCGTCCCATCCATTTCAGCCGCGGACCCATGCCGCGCGCACGCCCGATGCGCTCGCCTTCAAGATGTGCGGCACCGGCGAGCGCGTGACCTTCGCGGAGCTTGAGGCGCGCGCCAATCAGGGCGCGCACCTGCTGCGCGCCTGTGGCTTGGGCATCGGCGACCACATGGCGATCCTGATGGAGAACCGCCGGGAGTTCCTGGAGGTGTGCTTCGCCGCCGACCGGACGGGCGTCTATTACACCACCATCAGCACCCATCTGACGGCCGATGAGATCGCCTATATTCTCGGTGACTGCGGCGCCAAGGTGCTGGTGGTCTCCGATGCCTATCTGGCCATTGCCACGGACCTGGCCGCGCGCCTCGGACCGGCCTGCCGCATCCTGGTGGTGGGGAAGGGGGGCGACGGCTTTAAGACCTGGGCGGGGGAGGCGGCGGGCTTCCCCGACACCCCCATCCCCGACGAGGCGCAGGGCCTCGACATGCTCTATTCCTCCGGCACCACCGGACGGCCCAAGGGGATAAGGTGGCCGCTGACAGGAGACAAGCCGGGCGGGCGCACCATGCTGCTCGACCTCCTGACCTCGCTGTTCGGCTATAGCGGCGAGGCGCGCTATCTGTGCCCGGCGCCGCTCTACCATGCCGCCCCGCTGCGCCATTCCATGGTGACCATCAAGATGGGCGGCTCGGCCTTTATCATGGGGCGGTTCGACGCGCAGGAGGCGCTGCGGATCATTGAGGCGGAGGCCATCACCCACAGCCAGTGGGTGCCCACCATGTTCGTGCGGCTTCTGAAACTGCCGCCGGAGGTGCGCGCCGGCTTCGACCTGTCTTCCATGCGCATGGCGGTCCATGCGGCCGCGCCATGCCCGGTGGAGGTGAAGCGCCAGATGATGGAATGGTGGGGACCCATCATTCACGAATATTATGCCGGCACCGAGAACAATGGCTTCACCGCCATCACCCCGCAGGAATGGCTCGCCCATCAAGGGTCCGTGGGCCGCGCCAAGCTCGGCGTCCTCCACATCTGCGACGAAGAGGGGCATGAACTGCCCGCCGGTCAGGAGGGCGAGATCTATTTCGAGAACGGCCACCCCTTCGCCTATCACAACGATCCGGCAAAGACCGCCGCTTGCACCAACGCGCAGGGCTGGACCACGCTCGGCGACATCGGCCGTCTGGACGGGGAGGGCTATCTCTATCTCACCGACCGCAAGTCTTTCGTCATCATCTCCGGCGGCGTGAACATCTATCCGCAGGAGACCGAAGACGTTCTGGTCAGCCATCCCGCCGTGCTTGATGCCGCCGTCATTGGCGTGCCCAACGAGGATCTGGGCGAGGAGGTGAAGGCCATCGTGCAATTGGCGCCGGGCGAGGCCGCTTCCGCCGAACTGGCGGGCGTTCTCATGGCCCATTGCCGCGCGCGGCTGTCCTCCATCAAATGCCCCAAGACCATTGAATTTCGCCCCGATCTGCCGCGCTCGGCGACGGGCAAGCTCTACAAGAGGCTCCTGAAGGACGAATATTGGGCGAAGGCATCGCCGCCGAAATGACAAGGCCCGCCGCGGGGAGACGCGGCGGGCCTTTTTCGGGCGGATGAGGCGTCAGACGGTGCGTCCGCCATCCACTTCCAGCACCACGCCGGTGATGAACTCGGCCTCGTCGGAGGCGAGGTAGAGGCATGCACCGGCAATGTCCTTGGGCTCGGACAGGCGGCCGAGCGGAATGGTGGAGATGAAGCGGGCCCGGTTCTCCGGGGTATCCGGCACGCCCATGAAGCTCTCCAGGAGCGCGGTGGCGCCCATCACCGGGGCGACGCAATTCACCCGGATCTTCTGCGGCGCCAGTTCCACGGCCAGCGAGCGGGTGGCGAGATTCACCGCGCCCTTGGTGGAATTGTACCAGGTGAGGCCCGGACGGGGCCGGATGCCGGCGGTGGAGCCGATATTGATGACCACGCCGCCGCCCTGGGCGGACATGACCGGCACCACTGTGTGGATCATGTAATAGATGGACTTCACATTGATGGCGTAGACCTTGTCGAACTCCGCCTCGGTGACTTCCAGCAGCGGCTTGTTGCGGTGGGTCCAGCCGGCATTGTTGATGACGATGTCCAGCTTGCCGCCATGGTCCTGCGCGGCTTTCACCGCCGCTTCCACGTCCGCCCGGCTGGTCACGTCGCCCTTCACCGCGATGGCGGCCGGCCCGATCTCTGCCGCCACCTGAGCGGCGCCATCGCCGTTCAGGTCCATGATGGTGACCTTGGCCCCCTCGCGGGCGAACATCCGGGCGATCTCCGCCCCGAAGCCCGATGCCGCGCCCGTCACGAGCGCGGACTTGTCCTTGAGCCGCATTTCCGTTTCCTCAGTCGTGCTTGATGATCAAGGTCTTGAGGGTCGAGAACTCGTAGAGCGCCTCGAACCCCTTCTCCCGGCCATGGCCGGATTTCTTCATGCCGCCGAAGGGCAGTTCGATGCCGCCGCCGGCGCCATAGGCATTCACATAGACCTGCCCCGCCTTCACCTTGCGGGCGACGCGGATGGCGCGGGAGGCGTCCTTCGACCAGATGCCGGCCATGAGGCCGAACTCGGTGCCGTTGGCCAGGCGAATGGCGTCGGCCTCGTCGTCAAAGGGCAGCACGGAAATGACCGGGCCGAACACTTCGTCGGTGGCCAGTTCATGGGTGCGCGGCACCGGGCCGAACACGCGGGGCGGCACGTAGAAGCCGCCGCCGGGTACGCCTTCGGCCACCTCACCCTGCGCCACCACGGCGACGCCGGTGTCGGCCGCGCGGGAGAAGAAGCCGTCCACCCGCTCCTTCTGCTTGGCATTGATGACCGGGCCGAGGTCCAGGTCCATCTCGGGCGATCCGGCGCGCAGCGTGGCGAAGCGGGCCGCAAGGCGCGAGACCACCTCGTCATAGGCGGAGCGCGCCACCAGCAGGCGCGAGCCGGCCGAGCAGGTCTGCCCGGCATTCTGCACCACGGTGTTGGCGATGACCGGAATGGCCACGTCGAAATCCGCATCAGCGAACACCACGTGGGGCGACTTGCCGCCCAGTTCCAGCGTGCAGCCGATATGGTTCTTGGCGGCGGCGGTCTGGATCATAGCGCCCACTTCCGGCGAGCCGGTGAAGGCGATGAAGTCGATGTCCGGGTGGGAGGACAGCGCCGCGCCCGCCTCTTCGCCAAGGCCAGGCACGATATTGATTGCGCCCTCTGGGAAGCCCACCTCGGCGGCCAGTTCGGCGATGCGCAGCGGGGTCAGGCAGGCATCCTCGGCCGGCTTAACGACAGTGGCATTGCCCACGGCGAGCGCCGGGCCGATGGTGCGGCCGAACATCTGGGCGGGGTAGTTCCAGGGGATGATGTGGGCGGTGACGCCGTGGGGCACCCGCTCGGTGGGCACGAAATAGCCGGCGAGGAAGGGAATGGTCTCGCCATGCAGCTTGTCGGCGGCGCCGCCGTAAAATTCGAAGTAACGCGCGGCGGCGACAATGTCGGCGCGCGCCTGCTTCATGGGCTTGCCGGTGTCGCGGGCTTCGAGCTTGGCCAGTTCCTCCGCATGGTCGGCGATGGCGACGGAGAGCTTGGAGAGCAGGCGCCCGCGCTCGGTGGCGGTGAGGCGGCTCCAGGGGCCTTCCTCCACCGCATGGCGCGCGGCGGCCACCGCCGCGTCCACGTCCGCCTTGGTGCCGGCGGCGATGCGGGCGAACACCACGCCTTCGGCGGGCGCCACCACGTCCAGCTCGCGGCCGGAGGCAGCCGGGCGCCAAGCGCTATTGATGAAGACGCCCTTGGCGGCGGCAACCGCCCCTGCGGGTGCGGGCACGTGCTCGGTCATGCGGCCAGTCCTTCGTTTGCCACGTCCTGCGCGATCTCGCCGCGCTCGATGGTGATGGTGCGTTCGGCAAAGGAGCGCAGGAGGTGGGGGTTGGATTCGGTGATGATGAGGGTAAGGCTGGAATCCGCGTCCCGCAGGCGCCGCAGCGCCTCGGCGTAGCGGTTGGCCAGCACCGGGGCGAGGCCCTGGAAGGGCTCGTCCAGCAGAACGAGGCGGGTGGCGAGCATGAGCGCGCGGCCGAGCGCCACCATCTTGCCCTGTCCGCCGGAGACGGAGCCGGCGGGGCGCCGCGCCATCTCCTTCAGTTCGGGCAGGATGTCATAGACCCGGTCGAGCCGGCGCTTGGTCTCGGCGGCGTCGAGCTTGGCCACCTGGGCGGGCAGGAGGATGTTCTCTTCCACCGTGAATCTTGAGAACAGCCGGCGGTCTTCCGGCGCATAGCCGATGCCGAGGCCCGGCCGCTTGTGGGCGGGCACGGCGGCCAGATCATGGCCGTCGAAGGTGATGCGCCCGCCATTTTGGGTGAAGCCCATGATGGTGCGCAAAGTGGTGGTCTTGCCCGCGCCGTTGCGGCCGATGAAGGCGACCGTCTCGCCTTCCTTCATGGCGAAAGTGACATTGCGCAGCACCGGGACGGCGCCGAAGGAGACGGTGACGTGATCGAGGTTCAGCATGGCTCAGCCTCCGATGACCGTGCGGATCACCTCGGGGTCCTCCAGGACCTCCTTCGGCGTCCCGAGGCGCTTGATCTTGCCGGTGCTCCACACCGCCACCCGGCTGGCATAGCGCTGCACCATGTCCATGTCGTGCTCCACGAAGACCGAGGACACCTTGGCCTTGGCGAGTGCCGAAACGAGGATCTCCATCACCTCGAACTTGTCCGCCGAGGCGACGCCCGATGTTGGCTCGTCCATGAGCAGGAGCTTGGGCTTCAAAGCCAGCGCGATGGCGATGTCCACCAGCTTGCGATGGCCTTCCGGCAGTTCGCCGGCGCGCTTGTCCTTGTCATCGGCGCAGCCCACCAGATCGAGGAGGGCGATCATCTCGCCTCGCTCGGCGATATGGTCGAGGGGCCGCAGGAGGTTCCAGCGCCGCTCGCGGACGGCGGCGGCCAGCAGCATGTTTTCCAGCACCGTGTGGTCGGAAAAGAGCTGCGGGATCTGGAAGGCGCGGGCGATGCCGAGGCGGGTGATGTCGCGCGGCGGCTGGGCGGTGATCTCCTTGTCCTCGAACCGCACCGAGCCAGCCTTGGGCCGCAGATAGCCGGTGCAGATATTGAGAAAGGTGGTCTTGCCGGCGCCGTTGGGGCCGATGATGGCGAGGTTCTCGCCGGCCCGGACGTCAAGGTCGATGCCATCGGCAGCCACCACGCCGCCGAAACGGATCTCCAGGCCCCGGGCCTCCAGCAGGATGGGATGAGCGTGCGCGTTCATTCCGCGGGCTCCGTCGCGACGGGGTGGGCGGGGCGCGCGGCCCGGCGGCGGGCGGCGATGGTTTCCACCATGCCGACAATGCCGGTGGGCGCGCGCAGGATGATGACCAGCAGCACGAAGCCGAGGATGAGCTGCCAGGAATCGGCCACGAAGGCCGCCGCATAGGTGCGGATCGCCTCATAGACCAGGGAGCCCGTGAGCGCGCCGGCCACATTTCCCACGCCGCCGAGGATGGCGATGAAGACGAATTCAGACGAGCGCGTCCAATAGCTGTATTCCGGCGTGGCGATGCCCTGGATGACGCCCAGCGCCGCCCCGCCGAGGCCGCACAGCACCGCCGAGATCACATAGCCCACGAGCAGCACGGTGCGGGCGGACAGGCCGATATATTCGAGCCGCGTCTCGTTGGTCTTGATGGCTTTGAGCGCCTGGCCCAGCGGGCTCTTCAGATAGCGCCAGACCAGATAGGCCGAGGCGAGCGCGAGGATAAGCGTCAGGTAATAGAGCACGCCATCGAAGCCGGCGCGCTCGAAGGCCTGACCGAACACGGTGGGACGGCGAATGCGCAGGCCATCGGAGCCGCCGGTCAGGTGGAAGAACTTCTCCAGGATGGAATAGAGCACCATGGAGAAGGCAAGGTTGAGCATGCCGAAGAAGATGTAGCGGTAGCGCACCACGAAGAGCCCCACCACGAGGCCCAGGATGGCCGAGGTGAAGACGCTCGCCACGATGAGCAGGCCGAGGTCTCCGCCGCCCAGGCTCCGGCCAAGGAAGGCCACCGTATAGGCGCCGGTCGCGAAGAACATGCCGTGGCCGAACGAGACCTGCCCCGCCTGGAGCAGCAGGATGATGCCGAGCACCGCCAGGCTCTTGGCATAGACGATGGCGAGGAACGTCTCCGCCGAGGGCAGGAAGAAGGGGATGGCGGCGAGAACCGCCGCGACGAGAAGGAAGAAGAGGGAGCGGGCGGTCATGTCAGATCTTCCGCAGCTGGGGCGCGCCGAACAGGCCGCTCGGGCGGACGATGAGCACCAGCACCATGAGAATATAGGGCACGAGCACCTCGAATTCGGGGGCCACATAGACGGCGAGCGAACGCCCGAGGCCGATCATCAGGGCGGCCACCGCCGCGCCCTCGATCTGGCCAAGGCCGGCGGTGGCGGCCACCGCGAAGGACAGGACGATCATCTCCGCGCCCATGCCGGGAATGAGCGAGGTGGTGGGCGCCGCCACCGCGCCGCCCAGCGCCGCAAGGCTCGCGCCGACGATGAAGGTCAGGAAGTAGACCCGCTCTGCATTGATGCCGATGGCGCTGGCGGCCTCGCGATCCTCGGTGACGGCCAGGATCTGCGCGCCCGCCGAAGTGTGGCGCAGGAAGGTGCGCAGGCCCACGAGCACGATGATGGCGAGGATGGGCAGGAAGATGGTCTGGTAGGCCGTGTAGCTGATTCCGAACAATTCCACATTGCCCAGCAATTGCAGCGGCTCCGACATGAAATAGGGCTGCACGCCCCAGACCAGGCGCTGCACATTCTCCAGCATCATGAAGATGGCGAAGGTGACGAGGATCTGGAGCACCTGTTCCTTGTCATAGATGCGCTGGAGCAGGAACTTCTCCATCAGCCCGCCCAGCACGATGCCGACCGCAAGGGCCGCGACGAACAGGGCCGGGAAGGTCAGCCAGGGGCTGAAGCCGGCTTTCGTCAGCGCGATGCCGGCGCTCACCGCCAGATAGGCGCCGAGCGCGTAGAAGGAGCCGTGGGCAATGTTGAGCACGCCCAGCACGCCGAAGATGAAGGTCAGCCCCACGGCGACGAGGAAGACCAAAGAGGCATAGGCGATGCCGTCGCAGACGGCGAGCATCAGGGTGTCGAATGACATGAGCGACCTTCCGGGACCGCGTGCCGCGCGCCACCGCGCCGGCCGCCTGCCGAACCTTCCGCGCCCGTGACGTCGGCGCGGGGGATATGATCGGCACCGGGCGTGCGTCCGGTGCCGGGGACCGTCGAGACGGCGTCAGTTGCCGTGGGAGAAGGTATCGACCTTGATGTCGATAAGGGCCGGGGTCAGGGTCTTGATCCAGGCTTCCGACTTCTGGCCCACCGGCGGCATGAGCTGGGAGGCGGGGAAGATCATCATCTTGTCCAGCACGTCGAAGGAATAGCCGGGCACGCGCTTGGTGGTGCCGATGAGCTGGTCCTCGATGCCCTGGCCGTCGGCGCGGATTTCCACCGGGCGGCCGAAGGCCTGGAACTTCAGGCCGGGCATGGCCGCCGCCACCTGCTCCTTGGTGGGCCACTTGCCGCCATTGGCCGCCACCGCCTTGTCATAGACCGCCTGGAGGGCGGCGAAGGCCTGGGCCATGTGGAACACCGAATAGATCGGATAGTGGCCGGTCTTGGCCTTGTAGGCGTCGATGAAGGCCTTGAACTTGGGATCGCCCTTCATTTCCGGATGAAGGAAGTAATGATCGCCACGCCCGCCCACGATCACGCCCTCGGGCAGATCGTTGCCGAGGCGCTCCAGCGAGCTTTCCGCCAGCGGCAGCACGAATTGGGAGGTGCGGAACAGGCCGCGCTGGTTGGCCTGGCGCACGAAGGTGTCGAGATCGCCGCCCCAGGAGGTGGAGAGGATCACGTCCGGACGCAAAGCCAGCAGGCGGGAGACTTCGGTGGAGAAGTCCGGCGCGCCGAACTTGGGGAAGAACTCGGCCACCACCTTGGCGTCGGGCTTCAGAACCTTCAGCGCCTCGGAGAAGATGGCCCAGCTGTCACGGCCCCAGGCATAGTCCTGGTTCACCACCGCCACCGTCTTGAAGTCCGGCTTGGTCTTCAGGAGATAGAGCAGGGGGGCGAGCACCTCGGGGGTGGCATTGGCCTGGGTGCGGAAGACGTAGGCATATTTGTCGTCTTCCAGGATGCGCTGGGTGCCGCAATCCCACATGAAGTTGAGAACCTTCAGGTCCTCCGCCAGCGGCGCGATCTTGTTGCAGACACCGGAGGAGATGGACGCGAACATCACGTCCACCTTGGTGTCCTGCACCATGCGGCGGTATTCGGTCATCAGCGTTTCGATGCCGGCGCCCTCGTCGATGAAGTAGAGCTTCACCGGCACGCCCTGAATACCGCCCTTCTTGTTGATATCCTCGGCCAGAAGCTCGGCCGCGTCGCGCGCCGGCACGCCGAAGACGGAGGCGGCGCCGGAGCTGTAAGTGGTGATGCCGATGCGCAGCTCGGCCGGCTTGTCCTGGGCCAGCGCCGGCATGAGGCTCATAAGCGACAGCCCCGCGGCCGCCAAGAATCGACGGATCATGGTCGGCGTTCCTCCATCCCGCTTGATGCGATGATTATTCCCGTGTCCGCCCGAAGCGGAGCGGGGGCATCTTGTGTTCTGGCGGGGCTATCTCAAAAGACTATTTTGACTTGGATGTCATAGCGAAAACCTATGGCGTGTCGGCCTCATACCGTCATCGAGCCGGTGCGTGCATCCCTCTTGCCTGCCGTGGCAATCTGGGGCATCGCCGGGGCGTTCCGAAAGACAAGCGGGCCGGCAAAAGAGGGCGATGACCACAGGGCTTGAGTGAAAGCCCCTCGACTCTGCGCGCGTGAGCGTCTTTATACGGTGGCAGGTCGGGCTTCCGCGTCGTCATGGGGCTGCAATAATGCGAAAGATTTCAACTCTTCTTCTGCCGTTGCTCCTGTGCGCCTGCGCCAGCACCGAAACCGTGCGCACCGCGCAGAATGAAGCCATCATCAAGGCGCAGGTGGACCCGGAATGCGGAAGCACCCAGGCGGCGGCGGTGGCAGCGAAAGCTGCGGCGGTGGAGACGATCCGGTCCGGCTTTGACCGCTACATCGTGCTGGGCGAGCAGAGCGCCAACAATGTGCGCTATGTGCAGCAGCCCGGCACCTACCAGACCACACGGACGACTCAGCCCAACGGGCAGGTGACCACCACCACGTCCTACAAGCCCGGCGCCACCGTCCCCACCGGGAGCTACAATCAGGACTTTTATATCCGCATGTTCAAGGACGGCGAGCCGGGCAGCGAGAATGCCCTTCCCGCCCGCGAGACGCTGGGGCCGGACTGGAAGCGCATCGTGGAAGAGGGCGCCCCCACCAGCTGCTTCTGAGCCTTGGGATAAAGGTCAGGCGGCGCCGTCCGCTTCCTCCTCCGGTGCAATCAGGCGGGCGCCCCAGGCGCCCTCCTGCACGAGGCGCACCAGGGTCGCATGGGCGAGCGCGTCGATGGCGCGCACGGCGTTTGAGAGCGGACGGTCGGAGGGGCAGACGATGTGCAGGTCGCGGGTGAGCACCGGCACGCCCACGGGCCAGGCGCGCAGGCGGCCTTCGCTCACCTCCCGCTTCACCGCCGCCTCGGGGAGGATGGCATAGCCGAGCCCGCCTTCCACCAAGAGCTTGATCTGGCCGTAGGTGTCGATGTCGATCACGGTGGACAGCCGCACGCCCTCGGAAAGCGCCCGCTCCTCGATGAGTTCGCGCAGGCCGTGGCCGGGGCTCGGCAAGATGAGGGTCAGTTCTGCCACTTGCGAGAAGGGCACGGGCCCTTCGTCAGGCGCGTCCGGGCTGGGGGAGAGCGCAGAGCCGATGAGGCAGAGATCCTCGGTGAGGATGCGCCGGGCCACCAGGCCCCGGTCGTTCACCGTGCGATAGAGGATGCCGAGGTCGATCTTGCCTTCGCGCAGCCAGTCCAGCACGAAGCCGCTCATGGCCTCGGCGACGCGCAGCTTCACTTTCGGATAGCGCCGGCGCGCCTCGGAGATGAGCGGCACGCACAGCATCTGGCTGATGGTGCCGGGCATGCCGAAACGCACTTCTCCGGACGGTTCGCTCATGCCGCCGCGCACCGCCTCGCGCGCCACCTCCATCTGGCCGAGAATGAGCCGGGCATGGCGCACCAGCGTCTCACCCGCCTCGGTGGGGCGCACGCCCTGTGGGTTGCGGAATAAAAGCTCGACGCCGAGGTCCTGCTCCATGTTGCGCACATGCTGGCTGAGCGCCGGCTGGGCGACCCGCAGCCGATGGGCGGCCTTGGAGAAGGAGCCCACCTCGACGATGGTGACGAAATAGCGAAGCTGGCGCAGATCCATGGCGTTTCCGGTGGCCGGCGATCCCGGCTTTGTGGGCGACGGCAAGGGCGCCGTGCCGCTCCGTGTCAGAGCGGCACCATATAACGTTCCGCACGCGCTTCGGGCAAAAGTTATGGCTGCGATGCGCGGGAAAGATGGGGACGGGCTATCGCGCCAGCACGTCGAAGCGGTGGGGCTGGGGCAAGAGCACGCCGCCCTCGGTGGGTGCGCCTTCCTGCGCCACCAGTTCCACCACGCGGGCCCGCTCGCGCTCGGCGGTCGCCGCGCGGGCAGGGTCCACGGCCACGATCATGGCGAGGAAGGCGTCCGCATCGGCGAAGCGGCGCACATCGTCATATTCCCCGCTGGCGAGGCGCGTCACCGCGCCCGCTTCCACTGCCGCCGCGATGGCAGCCTGGGCGGCGGCACGGATGGGGGTCTCGTCCTCCACGGGGAGCATGGCGCGGAAGAAGGGGCCTTCCGCCAGCGGCTCCACCACCAGCACCGGCCCCCGGCTGACGCGGACCGCCTCCTTCAGCGCCGCGCCCATGAGCGGCACCGGCACATGGTGGAGGGAATTCAGGAACACCACCCGGTCGAAGCTGGCATTGGGGAAGGGCAGGGCCTCGGCGCCCGCTTGCCGAAAGTCCGCGTCGGGTGCGCGGGTGCGGGCTGTGGCGAGCGCGGCCTCCTGCGGATCGACGCCGGTCACCTTGGCCCCCTTCGCGCCCAAGGCGCGGGCAAGGCCGCCTCCGCCGCAACCCACGTCCAGGATGGAGAGGCCCTCCAGCGGGCCGATCTGGGCGGCGATGATGTCCAGCGTCACGCCCACCGGGCGGCGCGGGGAGGGGGCGGGCTCGGGCATGGGGCGTGTTCCGTTCAGGCGGTGGCGCGGCGGGCGGGGGAGAACTCGTCGCGCAGCGCGTCGGTCTGTTCACCCAAGGCTGGCACCGGTCCAAAGGTGGGCAAGGTGTGGTTGATGAGCGCGCCCGGCGCCAGATAGCGCACGGGACCGGACGGCGTGTCCACCGTCACGTAGCGGTTCTGGGGATGGCGCACCAGGTCATCCATGGTGCTGACTCGCCCATAGGCGATGCGCGCCTTCTCAAGCCGCTCCACGATGGTCTCGCGCGGGGCGGCGGCAAAGGCCGCGCCGATGAGGGCATCGAGGGCTGGCCGGTTGGCCACCCGCAGATTGTTGCTGGTGAAGCGCGGGTCGGTCGCCACCTCCGGGCGCCCCAGCACATCGGCGCACAGCATCCCCCATTCCCGCTCGTTCTGGACGGAGATGAGCACCGCCTTGTCGTCGCCGCAGGCATAGGCGCCATAGGGCGCGATGGTGGGATGGCTGAGGCCGGCCCGGTCCGGCGTCTTGCCGCCATAGGCAAATTGCAGATAGGGCACATTCATCCAGTCGGCGAGCGCATGATAGAGCGAGACCGCGATGTGCCGCCCCTCGCCGGTGCGCTCGCGGGCAAACAGCGCCTGGAGCACCGCCTGGAAGGCGGTCATGCCCGCCGCGATGTCGCACACGGAGACGCCCACGCGCGCCGAGCCGTGTGCGTTGCCAGTGATGGAGGACAGCCCGCTCTCCGCCTGCACCAGCAGGTCATAGGCTTTCAGGTCCCGGAACGGGCCTTCGTCGCCATAGCCGGAAATGGAGCAGGTGATGAGGCGCGGATTGGCGGCGCGCAGCTTGTCCGGGGCAAAGCCCAGGCGGTCGATGGCGCCGGGGGCGAGATTCTGGATGAAGACATCCGCCTGCGCCACCATCTCTTTGAGGATGGCGAGGTCGTCGGGGGCCTTCAGATCGAGGCAGACGGATTCCTTGCCCCGGTTCAGCCAGACGAAATAGGCGCTCTCGCCATGGACGAGGCTGTCATAATTGCGGGCGAAATCCCCTTCCGGTCGCTCCACCTTGATGACCCGCGCGCCCGCATCCGCCAGCCGGCCGGAGACATAGGGCGCGGCCACCGCCTGTTCCACCGAAACGACGAGGAGGCCTTCGAGATCGCGCTGCATCTGTGCTCCGCCATGCTGCTTGCGGCTGTCTTTGGGGATTGAGGGCCACCCGGCAAGGGGGCCTTTCCCATGGAAGGGCAAACTTGCCGGGCCGCCGCCAGAATACAAATATAAGTGTGGCCTAGCTGGCATATGGGAAAGTTATACTGAAGCGCCCCAAGGGAAGCTTCGGCCATAGCGCGGACTTATGGCGGGAAGCGCAATTCCCTATTTCGCATGGGGCCGCGGCGCGCTCACTGTTCGCCTCCAAACGGAGCCTGCGGCGCGCGTCGCGGGTGACCAAGATCAGGCCGACCGGGAGGACCCTATGGCCGACGAAACACAGATCCTCGCCCGCTTCGTGGCGGACCTTCGCTTCGAGGACATTCCCGCGCCCGTGGTGGCCCGGGCCGAGCGGCTCATTCTCGATTTCTTTGGCAACGTGGCGCGGGGCGGGGCGGAGGCGGATTCCTCTCCCTCGATTCTCGCCATGGTGGATCGCCTGGGCCTTGGCGGGGCAGGCGAGTGCACCGTCATCGGCCAGGCCCGCACCTATGGGCCGGCGGCGGCGGCGCTTTTGAACGGCACGTTCGGCCATTCGTTGGATTTCGACGACACCCATGCCGCCTCTTCCCTTCATCCCAGCGCCCCGGTGGTCTCAGCTGCGCTGGCGGCGGCGGAGATGGCGGGTTCGAGCGGGCGCGACTTCGTGGTGGCGGTGATCGCCGGCTATGAAGTGTGCTGCCGCCTGGGCCTTGCCCTTGATCCCACCGTCCATTACGGGCGCGGCTTCCACCCCACGGCCACCGCCGGTGCCTTTGGCGGGGCGGCGGCCGCCGGCAAGCTGTTGGGCCTCGATGCGGCCGGCATTGCCTGCGCCTTCGGGGTGGCGGGCAGCCAGGCGGCGGGGTCGCTGCAATTCCTGGTCAACGGGGCCTGGAACAAGCGCTACCAGGTGGGCGCCTCCGCCATGAACGGCCTGATCGCCGCAACGCTCGCCGCCGAGGGCTTCAAGGGCGCCAGCGAGGCGGTGGAGGGCAAGCATGGATTCCTGCATGCGTACACGGACGGCGCCGACCCGGCCAAGGCGGTGGCGGACCTCGGCACCGTGTGGGAGACGCTGCTCATCGGCCTGAAGCCCTATCCCTCCTGCCGCTACACTCATGCGGCGCTCGACGGCCTGTTGAAGCTGCGCGACACCCACAAATTCTCCGCGGCCGACGTGGTGAAGGTCCGCGTCGGCCTCCATCCCAACGGCATCACGCTCACGGGCGCGCCACTGGCCGACAAGCGCCGGGCGCGCAACGTGGTGGACGGGCAATTCTCCATGCCGTTCACCGCGGCTGTCGCCCTCGACCAGGGTTCGTTCGGCTGGGACGATTATCGGCGGTTGGGGGAAGGGGCCATCGATGCCCTGTGCGACCGCATCGAGGTGGTGGCGGATTCGCGCCTGGAGGGCCGGCCCCATCCTTTCGGCGCCGAGCTGAGCGTGGAGACCACCGCCGGCACCCTCACCGCCAGCATTCCCGACCCCTCCGGCGAGCCGGAGAGCTTCCCCTCGGATGATGCGCTCGCCGGCAAGTTCGCAACCCTGGCCGGCCCCGTGCTGGGCGAGAAGGCGAACGCCTTGTGCGGCGCCATCCTGGATGCCGCCCGCCAGCCCAAGGTCGCCGACCTTCTCGCCTTGTCGCGCCCGGCGGCCTGAGCCTTTTCCCTTCCGACCGCAGGCCCCCGGCGGCGGTCCGGTCTCTTGGTGCCGGGGACAAGGCGCGAGAACAGGCGCCGCAGGAAGCCGGTGCCGGACCTTCGGACCTTCGTCGCCCTGGCGAAGGCACCGGCGGCCGGCGTCCGGCATGTCAGGGAGAAACGAAATGATCGACCCAAGGATGAAGATCAGCCGCCGGCATGCCTTGCTCGGCGGCGCCCTTTCGCTGGGCGCGCTGGCGGGCGGGGCGGGCCTGATTACGAGCGCCTCGTCGGCCTTCGCCAAGGCGCCGCTGGTGGGCAAGCCCGCCCCCTATTTCTACCGCTTCAAGTTCGGCGACGGGGAAATCACCGTGGTGTCCGACGGCACGCTGCCGCTGGGCGACCCCCACAGCAATTTCACCGGCCTTTCCGCCGCCGACATGGACAAGCAGCTGAAGGACAATTTCCTCCCGCTCTCCAATGCGGTGCTGGAGCAGAACATCCTGATCCTGAACACCGGCGACAAGCTGATCGTGTTCGACACCGGCATGGGCTCCTCCAAGCTGTTCGGCCCCACCACCGGCAAGCTGCTGCAGACCATGAAGGAGGCCGGCATCGACCCCAAGGATGTGGATGCGGTGGTGATGAGCCACGCCCATATCGATCATTGCGGGGGCTGCATGGCCGATGACGGCTCGCGCAACTTCCCCAATGCGCAATTCTATATCTCGCAGGCCGATTACGATTACTGGACCGACGAGAAGACGGTGGGGCCGAACCTGAAGGCCTTCCTCGACCAGGCCCGCAAGAACCTGGTGCCCAACCGCGACCGCATGGTCTTCTTCAAGGACGGCCAGGAATTCCTGCCCGGCATCACCGCCATCTCGGCGCCCGGCCATACGGTCGGGCACACGGTGTTCATGATCAATTCGGGCGGCAAGTCGCTGTGCTATATCGGCGACCTCGCGCATCATCCGGTCCTCCTGCTCCAGGAGCCCTTGACCGAATTCGTCTATGACACCGATCCCAAGCAATCGGCCCAGTCGCGGGTGAAGATCCTGACCATGCTGGCGGCCAACCGCATCCCGGTTCTGGCCTATCATTTCGCCTGGCCGGGCTTCGGCCATGTGGCGGCGCAGGGCCAGGGCTTCCGCTATTATCCCGCGCCCATGGTCATGGAAATGTGAGAGCCGGGACGGGGGCGGCCCGTGCCGCCCTCGCCTCTGGCAGCTTGAAAGGTGTGTTGAATGAATCCCGCCGTGGTCATCGCAGAGGAGGATGTGGTCGCCTCCGTCGCCGACGCGCTGCAATACATCTCCTACTTCCACCCGGCGGATTTCATCGCCCATCTCTCCAGCGCCTATGAGCGGGAAGCCTCTCCTTCGGCGCGGGATGCCATCGGGCAGATCCTGGTGAATTCCCGCATGGCGGCCCTGGGGCACCGGCCCATCTGCCAGGATACCGGGCTCGTGGTGGCCTTCGTGAGAGTGGGCATGGAGGTGCGCTTCGCCACGAACCGCCCACTTGCCGACCTCATCCATGAGGGCGTGCGCCGGGCCTATCTGGATGAGACCAATCCACTACGCGCCTCCATGGTGGAGGACCCGCTCTTTGCCCGCCGCAACACCCGCGACAATGCTCCCGCCGTGGTGCATGTGGAGCTGGTGCCCGGCCGCACGGTGGAGATCACGCTGGCGGCCAAGGGCGGCGGCTCGGAGAACAAGGCGCGCTTTGCCACCCTCAATCCCGGCGCCTCGGTGGTGGACTGGGTGCTGAAGACGGTACCGGAGCTGGGCGCGGGCTGGTGCCCTCCGGGCGTCATCGGGCTCGGCATTGGCGGCTCGGCGGAAAAGGCCATGCTCATCGCCAAGGAGGCCCTGCTGGAGGAGATCGACATGACCGATCTTCTCGCCCGCGGCCCCACCAACAAGATCGAGGAATTGCGCATCGAGCTTTACGAGAAGATCAATGCGCTGGGCATCGGGGCGCAGGGTCTGGGTGGGCTCACCACCGTGGTGGACGTGAAGATCGCCACCTATCCCACCCATGCGGCGTCAAAGCCGGTGGCGCTCATTCCCCAATGCGCCGCCAACCGCCATGCCACCATCGTGCTGGACGGCTCCGGCCCCGTGCGGCTCGATCCGCCGGACCTGTCGCTCTGGCCGCAAGTGGCCCTTGATGCCGCCACCTCCGCCGCCCGGCGGGTCGATCTCGATACGCTCACCCGCGCCGAGGTGGAAAGCTGGCGGCCGGGCGAAAAGCTACTCCTGAACGGGCGCATGCTCACCGGCCGCGATGCCGCCCACCAGCGCATGGTCGCCATGATGGCCCGGGGCGAGGACCTGCCCGTCAGCCTGAAGGACCGGGTGATCTATTATGTGGGCCCGGTGGACCCGGTGGGGGACGAGGCGGTCGGCCCCGCCGGTCCCACCACCTCCACCCGCATGGACGCCTATACGGACCAGATCCTCTCCACCGGCCTCCTGGCCATGGTGGGCAAGGCCGAGCGGGGGCCAGTGGCCATCGAGGCCATCGCCCGCCACAAGGCGGCCTATCTCATCGCCATCGGCGGGGCGGCCTATCTGGTCTCGAAAGCCGTGAAGGCGGCGCGGGTGCTGGCCTTCGAGGACCTGGGCATGGAGGCCATCTACGAATTCACCGTGGAGGACATGCCGGTCACGGTGGCGGTGGATAGCGTCGGCCAGTCGGTGCATACGCTGGGACCGGCGCTTTGGCGGGAGAAGATCGCCCGCCGGGAAGTGGCGCCGGCCTGAGCCGGCGCCGGGCGTGCTACTTCGCCGCCGCCTTGGTGACCAGCGGGCAGTCGCCGTCCTCCAGAGGCCGGAAGGCCTCGTCGCCGGGGATGACGCGGATGAGCTTGAGATAGTCCCAGGGATATTTCTGCTCGGCCGGCGTCTTCACCTGCAGGAGGTAGAGGTCGTGCACCATGCGCCCGTCCTCGCGGATGCGGCCGCCATGGGCGAAGAAATCGTCCACCGGGGTGGCCTTCATCTGCGCCACCACGGTTTGGGTGTCGGTGGTGCCGGTGGCCTTCACCGCCTTGAGATAATGCAGGATGGCCGAATAGGTGCCCGCCTGGCCCATGGTGGGCATGGCCTTGTGGCGCTCATAGAAGCGCTTCGACCAGGCGCGGGTCTCGTCATTCAGGTCCCAATAGAAGCCCTGGGTCAGGATGAGACCCTGGGCGACGGGCAGGCCGATGGCGTGGATGTCGGTGATGTGGAGATAGAGGCCCGCCAGCTTGATGCCGGACTGCGGGAGGCCGAACTCATTGGCCTGCTTGATGGCATTGACCTGGTCCGCGCCGGAATTGGCAAAGGCGATCAGCTTGGCGCCGGCGCCTTGGGCCTGGAGCAGGAAGGAAGAGAAGTCGGTGGTGCCCTGCGGATGGCGCACGGAGCCCACCACCTTGCCGCCATTCTTCAGCACGGCCGCCTTGGTGTCGCGCTCCAGCGCGGTGCCAAAGGCATAGTCGGCGGTGATGAAGAACCAGGGGCCGTCCTTGGCGAGCGAGGCGCCGGTGCCGGCTGCCAGCGCATAGGTGTCATAGGTCCAGTGGATGCCGGTGGGGGCACAGGCCTTGCCGGTGAAATCCGACGAGCCGCCGGTGGAGGCGAGCACCAGCTTGTTCTTGGTGCGGCCGATCTCCTGCACCGCCAGCAGCACGGAGGAGGTGGGGATATCGGCAATCACCTCCACATTGTCCTGGTCGATCCAGCGCGAGACGATGGCCGCGCCCACGTCCGGCTTGTTCTGGTGGTCGCCGGCCACGATCTCGATGGGGCGGCCGAGCACTTTGCCGCCAAAGTCCTCCACCGCCATCTGGGCGGCGATCACCGAACCGGGGCCGGCCATGTCCGCATAGATGCCGGACTGGTCGTTCAGCACGCCGATGCGCAGGGGCTTCTGATCGGCCAGGGCCGGGGAGAGCCCGGCCAGGAGGCCGGCGGCCAGCAGCGCAGCGCGGGACAGGAATGTTTGCATGAAAACGATCTCCGAAATGTGCCGGAGAGCTATCCTGTAAATTTCCGTATTTCAATCGGACTTGTGGATAAATGGAGTGGTTTTCAAAATTAAACATGTTCTATGCGTGATTATTGCCTCGTGCAGCCGTCACCCTCGCCGGCCATAACTTTCCCCGATCCCCCGCCATCGCTTTTCCCGGCTTCCGAAGGGGGGCGGGAAGCTGTTAGCTCGCAGCCCAGCTTCCCGGGCGGGCGCACCTTGCGCCGCCAAGACATCCCAGAAGGACCCGCCATGTCGCACACTCTGGACATCGAGACGCTGCGCGGCTGGATCGGCCGCACCGACACCGCGTCTGATGCGGTGACCCCCCAGAAGGCACGCGAAATGCGCGTGACCCTCGACCAGGATGCAGGAGAGCCGGTGTCGGGGGATGCGGCGATCCTCACCGCCCATTGGTGCCTTGCCCAGCCCACCGTCCCCTTGCGCGGCGTCGGGCCGGACGGGCATCCGGCCCGCGGTGGCTTCCTGCCTCCGGTGCCACTGCCGCGCCGCATGTGGGCGGGAGGCGAGCTGCAGTTCCTGGATGCCGTGCGGGTGGGCGACGAGGTGACGCGGGCCTCGCGCATTGCCGATGTGGTGGTGAAGGAAGGCCGCACCGGCACCTTGTGCTTCGTCACCGTGGCGCACGAGATCTCCACCCCCCGGGGCCTCGCATTGCGCGAGCGGCAGGACATCGTCTATCGCGGCGTCGATGCGCCGGCCGGCGGGCAGGGCAAGGCCGAGCCGCCCCGTGTGCCCAGCTGGCAGGAGAGCGTCGATGCCGGCCCGGTGATGCTGTTCCGCTATTCGGCCATCACCTTCAACAGCCACCGCATCCATTATGACCGCACCTACTGCCAGGTGGAGGAAGGCTATCCGGGCCTCGTGGTGCATGGGCCGCTCCAGGCGACGCTGCTGGTGGAATTCGCCGCCCGCCTGCTGGGCCGGCGGCCGAGCGAGTTTTCCTTCCGCTCGGTGCGCCCCATCTTCGATGGCGCCCCTTTGACCCTTAATGCGGTGGAGGGCGCGGACGGCCTCGAACTTTGGACCGCCGATGCGGAAGGCCGCGCCGCTATGCTGGCGCAGGCCCGCTGAGGGGCCGCGTTGGGGCGTGACACCGCGCCTCTGCGGCCGCCGCGCCCGCGCTTGCGTTTCCCGCTTTTCACCGGCGCATGGGCGGGGCAAATAGCGTGTGAGTGAGTCGCGCGGCGCGCGCTGGCGAAGGTCCGGCGCGCATGCGGGACTGCCGACCGGCCTCAGGCCGTAAGACCATTCAGGGAGGCACATATGCGTATCCGCGCCGCCGTTCTTCATTCCTCGCCGGTCGCCCGGCCTTATGCCGAGACCCGGCCGCTGCGCATCGAGACCATCGAGCTCGACCCGCCGGGGCGTGACGAGGTGCTGGTGAAGATCGCCGCCGCGGGCCTGTGCCACTCGGACCTTTCCGTCATCAATGGCGACCGGCTGCGTCAGATCCCCATGGTGCTCGGCCACGAGGCCTCCGCCGTGGTGGTGGAGACTGGCCCCGGCGTCACCGACCTTGTCCCCGGCGACCATGTGGTGATGAGCTTTCTGCCCACCTGCGGCACCTGCCCTTCCTGCATGGAAGGCCGCGCACAATTGTGCAGCCCCGGCCAGGCCGCCAATGGCGCCGGCCTGCTGATTTCGGGGGATCGCCGGTTGCATTGCGATGATGGCACGGACGTCTATCACCATTGCGGCGTGTCGGCCTTCGCCGAATATGCGGTCATCTCCCGCCGCTCCATCGTGAAGATCGACCCCGAAGTGCCGCTGGTGGATGCGGCTCTGTTCGGCTGCGCGGTCATGACCGGGGTGGGCACGGTGGTGAACACCTGCCAGGTGAAGCCCGGCCAGAGCGTGGCCGTGATCGGGCTTGGCGGCGTCGGCCTGTCCTCGGTGCTGGGCGCCATCGCGGCGGGGGCGGACCAGGTGGTGGCCATCGACCTCTCCCAGGCCAAGCTCGATCTGGCCCGCGAACTGGGCGCCACCGACACCTTCCTCGCCTCCGACCCGGACATCGTGGACAAGGTGAAGGAGATCACCAAGGGCGGCGTCGACCATGCCATCGAGATGGCAGGCTCCGCCCCCGCCTTTGAGCTCGCCTATAAGATCACCCGGCGCGGCGGCACCACGGCCACCGCCGGCCTTGCCAATCCCAATGCCCGCATCTCCCTGCCGCCGGTGCATCTGGTGGGCGAGGAGCGCACCATCAAGGGCAGCTATATGGGCAGCTGCGTGCCGCCCCGGGACATTCCCCGCTACATCGCCCTCTACAAGCGCGGCCGCTTGCCGGTGCACAAGCTGCTCTCCGGCACGGGCCCGCTGGAGGAGATCAACGCCGCCCTCGACAAGCTGGACCGGGGCGAGGTGGTGCGCCACGTCATCACCTTCTGACCGCTCCGCGCGGACAAGCACGAAACGAAACGGCCGGGGCATGCCCCGGCCGTTTTGCGTTGGAACGACAGCGCCTCAGCGCAGCGCCTGCTTGCGCTTGTCGTCTTCCTCGCGCAGCTCGAACCACATGGCGTTGAGCACCGCGAACGCGCCCGCCAGCGGCAGGCCGAGCATCCAGGCGAAGTACCACATTTCCGTCTCTCCTTGATCGGTGCACCCCACGCCATCCGGCGCGGGGTTGGTTCAAAGGGCCTGCCTCAATAAGCGTGGCCGTTCTTGTCCGAGACCATGGCGGCATCCACCTTGCCCCACATCACCTTGTAGACCCACGAGGTGTAGGCCAGGATGATGGGCAGGAAGATCGCGGTCACCACCAGCATGATGAACAGCGTCATGTGGCTGGAGGACGTGTCCCACACCGTCAGGCTCGACTTCGGATCGATGGACGAGGGCAGGATGAAGGGGAACATGGACACGCCCACCGTCGAGATGATGCCGAAGATGCCGATGGCCGAGGCGAGGAAGGACAGGCCGTCCTTGCGTGCCTGGAGCAGCACCAGCGTCAGCAGCGAGCCGAGGCCGCCCAGCGCCGGGGCGAGCCACAGGATCGGGTAGGTCCGGTAATTGGCGAACCAGGCGCCGGCTTCCGTCACCACCGTCTTGGACAGTGGGTTGGAGGGGCCGACGGGATTGATCGCCGAGGTGATCTTGTAGCCTTCCACGAACCAATGCAGGGCAAGGCCGCCCAGCGCGAACAGGACGATGGTGAGGATGGCGCCCACCGAGCCGACCGCGCGGGCCCGGTCGGCGATGGGGCCGTCGGTCTTGAACACCAGCCAGGTGGCGCCATGGGTGACCAGCATGGCCACCGACAGCAGGCCGCACAGCAGCGCATAGGGGTTCAGCAGCCCGAAGAAGGTGCCAAGATAGGTGCTGTGCAGGTCCGCGTCGAACTGGAACGGCACGCCTTGGAGCACATTGCCCACCGCGACGCCGAAGATCAGCGACGGCACCGCCCCGCCGACGAACAGCGCCCAGTCCCAGCGGGTGCGCCAGGCTTCGTCCTCGCGCTTGCTGCGATACTTGAAGCCCACGGGCCGCAGGATGAGCGCGGCCAGGATGGCGAACATGGCGAGGTAGAAGCCCGAGAAGGACACCGCATACAGCGCCGGCCAGGCGGCGAAGATGGCGCCGCCCCCCAGGATCAGCCACACCTGGTTGCCTTCCCAGACCGGCCCGATGGTGTTGATGACCACGCGCCGTTCCACGTCCGTCTTGGCGACGAAGGGCAGCAGGGACGCCACGCCCAGGTCGAAGCCGTCCATGATGGCAAAGCCGATGAGCAGCACGCCCAGCAGCACCCACCAGATCAGGCGCAGAACGTCGTAGCTAATGAGATCATGCAGGACCATTTCAGGTCACTCCGCAGGCGCGAGAACGGGAGGGGTGAGGAGGCCGGCTTCCGGCTGGGGATCCGGCTGCGGCCCCTTCTGGATGGCCCGCAGCATCAGGGTCATCTCGATGATGAACAGCACGGTGTAGATCAGCGCGAAGCCGCAGATGGTCAGCAGCACCGTCGCGGCGCCGAGCCGCGACACCGCCGAGGCGGTGGGCAGCACGCCCTCGATGATCCAGGGCTGGCGGCCGAACTCGGCGATGAACCAGCCGGACTCCGCCGCGATCCAGGGCAGCGGGATGGAGATCACCGCGAGCTTCAGCAGCAGCGGGAAGCGGGTGAGCTGCCGCCGTGCGGAGAGGAAGAAGAAGACCGAGAAGAAGAGGATGAAGTAGAAGCCAAGTCCCACCATCACCCGGAAGATCCAGAACAGGGGCGCCACTTCCGGCACCGTGTCCCAGGCCGCCTTGTCGATCTGCTCGGGCGTCGCCGTGCGCGGATCGTCCACATACTTCTTCAGCAGAAGCGCATAGCCGAGCACGTCGCTATTGTCCTCGAACGCCTTCTTCAGGTCCGCCGGCACCGGCTGGTTGCCGAGCGCCCGGATCTTCTGGAGGGCGTCATAGGCGATCACGCCGCGGGCAATGTGACCCTTGGCGCGGTCCGCCAGCTCGGTGATGCCCACGACGGGCGTGTCCAGCGAGCGGGTGTCGATGAGGCCGCCGACCCAGGGGATCTCCACGGCGTAATAATTGGTGCGGGCCTTCTGGTCGGGGAAGCCGACCACGACGAAGGGCGCCGGCGCGGGCTCAGTGTGCCAGGTGCCTTCCATGGCCGCGAGCTTCATCTTCTGATGCTCGGTGGTCAGGTAGCCGCTCTCGTCGCCCAGCACCACCACGGAGAGGGCGGCGGCGAGGCCGAAGGAGGCGGCCACCGTCATGGAGCGCTTGGCGATCTCCATGTGCCGGCCCTTCAGCATGTACCAGGCGGAGACGCCGAGCACGAACATGGAGGCCACCACATAGCCGGCGGAAACCGTGTGCACGAACTTGGCCTGAGCCACCGGATTGAACAGCACGTCATAGAAGCTCGCCACTTCCATGCGCATGGTCTGCGGGTTGAAGGCCGCGCCCACCGGGTTCTGCATCCAGCCATTGGCGATGAGGATCCAGAGCGCGGAAAGGTTGGAGCCGAGCGCCACGCACCAAGTGGCGGCCAGGTGCCCCACCTTGGACATGCGGTCCCAGCCGAAGAAGAAGAGGCCGACGAAGGTCGCTTCCAGGAAGAAGGCCATCAGGCCTTCGATGGCCAGCGGCGCGCCGAAGATGTCGCCCACATAATGGCTGTAATAGCTCCAGTTCATGCCGAACTGGAATTCCATGACGATGCCGGTGGCCACGCCCAGCACGAAGTTGATGCCGAACAGCGTGCCCCAGAACTTGGTCATCTGCCGCCAGATCACGCGGCCGGTCATGACATAGACCGTCTCCATGATGGCCAGCAGGATGGACAGGCCGAGCGTCAAGGGAACGAACAGGAAGTGATAGAGCGCCGTCATTGCAAATTGCAGGCGCGATAGGTCGACGACATTCAGTTCCATGGTCCTCGCCGGCGGGCGGCCGGCCCTCCTCTCGTCTCGGTTCGCCCGGATCGGGCGGGTTGAAGGGGCGGCTCAGTCCGGGCGCAAGCCGCCGAGCGCCGTGGCAAAGCCAGGGCCTCCGCGTCGCAACCGTGCTGTGATCCGTCCGTTGTCCATGATGATGATCTGGTCGGCGAGTTCGGCCTCGCGTCTGATATGCGTGGCGACCACCAGCGCGCGGCCGCCCGCCTGCTCCCTTAATCGTGTCAGCACGTCCGCCGCGGTGGCGGCGTCCAGCCCTTCCGTCGGCTCGTCCAGCAGCCACAGCGGGGTGTCCCGCAGCAGCAGCCGGGCCAGCGCGAGGCGGCGTCCCTGACCGCCGGAAAGCCCGAGCCCGCCTTCTCCCAGCCGGGTCTCGAGGCCGAGCCTCAGTCTGGAAACGTCCGCCGCAAGTCCCGCTGCGTCAAGTGCATTCAACAGTGCGGAATTGTCTTTTTCCGGCGCGGCCAGGCGCAGGTTGCCGGCGATGGTATCCTCGAACAGTTCCGTCCGCTGGGTGAGCAGGGTGGCGGGCTCGGCCTGCAGCAGGCCGGCGGTCGGGGTGAGTTCGCCCGCCATCAGGGCGAGGAGGGTGGACTTGCCAGCCCCGCTCGGCCCCACCACCGCGATGCGCGCGCCCCGCTCCACCGTCAGGCAGATGTCCATGAGCACGTCTTGCGCCGCGCCGGGATGGCGGAAGGAGAGGCCATTGGCCTGGACCGCCATGCCGGCGGGCGGCATGGCGGGACGGGGAAGGGGGGCATCCGGCGTCAAGCGGGGGCCGATGCGCCGGGCGGCGAGCACGGTCCGCCCCAACTCCAGCGCGCCGCGCCGCAGCGCGCTGAACGGCTCCAGCGCACCGAGTGCCAGCAGCAGGGCCATGGCCATGAGCGGGGCGGTCAGGCGCCCGGCCTGCGCGAGCCAGAACGTGGCGAGGAGCAGTCCGGCCAGGAGCAGGGCGGACAGGACGCCATAGCCGGCTGTAACGCGGGCCTCCAGGCGGTTGAGGGCGTCGTCGGCCTCGGCGAGGCGGCGATCGGCGTCCATCACCGCCGCCGTCTGGTCGGCGAGGCGGCCAGCCATGGCCAGTTCCGTTTGCCCGGCCACCAGATCCACCGTTCGGGCGCGCAGGGCTTCCACCCCATAGGCCCGCCGCCGGGCCACCGGTTGCGCCGCGCGGGCGGTCAGGGCGAACAGGCCGAACCCGCCCACCAGCATCACCATGGCGAAGGCCAGCCCCAGGGCGGGCGACAGGAGGCCGAGGGCCACCCCCGCCGCCAGTGTCACCGCAGCGGCGGCGGCGGCGGGGACCATCACCCGCAAATAGAGAGAATCCAGGGCGTCAATGTCGGCGGTGAGCCGGAACAGCAGCTTGGCGGGGCGGGCCAGCAATTGGCGGGCGGCGCCGGGGCCCGCCCAGCCGCGGAACAGGCGCTCGCGCAGGTCCGCCAGCACGGCCAGCGTGGCATCATGGGTAACGAGCCGCTCGCCATAGCGCGCGGCGGTGCGGGCCAGCGCCAGGAAGCGGATGGCGGCGGCCGGGGCGAATACGTCAAAGGTCAGTGCGGTGGCCGCGGACAGGCCCGCAATGGCGGTGGCGGTGATGAACCAGCCGGACACGCCGAGCAAGGCGACGCCCGCCAGGATGGTCACGGCGGCGAGCGCCATGCCGGCGAGGATGCGCCCGCGATGCTGCGTCAGGAAAAGCGCGAGCACCGGCCGGAGCGGGGCGAAGGACCGGACGCGGTTCATGCCCGGCACTCCCGGGCTTGGGGCCGGCGGGTCCCCCCATCCTCCGCCAGATGGACGATGCGGTCCATGCGCGCGGCCAGATCGGGGTCGTGGGTCGCGACGATCAGCGTGCGGCCCTGGGCGAGGGTCAGAAGCCCGTCCGTCACCTGCGCGGCGGTGGCGGCGTCAAGGTGCGCGGTGGGTTCGTCCGCCAGGATCAGGTCCGCATGGGGCGCGGCAGCGGCGCGGGCCAGGGCAAGGCGCAGCGCTTCGCCGCCGGACAGACCAGCTCCGCTTTCACCGATCAGCGTGCCCGCCATGCCGCCATGGGCCTGCGCGACGGCATCGAGTGCGGCGAATCGCATCGCCGTACGCGTCGCCTCCTCGCTCAGTCCGGTGCGTCCCATGGTGATGTTGGCCTTCAAAGAACGGGCGAAGAAATGCGGGCGCTGCCCGATCCAGGATATGCGCGAGCGCAAATTTGTCGCAGTTTCTTCCGTCATCGGGATACCGCCTATGCGCACGATGCCGGCGTCCGCAGGGGCAAGTGCGGCAATCAGCGACAGGAGGGTAGACTTGCCAGATCCGCTTGGTCCGAGGATCGCCACCCGTTCGCCGGGGGCCACGACCAGGTCGAAGTGCTCCAGCACGGCGGCTTCATCACCATGCGAAAAACGCAGGGCTTCCAACACCACGTCCGGGGCGCCCGCCGCATTGGCGAAGGGGGCGGGACGGGCAAGGGCGCCGGGCAGGGGCACCCGGGGGGCATCCACCCCCTTCAGGGCCTCCTCCGCGGCCTGGCCGGCGGCACGGTCGTGCCAGACCGCCGACAGTTCGCGCAGCGGCTCGAAGAAGGCGGGGGCCAGCATGAGCACGAACAGGCCTTCGCCAAGGCTCATCTGCCCGCCCCAGGCGCCGAACTCCAGCGTGCCCAGGAGGTGGAAGCCCACATAAACAGCCACCATGGCCACCCCGAGCGCCGAGAACAGCTCCAGCACCGCAGAGGACAGGAAAGCGATCCGCAGCACCGCCATGGTGCGCGCGCGCAGGTCTTGTGCGCTGGCCCGCAGGCGCAGGGCCGTCGCCTCCACCGCGCCCAGCGTGCGGATGGTGGCAAGGCCGCGCAGCCGGTCCAGCAGGAAGGCATTCATGCCGCCCATTTCCTGCAACTGCGCCTCGCTTGCCGCCTTCGCCCGCCAGCCCACCAGCGCCATGAAGACGGGAATGAGCGGCGCCGCCACCAGCAGCACCAGCGCCGCCGCCCACGAGACCGCGGCCACTGCGGCCAGCAGGACGAGGGGGACCAGGGTCGCCTTCATGCGGGCGGGCAGGAAGCGGGACCGATAGGGCAGCACGGCCTCCGCCTGCTCGGCGATCAGGCTTGCCGCCCGGCCAGAGACCACGCGTTGCCCGTCCAGGGGGGAGGTGGTGGCCAGCGCCGTCACCGTATGGCCGCGCAGCGCGCTCACTTCGGCGCGGGCCGCGCCGAAGGCGAGGCGCGTGCCGGCAGCGTCCAGCCCCGCCCGCAGCAGGCCGAGCGCGAGGACGCCCAGCGCCACGGGGAGGATGGAAGCCTGGACATCACCACGCGCCACGCGATCCACCGCATGGGCGATGAGGGCGGCTTGGGGAATCCAGACCAGCGCCGCCCCTGCCTGGAGCAGGGCGCCTGCCTTCAGCGCGCGGGGGGCAGGATCGGACGGCGCGCGGGCGCGGTGGCCGGGCACGGGGCTCACTCCTCAGGCTTGGACGAGGGCGCACGGCGGCGCGGACGGGTGAGGGAGACCACCTTGTCCTTGGCCTCCAACAACCGTGTGACCTTGGCCCCCAGCGAGAGCAAAGCGGCGAGGCGCGCCGTCTCCAGCTTCTTCACGTCGTCGTACCAGGTGGTCAGCCGCTCGATCATCTGGTGCATCTGCGCCATGCGTTCCTGGGCGAAGATGTCGTCCGGGGTCGAGGGCGTCTGCATGAGGATTTCGCGCAGCACGGAAAGGGTGGGGTCCACCTCCCGTTTCTTGCGCTCTTCTGCCAGGGTGCGCAGAATCAGCCAGATGTCGTCGGGCGTGGTGAAGAAATCGCGCCGGTCGTCCGGCAGATGCCGCAAGAGGACGAGGTTCCAGCCCTGAAGCTCCTTCAGGCTCATGGAGACGTTGGAGCGGGAAATGCCCAGCGCCTCCACGATCTGCTCGGCGCAGAGCGGGGCCGGAGACACATAAAGCAGGGCGTAGATCTGCCCCACGGTGCGGTTGATGCCCCACCGGCTGCCCATCTCGCCGAAATGGAGCACGAAAGCCTGGGTCAGCGGCGGAAGGTTCATGGCTGGCTTCTGTCGTCGCGGTAATTTCAGAAATTACTGAAATCTATAGGCGCAACAGTCGCAGGCGACAAGAGCGCGCGTGCCCTCTCCCACCGCCATGCATCGGTGGGGCGGGGCGCGGCCCTGGTCGAGCTTTTCTCAGGAAATCAATATGTTGGGAGGAAACGTCGCAGGCGGGGGCGACGGCTTGGCCTTCTCCGTCTTTGGTATGACTGCTCAGCGCAAGGCGCGCACCTCGTCCGCGCCCGGGGCGCCCTTTTGCTCGGCATCCCGCACCCGCTCGATGGTCTCGGGCTCTTCCTCGTCGAGGTCCGCGATATGGTCGCGCGCCCGCTCGTGGACGCGCAGCAATTCGTCGAGCTTGGCGTGGATGGCCTGGGTGTCGCGATGGTCCACGCGCAGGATGAACAGCGTCATCAGCAAGGTGAGCACGGTGACCGCGCCGTGCCAGTCCAGCGTCTCGGGCTGGAAGATGATCCAGGCCACCGTATAGGCCACCACCACGAGATTGGCCTCGGGGCGGGCGAGCCATGTGCCGATGGCGGTGAGGATATGGTGGTGGGGCTTGTCCATGCGAAAGCGGAAACGCGGCCGGGGGCCAGCGGTTCCGCTCGCGCTTGCCAAAAGTTCAGGCCGGCTTGGCGATGGTGTAGAGCCCCACATCAATGGCGCCGGCCCGGAACCCGCCCTCGCAATAGGCAAGGTAATAGTCCCACATGCGCCGGAAGCGCTCGTCGAAGCCGAGTGGCGCCACCTCCGCCCAGGCGGCCTGGAAGCGCTCGCGCCAGGCGGCGAGGGTCTTGGCATAGCTCAGGCCGAAGGCGTCATGGCCGATCAGCTTCAGGCCCGCCGCCTCCACCTCCCGCTGCATGATGGCAGGCGTCGGCAGCATGCCGCCGGGGAAGATGTAGCGCTGGATGAAATCGGGTTCGCGCCGGTAGTCCTCATAGCGGCGCTCCTCGATGGTGATGGCCTGGATCACCGCCCGGCCGCCCGCTTTCAGCCGCTCGCGCAGGCTGGCGAAATAGACCGGCCAATAGCGCTCGCCCACCGCCTCGATCATCTCGATGGACACGATGCGGTCAAACGCGCCGCCGCAGTCGCGATAATCCTGGAGCCGCAGGTCGGCGGACAGGCCCTGGCCCTTCAGCCGCGCCGCCGCATATTCCAACTGGCGCTCCGAGAGGGTGAGGCCGACTATGCGGGCGCCGTGGTCGCGGGCGAGCCGCTCGGCCACCGCGCCCCAGCCGAAGCCGATTTCCAGCACGTCCTCCCCGCCCTCCAGCGCGAGGCGTTCCACGATGGCGTCGAGCTTGCGGGCCTGCGCCGCCTCCAGGTCGTCGCCTTCCGCGAAGAGGGCGGACGAATATTGCATGCCCCGGTCCAGCCACAGGGCGTAGAAGTCATTGCCGAGGTCATAATGGAAGGCGATGTTGCGCCGGCTACCGCGCTTGGTGTTCGACCGCGCCCAGTGACGCAGGCGCTCCATCATGCGCGAGAGGCGGGAGCCGAACCAGGTCTGGCCGATCTGATCGGCATTCACCGCCATCAGCTCGATGAGGGCGGGCAGGTTGGGGGTGGTCCATTCCCCCTCCATATAGCCTTCCGCAAAGCCGATGGAGCCGGCGGTTGCCACCCGGCGCAGCGCCTTCCAGTCATGGACGCGCATCAGGGCGTCCGGCCCGTCGAGCGGCGCGGTGCGCTCCACCCGCTGGCCGGAGGGCAGTTCCACCACCAGCCGGCCGCACGCCAGATTGGCGAGGGCCGCGCCCAAAAGCGGGCCGGCGAGGTCGAACATCGGGGCTGAATGGGGTGTCGACGCATGGCCCTGGCACGCACGGGCCGGCGATGAAGGCGTCTCCCAGGACAGGGGGCCGCGATCTTGAATCGTCATAGTCCCTCCCTCGACGCGCCTTGTCCCGCCCCCGTGCGGATCGTCACCGCCTCTGCCGGCGCGGGTGGGCGCCGTGTCAGGCCGTTCCCCTTGACCCAGATGAGAAGGGCTTCCCAATGGATGCCAAGGATGACCTTCAGCGTCATCATGGGATGAGACAGGCACGCTTGCCAAAGGGAAAAATCATCAAAACTGCGCCGCTCGGCCGCAAGGCAAGCATGCAGGATGACCCCTGCTTTGTCGCGGCAGGATATATCTACCTTCACCGTCTCTTCCGGCGGACGCACGCGGAAATGATAGGCCATCTCCATGTCCAGGAAGGGCGAGACGTAAAAGCCTTTGTCCACGCTCTGCCGCACCGCGCCGGCCGCCGCCTCCTCCGGCTCCACCGGCAGGAGATAGGAATGGCGCTGGCCAAACGTGTTGGACACCTCGTAGAGCACCGCCTTCAGCAGCCCGTCCCGATGGTGGCAGAAATAGACGGACAGCGGATTGAACACATAGCCCAGCACCCGCGGCATGGTCAGGATGCGGATGGGGCCGCCCTCCAGGTCGATGCCGGCGCGGTCGAGATGCGCCATCACCTCCCCCTTCAGGTCCGTGCCGGAGCCCGAGCCATGGTCTTTGTCGTGGAAGGACAGGAGGTTGAAGCGGTTGCGGGAGAAGACGCGGGAGGCGGCGGCGGCCTCGTCGATGCGGTCGAGGTCCAGCAGCACATGGAAGGTGCGGTAGCGCAGGCTGTGCGCGGCCGGGCGGGTGCGGGCATGGGTGACGATGCCGCGATAAAGGGCGGCGGGAGGGGTCACGCCGCCCGCTCCCGGCCTTCGATGCGCATCGGATTGACATGGATGCGGCCATTCTCGTCCGCCACCCGCCAGGGCCGGCGCACGCCGCCCAGCGCCTCGGCCACAGCCAGGCCCGATTGCAGCCCATCCTCATGGAAGCCGGCGCCGAAATGGGCGCCGCAGAACCAGGTGCGCCGGCGCCCCTGCAGCGACCAGATGGCCCGCTGCGCCTTGATGGCGGCGGCATCGAACTGGGGATGGGCGTAGAGCTCGGAATGCAGCAGCGTGCCCGCGCGCGGCGGGCGCGGCGGATTCAAGGTGACGAACAGCGGGCGCCCCTCGATGTGCTGGAGCTTGTTCATCCAATAGGTCACGCACAGATGGCCGTCCTGCTCCATATAGTTCCAGGCGGACCAGACCGAGCGTCGCTTGGGCATGAGCTCCTCGTCCGAATGCAGGACGGCGAGGTTGGTGTCGTACTTGAAGGCGGACAGCAGCGCGTTCTCGGGCCCGTCCGCGTCCTTCAGCAAAGCGAGCGCCTCGTCGCCGTGGCAGGCGAGCACCACATGGTCATAGGTCTCCGCGCCGCCGCCGGCATCGCGCACCCGCACGAAACCTTCGGACCGCTCCACCGCGGTCACCGGGCGGCCGAGGCGCGCGACGTTCGGCATCTGGGCCGCCATCTTCTCCACATAGGTGCGGCTGCCGCCCACCACGGTGCGCCAGATCGGCCGGTTGCGCACCTGAAGCAGGCCGTGATTGGTGCAGAAGCGCACGAAGGCGGAGGCGGGATAATCCAGCATGCGGCGCGCGGGGGTCGACCAGATGGCCGCCGCCATGGGCAGAAGATGGTCGTCGCGCAGCGCCGCCCCATAGCCCTTCAGGGCGAGATAGTCGCCCAGCGAGAGCGAGGGATCGGCCAGCTTGCCGAGATCGGCGGGAGCCTCGCGATAGAAGCGCAGGAGGTCGCGCAGCATGCCCCAGTGGCGGGGCGCCAGAAGGTTGCGCTTCTGCGCGAAAAGGCCGGCGAGGCCATTGCCGGAATATTCCAGCTTGCCGCCGCGCAGAGAGGCGCTGAACGACATGTCGGTCTCGCGCGTCTCCACGCCCAGATGGGCGAACAAGGCGGTGAGATTGGGATAGGTGGGGGTGTTGAAGACGATGAAGCCCGTATCCACCGGCTTGGCGGTGCCCGCCTCCTCCACCAGCACGGTGTTGGAATGGCCGCCCAGCCGCTCGGCCCGCTCATAGAGTGTGACATCATGCCGTCGGGCCAGCAGCCAGGCGGCGGAAAGCCCCGAAATGCCGGACCCCACAACGGCAATGCGCAGGGGGCGGTTTCGCTCGGCTTCGCTCATAATTTCACGCTCCAGTCTCGACTTGCCCTACATTTACGCGACGAAGCTCCGATTGGATGACCCGGGCCGGTAATGGGGGCTGCGATATTTTCACCGGGAGGTGATCTCGACGGTGATCCACCCATGCCGAGCTTCCGTTTACAAGGGCGATGAATGAGAACGCGATCCACCCTCCCGCCGTGGTCGGCACCGTGACCTCACCTCCCGAGGCTACGGATCCTTATGGGCGCCTTATCGTGGCCATCGCCCAGGGCCGCGATCGCGAGGCCTTCGCCCAATTGTTCCAGCATTTCGCGCCGCGGCTCAAATCCTGGCTCATGCGGGCCGGAGCGAGCGCCGCGGCGGCGGAGGATTTCGCCCAGGAGGCCATGCTGACCGTCTGGCGGAAGGCAGAGCTGTATGACCCCGCACGGGCGGGGGCGTCCGCCTGGATCTTCACCATCGCCCGAAACCTGCGCATCGACAGCCTGCGGCGCGATGCGCGCGGCATTCCCGACATTGACCTGTCCGACATTCCCGATCCCCCCGCCCGGCCGGACGACGTGCTGTTCGCCTCCACCGCGGCCGGGCGTATCCGCACCGCCCTCCAGACCTTGCCCCGCGAGCAGGCCGAGGTGGTGCGCCTGTCTTTCTTCCAGGAAAAAGCCCATGCGGAGATCGCCAAAGACCTCGGCCTGCCCCTCGGCACGGTCAAATCGCGGATGCGTCTGGCCATGACGCGGCTGCGGAGCCTTCTGGGGGACCTGTCATGAACGTGCGCCACATGCCCAGCGAAGAGACGCTGCTCTCCTATGCCGCCGGGGCGCTCAAGACGCCGGAAGCGGTGGTGGTCTCCGCCCACCTGGCCTTGTGCGAGGACAGTCGCACCTGGGTGCGACGCCTGTCCCACCTGGGCGGGCATCTGCTGGAGGAGTTGCCGCAGGAGGACATGTCTGGCGATGCCCTGTCCCGTGCGCTCGCCCGCATCGACAGCGACGGCGGCGCGGTGCAGGTGGCGCCGCCGGCCAATGACATGCCGGAACTGCCGGCCTCCCTTCGCCATCTGCCGCTCGGGCGCTGGCGGTGGATGGGGCCGGGGGTGACCGCCCGCAACGTGCTGGTGCCGTCCGACGGAGGCAGCCGCGCGTTCCTCCTGAAGATCGCGCCGGGCTGCAAGATGCCCCAGCACAGCCATGCGGGCAGCGAATATACCTGCGTGCTGTCCGGGTCTTACGAGGACGAAAGCGGTACGTTCGGACCCGGCGACTTCGAGGAGGCCGACGAGGCGGTGGACCATCGCCCGGTGGTCAATTCCGACGATCCCTGCATCTGCCTCATCGCGCTGGAGGGGCAGATCCAGCCGTCCGGTCCCTTCGGCTGGCTGATGCGGCCCTTCGTGCGCCTGTGAGGGCGCGGCCGTGACCATTCTCCTGCTGCTCCTCGGCGCCGGCCTGTTCCTGGCCTTGGTCATGTCGGCCGCATGGGGGACCCAGCGCGTCACCGGCAATGCGGGCGTCTCCGATGCCTTCTGGTCGGCCGGCGTCGGCATCGCCGGCATCGCGGTGGCGCTGGTGCCGGCGGGGGCCGACGGCGAGATGACCGGCCGCCAGCTGCTGGTGGCGCTCCTGGTGGCCGCCTGGGGCACGCGGCTGGCCTTGCACATCGGCGCGCGCAGCTTCGGCGGGCCGGAAGACCCGCGCTATGCTTGGTTCCGCTCGGAATGGGGCGCAAGCTTCCAATCCCGCCTGTTCTGGTTCCTGATGATCCAGGCGGCCGCGGGCCTTCTCCTGGTGGCCTGCGTGCTGCTGGCGGCGCGTAATCCCACGCCCGGCCTCACCCTCCAGGACGGCATCGGCGTGGTCATTCTCATCGCCGCCGTGATCGGGGAGGGGGCGGCGGACGAGAGCCTGCGGCGTTTCAAGTCCGATCCCGCCAACACGGGCAAAGTGTGCGATGCGGGCTTGTGGGCCTGGTCGCGCCATCCCAATTACTTTTTTGAATGGCTGGTGTGGTGCGCCTTTCCGGTCTTCGCCATCTCCCTTTCGGGCGGCTATCCGCAAGGCTGGCTGGCGCTGGTGGGGCCGGCCTTCATGGCCTGGCTGCTGATCGCGGTGTCCGGCATCCCGCCGCTGGAGGCCCACATGGCCCGCCGCTATGGCGCGCGCTTTGAGGCCTACCGGGCCCGCGTGCCGGCCTTCTTCCCCCGCCCGCCCCGCGCATCCTGAGCGGCGTCGGCCGGGGCGGTGATCCAAGCCGGGCGCCGCGGCGTTTCGGAAGAGAGGGCCGCGGGGGCGGCCGAATGCTTGGAACGCCCATGGCCCTGGCCTTTTCCTATGTCCTGACCCTCGTCCTGTTCCTGGCCGCCGACGCCGTATGGCTCGGCAGCATGGGCGCGCGCTTCTACAAGTCCATCCTCGGCGACATCCTGGCGGAGCCCTTCCGCATGGCGCCGGCGGTGGTCTTCTATCTGCTCTACACGGCCGGCCTGTGCTGGGCCGGCACCTGGCCCGGCCTGAAGGACGGATGGGTCGCCGGCCTGACGGGCGGCGCGCTGTTCGGCCTGTTCTGCTACGGGACCTATAATCTGACCAATCTGGCCACCCTCAACCGCTGGACGGTGACGCTGGCAGGTGTCGACATGGCCTGGGGTGTGGTGGCGAGCGCGGTGGCTGCCGCCCTGGCGGCGCGAATCATGGCGCATTTCAGCTGAACGACGAGACGATCCGGGCCTTGGCAAGGCCTGTAATATTATTTCAGCCCCCTTTTGCCCGACACGCCACACCGACAATGATCCGCGCGCTGCGGCTTTGGGTGAGAGGTCGCGGCGGCGCGACGAGACGCATGATCCCGCGTCCATCCGCAGGAGGCTGCCCGTGTCCCATCTGTGTGCCGTCATCTTGGCCTTCCTTCTTGCCGCCGCCGGGCCGGTCTGGGCAGCGGACGCGCTGCCGGAGCGCGGCGAAGTGGGGTCCGGCGTGCGCTATGAGCGTATCGGCCACTGGGACGCCGCCCGCCTCAACCAGGTGCTGACCACCGACGCACCCCGGTTCTTCGGTCTCTCGCCCGCCTATACGCCCGCCCGCACGGGGGTGACGCTCTATCGCGTTACCTATGGCTCGGTCATTCCCGAGCAGGGCAACCGGCCGACGCAGGCCTCCGGGCTCCTGGCCATTCCCGATGGCGGGGCGGCCAGCTTCCCGCTGCTGTCCTACCAGCACGGCACCGTCTACGGGAAAGACGAGGTGCCCTCCTTCCCCGATCAGTCGCCGGAGACGCAGCTCGTCCTCGCCCAGTTTGCAGGGCAGGGCTATGTGGTGATCGGTGCGGACTATTTCGGCATGGGGCTCGCCACCGACCCGCAGGGCTATCTGGTGAAAGCCAGCCACCAGCAGGCCACCTTCGACATGCTCGGCGCGTCCCGGGCGGTGCTCGCCGCCCTGAAGATCGAAACGCCCAAGCTGTTCCTGGGCGGCTGGTCGCAAGGCGGCTTCGTCACCATGGCCTTCCTGGAGAAGCTGGAGGCTTCGGGCGTGCCGGTCACCGCCGTCGCCACCGCCAGCGCGCCGCTGGACGGCTTCCTGGTGATGAACGGGTTTCTTCAGTTTCCGCGCAAGATCGATGCGGGCTGGGTCAACAGCCTCTTCATCCTCACCGCCTTCTCGTTCGAGACCTATTACGGGCTGCCGGGCCTGGCCCGCTCCCTCCTGACCGACGAGGTCTATGCGGAGGCCCGCGCCGCCTATGAAAACCGCCCGTTCGACCCGGCCAAGATCCCCACCGACCTGCACAAGCTGATCCAGCCGGCCTATTTCGACGCAAAATTCTTCGCCGATTCCGCCTATGGGCGCATCCTCAAGGACCTGACCGCCTATCGCTGGGTCATCCGCACGCCCGTTCGCAATTATTACGGCGAGGCGGACGAGGTCATCACGCCGGGGCTCGGGCGCCTCGCCATGACCTGGCAGGCGGCCATGGGCGCCGGCAACGGGCAGGTGGAGGCCATTTCCGCCGGCCCCACCACCCATCGCGGCACCTATGCCACCGCCATCATCGCCTGGAAGTCCTGGTTCGATGGAAAATAGGCGGTGCGATCCGGTGGGGTCCGGGTGCCAACATCCGCGCCTAGCCCGGGATAGGGTCTGCCTGCGCCCGCTGCGGGGTATTTTGGGCCCGCCACGCGGAGGGGCTCTCCCCGCTCCAGCGCAGGAAGCTGCGGGCAAAACCGGAATGGTTGGCATAGGACAGCGCCAGCGCGATCTCGCCGATCTGCAATTCTGTCAGCGCCAGCAATTCGCAGGCCATCACATGGCGCACTTCGTCTCGCTCGCGCTGGAACGTGGTGCCATCCGCTTGCAAATGACGGACCAGCGAACGGGGGGAGAGGCCGAGGTGCCGGGCAGCCTCCACGAGGCTGGTTTCGCCCAGGCTCAGCGAGGGGCGCAACTGGTGGCGCAGGCGGCTGGTCACCGACATGTCGTCACGTCGCAGCATCCGCCGCACACGCTCCAGAACGAGCGGTCGGCTGGCCGTGTCCGCATTGGGATTGCGGATGGCGAGGGCATCCGGTGCCAGCATGATGCAGGACAAGGGCTGGTTGAAGCGCACGGGCGCGCGCAGCAGCTGCTCGAAGCGCCCGGGCTGGGGCGGCGGGGCGAAGGAGAGCAGGACCTCGATGGGCAAGTCCGGCCGGCCGCTGATGCGGCGCACCTTGTTCGCGGCGGTGCCGGCGAAGATGGCGTAGATCTGGTCAGCCCCCGGCAGGTGCCGGTCATAGACGCCGAAGCCGAACGCGAACCGGTCCCCGATGGGGATGAGATAGGTGCAGGCAGCGCTGGAATAGGCGCTCTGGTGTCCCACATTGTCGGCCAGCGCCTGGCCCAGGGTTGCGGCGGTGTCCATCAAGTCGCCCAGCGGTCCGAGGCACCGATGGTCGTTCAGGAGACCGAGATGGAGGCCGAATTCCGGCAGCCCGGTGGTCCTGGCGCAGCGATCGAGCAGCGTTACCGCGTCGGTGAACGGCACGCTCGCCGAGCTGACCAGGTCCTCGACGCCGAAGCTCAGCCCGTCGAACAGAGGCGCAGGATCAACGCCCCACTCGCGCAAAAGACCGGGCAACGCCCCGCCGGGGCTGACCCTTTGAATTGCCACCCGGTCGGGCTTTCCCATGATGCTCTTTGGCGTGAAATGGAAAACGGGCTGTGCCTAACACGCCTAAGGTCCGCGGCAAAGCTTTCCCCTTTACCCCATCGCCCTGGATGAAATGACGACACTGCTTCCTCTGGTCCGTGCTGCCGCGATCCGCCCGTTCCTGCTTTGGCTCAAGGATCATGGCCGGTCGGTGGATCATTGCCTTCAGGACAATGGCCTCTCCGCCGCCTGCTTCACCGATCCCGGTCTGCCGATCCCGCTTCTATCCTGCATCCGGCTGGTGCGCGCGCTGAGCCGGCTGGAGGGGCCCGACTTTGCCTTTCGTGCCGTGCGCCACGGCGGCGTCGAGGCGCTGGGCTTCGTCGGCCGTGTCCACGCCACCGCCCGCACCCCGCGCGAGGCGTGCCTGAAGATCGCACGGTCCCATCTGCATCTCAGCTCGCACGAAATGCTCACCTTTTCCTCTGAGCCGCAGCAGGGGACATTGCGCCATGTCTTCCGCGTGCCGGTGGACGATGAGAGCCTGTTCTACATGCAGCAGGCGCAGGTGGCGGCCATTCTCTCCCTGTTCGGCGGCCGCCCGGCGGCCCCGATCTTGTCCCGCCTGCAGATGGTGCCGCACCCGGAGCTCGGCTTTACGCCATTGGCGGGCCATCTCGGGATTATGGTCGAGGTGTCCGCCAACCGGTCCCTGATCGCGGCGCTGCCGGCGGCAGTCCTGGATCGCCCCTATCCCCGCCGTCCCGCGCCGGGTTCCGAAACGCAGGCGACGGCGGCGGAGATGGGCGCGGGCCTGCGGGGCGATGGAACGCTGGCGGGCTCCATCCGCGCGGTGCTGCCGCAATTGATGTCGGGGAGCGAGCCGAGCCTGGCGGAGATTGCCAGCCTTTCCTTCATGAGCCCGCGCACGCTGCAGCGGCGCCTGGGGGAGGAAAAGACGCGCCTGTCGGTGCTGATCGAGGAGGAACGGGCGCGCCAGGCGTTGGACATGCTGCGCCAGACCTCCCTGCCGATTCGCAACGTGGCGGTGGAACTGGGCTATGGTTCGCCCGCAAGCTTCACCCGCGCGGTGCGGCGATGGACGGCGCGCACCCCCACCAGCTTGCGCAGTTCCTAGGGATCGCCTGACAAATATTGGCTATTTGGGGATGTCCAGTGCCTTCGCGCGCCTACTTGGCTACAGTGGCGTTTAAGGCTAAGCGTCGCGTTGAGCGGCGCTTCTGGATCTGACAGAGCTTGACCATGGCTGGCACCACCGGGGCAATCACGTTCCGATGCCGGTCGAGACGAGAGAGGGGCAAAATCATGACGCCAAGGATGTGGCTTGCCGCGTTCGCCGTGGGTGCGGCTTTGACGGGCGGTTTGAGCGCGGGTGCGTCCGCCCAGACCATGAGCTATGCGGAGGCCGGCGCGCTGATCGCCAAGAGCTGCGGCCCCTCCATCGAGAAGTATTGCGCCAAGGAAAATATTGGCAGCCGTACCATCATGGACTGCCTGAACTCCCACAAGGCGAACGTGCCGCAGCAGTGCTTCACCGACTTTGCCGCGGTGCAGGCTTCCATCTCCAAGCGCGTGGCCGCGCAGTCGGAAATCTTCAAGACGTGCGCCGCCACCGCCGCTGAGTTCTGCCCCGGCGTCCAGCTCGGCGATGGCCAGCTGCGCGATTGCCTGGTGCAGGCCAAGAAGGTGGTCAAGGGCGCCTGCCTCCAGTCGCTCCGCGATTCCGGCTGGTACTGACGGCCCGTCCCGAAACGCTCACGGAAAGTCTCGATCCATGTCGTACGTCCTTCGCGCCGTCGGGCGCACCGCCAGCGCGCTCGTTGTCGCCGCCGCTCTTGCCGGCCCCGCTGCCGCGCAGACCGACACCTCCTATGCCCAGATCGTCCAGGGGCTGAACGCCGTCACCTCGGATTCGCCCACGGTGGACGCGCAGGCTCTGCGCACCTGGGCCATCGAGAGCGCCAAGCAGGGTGGCCAGACCAATTCGGTCAGCCAGCCCGAGCTGGTCCGGAAGCTGTTCTCTCTGGCGCAGATCACGGTCCAGATTCAGTTCGCGCTGAACTCGGACATCATCCGTCCCCAGTCCTACTCGGCCATCGGCGCCATCGCCGATGCCCTGCATGACCCCATCCTGCGCGGCTATCGCTTCGCCGTGGTGGGCAACACGGACGCCACCGGGTCGCGCCCCTATAATCTGAAGCTCAGCCAGGAGCGCGCGGACGCCATCGTCCAGGCACTGGTGAATGTCTATCGCGTCAGCCCTGCGCGGCTCGAGGCCATCGGCCTTGGCGAAGAGGCGCTTCAGAACCCCGCCAAGCCGGATGATCCGATCAACCGCCGCGTGCAGATCTTCAACATCGGCCCGGTGGCCGGCGGCGCCCAGCCGGCCCAGGTGCCCATGCCGCGCTGATCGGCGGATCTTCGCCCGTCCGGGGCGCAAACTCCGGAACGGGTGAAGGAAATGCTCTAAAGGAAAAGGCCCGCGGCATGCCGCGGGCCTTTTTCGTTCTGCGCAAGAAGGGACGCGGCCTTCAGCCCTGGCGGATGCGGTCCAACTGGTCCCGCGCGCCGGCGGCCCGCGCGGCGTCCGCCAGTTCCACCGTCACCACGCGCTTGCCCACCGGGGCGAGGGAGAGGCCGGCAAGCTTCAAATCCTGGAGGCCGAAGGGAATGCCGATGATGGTGATGAACATGGCCACCGCATGCACCAGATGCACGATGGCCAGCACGAGGCCCAGCGGCAGCCACAGGATGTTGGCGATGAGCCGCACGGCGGCAAGCCCGCCGCTCTCCTGACCCGTCAACTCCGCATGGGAGATGACCTCGCGGCCGAAGGGGGCAAGGCTCAGGAGGCCGATTTCCCAGCAGGACCGCGCCCAGGGCAGGCCGACGATGGAGATGGCCATCAGCACGGCCGCCGCCCACCACATGAGCGCCATGGCCCAGCCGCCCAGCACGAACCACAGGATGTTGGCACCGATCCGCATGGCCTTGGCCCCTTTGTTGCGGCCGCGACCATAGGGGCGTGCTCATCCCCGGTCCAGTGCGGCAGGGGGGACGGCGGCAGGGGCAAGGGGCACCCGCCGCCGCATGGGAAGGCGAAGGCTCAGGCCGGCATCTTTGCGAGGTCCACGCGCGGCGGCATGGCCTTCTGCAATTCTTCCTTGGTGACCTTCTTCTTGACTTCGAACTTGTTGTCCACGACCTGCGAGATGTAGCAGTCGATGATGCCGGAATGGTCTTCCTTGCGCAGGAGCTTGGCGCCCTGCGGATGGCCCAGCGAATTGGCCATCTCCAGGCCCTCCAGCGCCTCGATGACCAGGAGGTCGTCCTTCTTGGACTTCCAGCCGCTCTTCTCGATGGCCTCCTTCAGCGCGAAGACATTCTCCCAGGACTGCCAGGCATGGCTCTTGGCCATTACGCGGCTTGATGTCTTCTCGCGGGCATCCACATCGTCGATCTCCATGATGACGTTGTGCTGCTTGTGGAACTCATCGTCCTTGTACTTCAACATGCGGGGGAAGTTCTCCACCAGATAGACCCCTTCCGCCGCGCCCTGAAGGTCGGCGGGGGCGATGGCCTCCATGGTGCCGCAGATGGAATACATGCGCATGGTCTTCTCCAGGCCCATGGTCTTGGCCTGGGTGTAGAAGGCGATGGACTGGGCGCCGAAGAAGACCGAGAATAGGACTTCCGTGTCCTGTGGGATCTTGGCGAGGTAGGGCACCATGTCCTTGGCGTCCAGCGGCACGAAGATGGGCGGGTTCACCTTGCCGCCCAATTTCTCGATGACCGCCTTGTGCTCCTGATAGTGGCTGTGGCCCCAGGCATAATCGGGCGAAATGATGGTCCAGGTCTTGCCGAGATTCTCGAAAGCCCAGGGCGCGCCGGCGGCGGCCAGGCCATAGGTGTCCGTGCCGGTGCGGAAGGAATAGCGGGTGCCCTTGGAGCCGGTGACTTCGGTGGCCTCGCCGGCGGAGAAATAAACCGTCTTCAGTTCGGTGGCGACCGGGATGGAGGCCAGCATCACGCCCGAATGCACCGAGCCGACGATGAAGTTCGCCCCGCCGCGTTCGATCAGCGAGCGCAGCTTGCGCACGCCCACCGCCGGGTTGGATTCGGTGTCTTCCGTCACCAGCTCCACCTTGCGCCCGGCAATTCCGCCCTGTTCGTTGACGAGCTTCACGGCGGCCTTGGCGGCTTTGTCGTGCCAATAGCCCCAGGAGGCAAAGCCGCCCGTCAGCTCGCAATGATTGCCGAGGATGATGGGGCCGCTCGCCTGGGCATAGAGGTCGCGGGTGAGGCCGAGATAGGCGGTGCCGGCGGCCACGCCCCCGGCAAGCGCATGGGAGAGGAAGCTGCGGCGGGAAAGGCCGGTCTGAACGGCTGGCGCATCGGCCTTCGGCTTGATGTGGGTCATGATCCGCTCCGGAGGTTGCGACCCGTTACAGCGCCACGCCGAGATAGCGATGGACGGTGCTCGGGTCTGAGTTGAGTTGCTCGGGGGTGGCTTCGTGCACCACCTGGCCCTTTTCCATGAGGTAGATGCGGGTGGCGAGGGACAGCGCCGTGCGCAGATTCTGCTCCACCAGCAGCACCGAGACGCCGCGCTTGGCGATGGCGGCGATTTCGCGCCGGATGTCGGCGACGAGCTTGGGCATGATGCCCTCGGTGGGCTCGTCCAGGAGGATGAGGGAGGGTTTGCGCATGAGGCAGCGGCCGATGGCGAGGATCTGCTGCTCGCCGCCCGAGAGCGTGCCGGCCGGCTGGCGTCGGCGCTCGGCAAGGCGCGGGAAGCGGGTATAGATCTCCTCCACCAGTGCCGGGTCGGGGTCCGCCTTGAGGCCCAAGAAGAGGTTCTCCTCCACGCTGAGCAGCGGGAAGATGCCCCGGCCCTGCGGCACATAGCCGATGCCCAGCCCAGACACCTTGTGGGGCGCGATGCGGGTGAGGTCGGTGCCGGAAAAGGTCACCGCGCCGCCCTTGCGGGGCAGAAGGCCCAGAATGGCCCGCAGCGTCGAGGTCTTGCCCACCCCGTTGCGACCGAGCAGCGCCACCGTCTCGCCCGCGCGCACCTCCAGGTCGACCCCGCGCAGGACGGGCACGCGGCCGATATGGGCGGCCAAGCCCGCGACTTGAAGAACCGGGCTCATTCCACCTCCTCCGGCATGCCCAGATAGGCCTCCTGCACCTCGACGCTGGCGGCGATCTCCTTCGGCGTGCCGCGCGCCAGCACGCCGCCGGCCGCCATCACCGTGATGAGGTCGGCGATGGCGAACACCACCTCCATGTCGTGCTCGATGAGGATGATCTGGGTGGTCTTGGACAAGGCGACGATGCGCGCCACCGTGCGTTCCGTCTCTGCCGGGCTCATGCCGCAGATGGGCTCGTCCAGCAAAAGCAGCTTCGGCCGGTTGGCCAGCGCCAGCGCGATCTCCAGCAGCGCCACGTCGCCATAGGCGAGCGTGCCGGCCTGCCGGCGGGCATGGGGGGCAAGGCCAGTGTCTTCCAGCACCTCCTCCACCCGGCGCGTGACCCCGGCATAGCCGAGCGCCGGGCGCACGGGGCTCGCGATCTTCTCGTGGGCCATCACCGCCACCCGCACATTGTCGGCGACGGAGAGGCCCGAGAAGACGCTCTTGATCTGCAAGGTGCGCGAGAGACCCCGGGCGACGATGCGGTGCGGCTTGAAGCCGGCAATGTCGTCGCCGTCGAAGATGACCTGTCCCCGGTCCGGCGGGATCATGCCGGTGATGAGGTTGAAGAGCGTGGTCTTGCCCGCCCCGTTGGGCCCGATCACCGCATTGAGCTGGCCGTTGGGGAAGTCGATATCCACGCTGTTGACGGCGGTCAGCCCGCCAAAGCGCTTGGTGAGGCCGCGGATGGAGAGGATGTTTTCCATTGCGCTCACTCCCCGTCCGTCGCGGTGGCGGCGCGGCCGCGCAGGCGGGCGATCAGCCCGTTGAGCGAGCCCACCAGCCCCTTGGGCGCGAAGATGACCACCAGGATGGTGATGGCGCCCACCGCCATCAGATAGTTTTCCCAGAAGCCGGAAACCACTTCGCGGAAGAGGATGAGCAGCGCGGTGCCCACCAGCGGGCCGAGCAAGGTGCCGGCCCCGCCCACGATGGACCACACCACCGCCTCGCCGGACACGTGGTAGAACATGAAGGAGGCCGAGGCGTAGCGCCCGAACAGGGCAAACAGCGCCCCGCCCACCCCGGCGAGGAACCCCGCCAGCACGAAGGCGAGCCAGCGTGTGGCATAGACATTGATGCCGATCAGCGAAGCGCGCTTCTCATTCTCGCGCACGGCGGCAAAGCGCAGGCCCAGCGGGCTTCCCACCACCAGGGCCATCAGGCCGTAGCAGGCGGCGCAGATGATGAGGATGAAATAATACTGGGTGGCGCGGTCGGTGAGCGTCAGGCCCAGCGAACTGAAGATGGCCGGGGCGCTGAACGATAGCCCATCATCGCCGCCGGTGATGTTCTTGGCCGACATGGCCAGGAAATAGAAGATGAGCGAGAAGACGACGGTGATGATGGCGAAGTAATGCCAGGTGAGGCGCACCGCGAACGCACCCGCCACCGCCGCCATGGCGGTGGCCGCGAACACCCCCAGGAGCAGCGCCGGCCACAGGCCGAGGCCGAAGGTGGAGATGCCGATGGCCACCCCATACATGCCGAAGCCGAAATAGAGCGCCTGCCCGAAGGACAGAAGGCCCACATAGCCGAACAAGAGGTTCACGCTGGCCGCCAGCAGCGACCAGATGAGGATCTCGGCGACCACATTGACCCAGAAGCCGAGGCCCAGGAGCGGCAGCACCTGCGGCACGGCGGCCAGCAGAGCGAGAAGGACGAGCGCGCCCATACCCGCAAGGAGCGGAAGGCGCGCGGAGGAAAGGGCGCTCATCGCGTGGCTCCCGCGAACAGGCCGTGCGGGCGCACGAGCAGGACAAGGCTCATCACCGCGAGGGATGCGATGCGGGCGATGGTGGGGTCGGTGACGGAGGTGACGAGGCCCTCCATCATGGCCAGCAGCACGGCGGCGGCGACCGTTCCCTTCAGGTTGCCGAGGCCGCCAATGACCACGGCCATGAAGCAGACGGGCAGGATGTCGACGCCGGTGCGGAATTCCACCGTGGTGATGGGCGCGGCGATGGCGCCGCCCAGAAGCGCCAGGGCGGTGCCGAGCGCGAAAGTGAAGGCGCAGACCAGGGTCACGGGAATGCCGAGGGCGGTCGCCGTCTCCCGGTCGTGCCGCACGGCGCGGATCCAGGTGCCGAGCCGGGTGCGGGACAGGAACAGGAAGAAGACCACGATGGCCGCAGCCGCGAACAGGGCCGCGAACAGGCGGTAGATGTCATAGTCGATGCCGAACAGATGCACCGTGCCAGGAATGGGCGGCGGCATGCGGCGGGCCTGGGCGCCGAAGGTGGCGCGCACGGCCTCCTGGAGGATCATGGACAGGCCGAACGTGGTGACGATGGTCAGCGAGGCCGACGAGATGGCCGGCCGGATCACCAGGCGCTCGATCACGAGGCCGAGGATGAAGCCGGCGATGGGCACCACGATGAGGGCGATCCAGAAGCCCGTGGTTCCCGCCACCACCAGGCCGAGCACGGTGCCGACCATGAAAAAGTCGCCGTGCGCCACATTGATGATGTCCAGCAACCCAAAGATGATTGAGAGGCCCAATGCGATCAGGGCGACGATCAGTCCCCAGACCAGGCCGTTGATTGTCAGGGCTATGATGAGGTCCGGCATTGCGCTCTGGTCGGTTTGATTTTGTCTGATGCTGTTCGCAGCGACGCCCCAGCGATACCACGAAAAATTGCAATGCCCTTTGCGCAAAAGATCTGCCTGCAAGGGTGGCGCTTGCTTAAGGATGGGGCAGGCAAATGACCGCTTCTGAGGCGTTTCTATCCGGCCGCGGCAGGCGCCAGGGCCGGTGGACCAAGGCTTAGGGCCGACTTGTGCGGACAAGGTCCCGTTGGGAGGGTTCGCGCGGGCTCACGGCAAGGGCCTGTGCGGAAATTCCCCGTTTCCGGCCCTCTCGGCCACGCTCACTAATGGCGTCCGAAACCGCCACGTGCGGCGCGCCGTCCGTGAGGGCCGGCGCCCCGCCTTCCCGACAGGGGACGTCATGACCACCCGCTATCCGCGCTTCAAGGCCGCCGCCTGCCACACCTCCTCCGTCTTCCTCGACGCCCAGAAGTCGGCCGAGAAGGCCTGCGATCTCATCGCCGAGGCGGCGCGCGGTGGGGCGGAGCTGGTGGTGTTCCCGGAATCCTATCTGCCGGGCTTTCCCATCTGGGCGGCGCTCCAGGCCCCCATCTATAATCACGACTTCTTCCGGGCATTGGCCGCCCAGGCGCAGAAGCTCACCGATGGCGCCATCCGCACGGTGCGCACCGCCGCCCGGCGGCACGGCGTCTTCGTCTCGCTCGGCTTCACCGAGGGGACGGAGGCCTCCATCGGCTGCATGTGGAATTCCAACATTCTCATCGGGCCGGACGGGGCCATCCTCAACCACCATCGCAAGCTGGTGCCGACCTTCTACGAGAAGCTGGTCTGGGCCAATGGCGATGCGCGCGGCCTGCGGGTGACGCCCACCTCCATCGGCCGCTTGGGCATGCTCATTTGCGGCGAGAACACCAATCCGCTCGCCCGCTACAGCCTCATGGCGGAAGGCGAGCAGGTCCACATCTCCTCCTACCCGCCCATCTGGCCGACCCGCCCGCCGACGGAAGACGGCGCCTATGATCTGCGCCGCGCCATCGAGATCCGCGCCGGCGCCCACGCCTTCGAGGCCAAGGTGTTCAACATCGTCGCCTCGGGCGTGGTGGATGCGGCCATGCGGGAGGCTCTGGGTTCGGTCAATCGGGCGAGCCTCGAAATCATCGACGCCTCGCCGCGCGGCGTCTCCATGGTGCTCGACCCCGCCGCCGAGGTGATCGGCGACGTGCTGAGCGAGCATGAGGGCATCCTTTATGCCGACATCGACACCCAGCGCTGCGTGGAGCCCAAGCAGTTCCACGACGTGGTCGGCTATTACAACCGCTTCGACATCTTCCACCTGGACATCGACCGCGGCGCCCAGGAACCCGCCCATTTCCGCCCCGACCGCACCCCCGCCTTCGCCCCGGACCTCGCCCTCGACCTCGCCGAGGACCGGCTGGATGCGGTGGAGGAGCGGGTGGGGTGAGGACCTGAGGGGTTAGGCGAGCTGCGGACGGCCAGGCGGGGCCGCCCGCAGCTCCTCTCCACCGGCGCCGGGGGCATTTGGCGCACGGGGAAACGTGAAGCGGTCCCTATTTCAGCCGGGCCACCAGCGCATTGGCTCCGCGATCAATGCCCGCCTTGGCGGCGGTCAAGGGGCCGATGCCCGCGGGCAGGTCGAAGGGAGGCGGATAGTCCTTGGCGACAAAGGCGGTGAGCAGCTTGGTGCTGCGGGCGTCATAGATCTCCACCGCGTAGCGCACCGCTCCGGTGAAGGCGCCTTCTCCGTCGCGCGCCGCCTGCACGCCATTATAGACAAGGCCTGCCACGTCGAGGCGGGACAAGGTGGCGAGGGCGGGTGTGTTCTGCGTCGCGCCGGTGAGGGTCACCTTGATCCGCAGCGTTCCTGGGCCGGGAATGCGCACAAGGGTGAAGCGCTTGGCAAGGCTCGCCGTGAAGGTTTCCTGCATATAGCGAGCGAGTTCTTCCTTCTGCTCCGGCGTGAGATCTCCGAATTGCTGGTCCTGTCCCGCATAAACCGTCACAGGGTCGACGATGACACTGTGATAGCTCTGCCAGTTCACCTGCGTGCTATAGCGGAACGGCATTCGCCCGGTGGTGTCCGCGCTGTTGGGGGCCAGATACGACGACGAGGCGAGCCCCTGATAGGCGACAGGTGCTTCGCTCGCGCATCCCGCCAAAAGGCTGGCTAGGGCAAGCAGGGGCAAGCTGAGAGATCGGCTTCGCATGGGCTGAAGCGCCTTCCTGGATATTTTCGGAATAGCGTCCGCGTGCCATCGGGCTGCGGTCGAGGGGACATTAGCTCAGCTTGATGAAAAAACAAACCGTCTAGACGGTTTTTCTGGAAGTTTCTTCGACCTTGCTGGAGCGTGCCCAAGGCGGGTTACATGCAAGGGGCATGGGGGCGACGGTTCCGGCCGGGCGCGGCGGCGCGCGCCCCTGCCTTCTGGCCATCGGACATCGCAAGCCCAAGTCTCGCCGGCAGGCCGTCCTGCGGCGGTGTCGCGAGAGGGCGCGGGCCATGCGCTCCCGTCAGTTTGCGGGGTGTGAAGCGGGTGATGGCTTGCAGGCGTCCGACGGGGAAGTCCGTGTGGGATCCCCGCATGGTCCGGCCGATGGCTCTGCGCGCGAGGCCGGCGCCTCAGGCGCCGATCTTGCGCGTCCGACGGGGCTTGGCCAGGGCGCCCAGCCCTTGTTCGGGTCGGCGCAGGCCATCGAGTAGGCGCTGGAAGAGGCTCTGCCGCTCTGCCGGATCGAGCGGGCACAGGCCCAGTAGCACGGAGAAGGCGAGTCCGCGCGCCGCGAACCAGTGCTGGACCGCAAGGTCGGGCGCGGCCGCCTCGGCCCGGATCGCGGCGATGGTTTCGGCATCGCCGTCGCGGATGGTGGACAGGAACGAGGGGTCCTGAGAGGCCGCCGCCAGCACCGCGAAGGCGAGGGAATTGGGTTCCTTGAGAACCTCTCTCAAGGTGGCGATCTGCGCCGCGAGGCGCGGCTGGGCGTATTCGGCGCCGTGCGCTTCCATAAAATTCTGGGAGAAGGCGGCGAAGAACCCCGCTTGGTGGTCCAGCAGCGCCGCAAGCACCGCGCGCTTGTTGGGGAACTGGTGCAGCAGCCCCCCTTTGCTGATGCCGCTTTCCTTGGAGATGGCGTCGAGGGTGAGATGACCGGCGCCGTCACGGGCGATGATCGTGAGCGCGGCCTTGATGACGGCGGCGCGGGTGCGCTCGGATCGGGCGTTATTATCCATGAATACCTTGTCCTAGAGCATGCGCCGATCGGCCTGCGGTGCAGGCTGATCGGATCGCGCATTCTCTCAATGAGTTAGAGGGCGATTCACCGATCAGATTGATTCAATCTGATCGGATCGCGCTCTAGCGTCAGCTTTACTGCCGGATCGGCTTGCCTTTTGAGGGAATAGCTGTCCGCAGGGATAGTGCGCAAGCCGTCTGGACGGTTTTATGCGCGAGCAGGTCCTGCCGTTAAGTCATTCACCTCGACCAGATCTCCGCCTGCGAGGCCCGGCGCACATAGCCCACCAGGAAGTCGGCGAAGACGCGGATCTTGGCGGGGAGGCGCTCGCGGTTCTGGTAGGCGATGTTCATGGTGAGCATGGGCAATTGCCAGTCCTGCATCACCGGCACGAGGCGGCCGGCCTCGATGTCGCCCTGCACGATGTAGAGCGGCTGGATGAGGATGCCGAGGCCGGCAAGCGCCGCCTCGCGGATCACCTGGCCGTCATTGCAATCGAGCGCGCCGGAAATGCGCACCGTGCGCTCCAGGTCGCCCTTGGTGAGGCGCAGCGAGAACGGGTCTGCGGCGAGGTTGTAGACCAGCATGTCGTGCCGCGTGAGGTCCGCCGGCTCGCGCGGGCGGCCCCGCTCTTCCAGATAGCCGGGGGAGGCGGCCAGCACCCGGCGCATGCGGCCGAGCCGGCGTACCACGATATTGGTGTCCGGCTCGTGCAGGCGCGTGCGCACGGCCACATCGATGCCCGCCTCGATGAAGTCCAGATAGCGGTTCGCCACCGCCACATGCACGTTGAGCTTGGGATAGAGCCGGCGGAATTCCGGCAGCATGGGCGCGATATAGATGGTGGCGAAGGACAGCGAGCTCGTCACCCGCAGCAGCCCTTGAGGCGAGAGGGTGTGAGCGTTCACCGCCTCCTCGGCCTCGTTCAGTTCGGCGAGCAGCGTGCCGCTGCGCTGGAAGAAATCCTGCCCGGCTTCCGTCAGCCACAGGCGCCGCGTGTTGCGTTCCACGAGCCGGGCGGAGAGGCGTTCCTCCAGCGCGGACAGATGGCGGCTGGCGGCCGCCGTGGACATGCCGAGGGTCTCCGCCGCCCGCGTCAGCGAGCCGAGCTCGGCGGTCTTCACGAACACCTCGATCTGGGTCAGGCGATCCATTGTTACGGCCTGCGTAAAAGAGCGTTCCGAAAATTCTGATTTATTTCCGCTCGGCGCAAGGCAAAACTCCCATTCAACGAAAGACCAATAGGGTCGAGGAAACGCCAAATGACCGGACCGATCCGCCACATCGTGATGTGGCGCGTGGGCGGCGACACGCCCGAAGAACGCGCCATGGCCCGGCTGAAGGTGAAGACCGCCTTCGAGGGATTGCGCGGCCGCATCGACGGCATGACCCATATGGAAGTGGGCCTCGACGTCTCCGACGTGGACTATGCCTGCGACGTGGTGCTCGTGACCGAGTTCCGCGATGCCGCGGCGCTGGAGGCCTATGCCTCCGATCCCGAACATCTGCGGGTGCGCCGGGAGCTGGGCAATATCCGCATCGCCCGCTTCCAGGTGGACTATCCGGCGACAGCCGCCAGCACCGGCGTCATCGCCAACGGGCACGCCGCGAACGGCCATGCGGCCCATGACGGCGTTCTCGCCGGTCAATAGGCCTCCCTTACCCGCTTCGATCCCCACCGGGACCTGATCCATGATCGAAACCTTCACCTATGAAGCCCTGCCCATCCGGGTCCGGTTCGGCCGGGGCGCCATCGCCGAGGCGGGCGCGGAAGTGGGCAAGCTCGGCGCGACCCGCGCTCTGGTGCTCACCACCCCCCAACAGGCGGCCGAGGGCGAGAAGCTGGGCGCCGCACTGGGCGCGTCCTATGCGGGCCTGTTTGCCGGCGCCACCATGCACACGCCGGTTGGTGTCACGGAGGCGGCGCTGGAGGCGCTGAAGGCGAGCGGGGCGGATTGCGTCGTGGCGCTGGGCGGCGGCTCCACCACCGGGCTCGGCAAGGCCCTGGCGCTGCGCACCGGCATTTCGCAGGTGGTCATTCCCACCACCTATGCGGGCTCGGAGATGACTCCCATCCTGGGCGAGACCCGGGACGGGCAGAAGACCACCATCCGCTCGCTGGATGTGCTGCCCGAGACCGTCATTTATGACGTGGACCTCACGCTCTCTTTGCCGCCCGGCCTCACCGCCACCTCGGGCGTGAACGCCATTGCCCATGCGGTGGAGGCGCTCTATGCGCGGGACCGCAACCCGGTCATCTCGCTGATGGCCGAGGATGGCATCCGCACCTTGTCGGGGGCGCTGCCCATCCTCATCCATGAGCCGGCCAATGTGGAAGCCCGCACCCAGGCGCTCTATGGCGCGTGGCTGTGCGGCTGCTGCCTCGGCGCGGTGGGCATGGCCCTTCATCACAAGCTCTGCCACACGCTGGGCGGCACGTTCGACCTGCCCCACGCGGAAACCCACACCATCGTGCTGCCCCATGCGGTGGCCTATAATGCCCCCGCCGCGCCCGAGGCCATGGCCGCCATCACCCGCGCGCTCGGCGCGCCTGATGCGGCGCAGGGCCTGTTTGACCTGGTGCGGGCGCTGGGCGTGCCGCGTGCCTTGTCGCAGATCGGCATGCCCGAGGAGGGCATCGAGCGGGCGGCCGATATTGCGGTCCAGAATCCCTATTGGAACCCGCGCCCCGTGACCCGCGACGGCATCCGCGACCTCATCGCCAACGCCTATGCGGGCGAGCGTCCTGGCGCTGCCCGCTCCGCAGAAGAGGCGGCCTGAGCCATGGCGCGCCCCATCCTCCTTTCCGGCGCCACCATCCTGTCCATGGATGACGGGGTGGGTGACCTCGCCAGAGGCGACATCCTGGTGGAGGGCGAGCGCATCGTCGCCGTCGCGCCACGCATCGAGGTCGATGGCGCGGAGGTGGTGGACGCGGCGGGCCGCATCGCCGTGCCGGGCTTCGTCAATGCCCATATGCACACCTGGCAGACCGGCCTGCGCAGCCTTGCGGCCGACTGGACGCTCCTGGAATATTTCCGCTGGGTGCATGCGGGCCTTGCCACCCGCTTCCGGCCTGATGACATCGGCATCGCCACCCTCATGGGCGCCTATGGCCAGATCGATGCCGGCGCCACCACGCTGGTGGATTGGTGCCACAACAACCCCACCTCCGCCCATACGGACGCGGCCGTTGAGGCGCTGGCGGAAAGCGGCATCCGCGCCGCCTTCTTCCACGGCTCGCCCAAGCCCGATCCCAAGCCCGGCGAACCCCATTTCTCCGAGGTGCCCCATCCCCGCGCCGAGATCGAGCGGCTGCGGCGGGAGACCTTTACCGGCGATGACGGCCTGATGACCCTGGGCCTTGCCATTCTCGGCCCCCATTATTCCACCCTGGAGGTGGCGCGCGCCGATTTCCGGCTGGCGCGCGAATTCGGCCTCGTCGCCTCCATGCACCAGGGCGGCGGGCCGGCCAAGACGCCGGGCGGCTGGGAGCAGCTCATCGCCGACGGGCTGGTGGGGCCGGGCATCAATGTGGTGCACGGCAACGATCTCTCCGACGCCCTCTTCTCCAACCTCGTGGATCTCGGCGTCTCCTTCTCGGCGACGCCCGAGAATGAAATGACCCAGGGCCACGGCTTCCCCGTCACCGGCCGTCTTCTGGCGCGGGGCGCGGCGCCCTCGCTGGGTGTGGATCTGGAATCGGTGCTGGCCGGCGACATGATGGGCGTCGCCCGCATCGCGCTCGGCATGCAGCGCTCCCTCGACAATGCCAAAAGCCGGCAGGAGACGGGCGCTATCCCGCCCACCTCCACCATCCGCGTGCGGCAGGCGCTCGCCTGGATCACCATCGAGGGTGCGCGGATGCTGGGGCTCGACCATCGCATCGGCTCGCTCACCCCCGGCAAGCAGGCGGACATCACGCTCATTGATGCCCGCGCCTTCCACCTTCAGCCGGTGCACGACCCGGTGGCCACCGTGGTGATGCAGGCGGGGCGGGGCGACGTGGAGGCGGTGATGATCGCCGGACGCTTCCGCAAGCGCGACCGGGTGCTGGATGCCCCCGGCCTTTCCGACAAGCTCGCGCGCCTGACCGCCTCGGGGGCGCGCATCGTGGACGAACTCGGCCTCTCGCGGTCGGCAGCTTAGGGATCAGGACAGATGGCGGGAACCGCAACGCTCGGCTGGATCGGCCTCGGCAAGATGGGGCTGCCCATCTCCACGCGCCTTGCCGGCGCGGGCCATGCCATTGCCGGCCACGACCGCGACCAGTCGCGCATCGCCGCCGCCTCCGAGGGCGGCGTCACTCCTGCCGCGACGCTGGCGGAAGCCGCCAAGCACGACATCGTCTTTACCTCCCTGCCGGACGACAAGGTGCTGCGCGCCTTGGCTCTTGATGGCGAGTTGTTGTCCCTCATGCGGCCCGGCGCGCTGCTGGTGGAGACCTCCACGGTCAGCCCCGGCATTTCCGCTGAGGTGGGTGAGGCGGCGGAAAAGCGGGGCGTCCACTATCTGCGCGCTCCCGTCTCCGGCAATGCGGCCATCGCCCATACGGGCAACCTCACCTGCTTTGTCTCCGGCCCGGAAGCCGCGTTCGAGACCTTCCTGCCGGTGGCGAAGGATTTCACCCGCGCCCAGAAATATCTCGGCACGGGGGAGGAGGCCCGTTACGCCAAGCTCTCCGTCAACCTGATGATCGCGGTGTCCGCCGCCATGATGGGCGAGAGCGTGGTGCTCGCCCGCAAGGGGAATCTGGCCTGGCAGGACATATTGGACGTGCTCACCAACAGCGCGGTCGGCTCGCCCATGGTTCATTACAAGGCGAAAAGCCTGGAAACGCGGGACTTTTCCTCCACCTTCTCCTGCCGCCAGATGGCCAAGGACCTCGACCTCATCGTCGATGCCGGCCAGGCGGCGGAAATGTCCATGCCTCTGGCATCCATGACCCGCGAAATCTACGGCGCCCTCATCGGGCGCGGCGAAGGCGAGGCGGACTTCATCTCCACGGTGCGGCTGGCCGAATGGCTCGCCGGCCTGGAGGCGCCCGACCTCAATAAAAACCAAGGGAGGCTCCGTTGAGGAATTTCGACCAGTTTTCCATCACCGACGCCGTGCGGGAACGGGTCGCCGGCGCAACCGATCCCCGCATCCGCCAGATCAGCGATGCGCTCGTCCGCCACCTGCACGACTTCATCCGCGAGGTGCGCCCCACCCAGGCGGAATGGGAGCAGGGCATCGCCTTCCTCACCGCCACCGGCCAGATGTGCTCCGACACCCGGCAGGAATTCATCCTGCTGTCGGATACGCTTGGCGTGTCCATGCTGGTGGACGCCATCAACCATGACCATCAGGGCAAGGTGACGGAAAGCACGGTGCTCGGCCCCTTCTATGTGGAAGGCCCGCCGGAGGCGCCTTGCGGCACCGACATTTCCGGCGATCTCGCCGGCCAGCCCATGTATGCCAGCGGCACCGTGTCGACGCCGGACGGCACGCCGCTCGCCAATGCCATCGTGGATGTCTGGCATTCCGACGAGGACGGCTATTACGACGTGCAGCATACGGGGGAAGAGGCCGGTCTCGTCGCCCGTGCCCGCTTCCGCACCGATGCGCAGGGCCGGTTCCACTTCTGGTCCATCAAGCCGGCCGCCTATCCCATTCCCCATGACGGCCCGGTGGGCAAGATGCTGGAGGCGCAGGGGCGCCATCCCTGGCGGCCGGCCCATGTGCACTTCATGATCGAGGCGCCCGGCTTCGAGAAGCTGGTCACCCATGTGTTCGTGGGCGGCGATCCCTATCTGGACTCCGACGCGGTGTTCGGGGTGAAGGATTCCCTCATCCGCGAGTTCGCCGTCTTCGACCCCGGCGCCGCGCCCGACGGCCGCGTGCTCGACCGCGACTGGTGCGCGCTCCATTACGATTTCCAGCTCAATCCCTTGTCCGAGGCCGCCTCCAAGGCGGCCTGAGAGGGGACAGACGCGTCAAGCGGAGAAGTCCGGCAAACGGGCCGCCGCGGAGGGAGGAAACCATGACAGCCCATGTGCCGAAGGACATGGTCCTGGCGCGGCTGGCCGACATTGTCGGGCCGCGCGCCAGCAGTGCCGCCGGCGTGCTGGCCGACCACGGCCGCAGCGAAGCCTATCACCCCGCCCGTCCTCCCGACGTGGTGGTCTTCCCCGAAAGCACCGCCGAGGTGCAAGCCATCGTCAGCCTGTGCCGGGACCTGCGCCTGCCGGTGGTGCCGTTTGGTGCCGGCACCTCGCTGGAAGGCAATGCGGCCGCGCTGAAGGGCGGGGTGTGCCTCGACATGGGGCGCATGAACAAGGTGCTGGCGGTGAATGCTGAGGACATGGACGTGCGCGTCCAGCCCGGCATCACCCGCAAGACGCTGAACGCCCATCTGCGCGACACCGGCCTGTTCTTCCCCATCGATCCCGGCGCGGATGCCTCCATCGGCGGCATGGCTTCCACGCGGGCCTCGGGCACCATGGCGGTGCGCTACGGCACCATGAAGGACAATGTGCTGGGCCTGGAAGTGGTGCTGGCGGACGGCCGCGTCATCCGGACCGCCCAGCGCGCCCGCAAGTCCGCGGCGGGCTATGATCTCACCCGCCTGTTCGTGGGCGCGGAAGGCACCCTTGGCGTCATCACCGAGGTGACGCTGAAGCTGCATCCCCAGCCGGAGGCCATTTCCTCGGCGGTGTGCGCCTTTCCGAGCCTGGAGGCGGCGGTGAACACCGCCATCTCCGTCATCCAATGCGGCGTGCCGGTGGCGCGCATCGAATTGCTGGACGCTGTGATGATGCGCGGCATGAACCTGCACGCCAAGCTCGGCCTGCCCGAGGTGCCGCACCTGTTCTTCGAGTTCCACGGCTCGAAGGCCTATGTGGCCGAGCAGGCGGAGACCACCCAGGCGCTGGCGCAGGAGCAGGGGGGCCTCGGCTTTGCCTGGGCCACCACGCCGGAGGAGCGCTCGCGCCTTTGGCATGCCCGCGACAACACCCTTTATGCGGGCCTGGCCTTGCGCCCCGGCGCCAAGGCCATGATTACCGATGTGTGCGTGCCCATTTCGCGCCTGGCCGAATGCCTGGTGGCCACCGCCGCTGACATCGAAGAGAGCGGCCTCGTCGCCCCCGTGGTGGGCCATGTGGGCGACGGCAACTTTCACCTGCTGGTGCTGCTCGATCCTGACAATCCGCAGGAGCTTTCCCGCGCCAAGGCCTTCAATGATCGCCTGGTGCGCCGGGCCATCGCGCTGGAGGGCACCTCCACCGGCGAGCACGGCATCGGCTTCGGCAAGATGGATTTCCTCCCCCTGGAGCTGGGGGAGGCGGTGGACGCCATGCGCCTCGTGAAAGGCGCGCTCGATCCCCTCGGCATCATGAACCCCGGAAAGATCTTCCGGCCCGCGCCATCCAGTCACGGAGAAACCCAATGAGGGCGGTGATGGAGACGACGCCTCGCCTGCAACCTTCGGCGCCGGCCGCCGAAAAGGGCCCGCCGCTGCTGGAATTGCGGGGCGTGTCGAAGACCTTTCCCGGCGTGAAGGCGCTGGACGACGTGTCCTTCGCCGTGTGGCCCGGCGAAGTGCACATGCTCCTCGGCGAGAACGGTGCCGGCAAGTCCTCGCTGATGAAGGTGCTGTGCGGCGCCTATCGGGCGGATGCGGGCGAATATTTCCACAAGGGCGAGAAGGTGGAGATCCGCAAGCCGGCCGATGCGCGGGCGCTGGGCATCGCCGTCATCTTCCAGGAATTCTCGCTGGTGCCCTATCTGGACGTGGCGCAGAATATTTTCCTGGGTCGGGAATTTCCCTCCCGCATCCCCGGCCTGCTGGACCGGCGGCGCCTCTATGCCGAGGCGCAGAAGGTGCTGGACCTGATCGGCCTGGAGATCGACCCGCGCACCAAGGTGCACACGCTGGGCGTTGCCCAGCAGCAGATGGTGGAGATCGCCAAGGCCCTCTCCCAGAACGCCCGCATCCTGGTGATGGACGAGCCCACCGCCGCGCTGTCCGACCGCGAGACCGAGCGGCTCTTCGCCGTGATGCGCCAGTTGCAGGAGAAGGGCGTCGCCATCGTCTACATCTCCCACCGCATGGCGGAGGTGTTCGCGCTGGGGGATCGCATCACCGTGCTGCGCGACGGCAAGCTGGTGGGCCGGGCCATGCCCGGCGAGACCAGCCCCGACGAGCTGGTGCGCATGATGGTCGGCCGCAATGTGGACATGTCCTATCCCCGCCGCTTTGCCACCGAGCAAGGGCCGGTGGTGCTGGAGGTGTCCGGTCTTTCGGCGAAATCCGGCATTGCCGACATCAATCTGAAGGTGCGCGCCGGCGAAATCGTCGGCCTGTGCGGCCTGGTGGGGTCCGGCCGCACCGAGGTGGCCCGCGCCATCTTCGGCGCCGACGAGGTGACCGCCGGCGAGATCCGCATCTTCGGCGAGAAGAAGACCGGCGGACCGGACGCGTCCGCCCGCATCGGCGTGGGCCTCATCCCGGAAAGCCGCAAGAGCGAAGGCCTCGCGCTCATCCGCTCCGTGGCCGACAACCTCGCCGTGGCGGGCCTGCCCAAGCTCTTCCCCAATATGCTGTTCTCGCCCGGTAAGGCGCGGCGTACAGCGGACGAGGTGATCGGCCGCCTGCGCATCGCCACCCCCTCCGCCAACCAGAATGTGGCGGTGCTCTCGGGCGGCAACCAGCAGAAGGTGGTGATCGGCAAGTGGCTCGCCGCCGGCACCCGCCTCTTCATCTTCGACGAACCCACCCGCGGCATCGACGTGGGTGCGAAGTCGGAAATCTTCGCCCTCATCGACCAATTGGTGGCCGAGGGCGCGGCGGTGCTCATGATCTCGTCCGAGCAGGCCGAGATCGTCCATGTGTGCGACCGGGCCTATGTGATGCGCTCCAAGCGCATCGTGGGCGAATTGGCGCGCGCCGACCTCTCCGAGGAAAACATTGTCCGAATGGGGATGCACGATGAGTGATCTCGCCCTTTCCCCCCGCCGCGGCCTGCGCCTGCCTTCGGTGCCCGGCGTCGCCGTCGCCCTTGTGGGCCTCTCCGCCTTGTTCGCGGCCACGAGCCCCGGTTTCCTGTCCGGCGGCAACATTTCCAACATCCTCGTGCAGTCGGTGATCCTGCTGCTCCTGGCCCTCCCCATGACCCTCATCATCATGACCGAGGGCCTGGACCTGTCCATCGGGGCGGTGCTGACCCTGTCCTCGCTGGTGCTGGCGCTCATCGTCGTGTCCACCCAGTCGCTGGCGCTGGGGCTGATGGGGGCCATCGGCGTCGGCCTCGCCTTCGGGCTCGTGAATGGCTGGCTGATCTCGGTGGTGAACATCCCGCCCTTCGTGGCGACGCTGGGCACCATGGGCGCGGCGCAGGGCCTGGCCCTCATCGTCTCCGACGGGCAGAGCGTGGTGGGCATTCCCCGCTTCGTGCGGCAGGTCTATTCGGGCGACCTGTTCGGGCTGATCCCCTATCCACTCGTGATCGGGGCCGGCTTTTATGCCCTGTTCCACGTCCTGCTCTACCACACCCGCTTCGGCACCTATGTGTGCGCGCTGGGCGGCAACCGGGATGCCCTCACGCTGGCGGGCGTGAAGTGGCGGCGCCTGCTCATCGCGGTCTATGCGCTGGGGGGAGCCATGGCCGGGGTGGCGGCGCTGCTCATGACGGCGCGCATGAATGCGGGCCATCCCACCGCCGCCATCGGCATGGAATTCGACGCCATCGCCGCCGTGGCGCTGGGCGGCACCTCCTTCGAGCGGGGCAATGGCTGGATCTTCGGCACCCTTATGGGCGTGCTGACCGTGGGCGTGCTGCGCAACGGGCTGAACCTCTTGGCCGTGCCGTCCTCTGTGCAGGTGGCCTGCATCGGCCTCCTGGTGATCTTCGCCCTCTTCCTCGACAGCATCCGGGGACAAAAGTCATGAGCATCGCCGGCGACGTTTCCACGGGTGCCCCGCGCCTGCATCTGTCCAAGGACATGCAGCAGCTCATTTACCGGCTGCTGGCGGCGGGCCTCATCTGCGTGGTGCTGTCCGTTCTCTCGGACGCCTTCTTCACCACCAACAACATCCTCAACGTGCTGCGGCAGGCGAGCCTGCTGTTCTTCCTCGCCTCCGGCCTCACCTTGGTGATCCTCACCGGCGGCATCGATCTGTCGGTGGGGGCCAATATCGGCCTGTCCGCCTGCCTTGCCGCCACCGTCATCAAGGCCACCGGCTCGCCGGTGCTGGGCACGCTGACGGGGCTCGCCACAGGGTGCGTGGTGGGCATCTTCAACGGCCTGATGGTGGCCAAGCTCCGCATCCCCTCCTTCATCGCTACCTATGGCATGCTGTGGGTGCTGCATGGCGTGACCTATTACTACATGGGCGGCGAGACCATTCATGGCTTCCCGCCCGGCTTCCGCCAGATCGGCTCGGGCTATTTCCTGGGCGTGCCGATCCCGGTCTATCTGATGGTGGTGTTCCTGCTGGCGGGGTCCTTCTTTGCCCAGCGCACCGTCTGGGGCCAGCAGATCTACGCCATCGGCGCCAATCCCGTGGCCGCCCGCCTCACCGGCATCCCGGTGAACAAGCGCCTGGTGCTGGTCTATGCCTTCTCCGGCGCCATGGCGGGCGTTGCCTCCATCGTCTTCCTCGCCCGGCTGAACTCGGCCGAAGGCGATATCGGCGAGGCCATGACGCTGCCTGCCATCGCGGCGGTGCTGATTGGCGGCGCCTCGCTGTTCGGGGGCGTGGGCAGCGTGTTCGGCACCTTCATCGGCGCCGTCATCCTCACCCTGGTGCTCAACGGCATGAACCTGCTGGCGGTCAATGCCAGCTGGCAGCCGCTGGTGACGGGCGTGATCGTGATCTTCGCCGTCTGGCTCGACATGATGGGCCGCCGGCGCAGGTAGAAGAAGGACGAAGCAACAATCCCATCCAAGACGAGACTGGTCCGGTCGGGCGGATACGCTGGCTGCGAGACGGCCCGGCCGGACACCTTTCTTCGCGAAGAACAAAAGCAATAGAACAGGGAGAAAACACAATGAAAAAAGCTGCCGTCATCGCCGCGCTCCTGCCCCTCGCCTTCGCCGCCACCGCGGCGCGGGCCGATGGCGAGACCGTTGCCTTGTTCACGAAGAACCAGACCAATCCCTATTTCCAGGCCGTGCGCGTCGGTGCGGAGGCGGCCGCCAAGTCCATGAACGCCAAGGTGGTGAACTATATTCCCACCAAGCCGGACAGCATTCCCGAGCAGCTGAGCCAGGTGGAGGACGTGATCGTCAAGAAACCGTCGGGCATCGTCTTCATCCCCGTGGACTACAAGGCCATGGTGCCGGGCGTGGAGGAGATCAACAAGGCGCAGATCCCGGTGGTCAACATCACCGACCGGCTGGCGGGCGGAAAATACCTCACCTTCATCGGCGCCGACGATTACAGCCTGGGCAAGGAGACCGCTCGCTATCTGCTCACCCAATTGGGCGGCAAGGGCAATGTGGTGATCCTGGAGGGCGTGAAGGGCTCCATTTCCTCCATCGACCGTGTCCGCGGCTTCAACGACGCCATCAAGGAATTCAAGGACGTGAAGCTGGTGGCGAGCCAGCCCGCCAACTTCCAGCGTCTGCAGGCGCTCCAGGTGATGGAGAATGTGATGCAGTCGCACCCGCAGATCGACGGCGTGCTGGCGGCGAACGACGCCATGGCCATCGGCGCCATCGAGGCGCTGGACGGCGCCAACCGCAAGGCCAAGGTCACCGGCGTCAATGCCACCAAGGAAGCCATCGAGGCCATCAAGGCCGGCAAGATGACGGCCTCGGGCGATTATGACGGCTTCATCCAGGGGTGCCTCGGCACCATGGCGCTGCTGCGCTCCATCCGCAACGAGCCCATCGTCACCGAGATCATCCTCCAGCCCAAGGTGGTGAACGCCACCAACTACCAGCCCTATGACGTGGCGCTGGAGGCCCGCACCTGCCCCACCTGGGAGCAGGGCGTGGCGCTGGGCGCCAAAAAGAACTGATCCGCGACGAACTGATCCGCGCCATGGCGCACGGCCTGCGGTTTTGTCCCGCCGGCCCATCCCGATCACAGACCGCCTGAGACAACGGACACCAGCAGCATGACCGCCACATCCCGCTACAACCCGCGCATCGCGGTCCTGGGCACCGGCGCGCAGGGCGCCTCCGCCGGCGCCGACTTCGCCCGCGCCGGCTATGACGTGACCTTCATCGAGCAATGGCCCGCCCATGTGGAGGCCATCCGCGCCAATGGCATCACGGTCAACTTCCCCACCCGCACCATCAATGTGAAGGTGCCCGCGATCCACCTGTGCGAGGTGGCCGAGGTGAAGGGGAAGTTCGACCTCGTCTTCATCATCACCAAGGCCTATGACACCAAATGGGCCTGCCAGCTCATCGCGCCTTATCTCGCCGATGATGGCTTGGTGGTGGGCCTCCAGAACGGCATGACCCACACCGCCATCGCCGAGGTGGTGGGCGAGGACCGCTGCATCGGCGGCGTCATCGAGATGGCCTCCAACATGTGGGAGCCAGGCGTCACCAACCGGGAGAACGACCACGAGACCGCCTGGTTCGCGCTCGGCGCGCTCACCGCCAAGACGCAGCCGCGCGTCGAGGACGTGGCCAATGTGCTGCGCACCACCGGGCGCGTCGAGGTGACGGACGACATCAAGTCCTGCAAATGGATGAAGCTGGTGGTCAATGCCGCCGAGCTGATCCCGTCCTCCATCCTCAACCTGCCGCTGGCGGATGCGGTGCGCCTGCCCGGCATGCTGAAGGTGATGCGCGCCGCCGGTTACGAGGCCATGGAGGCGGCCATCGCCGACGGCGCCACCGTCACCCCCATCATCGGCCTGCCGCCCATCACCTCCAATGATCCCGACCGCTATGTGGACGACATCTTCGACGAGGTGCTGAAGACCTTCTCCACCCCGACCACGCTGGTGACCTCCCTGCAGGATTGGCGCAAGGGGCGGCGGGCGGAGGTCTATGACATCAACGGGCACGTCATGGACATCCTCGCCAAGTCTGGCCGCACCGCCCCGGTCAACCGGAAGATCGTGGAAATGGCCCTGGCCATCGAGGCCGGCAGCCTGGAGCCGCGCCCGGAAAATGCCGCCGCCCTCATCGCCGGCTGACCCCGCACGGCCGCGGCCCATCAACGTCACAGACATCACGGAACCGGAGGACCCCATGAGGCACCTGAAGTCCAACAGCCTGAAGACCAGGACCTTGAAGACCCTCGCCGTCGCGGCGCCGCTGGCCTTCTTCGCCAGCGCGGCCCTGGCCGACGGGGAGACCATCGCTGTCTTCACCAAGAACCAGACCAACCCTTACTTCCAGACCGTGCGCGTGGGCGCGGAGGCCGCTGCCAAGGCCATGAACGCCAAGGTGGTGAACTATATCCCCACCAAGCCGGACAGCATTCCCGAGCAGCTGAGCCAGGTGGAGGACGTGATCGTCAAGAAGCCGGCGGCCATCGTCTTCATTCCCGTGGACTACAAGGCCATGGTGCCGGGCGTGGAGCAGATCAACGAGGCCAAGATCCCGGTGGTCAACGTCACCGACCGCAGCGCCGGCGGCAAGTTCCTCGCCTTCGTGGGCGCCGACGATTACAGCCTGGGCCTTGAGACCGGCCGCTATCTGCTGAAAGAGATGGGCGGCAAGGGCAATGTGGTGATCCTGGAAGGGGTGAAGGGCTCGCTCACCAACATCGACCGGGTGCGCGGCTTCAACGACGCCATCAAGGAGAACAAGGACGTCAAGCTGCTCGCCAGCCAGCCGGCCAATTACCAGCGCCTCCAGGGCCTCCAGGTGATGGAGAACCTCATGCAGTCGCACCCGCAGATCGACGGCGTGCTGGCGGCCAACGATGCCATGGCCATCGGCGCCATCGAGGCGCTGGACGGCGCCAACCGCAAGGCCAAGGTGGTGGGCATCAACGGCACCAAGGAGGCGGTGGACGCCATCAAGTCCGGCAAGTTGCTCGCCTCCGGCGACTATAACGGCTTCCTCCAGGGCTGCATCGGCACCATGGTGGCCATCCGCGCCATCCGGGGCGAGGCCATCGTCTCCGAAGTGGTGCTGAAGCCCACCGTGGTGAATGCCTCCAACTACCAGCCCTATGACGTGCCGCTGGAATCCCGCGCCTGCCCGCCCTGGTCGGACGCGGCCGCCATGGCCAGCAAGAAGTGAGCCTTCGGGCCTTTATTTGAGTTCACCACCAAGGCTCCCGGCCCGCCGATGCGGCCGGGGGCCTTTCCTCATGACGGAGCCTTTGATGCTGTTCGCCATCCATGCCCTCGACCGCACCGGCGCGCTCGACACCCGCCTCGCCAACTACGACGCCCACAAGGCCTTTCTGTCCGACACCGCGCCCCATGGGGTGAAGATCGTCATGTCCGGGCCCCTGGTGGCGCAGGACGGCACCACCATGATCGGCTCGCTGTTCGTGGTGGAGGCGGAGGATCTCGCCACCGTCGAGCGCTTCAACGCCGCCGATCCCTTCCACAAGGCCGGCATTTGGGAGCGCGTGAGCATCACCGGCTTCATCCGTCGGCAGGGCTGAGGGGCAGGGCGGCGCGGACAGCCCCACGCCGCCCTAAAGCACCGGGCCGAGCATGGCGATGGTGTTGTTCCAGATCTGCCGGGCGCGGCTATAGGCTTCCACCTCGGCCTTGTGCACCGGCCGGGCGGCATCCAGGAACACCTGCTGGCGGGCGCGCAGGGTGCGCGTGAAGGCGGGGTCATAGAGCAGGATGTTGTTCTCGGCGTTCAGCTCGAAGCTGCGCCGGTCGATATTGGCCGAGCCGATGAGCGTGACCTCTCCGTCGAGGGTCAGCGTCTTGGCGTGGAGCAGGCCGCCCTCATATTCGCGGATCTCCACGCCCGCCTCCAGCAGGTCGCGATAATAGGACCGGCTCGCCGCCGCCACGATCCAGGAATCATTGCGGCGGGGGAAGACGATGGTGGTCGCCACCCCCCGCCGGGCGCTGGCGCACAGGGCCGCCTGGATGGGTTCGTCCGGCACATAATAGGGGGTGGTGATGGTCAGCTCCCGCCGCGCCGTATTCATCAGCGCCACGAAGGTCTCCGGCATGGCCGAATAGCGCACGCCCGCGCCCGAACCGATGGCCTGGGCGATGAAGCCGCCCGGCGCCGGGGCGGGCAGGGGAGCGGAAAACAGCGGGGCGAGGTCCTCATTCACCTGCGCCATCCAATTGCTGGCGAACAGATGCTGCATCTGCCGTGCCACCGGCCCCTCGAAGCGGGCAAGCACGTCCACCCACGGCGCATAGCGCGCCTTGATGGCGAAGGCGGCGTCGGCGCAATTCTGGCTGCCGCAATAGGTGATGGCATTGTCGATCACCGCGATCTTGCGGTGGTTGCGCATGTCGATGCGCCCCTTGAGCGGGCGCAGCAGGGGATTGCCCACGGGCAACGCTGCCGCAAGGCGCACCCCGCTTTGCGCCATCTCCCGCCAATGGGCCGAGCGGATGAAGGCCCGCGAGCCCAGATCATCCGCCATGGCCCGGCAGGTGACGCCCCGGGCGGCCGCCCGCTGGAGGGCCGCCTTCACCTTCAGCCCGCTTTCATCGGCGAGCCAGATATAGAACAGCACATGCACGCTCTCGCGGGCGGCATCGATGTCCTCAACCAGGGACGCGATAGCGGAGGCGGAATCGTCCAGGAGCCGCGCCTGGTTGCCCGCCGAGGGCTCGTAATGGCTCACCGAGCGTCCCACCCGGAACAAGGGCTGGTAGCGCTCGGGCACTTCCGCTTCCGCCGAGGGGCCGGTGATCTGCGCGGGCGGGGGCAGGGCGTCGAAGGCGGCCTTGAGCCGGTCCACCCGGTCCCGCCCCAGATTGATCTCGCCGAACAGCACATAGGCGAGCACGCCGAGGCCCGGCGCCAGCACGATGACCAGCACCCAGGCAAAGCGGGCCGCGGGCTCCCGGTGGGGGCGCAGCAAGGCGCGCAGGATGAAGACCAGCTGGATGACCGCCTGGACGGCAAAGAGCCCCCAGGCGAAGACGGCGGAATCATGCATGGCGGCCACGCGGGGACAGGAGGACCCCTCGGATGTAAAGCATGCCGGACGCGGCGCGAAGGCCTCCCATTGAAGCCTCACGGCGGCACGCCGCCACGGTGCATGGCGCTCCTGCCGCAGCGCAATTGCCCAAAAGAGCGACCTGTGCTACTCAACGCCCATCGTTGCCGCGCACCAGGGAGGGCATAGATGACAGATGTTTTGCGTCAGCCCATCCCATCCGGGATGCCGAACCGCTAGTTCGGCCAGGTCTTCAATGAAGGCCTTGAGGTTATCGGGCCCGCCCGACGCGGATCTTCAGGACGCTCCTTTTCGCGACGCCAGCTTCAACTGAGCCGGCCGCCGCTCCGCGCTCCTCCGCTTGGCCTGATACCTCCGCGCAACCCGTTTCCCGTTTCGCAGGAGAGGCGCGCCCCGCGCCTTCACGGTCATGTTTCAGTCTTCCCGGCACGGCGCGGATGCGCTGCGCAATGTCCTTGCCTTCACGTTTCGCCACTGGGCGCGCCGCTGGCCGATGGCGGCGGGCATCGCGGTCGCCATTGTCGCGGCGACGCTGACCGAAATCTTCGTGCCGCTCTTTGCCGGGCGGCTCATCGATGCCCTGACGCAGGGCCGGCAGGCCGCGCCCGCCGCGCTGGAGGCCTTCCTCATGATGGCCGGGCTCGGCCTCGTGATGGTGGTGCTGCGGCACCTGGCCTGGTGGGGGGTGGTGCCGCTGACCTTGGGCATCATGGCCGACGTGGTCCGCGAGGCCTTCCACCGGGTGCAGCGCTTTTCCAGCGACTGGCACGCCAACAGCTTCGCCGGCTCCACCGTGCGCAAGATCACGCGCGGCATGTGGGCGCTGGACGTGCTCAACGACGTGCTGCTGCTCATGCTCTTGCCCTCGGTGGTGGTGCTCACCGGCACGGTGGCGCTCCTGATGCTGCATTGGCCGCTCATGGGGCTGGTGATGGCGGTGGGGGCGCTCGCCTATGGCGCGCTGACCGTGACGCTCGCCACCCGCGTGGTGGCCCCAGCCGCGCGGCTCTCCAATGCCTGGGACACCCGCATCGGCGGTATCCTCTCCGATACGCTGGGCGCCAACCAGGTGGTGAAGGCGTTCGGCGCCGAGGCGCGGGAGGATGCGCGCCTCCAGGCTGTGGTGGTGCGCTGGCGCCGGCGGGTGCAGCGCACCTGGATGCTTCACACCTGGAGCGCCAGCGGCGAGTTTGCCCTGCTGTGGGGCGTGCGCACCATGGTGACCGGCACGGCCCTGTGGCTGTGGTGGGAAGGCCGCGCCACGCCGGGCGATGTCACCTATGTGCTCACCACCTATTTCGTGCTGCACGGCTATCTGCGCGAGATCGGCCAGTACGTGCACAACCTCCAGCGGGCGGTGAACGACATGGAGGAACTGGTGGACCTGCACGGCCTCGCCCCCGGCGTCGCCGATGCGGAGGCGGCCCGTCCCCTCGCCGTGCCGGGCGGGGAGGTGCGCTTCGACCAAGTGACGTTCCATTACGGCCTCCATGCCGCGCCGCTGTTCCGCGACCTGGACGTGACCATTCCCGCCGGCCAGCGGGTGGGCCTCGTGGGGCCGTCAGGCTCGGGCAAGACCACGTTCGTGAAGCTGCTCCAGCGGCTCTATGACGTGACCGGCGGCCGGGTGCTCATCGACGGGCACGATGTGCGCGAGGTGGCGCAGGCGTCCCTACGCCAGCAGATCGCCATCGTGCAGCAGGAGCCCATCCTGTTCCACCGCACGTTGGCGGAGAACATCGCCTATGCCCGGCCTGACGCTACGGCGGCGCAGATCGAGCAGGCGGCGCGCCTCGCCAATGCGGATGGCTTCATCGCCCGCCTGCCCAAGGGCTATCGCACCCTGGTGGGCGAGCGGGGTGTGAAGCTCTCCGGCGGCGAGCGCCAGCGGGTGGCCATCGCGCGGGCCTTCCTGGCGGATGCGCCCATCCTGATCCTGGACGAGGCCACTTCGAGCCTGGATTCAGAATCGGAAGCCGCCATCCAGGAGGCCATGGAGCGCCTGATGCGGGGCCGCACGGCCCTCATCATCGCCCATCGCCTGTCCACGGTGCGGGCCATGGACCGCATCCTGGTGTTCGAGCACGGCCGCATCGTCGAGGACGGCCGTCCCGAGACCCTCCTCGCCCGCCCCAACGGCCGCTACCGCCTCCTGTTCGAGCGCCAGTCGGAGGGGATGGCGGGGGAGCTTGGCGTGCCGGTGGGGTGAGGGGAAGGGGCAAGGCGCCGCGCACGGAGCGCCTTGCCCGCCTCCCCCTTGGACTTTTCGCCCATGCCCTCCGGCATCCCCCGCGCTTGACAGCCAATGGTTGGTCGGGAAAGCTCCCCGGCAAATCGCACCCCCCGTCGCAAGCGGGGGAGAATGCGGATCGCAGGGAAGCGCAGAGGTCGGTCGATGAACGGGACCGGAAAGGCGCCGCATGCGGACGCCGTCTATTCCACGTTGAACAGCGCGGGCGCGGGCGCCGCTTCGCTGATCGCCGCGTCCTGGACGCGCTCCCTCGTTCATTACAAGCTCGACCCCGACAAGACCCGCCCGCCCGAGCAGCTCACGCAGGCCGAGTTCGACGCCGCCTGCGACCGGTCCGGCCTGCTGGTGCGCCAGTCCAAGGTGGAGATGGACCGCCTGTTCCAGATGGTGGGGGAGGCGGGCTGCTGCGTGCTGCTCACGGATAAGGACGGCGTGCCGCTGGAGCGGCGGGCCTTGCCCGGCGACAATGCGGACTTCCGCCGCTTCGGGCTTTGGACCGGCATGGTGTGGAGCGAGGCCTGCGGCGGCACCAACGGCATCGGCACGTGCCTGGCCGAGGCGCGCCCGCTCACCATCCATCGCGACCAGCATTTCCTCACCCGGAACATCGGGTTGAGCTGTTCCGCCGCGCCCATCTTCGATCCGCAGGGCCGTCTTGCGGGCGCGCTTGATGTCTCCACCTGCCGGCAGGACCTCACCCCCGCCACCTTGAAGCTGATCGCCGCCGCCACCGTGGATGCCGCCCATCGCATCGAGGCGAGCCAGTTCCGCGCCGCCTTCAGCCATGCCCGGATTGTGGTGGCCGAGACCGGCCGCGCGGCGGACGCGCTCCTGGCGGTGGACCGGGAAGACCTGGTGATCGGCGCCAACCGCGCCGCGCGCCTCGCCTTCGACCTCACCGAGCAGCGCCTTGCCACCCCGTTCCCCGCCGATTTGCTGCTGAAGGGCGAGACCCAGGAAGCAGCGGATGACCTCTGCGCGGGCGAGCGGGGCGTCATCCAGCGGGCGCTGGCGCGGGCGGAGGGCAATGTGTCGGCGGCCGCGCGGGCGCTGGGCATCAGCCGCGCCACCATGCACAGGAAGCTTGCCAAGCTCGGTCTTCACCGTCCCAATTGAGACCGTCGCATTTTTGTGTCGCCACCTGTCTCAGGATCGCGACACTCCGGCCGGCCTGCGAACGCCCGCCCCGGTGACGATCCGGCCCCGTCCGCCGATCCTTCCTCCAACCGCACGACGGTTGTGGAGGAAACCATGAACAAGCCGGAATTCATTCGCCAGTCCGCCGCCCCCTTCAAGGCCCGCTATGGGAACTTCATCAATGGCCGCTTCGTCGAGCCGCTGAGCGGGCGCTATTTCACCAATCATTCCCCGGTCAACGGCCAGCCTTTGTGCGAGGTCGCCCGCTCGGAAGCCGCCGACGTGGAGCTGGCGCTGGACGCCGCCCATGCGGCCAAGGACGCCTGGGGCCGCACCTCGGTGGCCGAGCGCGCGCTGATCCTCAACCGCATCGCGCAGGCGATGGAAGACAATCTGGACCTGCTGGCCCGCGCCGAGACCTGGGACAATGGCAAGCCGCTGCGCGAGACGACCGCCGCCGACCTGCCGCTGGCCATCGATCATTTCCGCTATTTCGCCGGCGCCATCCGGGCGCAGGAAGGCGGCATCTCCGAGATCGACCACGACACCATCGCCTATCATTTTCATGAGCCGCTTGGCGTGGTCGGCCAGATCATTCCCTGGAACTTCCCGCTTCTGATGGCGGTGTGGAAGCTTGCCCCGGCGCTTGCCGCCGGCAATTGCGTGGTACTGAAGCCCGCGGAGCAGACCCCGGCCTCCATCCTGGTGCTGGCCGAGCTGATCGCCGACATCCTGCCCCCCGGCGTGCTGAACATCGTCAACGGCTTCGGCCTGGAAGCCGGCAAGCCGCTCGCCTCGTCCAACCGCATCGCCAAGATCGCGTTCACGGGCGAGACCACCACCGGCCGGCTCATCATGCAGTATGCCAGCCAGAACCTGATCCCGGTGACGCTGGAGCTGGGCGGCAAGTCGCCCAACATCTTCTTCAAGGACGTGGCGGCCGAGGACGACGATTTCTTCGACAAGGCCATCGAGGGCTTCGTCCTCTTCGCCCTCAACCAGGGCGAGGTGTGCACCTGCCCCAGCCGCGCCCTGATCCATGAGAGCATCTATGACCGCTTCATGGAGCGCGCGCTCGCCCGTGTCGCCGCCATCAAGCAGGGCGACCCGCTCGACCCCACCACCATGATCGGCGCCCAGGCCTCCTCCGAGCAACTGGAGAAGATCCTCTCTTACATCGACATCGGCCGGCAGGAAGGCGGCGAGGTGCTCATCGGCGGTGCCCGCAACGATCTGCCGGGGGATCTGGCGGGCGGCTATTATGTGAAGCCCACCGTGTTCAAGGGCCACAACCGCATGCGGATCTTCCAGGAGGAGATCTTCGGCCCGGTGGTGTGCGTGACCACCTTCAAGGACGACGAAGAGGCGCTGTCCATCGCCAATGACACGCTTTACGGCCTCGGCGCCGGCGTGTGGACGCGCGACGGCAACCGGGCCTATCGCATGGGACGCGCCATCCAGGCGGGCCGGGTGTGGACCAATTGCTACCACGCCTATCCCGCCCATGCGGCCTTCGGCGGCTACAAGCAGTCGGGCATCGGGCGCGAGAACCATTCCATGATGCTCGACCACTACCAGCAGACCAAGAACATGCTGGTGAGCTACTCGCCCAAGAAGCTCGGTTTCTTCTGAGCCGGATCAAGGCGCCCGGCACCGCCTCTGCCTTCACTGCAGCAGGCGGTGCTCCAACGGGATGGGTCCTGAAGCCGGTCCCATGATCGCGGCATCCCCACGGCGGGGGCCGTCGCGCGGGACCCTGGCGGCCGTCGCGGCCTTGCCGGGGTTCCGCGCCGGCCCGTCCCGGCAACATGGCAAGGGGGAGCGCGCCGGTGATGGCGCGCTCCCGCTTCCCCACCACGTGTCAGGGAGAGGGCGCGCGAACCGCCCGTTCAAAGGAGGAGACAGAGCCATGGCAAAGACGATGAAAGCCGCCGTGGTGCGCATGTTCGGCGCGCCGCTCACCATCGACGAGGTGCCGGTGCCAGAGCCCGGTCCCGGCCTCATCCAGGTGGCCATCCGCGCCTCCGGCGTGTGCCACACGGACCTGCACGCCGCCGAGGGCGACTGGCCGGTGAAGCCGAACCCACCCTTCATCCCCGGCCATGAGGGCGTGGGCTATGTCTCGGCGGTGGGGGCTGGCGTCAAGCATGTGAAGGAAGGCGACCGGGTGGGCGTGCCCTGGCTCTATACCGCCTGCGGCCATTGCCGCCATTGCCTCGGCGGCTGGGAGACCTTGTGCGAAAGCCAGCTCAACACCGGCTATTCGGTCAATGGCGGCTTTGCCGAATATGTGGTGGCCGACCCCAATTATGTGGGCCATCTGCCGGGCAATATCAGCTTCACCGAGATCGCCCCGGTGCTGTGCGCAGGCGTCACCGTCTATAAGGGCCTGAAGGTCACGGATACCAAGCCGGGCGACTGGGTGGTGATTTCCGGCATTGGCGGGCTCGGCCACATGGCCGTGCAATATGCCAAGGCCATGGGCCTCAACGTGGCGGCGGTGGACATTGACGACGCCAAGCTGGATCTTGCCCGCCGGCTCGGCGCCACCGTCACGGTGAACGCCAAGACGGAAGATCCCCGCACCGTCATCCGCCGCGAGACCGGCGGCGGCGCGCAGGGCGTGCTGGTGACGGCGGTGAGCCCCAAGGCGTTCGAGCAGGCCATCGGCATGGTGGCGCGCGGCGGCACTATTGCGCTCAACGGCCTGCCGCCCGGCGGCTTCCCGCTGGACATTTTCGGCATGGTGCTGAACGGCATCACGGTGCGCGGCTCCATCGTGGGCACGCGCCTCGACCTTCAGGAATCCCTGGACTTCGCCGCCGACGGCAAGGTGAAGGCCACCATCCACACGGCCAAGCTCGAAGAGATCAACGACATCTTCGGCCGCATGCACAAGGGCCAGATCGAGGGCCGCATCGTCCTCGACATGGCCAGCTGAACCTCCCGCCCTGGGCCCGTCCGGTTGAGCACCGGCGGGCCCATTTTTTTGCGCGGAGCATGTCGCCTTTAGGAAAAAGGGGCAGTCCCCCGGCGGGCGGCCTCACGCGCTCCCGCGGCGGCGGCCCCGCGATAAGATGCCCCTTCAGGGGCCCGTGGGAGAACGCCAGGGAGGACGCCATGGTCGCGAACACTCCAGAAACCGAACACTCCGCCGATGAGCCGGAACGGGTGCTGGCCACGCCGGCCGCGCTGGCCCTCATCGCCGAATTGCAGGCCCGCTATGGGCCGATCCTGTTCCACCAGTCGGGCGGCTGCTGCGATGGCTCCTCGCCCATGTGCTACGCACAAGGGGATTTCCTGCTGGGCGACCGGGACGTGCGCCTGGGCGAAGTGGCGGGCGCGCCGGTCTATATGGGCGCCGATCAGTTCGACCTCTGGCGCCACACCCAGCTCATCCTCGACGTGGTGCCGGGGCGGGGCGGCATGTTCTCCCTCGACAACGGTACGGAGCGGCGCTTCCTGACCCGCTCGCGCGCCTTTTCCGGCGAGGAGATGTGCCGGATCGGGGGACGCTGATCCCCAAAGGAAGACGGGCGGCCGAAGCCGCCCGTCCTTTTTCCTGCGCACGCCCGGGGGATCAGGCCGCGCGCACTGTGCCGAGGAACTCCGCCATCACGCGGCGCAGCGTCTGGGCCTGGGAGGCCAGGGTGGTCGCCGCATCCTGCACCTGGGTGGCGGCGACGGAGGAATCCGCCGCGGCGCCGTTGATGCCGGTGATGTTGGACGACACCTGCTGCGTGCCCTGGGAGGCGCGCGCCACATTGTGGGCGATCTCCCGGGTGGCGGCGCCCTGTTGGTCCACCGCGGAGGCGATGGAGCCGGCGATGCGGTTGATGGCCTCGATCACGTCCGTGATGCCGCTGATGGCCTGCGAGGAGGCGCGGGTGGAGCCCTGGATCTCGTCGATCTGGGCCTCGATCTCGGCGGTGGCGCGGGAGGTCTGCTCCGCCAGCTCCTTCACCTCGGCCGCGACCACCGCGAAGCCCTTGCCCGCATCGCCGGCGCGGGCCGCCTCGATGGTGGCATTGAGGGCCAGCAGGTTGGTCTGGCCGGCAATGGTGCGGATGAGGTCCACCACCTTGCCGATCTTCACGGCGGAGTTGGACAATTCCTGCACCTGGGCGGCCGTGGCGCCAGCCTCGCGCACGGCCTCGGCGGCGATGCGGGCGCTCTCATCCACCTGCCGCTTGATCTCGACGATGGAGGAAGCGAGCTCCTCCGCCGCCGAAGCCACCGTCTGCACATTGTTGGAGGCTTCCTCCGAGGCGCTGGCGGCGGTGTGGGAGGAATCGGCCACCTTGCGGGTGGCGGTGGTCATGGTGCCGGCCGCGCCCTGGAGCTGGTCGGAGGCCACGCCCACGCTTTCCACCACCCGGCCCATGGCCCGCTCGAAGCCGTCGGCGAGGTTCATCATGGTGGAGCGGCGCTCCTCCTCGGCCTGCAGGCGGGTGGCTTCCGCCTCCTTGGCCTTGCGCAGCGCTTCCTCCTCCACGCCGATGCGGATCTGGTCCACGGCCCGCGAGATGTCGCCGATCTCGTCCTTGCGGTTGGCGCCGGCGATCTCGGCCACCTGTTCGCCCGCGGCCAGACGCCGGAGCGCCAGGGTGAGGCGGGTGATGGGGTTGGAGATGCCGCGGGCCACCAGCGACATGGCGATGAGGGCGAGCACGGTGACGATGGCGGCCGCCACCATCTGCCAGAGCGTGTCGGTTCCGCTGCGCTCCGCCAGCGCGGCGCCCAGGGCATTGGCGTCGGCCATCACCAGCGCGCGAGGCACCGTGATGATGACCGACCAGGACGCGCCCGTCCGGCCAAGCGGCACGGGCGCGAACACCTTGATGACGTCCTTGGCCTCGTCCACCTTGGCCACGGCCTGGCCGGCCCGCATGAGGGCCATGTCCTCGTCGGGCTTGGCTTCCAGCTTGCTGTAGGACCCGCCGATCGCGCGCGGGTCGGCGCTGGAGGCCACCACAAGGCCGGTGCTGGTGACAATGGAGACGGTGCCCTCACCCTTGTAGATGGACTCATCCACCTTCTCGGCGAGGCTCTGCACGAAGGACAGGTCGAAGTCGGCGCCGGCGACGCCCGCGAACCGGCCGCCCACGGTGATCGGAACCGACATGGTGGCGAGGTAAACCGACTTGCCCTGCACGATATAGGGCAGGGGGGCGAGGAGGCTTTCCTTGCCGGTGGTCTGCGGCCCGATGAACCAGCCACCCTTCATCACGCCGTTGGGATGCAGGTCGCGGCTGTCATATTCCACCAGCGGCTGCAGGGCGATGTTGCCGCCGGCATCCCGCGTCCAATAGGGCAGGGCCCGGCCGGTCGCATCGGAGCCGAGGTCCTTGCGGCTGATGAAGAGGGCGTCGGCGCCGTCGAGCGCATTGGGCATCCAGGCGCTGTAGGTGCCATTGAAGCGGCTGTTGTCCTTCAGGACAGACAGCAGCAATGCATTGAGCTGGGCGCGGCGGCCGTCCCGCGGCGTTCCGTTGCCGTCATTCTCCGCGATGACCTCAAGGGCGCTGGCCATGTTGCGGGCCGCGTCGAAGGCGGAATCAATCTCGGTGCGGATGGCCGCGGCCTGCACGGAGGCGAGCCGCTGAAGGGATTCCTGGCTGGTGCGGTCGAGCAGCCCGCCCACGCGCTCGGTGACATAGCGGGAGGTCTGGGAGGCGGCATAGAGGCTGTAGCCCAGCATGGCGCCAGCCACTGAGATGACGCACAGCGCCGATAGCGCGATGATCCTGATCTTGATCGAATGAATATTCATGCCTGCCACCGGAAACGCGAAGGGACATCCTGCGGTAGGCGTCGGAGCTTGCGCGGGGCTGGGACTTGGCGGTCCGGGGGCGGTACCCCTCCATGCCCCCCGGCGCGGCGCACCGGACGGGCCGGCGCCGCGCCGTCCGGGCAGGACGGCGCGCGGAACTTTGCTAGCGGATTGAAAAAGCAAAGGGAAAAATGATTCCGGCACGAGCGTGGCGCGCGGCCTTGTGCGCCCCGTCCGCCCCTGACGGGACCGGGGCTGGAAGCCCTGCGGGTCATTGACGCAGTGCAGCGCGGATCAGGAGGGCAGGCGTCCCACATGGCGCAACGTGACGAGGCCGAAGCGCCGCATGCGGCGATGCACGGTGGTGCGGTCGAGGCCGAGTTCGCGCGCCGCTGCCGAGATGTTCCAGCCATGGGCCGCCAGGGCCGCAAGCAGGGCCTCGCGCTCGCTGGCCGGGGTCTCCCGCGCAAACGGCTGCGCAGGCGCAAAGGACGGCCCGGCAAGGCGCGGCGGCTCCCGCACCGGCACGGCGCACAGGCGCGGCTCGGCGCGCCCCTGCAGGCGATCCGGCAGGTCCTGGAGGCCGATCAGGGCGCCGTCCGCCACCGCGCAGGCATAGTCCAGCGCATTGGCCAGTTCCCGGATATTGCCCGGCCAGTCATGGGCATTCAGCGCCGCCCGCGCGGCTTCGCTCACCGAGAACGGCACGCCGCTCGCATGGGTGCGGCCGGCAATGAGGCGGCCGATCAGCCAGTCGATGTCCGCCCGCGCGCGGAGCGGCGGCAAGGCGAGGATGGCTCCGGACAGGCGGAAATAGAGGTCTTCCCGGAAGCGCCCGGCCTTCACCTCGGCCACCAGGTCGCGGTGGGTGGCGGCGATGACGCGCACATTCACGGGCACGGGCTTTGAGCGGCCGAGCGGCGTCACCTCCCGCTCGGCCAGCACGCGCAACAGGCGGGTCTGGAGGGGGAGGGGCATGTCGCCGATTTCGTCCAGGAACAGGGTGCCCCCGTCCGCCTCCAGCACCAGCCCCTTCTTGCCGCGTGCCACCGCGCCGGTGAAGGCGCCGGGCTCGTAGCCGAAGAGTTCGCCCTCCACCAGCGTCTCGGGCAGCGCGGCGCAATTGACCGGCACGAAGGGCCGGGCGGCGCGGGCGCTGGCCATATGGATGGCCTTGGCCAGATATTCCTTGCCCGATCCGGTCTCGCCGGTGATGAGGAGGCTCATCTGGGTGTTGACGAGCTTGGCCGCCCGCGCCGCCACCCGGTGCATTGCCGGCTCGTCGCGGAACAGGGCGCAGAGCGGCGCCGGCAGGGCCGGGGCGGGGGGCTCGGCCACCGGTCGGCCGGGTTGGGAGGGCGGGGAGAGGGTGGCGGCAAAGAGCGGCGTGCCAGAGCGGGCGAGCCGCACCAGGCGCTGGCCCGCCGGCAGCGCATGGGAGAAGCGCGGCAGGTCGTCCATCTCCAGCTCGAAGAAGGCGCCAAAGCGCTGCCCCACCAGATTGACGCCCGCGCCCGCGTCGCCCAACTCCCGCAGCAGCAATTGGCGGGCCGCATTGTTGAAGCCCAGCAGCCGCCCGGAGCCATCCACGGCGAGCACGTAGCTCGGCTCCACGTCCACGAACTCCGGCGAGGCGGCCAGCTTGACGATCCATTCCCGCCGGAAGCGGTTCATGAGGTGCGCCGTCTCGATCTTGTTGGCGAAGCCCTTGACGAATTGCAGGGCCAGGAACTGGCTTTCCTTGGGCTCCGGCGAGCGCAGGGCGGAAATGTCCAGCACGGCGGCCAGCGAACCGAAGGGGTCATAGACCGGGGCGGCGGTGCAGGTGAGGGGGATGTGGGTGGCGTCGAAATGGTCGGTCTGGTGGACGATCAGCGGTTCGCCCGTATGGATGCAGGTGCCCACCGCGCAGGTGCCCGCATGCCGCTCATTCCAGTCGGCGCCGAGATATAGGCCGGCGCGCATGAGGTTGTTGTCGAAGGTGGGATCGCCGATGAAATCCACCGTGATGCCCTTGGCATCGGTGAGCAGCAGCACATAGCCGAGCCCCGCCACTTGCCGGTAGAGCGTCTCCACGCCGAAGCGGGCGGTGTGGGTGAATTCCTCCATGGCATCCTGATGCTCGCGCAGGCGCGCGGGGGTGAGGATGCAGGGCTCGCGCAGCACTTCCGGGTCCAGCCGATGCTCGGAGACGCAGCGGCGCCAGGAGTCCTGGATGACGGCGTCCCGGCGCGTGCGCGCACCGCTGGCCGCGCGCACCAGCTCATCGATGTGAGCGGCCTGTTCGGTTCTCACTTCGTCCCGCTTCATGGGCGTCCTCCGCACCATTCTTGCCGGCTGTGACCGGCGCCGGGCTGTAGCCTCCCGTTAAAGGCGAGTGTCCGCGCCTTGCGCGCCGGGTGCAAGCGTTGCGCGCGCCCGAGGCCGTCACGAAGCGCATCGCCCGCCACACCTGTTGCAGGCCCCGCCACAGGTGCGGCGGGAGCGCCGCAGGCCGGCCGCCACGGTTTGCAGCGCAATATGTCCGAAAATCAAGGGTTTGAAGCGCTGGCTCCACTTGGCCCGCCCCTTGCGATGAAGAGCGCACAAGACGAGGCCCCCGGCATAGGCGGGCCCGCAGGGACGAACGCCACGAGAGGGAGCCGGATGACGTCGCACCGGACGCCGAAGGTCGGAATTATCGCCAATCCCGTCTCCGCAAGGGACATTCGCCGCGTGGTGGCCTCCGCCAACGGCGTGCAGGTGGCTGACAGGGCCAATATCGTGCTGCGCGCGCTGGCGGCGCTGGCCGCCTGTGGCATCGAGGATGTGGTGATGATGCCCGAGCGGGGCGGCATCGCCACCCATGTGCTGCGGGGCATGGAGCGCTCGAACGCGCAGGGCGAGGCTCGCTTTCCCCGCCTGACGCACCTCGCCATGCCCGTCACCGGAACCGTGGCCGATACGCGCCGGGCAGCGCGCCTGATGCGCGAGGCCGGCGATGTGGCCGCCATCATCGTGCTCGGCGGCGACGGCACCCATCGCGCGGTGGTGGCGGAATGCGGGGCGGTGCCCATTGCCGGCATTTCCACCGGCACCAACAATGCCTTTCCCGAGCATCGCGAGCCCACCATTACCGGACTTGCCACCGGGCTTGCCGCGCTTGGCCTCGTGCCACCCGCCATCGCGTTCGCGCCCAACAAGCTGATCGAGGTGCGCCTCGATGGCGGCGCGCCCGAGATCGCTCTGGTGGACGTCGCCCTCGTCACCGACCGCTATGTGGGCGCCCGCGCGCTCTGGCGGGCCGAGACCTTCCGCGAGCTTTACGTCGCGTTCGCCGACCCGGAAGTCATCGGCATGGCCGCCATTGCCGGCTTGCTGGAGCCCGTGCGCCGGGCCGAGAGCGGCGGGCTTGCGGTGATGCTGGCGCCCGCCGCCACCGCGCCCACCGTGGTGCGCGCCCCCATCGCGCCGGGCCTCGTCACCGAGATCGGGGTGGAGGACTGGCGCCGCATGCCGGCGGACACGGTCTTCACCTCGCGCCTGCCGGCCGGATCGGTGGCGCTTGATGGCGAGCGCGAACTCTTCTTCGACAGCCCGCAGGAGGTGGCCATCACCTTGCGCGATGCCGCCTTCCACACGGTGGACGTGGCGGCGGTGATGGCCTTCTGCGCGCGGGAAAAGCTGCTCCTGCGCTCGTCCGCTCCGCGCCCGCGCATGAGGTTGGGGCTGAGCGCCTGACCTTCAATCAACCAAGACCCAAGGAGGAAAACCGACGCCATGACCAACAATCCCTTCCCCCTCTCCCGGGACGAATTGCTGAGCGCCTACCGCACCATGCGCACCATCCGCGAGTTCGAGGAGCGGCTGCATGTGGAGTTCGCCAAGGGCGACATCCCCGGCTTCGTGCACCTCTATGCGGGCGAGGAAGCCTGCGCGACCGGCATCATGATGCACCTCACCGACATCGACCGCATCGCCTCCACCCATCGCGGCCACGGCCATTGCATCGCCAAGGGCGTCGATGTGCACGAGATGATGGGCGAGATCTACGGCAAGGTGACGGGATGCTGCCGGGGCAAGGGCGGCTCCATGCACATTGCCGACCTCTCCAAGGGCATGATGGGCGCCAACGGCATTCTGGGCGCCGGTGCGCCGCTCATCTGCGGGGCGGGCCTTGCCGCCAAGTTCCGCGGCGATGGCGGGGTGGGCATCACCTTCTTCGGCGATGGCGCGGCCAACCAGGGCACGGTCCTGGAGAGCATGAATCTGGCCGCCATCTGGAACCTGCCGGTGATCTTCGTGGTGGAGAATAACGGCTACGCGGAATCCACCTCGGTGGAATATGCCACCGCCGTCGACAGCTATGTGGACCGCGCCGCCGGCTTCGGCTTGCCGGGCGTGACCGTGGACGGCACCGACTTCTTCGCCGTGCACGAGGCGGCGGGCGAGATCATCAAGCGGGCGCGGGAGGGCGGTGGGCCGGCGCTGCTGGAATGCAAGACGGTGCGCTTCTTCGGCCATTTCGAGGGCGATGCCCAGACCTACAAGGCCAAGGGCGAGAACGACCACAACCGCGCCACCCGCGACTGCCTGAAGCTGTTCGCCGCCCGCGTCACCGGCGCCGGCATCATCAGCGCGGCGGACCTTGCCGTCGTCGATCGGGAAGTGGCCGCCCTCATCGACGATGCGGTGGACACCGCCAAGGGCGCGCCCCTGCCGAGCCCGCGCGAACTCACCACCGATGTCTACGTCGCCTACTGAGCGAACTCATAAATCTGGAGGAAAAACCATGGCTCGCATGATCAGCTACAAGCAGGCGATCAACGAGGCGCTCGACCTGGAGATGCGCCGCGATCCCACCGTCATCATGCTCGGCGAGGACATTGTGGGCGGCGCCGGCGCCCCTGGCGAGATGGACGCCTGGGGCGGCGTGCTCGGCGTCACCAAGGGCCTGCATGCCAAGCACGGCAACCGCCTCATGGACACGCCGCTCTCCGAGAGCGCCTATATCGGCGCGGCCATCGGGGCCGCCGCCTGCGGCATGCGCCCGGTGGCCGAATTGATGTTCCTGGACTTCATGGGCGTGTGCTTCGACCAGATCTTCAACCAGGCCGCCAAGTTCAAATATATGTTCGGCGGCAAGGCGAAGACCCCGGTGGTGATCCGCGCCATGGTGGGCGCCGGCTTCCGCGCCGCCGCTCAGCATTCCCAGATGCTCACCCCGCTCTTCACCCACATTCCCGGCCTGAAAGTGGTGTGCCCCTCCAACGCCTATGACGCCAAGGGCCTGCTCATCCAGGCGATCCGCGATGACGACCCGGTCATCTTCTGCGAGCACAAGGCGCTCTATGGCAGCGAGGCGGATGTGCCGGAGGAGAGCTATGCCATCCCCTTCGGCGAGGCCAATATCGTGCGCGACGGCAAGGACGTGACCCTGGTGGGCTATGGCCTGACCGTGCCCCGCGCGCTGGCCGCCGCCGACACCCTGTCGCGCTCCGGCATCCAGGCGGAGGTGATCGACCTGCGCACCCTCTCCCCCATGGACTGGGACACGGTGATCGAGAGCGTGGAGGCCACGGGCCGCCTCGTTGTGGTGGACGAGGCCAATCCGCGCTGCTCGCTCGCCTCCGACATCACCGCCTATGTGGCCCAGCATGCCTTCGGCGCGCTGAAGGCGGCGCCGCAGATGGTGACCGCGCCCCACACGCCGGTGCCGTTCTCCCCGGTGCTGGAGGATCTCTACATCCCCACTGCGGACGCCATCGTCGCCGCCGTCCATGCCACCACGGGCCGCGCCAAGTCGGCGGCGTGACGCACCGGGCAGGTTGAGGAAAACCGTTATGAATGAACGCATCAAGCCCATCGTCATGCCCAAATGGGGGCTCTCCATGTCGGAGGGCAAGGTGACCGGCTGGCTGAAGCCCGCCGGCACCGCCATCTCAGCCGGCGACGAGGTGGTGGAGGTGGAAACCGACAAGATCGCCGGCGTGGTGGAGGCCCATGAACCGGGCCTTCTGCGGCGGGTGCTGGGCGAGCCCGGCACCATCTATCCGGTCAAGGCCCTCATCGGCGTCATCGCCGATGAGGAGGTGCCGGACGACGAGATCGACGCCTTCGTCGCCCAATACGCCACGCAGGCCGCCGCGGAGGCGGAGGAGGAGGCGGGGCCGCGCTATGAGTTCGTGGACACCCCCGCCGGCCGCCTGCGCTATGCCCGGCGGGGCGAGAGCGGGCCGGATGTGATCCTCATCCACGGCTTCGGCGGGGATTTGGACAACTGGCTCTTCAATATCGACGCGCTGGCCGAAAAGGCCCGCGTGACCGCTTTGGACCTGCCCGGCCACGGCCAGTCGGACAAGAATGTGACGGACCCTTCGCTGAAGGGGCTCTCGGCCGCCGTGCTCGGCTTCATGGATACGCTCGGCATCGAAAAGGCCCATCTGGTGGGCCATTCCATGGGCGGGGCGGTGGCCGCGAAGATAGCCCTGGATGCGCCCGCCCGGGTGTCCTCCCTCTCGCTCATCGGTTCGGCCGGGCTCGGGCCGGAGATCAATTCCGGCTATACGGACGGCTTCGTGGCGGCGTCCTCCCGCCGCGACCTCAAGCCCGTGCTGGAGCAGCTCTTCCACGATCCGGCCACCGTCACCCGGCAATTGGTGGATGACCTCCTGAAATACAAGCGCCTGGACGGGGTGGGCGGTGCGCTCACCGCCGTGTCGGGCGCGCTCTTTGCCGGCGGGCGGCAAGCGGAGGTGCTCGCCGATGCTCTGGCCGCCGCCTCCGTGCCGGTTCTGGTGGTGTTCGGGGAGACCGACCAGGTGATCCCCGCCGCCCATGCCAGCGCCCTGTCCCGCGCCACCGTCGAGGTGATCCCTGAGGCCGGTCACATGGTGCAGATGGAAAAGGCCGGCCGGGTCAATGAGCTGATCCTCGCCCGCATCGCCTGAGACCCAACCATCCCGAAAACATCCCGCCGCCGCCCCGCGCGGACGGCGAAGGAGGACCCATGCCCAATCTCAAGGACAAGAGCATCGTCATCACCGGCGCCACCGGCGGCATCGGCGCTGCCATCGCCCGGGCGCTCGCCGCCGATGGCGCCGCCATCACGGTGGCCGACCTCTCCCAGGAGGCGGCGGACAAGGGGGCGGCCGCCATCACAGCCGCCGGCGGCACGGCCATCGGCGTCGCCGTGGACGTGCGCCAGCGCGACCAGGTGCGCGCCATGCTGGACAAGGCGGCGAACACTTTCGGCCGGGTGGACGTGGTGTTCAACAATGCCGGCGTCGCCCAGACCCGGCCTTTCCTCTCCATCACCGAGGAGGACTGGCGCTTCGTCACGGACGTGAACGCGCTCGGCGTGCTCATCGGCATGCAGGAGGCCATCAAGACCTTCCGGCGCCAGGCGGAAGCGGGGCACGGCGGCGGCAAGATCATCAACACCGCCTCCATCGCCGCCAAGCAGGGCTATGAGCCGCTGGCCCATTATTGCGCCTCCAAGTTCGCGGTGGTGGCCATGACCCAGGCGGCGGCCCGCGCCTTCGGCAAGGAGGGCATCACCGCCAATTGCTTCTGCCCCGGCGTGGTCGCCACCCCCATGTGGGAGGTGATCGACAAGGGCTTTCGCGACGAGAAGCTCACCACCAAGGAGAACGAGGCCTTCGACAGCTTCGCCGCCACCGCCGTGCTGGGGCGCGCCTCGCAGCCGGGCGATCTCGTGGGCGTCGCCCGCTATCTCGCCTCCTCCGATTCCGACTTCATGACCGGCCAGTCCCTGATGGTGGACGGCGGCATGGTCTTCATCTGAGGGCGCGACCATGGCCTCGACCGACACCTTGCCCGATCAGCTGAAAGACATGCACCGGCGCTTCACGGCGCTGGCCAAGGCCGCCCCTGGCCCCATGGGCGCCTTCCGATCGCTGATGATGGAAGCCTCCAAGCCCGGCGCGCTGCCGGCTGCCACCAAGGAATTGGTGGCGGTGGCGCTCGCCGTCCACCAGGGCTGCGCCGACTGCATCCTGTTCCATGTCTCCAACGCCAAGGCCCATGGCGCCGGTCGGCAGGAACTGGTGGAGGTGCTCGCCGTGGCGCTGGAAATGGGCGGCGGCCCCTCCGCCGTCTATGCCAGCCGGGCCCTGGAAGCCTTCGACACGCTCCCCTGACGGCGCGTTCCGCCCGCCGGCTCCGTGCCGGCGGGCGCTGCGGCCCGTCTTATCCCCTTGCGACCTGGAGTGTCCCCATGAAAGCCGCCCGCTTCCACGGCAAGCGCGATGTCCGCGTGGAGGAAGTCCCGACCCCTCAGGCCTCCGACCTTGCCCCCAACCAGGTGCTGGTGAAGAACCGCTTCTGCGGCATTTGCGGCACCGACCTGCACGAATATGCCGCCGGCCCCATCTTCATCCCCACCGAGCCCCATCCTTATACGGGTGCCAGCCTGCCGCAGGTGCTGGGCCATGAATATGGCGGGTCCGTCGTGGCGGTGGGTTCGGCGGTGACCAACGTCGCGCCCGGCGACCGGGTCTCCATCCAGCCCCTCATCTCCCCGCGCGATGATCATTACGGCAAGCGCGGGCTCTACCAGCTCTCGGACAAGCTCGCCATTGTCGGCCTCATGTGGCCCTGGGGCGGCATGGCCGAATATTCCATCGTCAATGATTACAACGTGTTCGCCATGCCCGACAGCGTGTCGGACGCGCAGGCCGCGCTCATCGAGCCCACCGCCGTGGTGGTCTATGCGGCCGAGCGAGGCGGCGTGCGGCCGGGTTCGTCCGTTCTGGTGACCGGCGCCGGCCCCATCGGCCAATTGCAGATCCTCGCCGCCCGCGCGGCGGGCGCCACCACCATTTTCCTCTCCGACACCAATGACAACCGCCTCGCCATGGCCCGCAAGGTGCTGCCGGATGTCATCACCCTCAACCCCAAGAAAGAGAACGTGGTGGAGGCCATCCGCGACCAGACGGAAGGCCATGTGGGCGTGGACGTGGCGCTGGAATGCGTGGGCGCGGAAGCCGCCACCGCCACCTGCATCGAGGCGGTGCGCCGTCAGGGCGTGGTGGTGCAGGTGGGGCTCCATGTGGGCAAGCCGGCGGTGGACGGGTTCACCTTGACCTTCAAGGACATCGATCTGCGCGGCTCGTGGTGTTACCCGACCCTCATCTGGCCCCGCGTGGCGGCCCTCATCGGCTCCGGCCTGCTGCCGGCCGAAAAGGTCGTCACCCGCCGCATCCGCCTCGACGATGTGGTGGGGGAAGGGTTCGAGCAGCTTCTGAGCCCGGCGGGGACGGAGCTGAAGATCCTCATCGACCTGGCGTGAGGGCAGTGCCGGTCGGGCCGTCCAGAGGGGCGGCCCCACCGGTGTTGTGGCATGACCTGTTCTTACATATGTTCTGACGTGACGCCTGCGGGCTGTTGCGGAGGCACGGGACATGGTCGCGTTGAAGCTCAGCAAGATGGGCAATTCGGTGGGCGCCATCCTGCCCAAGGAGGTGCTCGCCCGCCTGAAGGTGGGGCAGGGCGACACCCTCTATCTGACCGAGGAGCCGGACGGCTATCGCCTGACCCCCTATGAGCCCGAATTCGAAGCGCAGATGGAAGAGGCGCGGCGCATCATGAAGAAGCGCCGCAACGTCCTGCGCGAGCTTGCCAAGTGACGCCCAGCGCCCAGCCGCGCTGGATTCCCAAGGCGGTCGTGCTCGCCATTCATGACGAGCAACTGGCCGAGCATGGCGGCGGGCGCGGCCTGCGCGACGACGGCCTCCTGGAAGCCGCCCTCGCGCGCCCGCGCAACCTGTTCCATTACGGCGATGCGCCCGACCTTGCCGCGCTCGCGGCCGCCTATGCCTATGGCCTGGCCAAGGACCATCCCTTCATCGACGGCAACAAGCGCACGTCCTTCGTGGTGTGCGAGCTTTTCCTGGCGCTCAACGGGCAGGAATTGGGCCTGGATGATGCAGAGGCGGTCGCCACCTGGCTGACGCTGGCCTCGGGCGGGATGACGGAAGCGGAACTGGCGGAGCTGGTCAGGAGCCCTCTGCCGGCAGGGGCGTAAGAGCTTCGCGCGCCAGGATTCTGGCCGCCGCAGTCGCCCGCGCGCACGGCGGGGCCGCTGGGGTGTCCCGCCAGGACGGGGGCGGGGAGGGGGCGTCTCTCAGACGCAGCCAACAGCCTCGGTCAGGACACCTGGCAAGTAAGATGATACATGACGTGGTGTGCGGCCAGGGAGCGAATGGGGCTTGCGTCCGCGTCGTCCGGGCCATGGCCATCGGGCGCCCCGCGCGCTGCGCCGTGGCGCATTCCGAAGACAACGCCGAAGAGAACCCCGACGAGGAAGATCATGATTCGGATCCTTGCAGGCCTTGCCCTCCTGGTCCTCACGACACCGGCCTTCGCGCTCTCCAACGCCGAGTTGCTGCAGTCGTTCAATGATACGGCGCGCGCGGCCTATGCCGCCGGCAAGGCGGAAATGCTGGCCAAGAAAGGGCCGGTTATCATTGTCGGTCGGGACTTGGCCTTGCTTACCCAAGGCCGGGAGGTGCATGCGGACTATACGCCCGCCAGCTACACCACTCAGAAGACCATCTCCCATCTGGCGCTCGGCACGATCGCGCTGCTGGAGGCGTTTGCCGACGATCCCGCGGGCACGGCCGATAAGTGGCGGCCGCACCTGGAAAAGCTGCAGGCGCAAGTGAAGGCGATGGACCCCATTGTCGGCACGCTGGGCCTGGATGAGGATGGCGTGGCGCGCGCCAAGTTCGTGCTGGCCAGAGGCGGCGCCTTTATCGCGGCCACCCTGGCGGCAGGCAGCTATAGCCCCGATGGCCTCAAGGCCATGGCGCGAGACCTCGCCCCCATCTTGCTCGCCAGCGCCGCTTCCGCCGCGCGCGCGCAGATCGACATGATCCATGCGGTGGTTCAGGGCTGGCGCGCCCAGATGTCGGATGACGAATGGAAGCGTGTGCGCGTCTTCGTCCTCGGTCCGCGAATGCCGCGTGCCGCCAATCTTCAGTTTTCCTATTTCCGTTTTGCCCTGGGCGAAGACGCGGTGGACACGCGTTTGATCTATGCCGAGAACGTCTTCGATCAGCCGGGTGCCCTGAGCCTGCTGGGGACGATCCTCACCGACAGGACGCTGGCGAAGATCACCTTCGACGACGAAATGCGAATGGACCGCGATCTCTTGGGCGATGCCGCAGAAGCCTATTTGCTGGAGATCTTCGGCAAGCTGGGCCGGGCGCGACCGTGAGCGGCCCGGCCATGGGCCCCTGTCGGTGCACCAAAACAACGATAATTTCAGCGAAGATCTGGCGCGCCCTAGGGGAGTCGAACCCCTCTCTCCACCGTGAAAGGGTGGCGTCCTAACCGATAGACGAAGGGCGCGGACAGGGTGGCCCTTATAGGGGGAGGCCCGGCGGCAGGCAAGCCCATGGGCCAGGGAAATTGGAGAGGGCTGTGGAGATCTCACGCCAGCCCTTGCCGCGCAAGGGTTTCGGCGGCCCGGCTTTCGCTTCGCGTGCCGCGCTTCCCGCATCGCCCCGAGGGGAGCGCGCGGCGCCTGCTGGGTCCCCGCTCCCCAGCACCGGTGGCGCGGGGGAGCGGGCGGGGTTTGCCACCTTCAGGGCTTGCGGCCGTTCCGGCCATCTTGGGAGCGCTCACGCTCGGGGCGGGGCGTTGCCACCTTCGGGTTTTTGCCACGGTCGGTGGTGTTTACCGCAGGGTTGTTCATCGCCTTCCGGCATTCACCGCCCCCGGGCATTCGGCGCATTGCGATGCCCACCACCTCCCGGCGTTCACCACCTTCCGGCGGATCACCACTTGCCGGTGTTCGGCATGCTGGCCCAGGGCTCCTCGGGGGCCTTGGCGCCGCCCTTCTGGAGCAGCTCGATGGAGATGTTGTCGGGGGAGCGCACAAAGGCCATGTAGCCGTCGCGGGGCGGGCGGTTGATGGTGACGCCTTCGGCCTGGAGCTTGGCGCAGGTGGCGTAGATGTCGTCCACCTCGAACGCCAGATGGCCGAAATTGCGGCCCTCGCCATAGGCTTCCGCGTCCCAATTATAGGTCAGCTCCACCTCGGCGATGCCCTCCTGGCCGGGGGCAGCGAGGAAGACAAGGGTGTAGCGGCCCTGGGGAACCTCCTTGCGGCGCACCTCCGTCAGCCCCAATTTATTGCAGTAGAAGTCCAGGGATTGATCGATGTCCGTGACACGGACCATGGTGTGCAGAAAGCGCATGTCAGCTCCTGGATGGGGTCCCGGCGGCCCGCGCGCGGCGCGGGACCGGACGAGGGGGAACGTATGAACTTGGCGCCCGATCTCAAGACCGCGCAGAGCGAACTGGCCCATTTAATCTCCGCCGCCCGCCATCCCGTGGCCTTCACGGGGGCCGGCATTTCCACCGAGTGCGGCATCCCCGACTTCCGCTCCCCCGGCGGATTGTGGACGCAGAACAAGCCCATCCCGTTCGACGTGTTCGTCGCCCACAAGGCGGCGCGCGACGAGGCGTGGCGGCGCAAGTTCGCCATGGACGAGGCCTTCGCCCAGGCGCGCCCCGGGCGCGGCCATCGGGCGTTGGCGCGGCTGATGGAGCGCGGGCGCCTGTGGGCGGTCATCACCCAGAACATCGACAATCTCCACCAGGACTCCGGCATTCCCGATGCGGCGCTGGTGGAACTGCACGGCAACACCACTTATGCCACCTGCCTGGATTGCGGCGTGCGCTACTCCCTCGACTGGGTGCGCGCCCGCTTCCAGGCCTCGGGCGGCAGCGCGCCCGATTGCGAGGCCTGCGACGGGCCGGTGAAGACGGCCACCATTTCCTTCGGCCAGGCCATGCCGGAGGCGGAGATGGCGCGGGCCGATGCCTTCACCCTGGCGGCCGACCTGTTCATTGTCATCGGCTCGTCACTGGTGGTCTATCCCGCCGCCGGCTTCCCGCTGAAAGCCAAGCGCAACGGCGCGCGGCTCGTCATCCTCAACCGCGAGCCCACGGATTTCGACGACATTGCCGACCTCGTCATCCGCCAGGAGATCGGCGATGTGCTCGCCCCGTTTGCGGGGGAGGCGGCCTTCGCCGCCTGAGGGGCGGGGCAGGGCGGTCCGGCACTCCGGTGCCGCTGCGGCATTCATGCTCAACAAAGCAGCATGGAGGGGCGAATTTCGGCCCGGAAAAGGCTGTGCGCTGACGCAGGGGATGTTATCCTATGGTTTGTAGCCTTTGAATCGGGTCCGCGTGCGTAGGGTCAGGTCAGATGGGGTCTCACGGACGAGGGATCGAACCGGCCGGTGCCGGGTCTTCCGGCGATCTGGCGGGGACGCCCGGCATGGCCGCTGCGACGCGATCTCAGACGCCCCGCGTCGGGGGCGCGACCGAGGGCCGCGCCGGCGGGGCGCCGCCGGAAGGTGCAAGGCCCGGTGAGGCGCCCGTGAGCGATCAGACACCCGAAAGCCAGGACCCGGTGGGCCTGACCGAGATCGCCGGCACCATCAAATGGTTCGACGTGGCCAAGGGCTACGGCTTCATCGTGCCCGATGGCGGCGGCGCGGACGTGCTGGTGCATGTGACCTGCCTCCGGCGCGACGGCTTCCAGACCGCCATCGAGGGCGCCCGCATCGTCTGCGAGGCGGTGCAGCGGGCCAAGGGGATGCAGGCTTTCCGCGTCCTGTCGCTGGACCTGTCCACGGCGGTGCCGGTGACCATTCCCGCGCCCACCCGCGTGCGCGCCACCATCGCTCCCACCGGCGGCTTCGAGACGGCCACCGTGAAATGGTTCAACCGCCTGCGCGGCTTCGGCTTCCTCACCCAGGGCGAGGCCACCCCCGACATTTTCGTCCATATGGAGACGCTGCGCCGCAACGGCCTGACCGAGCTGCGTCCCGGCCAGCAGGTTCTGGTGCGCTTCGGCGACACCCCCAAGGGCCGCATGGCCACCGATGTGAAGGCCGAGGACGGGCTACCGGGGGCGCATTGAAGACGCCCGCGGGGCGCCGGACGGTGGTCCGCCCGGGAATTGCAGGCCTCTCCCTGGCCCCCCTCTCGTCCACTCAGCCCGGTTCCCAGATGGGGGGATGTCCGATCGCGTTCCGCAGGGCTTTGGTGAAGGCACTCACCTTTGCACTGGGCTGCGGCAGGGCGCGCAGGAGGTAGATGCCGGTGGGCTCGGCGTTCCACGTCTCGCCCTCCAGCGGCAAGCGCACGAGTTTCCCGGCCCTCACATCGGGCCCCACAACCCAGCTGGGCAGCAGCGCGATCCCCAGGGCCGCCTCGGCGGCGGCGCGCTGGACCTCGAAATCGTCCGAGCGGAAGGCCACCACGCCCTTGCCGCTTTCGCCGGCCGGACAGCCGATCACATGGCGCCATCCGAGAAGATCGGCCCCGTGCAGCTTGTCGATGAGGCGATGGGAGGACAGGTCGGCCGGGACCTTCGGCTCGCCCGCCTGCGCCAGATAGGCCGGGCTCGCCACCAGCAGGCGGTGCAGCGGCGCGAGCTTGGTGGCGATCAGCGTGCTGTCGGCCAGCGCGCCCATGCGCACCACCACATCGAGGCGCTCCAGCACCGGATCGGCCAGCAGTTCCGTCAGGTCGAGCTCGACCTTGAGCGCGCGATGCTCGGCCTGCAGCGCGGCGATGACCGGCAACACATAGCGCCGGCCAAAGGTGGGGAAACAGGCGATCCGCAGCGTGCCGGACACGGACCCTTCGAAGGCCGCCACTTCCGCATGGGTGTCCGCCAGCTGATCCAGGAGCGGCTGCGCCTTGTCGTGCAGGCGGCGGCCGGCATCGGTCAACACCAGAGCGCGGGTGGACCGGATCAACAGGGCGACGCCCAGATCCGCCTCCAGGGCATCGATATGGCGGATCACCGCCGAAGGGGTCATGGCGCGCTTGCGGGCGGCCGCGGAGAAGCTGCCGGCCCGCACCACATCCACGAAGGTGGAGAGGTGTTCGGCGAAGTGAGGTCTCATCTTTGCGCCCCTGGCAAAGCCGTTTGCGGAGGAATACGGCTTATCCTTCTCCGGCAGTAGAAGCATTAAATCATTTCAGAACCGCAGGCATCTGCCATGTGTCTGGGGTCGCAGGTAGCTATGAACCCGTGCACTGACGCTGCGTTTCTGGTGGTGATGTCTGCAGAAATTATACTTTGATGTGGGTTTCTATACGGTGAAATCAGCATCAAAATGTGAAGTATTATATAAATAAAAGATACGGTCTTCTATTGTTCATCGGAGGGCGGAGGGAACGTCTTTCACGTCAGGGCGATCGCTGAAGATCGATCACACGCAATGGCATGAAGGCGCCGCTGGCCCGCGTCCCCGAACGCTCAACATCTGGCAGCCAAGCTCTTCAGGCAAAAGGGATCATCATGAAAATCCTCACCGACAAACTCCTCTCACAGTCCGCCTATTCCGCCGAGATCGACGTGGCCCTGGAGAAGGTCGACATCGCCGAATGGCTGTTCACCTTGCCGGAGGCGGAATATCTGCGCTGCTGCCCGCCCGACCATATCGGCTCCGGCGTGACCACCACCGATGATGGCCGGCGCATGGTCATCAATGTGGAGATGATCGGCACCGGGCTGGTCATCCAGCACTACGTGGCCGAGGAGGCGACGGCGACCTATTGCCGGATGAACTCCATCTCGGACGTGTTCACGCCGGTGGGCCGCACGCAGGTCAACGTGATCTGGGAACTCATGGCCGAGCCGGGCGAGAACGGGCGCACCCGCTACACCAACCGGGTCACCTCCCACCCCACCGATGTGTTCATGGCGTTCCTCGCCGCGCACAACCAGACCTTCGAGCAGGCGGCGGCGGCCCGGCAGGAGGCCGGCGGCGACCATAACCGTCGCGAAACCCCGCTGTTCGCCGCCAGCATCGCCCGCCGCGCGCTCGGCAAGGCCAATGTGACATGAGGGCGATCACCTATGCGGACTTCGGCACGGCCGACGTCCTGCGCCTTGCCGACGTGCCCATGCCGCAGCCCCGCCCGACCGATCTCCTGGTCAGGGTGATGGCGGCCGGTGTCAATCGTGCGGACCTGCTCCAAAGGCAGGGCCGCTACGGGAGCCAGCATTACGGCGAGAGCGAGCTGCTGGGCCTGGAAGTGGCCGGCGAGGTGGCCGCCGTGGGCAGCGCGGTCACCGACATGCGACCGGGCGACCGCGTCATGGCCATCGTCGGTGGTGGCGCCTATGCCGAATATGCCCGTGTGGACCGGGGCATGGCCGTCCACATTCCCGAACCCCTGGCCTATGTGGAGGCGGCGGCGGTGATGGAATCCTTCGTCACCGCATGGGAAGCGGTGGTGCATCTCGGCGGCGCGCAGGAGGGCACGGCCGTGCTCATCCATGCCGCCGCCGGCGGCGTCGGCTCTGCCGCGGTGGAGATCGCCCACGCCCTCGGCGCCCGGGTCTTCGCCACCGCCAATGCCGAGCGCCGCCCGGATGTCCTGCGCCTCGGCGCGGAAGCGGTGTTCGACTATCGGTCGGAGGATTTCGAGCAGGGCACGCGCGAGGCCACCCAGGGGCGTGGCGTGGATGTGATCGTCGACTTCATCGGCGGTGACTATCTTGCCCGCAATCTGCGCAGCCTGGCCCCCGGCGGGCGCCTGGTGCAGGTGGGCCTGCTGGGCGGGCAGGACCGGGCGGAGATCCCGCTGGGACTCCTTCTGCACCATCATCTGCGCCTCATCGGGACGGTGATGAAGTCCCGCAGCGGCGAGGAGAAGCGGGCCATGGTCCGCCGCTTCGCCGAAGGGGCGCTGCCCCTGTTCGCCGATGGCCAGCTGAAGCCGATCGTCGGCAAGGTCTTCCCGCTCGCGGAGGCCGCCGACGCCCATCGCGCCATGGAAGCCGGCGGCGGCTTCGGCAAGATCGTGCTTCAGGTGCATTCGTGACCTCCGGCGGCCGCGGCTCCCCTTGAGCCTTGGCCGGTCGGACGGGGGGCAAAGGCGCCGTGGCCGCGGGACCCCCTGCGGCTGGGCGCCGGGGTGAGGGGCGCCCGTCGCCCGCCGCCCGTCGCGCGTCGCCCGTCCTGCCCCTTGGTGATCCCCAGCGCCCCCTGGCCGGACGGCGGCGGGTGCTGTAAGGCGGAGGCGAATGCTCGTCTTTCGAGGTCCGCTCATGTCCGTCTCGACCTTGGCCCTGCGCCCGAGCCTGCGCGGTGCGCGCCGTCCGGCCGCCCGCCGCCTCGCCGCTTTCCCCGATCGCTCCCTTTTGGCCTTTGCCGCCTGGCTCTGCCTGATGCTGGCGGTGCTCGCCGGCCCGGTGGCGGCGGCGCAGCTCGATCCCCTGGAGATCGCCACCCGCAAGGGCGTGGTGGTGCTGGAGGTGGAAATGGCGCGCACCGAGCAGCAGCGCACCACTGGCCTTATGTACCGGAAGGAACTGCCGGAGCGGCAGGGCATGCTGTTCGATTTCGGCGTCGACCAGCCGGTCTATATGTGGATGAAGAACACCTACATCCCCCTCGACATGCTGTTCATCCGCGCCGACGGCTCCATCGCCCGCATCGCCGCCATGACCACTCCTTTGTCGGAAGCCACCATCTCCTCCGGCGAGCCGGTGCGCGCGGTGCTGGAAATCTCCGGCGGGGCGGCGCAGCGGCTTGGCATCGCCGTCGGCGACAAGGTCTCCACCAGCCTGTTCGGCAGCAAATAGCGTCGGCACGCCGGCGCGAGGCCCGTCTCGATCAAGGCGCGGGCCGCGCCATGCGGGCAAGGTGACCAAAGGTCAGGGGAGCAGGCGGGCCGGGCGATGCATAATGCCATGTGGCTGAAGGACGTGCTCGTCTATCTGGTGGCGGCGGGCATCCTGATCCCTCTGTTCCACCGCGCGCGGGTGAGCGCCGTGGTGGGCTTCATCGCGCTCGGCGCCCTGCTCGGGCCGCACGGCCTTGGCCAATGGGCGGGGCAGGCGCCGGCCCTGTCCTACCTGACCATCACCGACCAGCACCGCGCGGCCCAGTTCGGCGAACTGGGCGTCATCTTCCTCCTGTTCCTGCTGGGCCTGGAATTTTCGGCCGAAAAGCTGTGGGCGCTGCGGCGCGAGGTGTTCGGGCTCGGCCTGTTGCAGGTGGTCTTCTGCGGGGCGGTGCTGGCGGCGGGGCTCGCCCTGTGCGGGCTGCCCACCGATCTGGCGCTGGTGACAGGGGTGGCGCTCGCCATGTCCTCCACCGCCTTGGTGATGCAGATCCTGGCCTCCCAGCGCCGCGCCACCGCGCCCATCGGCCAGACCGCTTTGGCCATCCTGCTGTTCCAGGACCTCGCCGTGGTGGCGGTGCTGCTGGCGGCCGAGCTGATTGGCGGGCCGGTGCAGAATCTGGCGCTGGTGGTGGGCCTCGCGCTGGTGAAGGCGGTGGCGGCGGTGGCCATCATCCTGCTGGCGGGACGCTTCGTGCTGGCCCCGCTGGTGGGGGCCGCCGCCCGCACCGGGGCGCGCGACCTGCTGATGGCGGTGACCCTGGTGGTGGTGGCCGGCACGGCCGGCCTTACCCAGGCGGCGGGCCTCTCCGCCGCGCTCGGCGCCTTCCTGTCCGGCATGATGCTGTCCGGCACCATCTACCAGCACCAGATCTCGGTGGATCTGGAGCCCTTCAAGGGGCTGCTGATCGGCGTTTTCTTCGTCTCGGTGGGCATGGGGGTGGACCTGTCCGCCATCCTGCCGGTGCTGCATTGGGTGCTGGCGGCGGCGGCGGGGATCATCCTCGCCAAGTTCGTGGCCACCTATCTGGCCGCCCGCCTGCTGAAGGTGGAGGTGCCGCTGGCCGGCGAGCTGGCGCTGCTTCTGTCACAGACGGGGGAGTTTGCCTTCGTGGTGCTGGGCCTGCTGCAGGCGCGGGGACAGCTGGAGGGGCGGGAGGCCGGCTTCATCGTGGCGGTGGTGACGCTCACCCTGGTGCTGACGCCGCTTCTGGCGCGGGCGGGGCGGGCGGTGCGCGGGGTGCTGGAGCGGGCGCGGCAGGATGCGCAGGATTTCGCGGTGCCGGAGGATGGGCATGTGGTGATCGGCGGCTTCGGCCGGGTCGGGCGCATCGTCGCCGAAAGCCTGGAGCGGCAAGGGGTGCCCTTCGTGGCGCTGGATGCGGATGCGGGCCGGGTGCGGGGCGAGCAGGCCGCCGGACGGCAGGTGTTTCTGGGCGATGCCAGCCGGCCGGAGATTCTCGCCCGCGTGGCGCTGGAGCGGGCGCGGGCGGTGGTGGTGACGCTGGACGAGGCCCATGCGGCGGAAGGCATGGTGCGCGCCGCTTTGCACCTGAACCCGGATGCCCTGGTGCTGGCGCGGGTGAAGGATGCCGCCCATGCCCGGCGCCTGGCGGCTCTTGGCGCCCGCGACGTGATCCCCGAGGCGGTGGAGGCGAGCCTGCACCTGGCCGGGCTCCTGCTGCGCAATCTCGGCCTCTCGGAGGAGGCGGTGGCCATCCATCTGGACGAGGCCCGCGCCCGCGAGCGCGGCCGCCTCACCGAAGGCGGCTGAGGCGCCGCCGCCGAGGTTGTGGCCCGCCGGCTTTCCTGACACTTTCCGCCCCATCACCAACGAGACGAGAGCATGGCCTTGGTCGACGCCCCATCTGCCCGTGAGGTCGAAGCGGGCGCGCCGGAGCCGGCATCGCCCGGGCGCGACCATGGCGGCGATCTGGACGCGGCCATCGCCACCTATGGCGGGGCGGCGGGCGACTGGATCGACCTGTCCACCGGCATCAATGGACAGCCCTATCCCGTGCCGCCGCTGCCGGAGGCGGCCTGGACGCGCCTGCCCACCCGCGCCGACATGGACCGGCTGAAGGCGGCGGCCGCCGCGGCCTATGGCACCGCCGCTCCGCTTCTGCCGCTGGCGGGGGCGCAGGCGGCCATTCAGCTCGTGCCGCTGCTGGCGCCGCCCGGCATCGCGGCGGTGCGCGGGCCCACCTATAACGAGCACGCCGCCGCCCTGCGGGCGCGGGGCTGGCAGGTGCGGGAGGCGGAGCGGCTGGAGGATCTGGCCGGCGCGGACCTTGCCGTGGTGGTGAACCCCAACAATCCCGATGGTCGCCTTTACGGGCGGGAGGACCTGCTGGCGCTGGCCGGCCGGGTGGGGCGCCTGGTGGTGGACGAGAGCTTCATGGACCCGACCCCGGAGCATTCCCTCGCCCCCCTGGCGGACCGGCCGGGGCTGCTGGTGCTGCGCTCCTTCGGCAAATTCTATGGCCTGGCGGGCCTGCGGCTGGGCTTCGTGGTGGGCCATGGAGCCGATGTCGCCCGCCTCGCTGATCTCGCCGGCCCCTGGCCGGTCTCGGGCGCGGCCATCGCTATCGCCAGCCGGGCGCTGGCGGACCAAGCCTGGGCCGGCGCCACCATGGCCCGCCTCAGGGCCGAGGCGGGGGAGCTGGACCGCCTCGCCGCCGCCGCCGGCTGGCGCGGCGCGGGGGGCACGGACCTCTTCCGCCTCTATGCCTGCGCCGACGCCGGCGCCGCCCGTCGGCATCTGGCGCAGGCGCACATCTGGGTGCGCATCTTCCCCTGGTCGCCCCATCTGGTGCGCCTGGGCCTGCCCGGTTGCCCGGCCCATTGGCAGCGCCTGGCCCAGACCCTCGCCCCGGCTCTTGCTCCAACCCTCGGGTCGTCCTTGGCGGCGGCGCCCTGAAGCCCCAGGCAAGCTTGGCGGGACAAACGCGCCCGGCGCCGTCTTGTTCCGCGAAAGAAGCGAAAAGACGCTAAAAAAGACCACAAAAATTCGTGCATTGCCGAGGCCAAGTCGGGCGATTACACGTTAGAGCTGTGTCACCTTCACACTCGGCTGCCTTTCTTCTATGCGTATCCTTTCGTGCTTGACGGCAGAGCACAATCCCTGGCTGGTCGTCCTCTCGCTCCTGGTGTGCCTCGCTGGCAGTGCGATCGCCATCCAGCTGTTCCGCAGGGCGCGGCGACGGCAGGGGCGGCAGAGGCTCGGCTGGATCTTCATCGCCGCCGTCTCGGCGGGCTGCGCGGTCTGGTGCACCCATTTCGTCGCCATGCTGGCCTATCGCAACGACGTGCCCGCGGCCTACGATCCCTTCCACACCCTGCTCTCTCTGTTCCTCGTCATCGGCAGCACGGCGGTGGCCTTCCACCTTTTGCCCGAGCGCCTCGGCGGGCGCCACCAGGGGCGCCATGTGCTGGCCTGGTTCCTGGCCGGGGTGACGCTCGGGGCGGGCATTGCGGGCATGCATTATGTGGGCATGACCGCCTATGAGGTGCAGGGCCTGCTCATCTGGAACCGGCCCTATGTGATCGCGTCCGTGGGGCTTGCCATCGTCTTTGCGCTGGCCTGCCTTGCCCTTGAGGTGGGCGGGCGGCCGCGCCTTGCCCTTGGCGCCTTCGTCCTGTGCATCGTCTCGCTGCACTTCACCGGCATGTCGGGGCTGACCTTGGTGCCGTTCGGCGACGTGGAGAGCGGCCAGACGGACACCGGCCAGCTGGCGGTCGTGCTGACTTTCGGTGTGCTGCTGATCGCCGCGACCGGCGGGGTCAGCGCCATGATCGATTCCGATGCCAATTCCCAGGCGCTGGAGGCGCTGCGGCGGCTGGCACTGGTGGACGGGCTCACCGACCTGCCGAACCGCAACAGCCTCGCCGTCCACCTGGAGAAGGACCTTGCCCGCGCCCGGGGGCGGGGCGCGAGTCTCGCCGTGGTGACCTTCGACTTCGACCGGCTGAAGGCGGTGAACGGGGTTCACGGCCACCAGGGCGGCGATGCCCTGTTGCGCGAAGCCGCGCGGCGCATGCAGGCCATGCTCGGCACGGGGGAGTTCCTGGCGCGCATGGGCAGCGACGAGTTCGTGGCCACCAAGCTGTTCTTCGAGCGCAAGCAGGTGGAGGATTTCATCCGGCGCCTTCAGCGGGGCATCGAGGCGCCCGTCCGGGTGGGAGGGCTGGAGGTGATGCCCCAGGCGAGCTTCGGCGTCGCCCTGTTCCCGCGGGATGGGGACGATGCGGCTCAACTGCTGGGCAATGCGGACCTGGCGCTTCTGCGCGCCAAGGGGCGCCCCGGCCGGGGGGTGAGCTGGTATGAGCCGGGCATGGACGAGGCGGCCCGGGCCCGGCGGGATCTGGTGCACGAGCTGCGCCGCGCCCTCCGGCAAGACCAATTCGAGCTGCATTACCAGGTGCAGGTGGCTCTCGACCGGCCAGCCGCCGCCGGTCCCCCGACCGAAGTGGCGGGTGGACCTGCTGGGGTGCTGGGCTATGAGGCGCTGCTGCGCTGGCGCCATCCCTTGCGCGGCTTCATCTCCCCGGCCGATTTCATCCCCGTGGCGGAGGAAAGCGGCCTCATCATCCCAATCGGGGAATGGGTGCTGCGCACCGCCTGCCGCCATGCGGCGGCTTGGCCGACCGCGGCCAGCGTGGCGGTCAACGTGTCCGCGCTGCAGATCCTGCAGGGCGACCTGCCCGCCCTCCTGGCCCGCGTGCTGGAGGAGACCGGCCTTGCGCCCGATCGCCTGGAGCTGGAAGTCACCGAGACCATGCTCATCTCCGACCGGCAGAGGTGTCTGGACGTGCTCACCGCCATCCGCGCGCTGGGCGTGACGGTGGCCATGGACGATTTCGGTACCGGCTATTCCTCGCTCGATACGCTGCGGGCCTTTCCGTTCCATCGCATCAAGCTGGACCGCCTGTTCCTGCGCGACATCGCCGGCAGCACGGACGGGCTGGCCATCCTGCGGGCGGTGCTGACGCTCGGCCGCGCCCTCCACATGCGGGTTCTGGTGGAAGGGGTGGAGACGCTGGCGCAGCTTGACGTTCTGCGCGCCGAGGGCTGCACCGAGGTCCAGGGCTATCTGTTCGGCCGGCCCGCCCCCCTTGTGGATGGACGCCCGCCCGCGCCCACCCCGCCGCAGACCGGCGTCGCGGCGGCCTGAGGCGTTCGCTTACCGCGCCAGGGCCAGAAGCCCCTCCACATCCACATGCGCCTCCAGGTGTGCGGCCAGCGCATCAAGGGTGGTGTCCACCCGCGCGCCATAGGCAAGGCCGGAGGGCGCGGCGCCCAGCCCCTTCAGGAAGGCGGCGCGGAAGGCATCGTCCGTGAACATGCCGTGCAGATAGGTGCCGGTGATCCGCCCGTCGGCCGAGATGGCGCCATCCGGCGTGCCGTCGAGGTCGGCAAAGGGGCGGGCGCAATCGGGGCCCTGGGTGCGGCCCATGTGGATCTCATAGCCCGCGATGGGCAGGCCGCTCGCCAGATGGCGGGCGCTCACCCGGGTGAGGCGCTTGTCGCCGGTCATCACCGTGTCCACCTCCAAAAGGCCGAGGCCCGGCGAGGTGCCGGGCGGCCCTTCCAGGCCGTCGGGGTCGGCGATGGTGCGGCCGAGCATCTGGTAGCCGCCGCAAATGCCCAGCACCCGCCCGCCGCGCCGGGCATGGGCGAGTAGATCGATGTCCCAGCCCTGCGCCCCCAGGAAGGCAAGGTCCCCCCGCGTGGACTTGGAGCCGGGCACGATGACGAGGTCCGCATCCCCCGGAAGGGGACGGCCGGGCAGGATCATCTCCACCGCCACCCCCGCCTCCTGCTGGAGCGGATCGAGATCATCGAAATTGGCGATGCGGGACAAGGCCAGGCAGACGATCTTGACCGGCCCCCCGCCCGCCTTGCGGGCAAGGTCCAGGGCATCCTCCGCCGGCAGGTCGGATGCACCCGGAAAGAAGGGCACCACCCCGAAGCCACGCCAGCCGGTGCGCTCGGCGATGAAGGCATAGCCGTCGTCGAAGAGGCTCGGGTCGCCCCGGAACTTGTTGATGAGAAAGCCGGAAATGCGCGCGGCATCGGCCGGGTCCAGCACCGCCTTGGTGCCCACCATCTGCGCGATGACGCCGCCCCGGTCGATGTCGCCCACCAGCACCACCGGCACGCCGGCCGCTTCCGCAAAGCCCATATTGGCGATGTCGCCCTTGCGCAGGTTCACCTCCGCCGGGCTGCCCGCGCCTTCCACGATGACCAGGTCATGGTCCGCCCTGAGACGGTGGAAGCTCTCCAGGACCGAGGCCAGCAATTGCGGCTTCAGCGCCCCATAGGCCCGCGCCTTCACGGTGGCGAGGCGCCGGCCCTGGACGATCACCTGGGCGCCCACATCGGTCTCGGGCTTCAGCAGCACCGGGTTCATGTCCACCACCGGCAAAAGGCCCGCCGCCAGCGCCTGGAGCGCCTGGGCCCGGCCGATCTCGCCGCCATCCACGGTGACGGCGGCATTGTTGGACATGTTCTGCGGCTTGAACGGGGCGACCTTCAGCCCCCGCCGCCGCGCCGCCCGGCACAGGCCCGCCACCAGCAGCGACTTGCCCACATTGGAGCCGGCTCCCTGCACCATGAGGGCGCGCGCCATGGCCTTGATCCCGCTATTTAGAAATCGATGCCCGCCTGGGCCTTGATGCCCGAGCGGAAGGGGTGCTTGATCAGCGTCATCTCGGTGACGAGATCCGCCGCCTCGATCAGCTCCGGCTTGGCATTGCGGCCGGTGAGGACCACATGGGTCAAAGGCGGCTTCTCGGCCTTGAGGAAGGCCAGCACCTCGGCCAGGTCCAGATAGTCATAGCGCAGGGCGATGTTGATCTCGTCCAGCACCACCAGGCGAATGTCCGGGTCGCGGATCAGCTCCTTGCCCTTCTCCCACGCGGCGGCGGCGGCGGCGATGTCGCGCTGGCGGTCCTGCGTCTCCCAGGTGAAGCCCTCGCCCATGGCGTGGAACTGGCAGAGGTCGGCAAAGCGGGTGGTCAGGAGCCGCCGCTCGCCGGTATCCCAGGCCCCCTTGATGAACTGGACCACCGCACACGGCATGCCGTGTGCCACCGCCCGCAGCACCATTCCGAAGGCGGCGGTCGACTTTCCCTTGCCCGGCCCGGTGTGAACGATGAGGAGGCCTTTCTCACCGGTTTTTCCGGCCATGATCTTGTCGCGCGAAGCCTTGATCCGGGCCATCTTCTGGCTGTGGCGGGCATCGGCGTCGGACGTCTCGCTCATGGGCGGCCTTTCTCGGAGGGAGGGCTTTGCCCGTCTATGGCACGACCGGCCCTTGGGGGACAGGAGGAATGTTGCGGGCGCTCACGACCTCGTGTAAGCTCTGTCATGATGGTGCCGAATGTCTTGTGAAAACAAGTGTTTCGGCTAATTGGGAATGTGGTGCGGTGGCGCGTCCACCCATTCCACAGCTGCCCCCGCAACTGTAAGCGGCGAGCGACCTCGAACATATCCACTGGCAAGTGACGGCCGGGAAGGATCGAGGAAGCCGAGACCCGCGAGCCAGGAGACCAGCCATCCCAACTTGATCCGGGCGGGGTGTCCTGGAGGGCGGACGTCACGGCGCGCAATCCCGCATGCCTGGAGCCTTGCCTTCTTCCCCGCCGGCGACCGCGGAGGGCGAGGCGCATGGTGTTCCAGATCCGTCACCGACAGGCTGCGGCCTGTAATTACTCTTATTTACCAATGACTTATAATGTTGATGCCCGGCGTTGTCCCGGCGCGCGCGACGCTGTCCTGTCGTCTTTTCCGGCCCGTTGAACCCCGACATCCCGACTTCTAGGAGACCCACATGCACATGGAGCCCGGCGTCGTCGACGGCGCCAAGATCGTCCTCAGCTATGCCACCGGCGCCGCTGCCGGCGGCTATGCCCTGAAGCTTGCCGCCGACACCGCGCGGGAAGCCGGCGTCCTGCCGCTCGTCGGCCGCACCGTGCTGACCACGGCACTGGTTTTCTGCTTTTTCGAGGTGTTCCCCCATTATCCGGTGGGAGTTTCGGAAGTTCACCTCATCCTCGGCTCCACGCTGTTCCTGCTCTTCGGCGCCGCCCCCGCCGCCTTGGGCCTTGCCTTCGGCCTGCTCATCCAGGGCCTCTTCTTCGCCCCCTTCGACCTGCCGCAGTACGGCATGAACGTCACCACCCTGCTGGTGCCGCTCTTCGGCCTCTCCGCTCTGGCCCGTCGCGTCATCGCCCCGGCGACCCCCTATGTGGAGCTGAAATACGGCCAAGCCCTTGCGCTTTCGACCACTTATCAGGCTGGCGTGGTGGCGTGGGTGGCCTTCTGGTCCATCTATGGCGGCGGCCTTGCGGCGCAGAATCTGGTGGAGATCGCCCAGTTCGGCGGCGCCTACATGCTGGTGATCCTGGTGGAGCCGCTGGTGGACCTCGCGGTCCTCTTCGCCGCCAAACAGCTCCACGCCCTGACCTCGGGCCGCCTCTTCACCGCCCGCCTGCACCACGCGGCGGCGTGAGATCGCCGGCCCGGCGCGATCGCCGCCGGGCCGCCTAACCCATTGCTGGAACAGGCATGTCTGTCACGTTGAACGTCTGCATCACCTGCCGCGCCGGCGAGGTTCAGGTGGAGGGGCAGCCCTGCGCCGGCCGCCGCCTGCATGAGGCCTTGCTGCGCGAACCGTGCCCGGACGGTGTCCAGGTGGTGCCGGTTGAGTGCCTGTCCGCCTGCCCGAGGGGCGCGGCGGTGGCCTTCTCCTCTCCTGGGCGCTGGACCTATGTGTATGGCGACATGGGGGAATTGGACGCGCCCGTGCTGCTGGACGCCGCCGCCGCCTATGGCCGCACCGCCGACGGCCTGGTGCCGTGGCGGGAGCGCGCCGAGATCATCCGCAAGCGCTCCATCGCCCGCGTGCCGCCTCTTTAGGATTGATGAGTCATGACTGACCGTGCTGCCTCCGACCTTGCCAAGATCCCCGTGACGGTCATCACGGGCTTCCTGGGATCGGGCAAGACGACGCTGATCCGGCACCTCATGGCCAATGCGAACGGTCGCCGTTTCGCCATTCTGGTCAATGAGTTCGGCACGGTGGGGGTGGATGGGGAGATCCTGAAATCCTGCGCCGACGAGGCCTGTCCGGCGGAGAATATCATCGAGCTCGCCAATGGCTGCATCTGCTGCACGGTGGCCGATGACTTCGTGCCCACCATCGAGCGCCTGATGGCCCTGCCGCGCCGGCCGGACCATATCCTGATCGAGACCTCGGGCCTCGCCTTGCCCAAGCCCCTCCTGAAGGCTTTCGAGTGGCCGCCCATCCGCTCCCGCATCACGGTGGATGGCGTGATCGCCCTCGCGGATGCCGAGGCTGTGGCCGCCGGCCGCTTCGCGCCGGACGAGGAAGCCGTTGCAGCACAACGGGAAGCGGACGGCAGCATCGACCATGAGACGCCTCTGTCCGAGGTGTTCGAGGACCAACTGGCCTGCGCCGATCTCGTCCTCCTCACCAAGGCGGACCTGGCTGGCGAAGAGGGCCTCGCCGCCGCCCGTGCGGTGATCGAGCGCGAGCTGCCGCGTCCGCTGCCGCTCATTCCCGTGACGGATGGGGCCGTTGATCCCCGCATCATTCTGGGCCTCGATGCCCAGGCCGAGAACGACCTCGAAGCGCGCCCCAGCCACCATGACGGCGAGGACGAGCACGATCATGAGGACTTCGAATCGGCCGTCATCACCCTGGCGGAAATCGAGGCGCCGGAAGGCCTCGCGGAGGCCGTGCGGCGGCTGGCCCGCGAGCAGCAGGTGCTGCGGGTGAAGGGCTATGTGGCGGTGGCCGGCAAGCCCATGCGCCTCCTGGTCCAGGCGGTAGGCGAGCGGGTGCGGTGGCAATATGACCGGCCGTGGGGGGGCGAGGCGCGGGTCTCCCGCCTGGTCTGCATCGCCGAACACGACCATGTGGACCCCGCCGCCTTCGCGCGCGTGCTCGGCGGGACGCCGGTGGAGGCCTGATCGTTGCACGTCGTCTTCCGCGAGCGCCATGGGCTGGAGGAAGCCGACATTCCGCAGGATATCGGCCAGAGCCCGGCCGATCTCGTGGTCCTCTCCTTTTCCGACAGTGATCTCGGCGCCTTCGCGGCGGGATGGAAGCGGGCGGCCGGAAGCCTGCCGACGCTGCGCCTCGCGAACCTCGTCGCTTTGCGCCATCCCATCTCCGTGGACACCTATGTGGAGCGCACCCTGGCCGGCGCGCGGGGCATATTGGTGCGGCTCATCGGCGGGGAGCCCTATTGGGCCTATGGTCTCGCCAGCGTGAACCGCCTGGCGCGGGAGCGGGGGCTGGCCCTCGCCGTCCTGCCCGCGGATGGGCGTCCCGACGGGCGGCTTGATGCCCTTTCCACGGTGCCGGTGCCCTTGCTGCGTCATCTGTCCCGACTTTGCGACGCGGGCGGGGCCGTGGCGGCGCAGAAGGCGCTGGCGGTGCTGGCCGAGGCGGCGGGCCTTCCCGCCGGGCCGGTGGACGGCGCTACCGAGCTGCCGGATCAGGGCTTTTATGATCCCGACCAAGGGGTTGTGCCGGAGCCCGTCTGGGGGCCGCGCGTGGCGCTCGTCGCCTTCTACCGCTCCTATGTCACCGCCGCCGATACCGGGCCGGTGGACGCGCTGATCAGGGAATTGCGCGGCGCGGGGCTTGAGGCCATGGGCGTCTTCGCCCCCTCGCTGAAGGCGCCGGGCGTCCGGCCTTGGCTGGATGGCGTCACCGATCGGGCACGGCCTTCGGTGATCCTCAATGCCACCGCCTTCTCGGCGCTTGGCGAGGACGGCCGCGCGGCCTTCGATCGCGTCGGCTGCCCGGTCTTCCAGGTGGCGCTCTCCACCGCCCGGAAAAGGGAGTGGCGCGAGGCGGAGCGGGGCCTCTCCCCCGCCGATCTGGCCATGCACGTGGTGCTGCCGGAGGTGGATGGGCGGCTCTTTGCGGGCGTCGTCTCCTTCAAGTCGCCTGGCCGGCGGGATGAGGACCTGCAATATTCCCGCTTCTCCCACCGGGCCGATGCCGAGCGGGTGTCGGCGGCCGTGCAGCGCATCCTCGCTTGGGAAAAGCTCGCCCGCACGCCGCCAAGGGCGCGGCGGCTGGCCGTGGTGCTCTCCACCTATCCCGGTCGCGCCTTTCAGATGGCCCACGCGGTGGGGCTCGACACGCTCGCCTCCACGCGGGCGTTGCTCGATGACCTTGCAGTCGCAGGCTATGCCGCCGCCCAGCCCGTGCAGCCTCTGGAGCACCTGGCGGACGCGGACCTGAGCTGGCCGGTCTCGGCGTATCGGGACGCCCTGGCCTGCCTGCCCGAACCGTTGCGCGAGAGCCTCGCGGCCGCTTGGGGGGAGCCGGAGGACGACCCGGCGGTACACGACGGCGCCTTCCACTTCCGTGCCATGAAGGCCGGCGAGATGCTGGTCGCCCTCCAGCCGGAACGCGGGACCGTTGCCTCACGGGAGGGCGACTATCACGATTTGAGCCGCACCCCGCGCCATGCCTATGTGGCCTTCTATCTGTGGCTGCGGTCGCTCGGCCTTCATGCCCTCATTCATATGGGCGCGCACGGCACGCTGGAATGGCTGCCGGGCAAGGCGGTGGCGCTGTCGTCTGGCTGCTGGCCGGAGGCGCTGACCGGGGCAATGCCGGTCATCTATCCCTTCATTGTCAACGATCCCGGCGAGGCCGCGCAGGCCAAGCGCCGCATCGGTGCGGTGACGCTCGGCCATCTGCCGCCCCCGCTGGTGGCGGCCGAGGTGCCCGAAGGACTCGCCCGCCTTGAGCGCCTCCTGGACGAATATGCCAATGCGGACGGCCTCGATCCCGCCCGCCGCACCCGCCTGATCGCCGATGTCCGCGAAGAGGCGCGCGCGGCCGGGGTGGAGGAAGATCTCGGCCTGCCCCCGGAAGCGAGCGCCGCGGAGGCCATCACCCGCATCGACCGCTTTGTCTGCGACATCAAGGAAAGCCAGCTGGGGCAGGGGCTCCATGTGTTCGGTCAGGGTCCGTGCGGCGCCCGGGAACGGGACGGCTTGCTGGCCGCCCTCGACGGGCGCCGGGTGGCGCCGGGACCGGCCGGCTCGCCCTATCGTGGCCGACGGGACGTGCTGCCCACGGGCCGCAATCTTTATTCGGTGGATCCCCGCGCCATTCCCACCCCCAACGCCCATGCGGCGGGCGTGAAGATGGCCGAGGAAGTGCTGCGCCGGCATTTGCAGGACCATGGCGACTGGCCGCGCGGGCTGGTGGTGGACCTCTGGGGCTCGGCCACCATGCGCACGGCAGGCGAGGACTTCGCCATGGCGCTGCATTTGGCTGGCGTGAAGCCGGTCTGGGACCATGGCAGCGGCCGGGTGACGGGTTTCGAGATTCTCGCGCCCGCTTTGCTGGGGCGGCCGCGCATTGCGGTCACGCTGCGCATATCGGGCCTGTTCCGCGATGTGTTTCCAGGTCTCGGCCAGCTGTTCCAGGCGGCGACCGAGGCCCTGGCGGAGCGGGACGAGCCCGGCGACGAGAACCCCTATGGCAAGGGCGAGCCCCGCGTCTTCTGCCCCCGTCCGGGCCAGTATGGCGCCGGCATGGACCTGAGGTTCGGGGATTTTTCGGACGAGGCCCGTGCGGCGGCAGGGGAGGCCTGGCTGAAGGCGTCGTCCTATGCCCTCGGCCGCGACGGCGTCGCCACCGCGGATCGCGCGGCCCTGGAGCGGCGCGTCCTGTCCTCGAATGCCTTTGTTCATGCGCAGGATCTGCCGGAAACCGACCTGCTCCTGGCCGCCGACTATGCCGTCCATGAAGCCGGATTTGCGGCCGCCGTGGCCCGGCTTTCCGACGGCGCGGCCAAACCGGCGCTCTATCACCTGGACGCCACCCGGCCCGAGACGCCCCGCGCCCGCTCCCTCGCCGAGGAGGTGGCCCGCGTGGTGCGCGCTCGGGCCGCCAACCCGGCCTGGGCGAATGGCATGATGGCGCACGGCTTCCGCGGAGCGGCGGAGATCGCGGCCACACTTGACCATATGGCTGCTTTCGCTCATCTGGCCGGGGTCGTACCTTCCCATCTGTTCGATCTCTACCACGAGGCCACCCTTGGCCGCCCCGAAGTGACTGCGTTCATGGCCCGCGAGAACCCCGCCGCCCTTGATGCCCTGCGCGCGCTCTTCCTGCGCCTGCGGGATGCGGGCGTGTGGACGACGCGCCGCAATTCCATCGCCGCCAGCCTGGAGGCGACGCCGTGAGCGCGGCCTTCGAGATCAAGGGCTGGTGCCCTGGCGCGCTGCGCCCCATGGAGAGCGGCGACGGCCTCGTTGTGCGGGTGCGGCCCCATGGCGGATGCCTGTCGCCCGCCGAGGCACTGGCCATCGCGGAAGGCGCCCGGCTTCATGGGAATGGCCTGATCGACCTCACCTCCCGTGCCAATTTCCAGATCCGAGGCGTACGGCCCGAGGGACATCTGCCGCTTCTACAGGCCCTTGCGGTGCATGGTCTCATCGATGGCGACCCGGCCTTCGAGGCGCGCCGGAACATCATCGTCACGCCCCTGGGGGCGGGCGAGTCGCGGGCCGAGACGCTGGAGATGGCCCGCCGGCTGGAGGCGGGTCTGTCGACCGGGCCGGATCTTCCCGGCAAGTTCGGCTTTGCGGTGGACACCGGCCCCGCGCGCGTCCTCGCCACGGCGCCCGCCGACATTCGCATCGAACGGGACGAGGCTGGCCGGCTTCTGGTGCGGCCGGACGGCGCGCCGACCGGGCTTTCCGCCGATGCCTCCGCCGCCGCTGATCTTGCCTTGCGCATGGCCCGCTGGTTCGTGGCGAGCGGTGGCGTGGTGGAGGGACGCGGGCGCATGGCGCGGCATCTGGCAGCCGGCGCGCGGCTGGATCCGGCGCTTTCCGGCCATGCGCGGCCGGCCGAGGCCACTGTGCCCACGGTCGGCCCCCGCGCCGAGGGCGTCCTGGTGGGTGCTGCCTTCGGGCAGTTGGAGGCGCAGGCCCTCGCCGCCCTGGCGGGCCTCGGGCGGGAGATCCGGGTCACGCCCTGGCGGATGCTGCTGGTGGTCGGGCCGCAGGATGTTCCCGCCGTTGCGGGCCTCACCCTTCTGCCCGGCGATCCTCTTCTCGCGGTGAGCGCCTGTTCCGGCGCGCCCGCCTGTCCCCAGGCCCTTGCCCCGACCCGCGATTTCGCCCGCCATCTGGCGCCGTTCATCCCGCCGGGGCGCCACCTGCACGTTTCCGGCTGCGCCAAGGGTTGCGCCCGTCAAGGGGCGTCCGATGTCACCCTTTGCGCGACCTCATCCGGCTTTGACCTCATCCTGAAGGGCACAGCCCGCGACGTGCCGGCGAGGTTCGCCCTGAGCGAAGCCGGGATCCGCGCCAACCCCCAATCCGTGTTCGAGCCCGCCTGATGCCGCACCTTTATGAAACCGACGGGGCGCGCATCTACGCCCGGTCCTTCGCCATCATCCGGGCCGAGGCGGAGCTGGCGCGCTTCTCGCCTGCCGAGGAGCCGGTGGCGGTGCGGATGATCCATGCGGCGGGGCTGGTGGAGCTTGCCCCCTTCATCCGCTTCACCCCGAGCTTCGCGCAGGACGCGCGGGCGGCGCTGGAAGCCGGCGCGCCCATCCTGTGCGATGCCCGCATGGTGTCGGAGGGCATCACCCGCGCCCGCCTGCCCCGAGGCAACGAGATCATCTGCACCCTGCACGATCCAAGTGTGCCCGATCTCGCCCGGACGATGTCCACCACCCGCAGCGCCGCTGCCCTCGAATTGTGGCGGCCGAGGCTGGAAGGGGCGGTGGTGGCCATCGGCAATGCGCCCACCGCGCTGTTCCACCTCTTGAACATGCTGGAAGATCCCGCCTGCCCGCGACCGGCCGCCATCATCGGCTGCCCGGTGGGGTTTGTGGGGGCGGCGGAATCCAAGGCCGCGCTCATGGCCGCCCCGCCCGTGCCGGCGCTGATCGTGGAGGGGCGCCTGGGTGGGTCGGCCATCACGGTGGCGGCGGTCAATGCGCTTGCCAGCGCCAGGGAATAGGAGGGCGGCATGGGAAAGGTGATCTGTGCCGGCCTCGGGCCCGGCGATCCCGATTTGATGAGCCTGCGCGCCCATCGGGCGGTGTCGGGTGCGCGCCGCATCGCCTACTTCCGCAAGAAGGGGCGGGCAGGCAATGCCCGGCGCATCGTGGAGGGCCTGCTGGCCCCGGGATGCGCGGAATATCCCATGGAATATCCCGTCACCACGGAGATCCCGTTCGACGATCCACGCTATGTGGATGCCCTCGCCACCTTCTACGACCAATGGGCGGCGCGCCTCGCGGACCTGGCTGAGGATGGCGACGTGGTGGTGCTGTGCGAGGGTGACCCCTTCTTCTACGGCTCCTTCATGCATGTCTTCATCCGCCTGCGGGGGCGGGTGGAGCTGGAGGTCATTCCCGGCATTACCGGCATGGCGGGATGCTGGAACGTGGCGGACCTGCCCTTCACCTGGGGCGATGACGTGTGCACCGTGCTCATGGGCACGCTGTCGGAGGAGGCGTTGGCCCATCACATGGCGGGGGCCGATGCCATCGTGGTCATGAAGACCGGCCGCAACCTGCCCAAGGTGCGCCGCGCGCTGGAAAAGGCCGGGCGCCTCGGCGAGGCCTTGCTGATCGAGCGCGGCACCATGCCCGGCCAGAGGGTGGTGCGCCTGGCGGAAGCGGACGTGGTCGACTGCCCCTATTTCGCGACTGTGCTGGTGGCCGGCAATGGTCGGCGGCCCATGGTGGCCGAATGAGCGGCTCCCTGCGCATCGTCGGGCTGGGGCCCGGCGCGCCGGAGCTCCTGACGCCGCAGGCGGAGGCGGCGCTTGGTGCCGCGACCGATGTCTTCGGCTATGCGCCCTATGTATCGCGGGTGGCGGCGCGGGACGGCCTTGTGCGCCATGCTTCCGACAATGGCGAGGAACTGATGCGGGCGCGGGCCGCGCTGGCGGCGGCGGCTGAGGGGCGGCATGCGGTGATCGTGTCGGGCGGTGACCCCGGCGTGTTCGCCATGGCGGCAGCGGTCTTCGAGGCGCTGGAAGAGGCGCCGGAATGGCGCGATCTCGACATCGCGGTGGTGCCCGGCATCACCGCCATGCTGGCAGCGGCGGCGACTGTCGGGGCGCCGCTCGGGCATGATTTCTGCGCGATCAACCTCTCCGACAATTTGAAATCCTGGTCGCTCATCGAACGCCGGCTAAAGCTCGCGGCCGAGGCGGATTTCGCCATCGCCCTCTACAATCCCCGCTCCAAGGCCCGGCCCGATGCGCTGGGCGCGGCTTTTGCGGTGCTGGCCGAGGCCGGGGCCGGGGACCGGCTGGTGATGCTGGTCAAGGATGCCAGCCGGCCGGGAGAGAGCGTGAGCATCGCGCCGCTGAGCGAGACCGATCCTCAGATCGTGGACATGCGCACCCTGGTCATCATCGGCAGTTCCGCCACCCGTCAGGTGGGCCGCTGGGTCTATACGCCGAGGCGCGGGCCATGAGCGCCCATCAGCCAGGCGAGCGCTTCCTCTACCGTCTCGGCGCGGGGGCGCGGCGGGATGGGGGGACGGGCGATCAGCGTCACGGGCAGGCCAAGCTGGCGCGCCGCCTCGATCTTTGCGCCCGCCTGGGGACCGCCCGCATTCTTGGACACCACCCAGGAAATGCCGTGGGCGCGCATCAGGGCGAGATCGTCTTCCAGGCTGAATGGCCCGCGCGTGGCGATGATGTGATGATCGGGCAGAGGCGGGGGGGAGCGGGGCGCTTCCACCATGCGCAGCAGATAGAAATGCTGGGGACGAGCCGCGAAGGCGCCGATATTCTGCCGGCCGATGGCCAGGAAGACTCGGTGCGGGGCCTCCGGCAGGTCCGCCACGGCCTGCGCCACGTCCTCCACAGGGCGCCACAGGTCCCCGGGCTGCGCCGTCCAGGGCTGGCGCTCCAAGGCGAGGAGCGGAATGCCCGTCTCGGCGGCTGCTGCCACCGCATTGCGGCTCATGCCGGCGGCGAAGGGGTGGGTGGCATCCACCATGTGGGTGATGCCCGCCGCGCGCAGATAGGCGATCAGCCCCTCCAGGCCACCGAAGCCGCCCACGCGGGTGGGCAGCGGCTGGGGGATGGGCGCATCGGTGCGGCCCGCATAGGAGAAGACCGCGTCCACGCCGCGTGCCGCCAAGGCCGCCGCCAGCCGGCTCGCCTCGGAGGTGCCGCCCAAAAGCAGGACGCGCATGCTCGTTTCCGTTTCCAGGCCCGGTGATCCCATGCAGCCCTGGCTCTCCCTTATCGGCATTGGCGAGGATGGCCTTTCCGGCCTGACCGCTGCAAGCCGCGCCGCGCTGGACGAGGCGGATATCGTATTCGGCGGCCCCCGTCACTTGGCCCTTGCCGGCGTGGGCGAGCGGGGGCAGCCCTGGCCCTTGCCGTTTTCCGTCGCACCGGTGCTGGAGCAGCGGGGGCGCAAGGTGGCGGTGCTCGCTTCGGGCGATCCGTTCTGGTTCGGTGTCGGGGGGAGCCTCGCGGCGCACCTTAACCCTGCCGAATGGCGCGCCTTTCCGGCGCCTTCAACCTTTTCCCTCATCGCCGCCCGCCTCGGCTGGCGGCTGGAGGAGACCACCTGCCTCGGCCTTCATGCGGCGCCCTTCTCCCGCCTGCGGGCGCATCTGTCCGAAGGCGCACGCCTCATCTGCCTGGTGCGCGACGGCGCAGCCGTGCGGGCGCTGGGGACGTGGCTGGACAAAAACGGGTTCGGTGCCAGCGCGGCGCACGTCTGCACCGCCATGGGGGGGCCAGACGAGCGGGTGGTGCGCTGCGTGGCGGCCGGATTGGCGGATACCCTGGCGGGTCCCCTCGTGGGAGTGGCGCTCGACGTGCGTGGCGGGCGCGGCCCCATCCGGGCCAGCGGCCTGCCGGACGAGGCCTTCAGCCATGACGGACAGATCACCAAGCGTCCAGTGCGCGCCTTGACCCTCTCCACCCTCGCGCCGCGCCGGGGCGAGCATTTGTGGGACATCGGCTCAGGCTCGGGCTCCATCGCCATCGAGTGGCTGCTGGCAACCGGACCCGGCGGGCGGGCCATCGCCATCGAACCGCGCGCCGACCGGGCCGCCACCATCGCCGCCAATGGCCGCGCCTTCGGCGTGGAGGATCAGCTTCAGGTGGTGGAAGGCAAGGCGCCGGAGGCCCTGGTCGCATTGCCCCTGCCACAGGCCGTGTTCATCGGCGGGGGCGGCAGTGCGCCTCTTCTGGAAGCGCTTTGGTCGCTCTTGCCCGCCGGCACGCGCATTGTCGCCAACGGGGTGACATTGGAGACCGAGGCGCTGCTCGCGGACTGGTCCGCCCGCCACGGCGGCACGCTCATGCGGATCGAATTGGCGCAGGCGCAGCCCTTGGGCGGCATGCGCGGCTGGACGCCGGCCCGTCCCATCGTGCAATGGAGCGTCGTGCGATGAGCGGGGAGGGGCGGGCATGACGGTGCATTTCATTGGCGCCGGGCCGGGTGCGCCCGATCTCATCACGCTGCGGGGACGTGACCTCATCGCGGCAAGCCCCGTCTGCCTCTATGCGGGTTCCCTGGTGCCGGAGGGCGTCCTTGCGCATTGTCCGCCGGGCGCGCGGATCGTGAACACCGCCCCCCTGTCGCTGGACGAGATCATCGGCGAGATGGCACGGGCGCATGGCGAGGGGCAGGATGTGGCCCGCCTTCATTCCGGCGACCTCTCCGTCTGGTCCGCCATGGGCGAGCAGGTGCGGCGGCTGGAGGCGCTGGGCATTCCCTATGATGTCACGCCCGGCGTGCCCTCCTTCGCCGCCGCCGCCGCCGTGCTTCGGGCGGAGCTCACGTTGCCGGGTCTGGCGCAATCGGTGGTGCTCACCCGCACCACCGGCCGCGCCACCGCCATGCCGGAAAGCGAGAACCTCGCCGCCTTCGCCGCCACCGGCGCGGTGCTGGCCATTCACCTCTCCATCCATGTGCTGGAGCGCGTGGTCAGGGAGCTGATCCCCCATTATGGGGAAGACTGCCCGGCCGCCATCGTCTGGCGGGCGAGCTGGCCGGACGAAAAGGTGGTGCGCGGCACGCTGGCCACACTGGTCGCCCAAGCGGGGGAGGGGCTGGACCGCACGGCGCTCATCCTGGTGGGCCGGACCCTGGGCACGGCTGCGTTCGGCGAAAGCCGGCTCTATGCTGACGATTATGACCGCCGCTACCGGCCGCGCGGCACACATCCGCGCTTTCCGGAGGCCGAGTGATGGGCAAGCCGCCTCCCGGCCTTCTGCTCGCCGCCCCCAGTACCGGCTCGGGCAAGACCACGGTGAGCCTCGGCCTTGCCCGCGCGCTCACCCGGCGCGGGCTCAAGGTGCAGCCCTTCAAATGCGGGCCGGATTATATCGACCCGGCCTTCCACCGTGCCGCCACAGGCCGTGCCTCCTTCAACCTGGACAGCTGGTCCATGCCGGAGGCGCTCCTCCAGGCGCTGCTGGCCAAGGGGGAGGGGGCGGACCTGGCGCTGGCGGAAGGCTCCATGGGCCTGTTCGACGGCGTGAAGGTCTCCGGCGCCCTGGGCACCGGGGCGAGCGCCGATATCGCCGCCTTCGCCGGCTGGCCGGTGCTGCTGGTGCTGGATTGCTCCGGCCAGGCGCAGACCGCCGCCGCCGTGGCCTGCGGCCTCGCCCGGTTTCGGCCCGATGTGGCGGTTGCCGGTGTCATCCTCAATCGGGTGGCGAGCCCGCGCCACGGGGATTTGCTGCGCCACGGCTTCGAGGGCACCGGGCTCACCGTGCTCGGCAGCCTCCCGCGGCGGGATGCCATCGCCTTGCCGGAGCGCCATCTCGGCCTCGTCCAGGCGGAGGAGACCGAGGCGCTCGACGCCATCCTGGACGGCTTGGCCGATCTGGTGGAGGGGCATGTGGACCTCGACGCGGTGCTGCGCGCCGCGTCCGCCGGGGCGCGGCCGCAGGCTCCCCTGGCGCGGCTTTCGCCGCCGCCGGGCCAGCGCATCGCCCTGGCGCGGGATGCGGCCTTCTCCTTCGTCTATCCCCATGTGCTGGAGGGATGGCGCGACGCGGGGGCGGAGATCCTGCCCTTTTCTCCCCTCGCCGATGAGGGGCCGGACCCGACGGCGGACGTGGCCTGGCTGCCCGGCGGCTATCCCGAACTGCATGCGGGGCGGATCGCGGCGGCCTGCGGGTTTCTGGCGGGTGTTCGCTCGTTCGCCGCAACGCGGCCCGTTCATGGGGAGTGCGGCGGCTACATGGTGCTGGGCGAGGCCCTGGTGGACAAGGAGGGCGTCCGCCATCCGATGCTCGGGCTGCTCGGGCTCGTGACGTCCTATCACCAGCGCAAGATGCATCTGGGCTATCGCGTGGCCGAGCTTCTCGCGCCCATCCCCGGCCATGACGCAGGCGCGCGTCTGCGCGGGCACGAGTTTCACTATTCCACCATCCTCGCCCAGCCGGACCCTCCGCTGGCCGAGGTCACCGACGCCGCCGGCGTGCCGGTGCCGGAGACGGGCTCCCGCCGAGGCCTCGTGAGCGGCTCCTTCTTTCATCTGGTGGCGGAGGCCCGATGACGCCGTTGGAGCAGATCGAGCTGATGCTCATCGGCATCGGCACGGGCGACCCCGACCATCTGACGCTCGGGGCCGTGAAGGCGCTGAAATCCGCCGATCTCATCCTGGTGCCGCTCAAGGGGCGGCAGAAGGCGGATCTGGCGGAGGTGCGCCGTGCCATCCTCGCCGAGCATGTCACCGACCCCGCTGTCCGCATCGCCGAATTCCAGATGCCGGTCCGTGACGCGGACGGGGATTATCGTGATGGCGTCGAGCGTTGGCACGATGCCATCGCGGAGGCCTGGCGGCAAGAGATGGTGGCGGGCCTCCAGGGGCGGGGAGGGCGCGTGGCGCTTCTGGTCTGGGGCGACCCGTCCCTCTATGACAGCACCCTGCGCATCGCCGAACGCCTGTCGGCCCTCCTGCCGCTGCGCGTCACGGTGGTGCCTGGCCTCACCTCGGTGCAGCTTCTCACCGCGGCCCATGGCTTGCCCCTCAACGACATCGGCGCGCCCGTTCTCATCACCACCGGCCGGCAATTGCGCACCGCCGGCTGGCCCGAGGGCGCCGACACGCTGGTGGTGATGCTGGACGGGGAAACCTCCTTCCAGAGCGTGCCGCCGGAGGGGGTGGAGATCTGGTGGGGGGCCTATCTCGGCCTGCCGCAGCAGATCCTCCTGGCGGGCCCCCTTATGGAGATGGGGCCGCGCATCGTGGACGAACGCCGCGCCGCGCGCGCGCGCAACGGCTGGATCATGGACATCTATCTGCTGCGCCGCTCAGGCCGCGCTCATGAGGCCGATGGCGGCGAGCAGGGCGGCGCCTAGGGCCATGGCGGTCACATAGAGGCGAAGGGCGCGGTCGAGGTCGGCGGGGACGGGATCGGGCGCCGCGCCATTGAGCCAGGGCTCCTGCGCGACCACGTGGTGATAGATGCGCGGCCCGGCGAGTCGCACGCCCAGCGCCCCGGCCATGGCCGCCTCGGGATAGCCGGCATTGGGCGAGCGGTGGCGATGACCGTCGCGCATCATGATCGCAAGGGCGCGAACCGGGCGCGGGGAGGCGAGGGCGAGCAGCAGCCCCGTTAGCCGGGCGGGGATGAGATTGACGACATCATCGAGCCGGGCCGAGGCCCAGCCGAAGGCCTCATGGCGTTCGGTGCGGTGGCCGATCATGGAATCCAGGGTGTTGACCGCCTTGTAGGCCGCAATGCCGGGCAGGCCCAGCACCGCCCCCCAGAAAAGCGGGGCCACCACGCCATCGGAGGCGTTCTCCGCCAGGCTCTCCATGGCCGCCCGCGCCACGCCCGCCTCGTCGAGCACGCTCACGTCGCGGCCCACGATATTGGCGACTGCGCGCCGCGCGGCCGCCAAGTCCCCCTGGCGCAGGGGGAGGGCGACGGCCGCCACATGGACATAGAGCGACCGGGTCGCCGCCAGCGGCCACGCGGCGATGCCCACCAGCATCATGCCCGCCCAATTCCAGCCAAGGATCTGCCCGACCGCCCGCTGCAGCGCATATGCAGGCAGGGCCGCCGCCAGCACCACCAGCATCAGCGTCACCACCCCCAACAGCCGCCGGCGAGACGGAGTGCCCTCATTCAGCCGCGCATCGAGCGTGGCGATGAGCCGGCCCAGCCACGTCACGGGATGGCCCACCCGGGCATAGAGGCGATCCGGCCACCCGACCGCGGCGTCGACGAGCAGGGCGATGAGCATGGCGAAGGCGAACACGATGGGCTCCTTGAGGTCGCGCCACCCCTTCTAGAACGCCATTCGCCGAGACTGAAACCATCTCAGCGGCAGGGGCGCACCGCACCTGGCAGTGCTCCTCCCTCGGGCCTGTGGCGCGGCCGCATGCCGGGCAAGCCGATCGCGTCACCGCCCCCCGGCGCGCACGGCCGTTCAAGAACTGCACCCCCGAGCGCGTCCGGCGGGTGGACCTCACCGCATTCATGCCAGCTTGGGCTGGCGCAATGTCGCCGGCATGCGCGACATGTACACCCCCAAACGGGTCGTCGGGGGCTGGACCTGCGTTGAACCGGCCCGTTTCCCGGAGCGGGCGGCACCGTTGGAGGTTTCAATGCGTGTGGCGTTCAAGGATGAGTCTTTCGCGTTTGAGTTCATCCGCAACCTCGGCTTCACCTATTATGGTGGTGCCGACCTCGGCGAGATGTTTGCGACGGCCGAGGACATTGTCGAAGGCGACCTGGAGAGCTGGTTCACCGCCTGGAACGCGCGTGGACGCCGGACATTGGAGCGGGCGCAGGCGTATCTCGCCGCCGGGCATCCCATCAGCGCACGTGAATCCTACCTGCGCGCCTCCACCTACTTGCGCATGGCGGAATTCTACCTGCACGGCGACCCGGACGATCGCCGCATCCTGGAGACAGCAAAAGCTTCGGCGAGCAGCTATGCGGAGGCTGCCAAGCTGATGGGCCCGACCTGGGAGCCTGTCGAAATCCCCTACGAAGGAACGACCCTTCCAGGCTATTTCTACAAGGCAGACGAGACCGGTCAGCCGCGACCGACCATCATCCTCCACGGCGGGTATGACTCCAGCCTTGAAGAGCTGTTCTTTTTCGGGGGCGCCGCCGCCGTCCGGCGTGGGTACAATTGCCTCACATTCGACGGGCCGGGCCAGGGGCTGCCGTTACGCGCGCAGGGCCTGGTGTTCCGGCACGATTGGGAAAGGGTCGTCATACCCGTCGTCGACTACGCGCTGGGGCGGCCGGACGTGGACGGCGGCAAACTTGGCCTGATCGGGATGAGCCTGGGCGGGTACCTTGCCGCCCGAACGGTGGCCTATGAGCAGCGCTTTGGGGCGGCTGTGTTCTTCGACGGCGTCTATGACTTCCACGCCGCCGTCGAGGGCGTCCTGCCCAAGGATGCGATGGCCGCCTACAGCAGAGGAGATAAGGCCGCGGGCGATCGGATCGTCCACGATCTGATGGCCCGGAACACCAATGTGCGCTGGGCGGTCGAGCAGGGGCTGTGGTCCTTCGGCGCCAGCAACATCCCGGACTATATCGAGAAGACCAAGTTGATGAGCATGGAGGGCCTCACGCACCTAATCCGCTGCCCGTGTCTGGTCCTGGAGGCAGAGAACGACCTGTTCTTCCGGGGCCAGCCCAAGCGGATTTTCGACTCTTTGCCGGGCGCGAAAACCTTCTACGCGTTCACCGCGAAAGACGGAGCCGAGAACCATTGCCAGTCCGGCGCGTTGGCCTTCAAGGATGAGGTGGTGTTCAACTGGCTCGACGACACGCTGAAGGCCGGCGTCCGTTAGTTCCGGTCCCCAAGCGGGCATGGACTGTCCCAGACCGCTTGTGACATCAGCTAAGTTATTGATTTTCTTAAATAAAAAAAGCCTTTCGGCTCTCGGTGCTATCGCAGGGGCCCTCAAAGAGGAACTGCGGCGCGCGGGGAACCCACCCGCCCAGGGCGGGGCGATCGGCCGTTCTCCAACAGTCCCGAAGCTTGCGACGTTGGCCCAGAGCGGCCACGGCAAATCTATCGTCGCTATCGCCAGCGCTTCACGTGGTCGGCCAGGGCCCGCAGCTTCGGGGCAAGGTTCCGACGGTTTGGGAAATACAGGAAGAAGCCCGCAAAGGACGGGCAATAGTCTTCGAGGAGAGGGACCAACTGGCCGGAGGCGACATAGGGCCTGAAGGTCTCCTCCATGCCGAAGGTTATGCCTCCCCCCGCGCAGGCGGTGCGGATCATCAGCCACATGTCGTTGGTGGTGATCTCAGGGTTCACGGCGACGTCGTACTCGCGCCCGTCTTCGCCGAACTCCCAGCGGTAGGGCGCCGTCTGCGGCGCGGGGCGCCAGCCGATGCAGCGATGCCGTACCAGTTCGGATGGATGCGAAGGCTTGCCGAAGCGCGCGATATAGGCGGGCGCAGCGACCACCGTCTGACGCTGCTCGCCCGACACCGGGATGGCGATCATGTCCTGGTCAATCACCTCGCCAAGCCGGACACCGGCATCATAGCCCTCCGCCACGATGTCGAACTCCTCGTCCGTGACGGTCACGTCGATCTGAACGGCCGGATAGGCGTCCGCAAATCCCGCCAGCAGCGGCCCTGAAATGAATCGCTCCGCGATCGTGGACACCGCCAGCCGCAAAAGGCCGCTCGGCGCGATGTCCCGATCCGCTGCCGCGTCCAGGGCCAGGCCGACCTCGGCGATGGCGGGCGCCACGCGCTGGAAAAGCTGCGCGCCGGCCTCGGTGAGGCTGACGCTGCGGGTCGTTCGCTGGATCAGGGCGACGCCCAGGCGATCCTCGAGGCGACGGATGGCCTGGCTGACCGCTGGCCGTGTCACGCCCAGGTGCTCGGCGGCCGCGCGGAAGCTTCGCAGTTCCGCGACGGTCAGGAAGACGGTGATGCCAGTGAGATCGACGGCCATTGGTAATCTGAAATTACCAGCTTGGTCACGATTGTGCAAGTTGTCCGCTCTCTGTCCGGCCTCTAGTTTTCGATCCTGGAATTGAGGATGGCCGAAAGATGACACTCGCGGACTACAGATTGCTGGGACGTTCGGGCTTGCGTGTTTCGCCGCTGAGCCTGGGGACCATGACGTTCGGATCGCAGTGGGGCTGGGGCGCGGATCGCAACGAGGCCCGCCGCATATTTGATCTCTACATCGATCACGGCGGAAACTTCATTGACACCGCGGTGAACTACACCAACGGGGAGGCCGAACGCTTCCTGGGAGAATTCGTCGGCGATAAGCGGGAGCGGCTCGTCCTGGCGACAAAGTTCACCATGGCCCGCGATCCCGGGAACCCCAATTCGGGCGGGAACCACCGCCTCAACATGGTGCGTTCCGTCGAGCAAAGCCTGCGGCAGCTTGCCACCGACCGGATCGATCTCGTCCATCTCCACGCCTGGGACATGACGACCCGACCGGATGAAGTGATGCGGGCGCTGGACGACCTCGTGCGCTCCGGCAAGGTCCTCTATCTCGGCATCTGCAATACCCCCGCCTGGCGGATCGCCGAGATGCAGACCCTCGCCGATATGCGGGGATGGTCGCCCTTCGTCGCCCTTCAGATCGAATACAGTCTGGTGGAGCGCACCGTCGAACATGAGCTCATGCCGATGGCCGCGGCGCTGGGGCTCGGGGTGCTCCCCTGGTCGCCCCTGGGGGGCGGCGTGCTCGCCGGCAAATACACCCCGGCGGACATCCAGGATTCACGGGAGGCCGCGGTGTCTCCCAGCCGCAAGGGCATCATCGCCTCGTCAGGTCATCTCACCGAGCGCGCGATCGCAATCGCGCAGGAGGTCCGCGCCGTGGCCGAGGACATGGGCGCGACGCCGCCCCAGGTCGCGCTGGCCTGGACGCTCGCCAACCCGACTGTCGTATCGCCTATCATGGGCGCCCGCACCATCGCCCAGGCGGAGGAAAATCTGGGCGCTCTGGATGTGACGCTGTCCCCGGAACAGCTTGCCCGCCTCAACCGGGTCAGCGAACCCGATCCGATCTTCCCAGCCCGCTTCGTCGAACGTCCCTTGGTTCAGCAGCTCATCTTCGGTGGAGCGTCCGTGGCGCGCCGCAGCTGACTCCGTAGAGCGGCGCCGTGCCCCCGTCTGCCAACGCAAGGACTGATCCCATGACCCGCTTTTCATCGCTCTCCCGTCTCGCCGGCCCGGGCCGCCGGCTGTTCGTCGCCTCGGTGGTCTTGGCCATGCTCGGGCCCGCGCACGCCGAGATCACCGCCTCTGATCTGCACGCGCAGACCCATGACACCGACATCGAAAGAGGCAACAAGGCCGTCGTCCAGGATGCCTTCGAGAAGTGGCGCGGAGGCACCTACGTCTTCGCCGCGCTTCTCGCCCCCGATGTCGTCTGGACCATCCACGGCTCCGGACCGGTCGCGGGCACATATCGCAGCCAGGACGACTTCGTCGAACGGGCCTCGCGGCCCTTGACCAGCCGCCTGGCCAGCCCGGTCGTGCCGGAGGTCCGCGGCATCTATGCCGTCGGAGACACCGTCCTCATCCGCTTCGACGGCTCGGCGACCACCACCTCGGGCGCGCCCTATCGCAACCAGTTCCTCTGGATCTTCCGAATGAAGGATGGGCGGGTCATTGAAGCCGAGGCGTTTCTGGATCTCATTGCCTATCAGCAGGTCGTCGAGAACAACGAGCCGCGCGCGCAATAGCCTGGACGCGGGCCGTGCCACGGCTCGCCGCGCTGCGGGCGGGCCGCCCGCCCGCCCTCAGACCCCTTGCAGCACCAGTGCGCCTTTCGCGGTCGACCACCCCCATCAATGGAGAGGAGCCCGATCATGCGACAAGCATTCGCCGCCCTGGTGACCGCCACCCTCCTGAGCCAATCCGTCCAAGCCGAGGTGTCCGCATTGCAGCCGAACCATCCCTATGCCGGCATGTGGGTGACCGACGATGGTCGTGTCCGCCACGAACTGCTGCCCAACGGTCGCTATGTCGAAGCCCGTGGCACGCGCGAGCGCGCCTATGAAGGTCGCTATGAAGTGACCGGCACGCGTATCGAATATTGGGACGACACCGGCTTCACCGCCGATGGCGACTTCGTGGACCTCGCCACCTTGCGTCACGGCGGCATGATACTGCGCCGACAGGGGATTCCACTCGCGACGCCCTGACGCGGCCGCACAGGCAGGCGGGCCGGCCTGCCGGCGTCATCTGCCGTGCGCTCAGCGAGGGGAGGTTCCCGATCAAGGTTCCTTAAGGGACGATCCCGTCGGGGATCGAACGGTCTTGCCGTTCCATGCGGTTAGCGCCGGGCCTGCCAATCATAGCCCCTTACGTAATCGAGAAACGCACGTAGGGCGGCGCTCGGGAGGCGGCGGCTTGGATAGTACAAAAACCAGTGCGGCAAGGTCGGGCTCCAATCGGATAGGAGTTCGACGAGCTCGCCGGTGAGGATGTGAGGCCTGGCATAGTCATCGAAGACATGCGCGATCCCTCTGCCGGCCAGCGCCGCCTGCACTTCGTTCTGCGCCGAACTCACCAACAGGCGGCCGGTGGGCGTGACCTCAATCTCTTCCAGACCATCGGCAAACTGCCACGTGACCAGTGTGCCGCCGGGAAACCTGCGCTTGATGCAGTCGTGATCGATGAGATCATGCGGTGACTTTGGGTGACCGTGCTTTGCGATGTAGGCCGGCGAGGCCACGATCGTATAGCGAAGCGGCGGGCCAAGCGGCAGCGCGATCATGTCCTGCGCCAATTGCTTGCCGAACCGGACGCCGGCATCGAAACCCTGTTCCACGATGTCGATAACCGCCGCATCGCTGATGATTTCGATGTTCACCTCGCGATAGGCTTCCATGAAGGCGAATGCCAGCGGGCAGAGAACGTGGTCGACCGCCGGCGCGGGGGCATTGATCCGCAATGTACCGGACGGCGTATCCCTTAACGCGTCGACTTCCACAATCGCACGCCTGATGTCACTCAGCGCAGGGGCCAGCCGTTCGAGGAGGCGCTGCCCAGCTTCCGTGGGCGACACGCTCCGCGTCGTGCGATTGAGAAGCCGGATGCCGAGGGTCTCTTCCAGCGCGTTCATCGTCTGGCTCAAGGCCGATGACGACACGCCGCGCTCGAGCGCCGCCGCGCGGAAACCGCCACAGCGGACGATCGCGGCGAACACGTCAAGACTGTCGAGGCGGATCGGGTTCATTGGGAAGGAAATCTAATCAAGCTGATCTTGATTGCGCATCTTATCGGTCGAATATCCCCGTGTCATGGTTGCCGTAGGGGCAACTGACGCGCGCGGTTGGCCTGCTTCCTCTCCCGGCCCCTCCGGCCCTGACGCTGGGGTGAAGCAGGCGCGCTCACACGAAAGGGAAGACCGATGAATGCCTTCACCCTCAACCGACGCGCCATCATGCTGTCCGCCGTCGCAGGCGCATCGAGCCTGATCGTCCCCGTCCATGGCGGTTCCGGCGGCGCGCAGGCCCAAGAAGCCCCGTCGCAGATCGGCAATTCCGGCTGCTACCGCTTCCGCGTCGGCGATATCCGGGCGACCGTCTTGAGCGACGGTGTCATTGGCGGCCCGCCGCGGATCTATGCGAGCGATGCGCCCCAGGCGGAGCTTCAGGCGGTGCTCCGGCGCGCATTTCTGCCCACGGACCACATGACGCTCAATCTCAACACGCTGCTGGTCGAAACCGGCGGGCGGCGCATCCTGATCGAGGCAGGGGCGGGCAAGACCATGGGCCCCAATGGCGGCCGCGTCTTTGAGAACCTTGCGGCGATCGGGCTTGGGCCTGCAGACATTGATGTGATTGTCATTTCGCACACCCATCCCGACCATGTGGGCAATCTGAGAACGGCAGAAGGCGGCAAGGCCTTCCCTCGCGCCGCTGTCTTCGTGCCGAAGGCCGACTGGGATTTCTTTGTCCGCACCGACCCTGACCTCTCCTACATGCCGGTCCCTCAGGATTTCCGCGTGCGCTTCGCTGCCGCCATCAAGGCCAGCCTTGAGCCGGTGACCAACGATGTCACGCTGTACGAAGCCGGCGCCGAGATCGTGCCCGGCCTCACAACGATTGTCGCGTCTGGTCACACGCCGGGCATGGCCTCATTCCTCGTCCATTCCGGCAACGACCAACTCCTGCTGACAGCCGACCTTGCCTATCACCCTGTGGTCAATGTGGACCGGCCGTGGGTTCCGGGCCCGGATCGCGACAAGGCGACGGCCCTTGCCTCCCGCCGGCGCATCTTCGACCGGGCGGCCACAGATGGCATTCCCGTGCTCGGCTTTCACTTTCCGTTCCCGGGCCTCGGTCGGCTGCTCAAGACCGATGGCGCCTACGTCTGGGTGCCCGCCAACTGGCAGTTCTGACGCGCAGGACAGAGGAGGATCCCATGGATCAATCCAAGATCAATCGACGCGGTTTCCTCGGCACCATGGGCGCGGCGGCAACGCGGCTCGCCCTTGCCACGACGGCCACGGCCCAGGCCCCGGGACGCCGGTGGCGTCTGCTGCTTCCGGCTCAAGTCCAGATGTGCTGACCCGCCCCTTGCCGCGGATCGGTGAGCGGCTCACGGCGCTCGGCCTTGGCACCTTCCTGACCTTCGACCTGAAGCCCGGCATGCCCCGCGCCGCTCTCCGGCAGGTCTTTGAGCGCTATGTCACGGCCGTCGGCCGCGTCGTCGACACCTCGCCGCTCTATGGCTCGGCGGAGGTCAGTATCGGTCAGTTCATGGGGGAGTATGCGAGATCGGACGGGATGTTCCTTGCCAACAAGGTGTGGGCCACGGGAGAATATCTCGGTGATGAGAGCCATGCCGAGGAGCTTTCGGCAGTCGCGTCTGCGCACCTGGCGCGACACGATCAATCTCATGCAATGCCAAAGCATCACCAATGCGCCGGTCATCATCCCGCCGATGAAGGCCTGGAAGCGGGAGGGGCTCATCCGCCATGTGGGCGTTACCCATCACGAGTCGGTGGCGCAGGACCAATTGACGACCACGGCGAAGTTCTCCGCGAAGTCGCGGGCGACCTCGGGCTTCAGCGCCTGGTCCCGCCGCGCCCTGGCCCGCATTCGCCCGGGATCGCGCCGCTGAGCCAGTTGCTCGTGGTATGTGGACGGGGCGATCGGCAAGACTTTGCAGATCGGCTCGACCCCATACGCCTCTCGGTGATCGTCGATAAAAGCGATCATCGCTTGACTGGGCGGTCGAGCTCCGAGTGGGCGAATTAAACCGACGCTTGCTTAGGATATCATTGGCCTGGCGCAACTCGCGGTTCTCCCGCTCCAGCGCCATCATCTTCTCGGCCACGTCGCTGGGCACGCCCGCTCGCCTACCCGCGTCGACCACGGTCTTCTTGACCCACTCGTTGATGGTCTGGGCCGTGCAGCCGATCTTCTCGGCGATCGAGACCCATCGCCGCCCACCGAGACGGATGACCCCCCACGTGCTCCAGCACCATCCACACCGCGCGCTGGCGCACCTCAGGCGAAAATCTGTTCGTCGTCTTGCTGCTCATAATGGCCCCTATCTCTCAGGAGTTAGGGCCTCCGGCAAACCCGGGACTGTTCACTATTCCCACTCGATGGTGCCGGGCGGCTTGCTCGTCACGTCGTAGACCACGCGGTTGATGCCGCGCACCTCATTGATGATGCGGGTGGCGGTGCGGCCGAGGAAGGTCATGTCGAAGGGATAGAAATCTGCGGTCATGCCGTCGACGGAGGTGACGGCGCGCAGGGCGAGGACGTGGTCATAGGTGCGCCCGTCGCCCATGACGCCCACGGTCCGGACGGGGAGCAGCACGGCGAAGGCTTGCCAGATGACGTCATAGAGGCCGGCGGCGCGGATTTCTTCCAGAAAGATGGCGTCCGCCTGGCGCAGGATGTCCAGCTTTTCGGGGGTGATCTCGCCGGGGCAACGGATGGCAAGGCCCGGGCCGGGGAAGGGGTGGCGGCCGACGAAGCTCTCGGGAAGGCCGAGTTCGCGGCCGAGCGCGCGGACTTCGTCCTTGAAGAGGTCGCGCAGCGGCTCCACCAGCTTCATGTTCATGCGGGCCGGCAGGCCGCCCACATTGTGATGGCTCTTGATGGTCACCGACGGGCCGCCGGTGAAGGAGACGCTTTCGATCACGTCCGGATAGAGCGTGCCCTGGGCGAGGAAATCGGCGCCGCCCACCTTCTTGGCCTCGGCCTCGAACACGTCGATGAAGAGCCGGCCGATGGTCTTGCGCTTGGCTTCCGGGTCGGTGACGCCGGACAGCTCCCGCAGGAAGAGCTCGGAGGCGTCCGCGTGCACCAGCGGGATATTGTAGGTGTTGCGGAACAGGGAAACCACCTGCTCGGCCTCGCCGAGGCGCATCAGGCCGTGGTCCACGAACACGCAGGTGAGCTGGTCGCCGATGGCCTCGTGGATGAGCACCGCGGCCACGGCGGAATCAACGCCGCCGGAAAGGCCGCAAATCACCCGGCCGGACCCCACCTGGGCGCGGATGCGGGCCATGGCCTCCTGCTTGAAGGCGCCCATGGTCCAGGTGCCCTCGAGGCCGGCAATGCGGCGCACGAAATTGCGCAGGAGCTTGGCGCCATCAGGCGTGTGCACTACCTCGGGGTGGAACTGCACGGCATAATAGCTGCGGCTCTCATCGGCGATGGCGGCAAAGGGCGCGTTCTCGGAGGTGGCGATGGCCTCGAAGCCCTGGGGGAGGGCGGTGACGCGATCGCCATGGCTCATCCACACCAGATAACGCTGGCCCGGCTGCCACACGCCCTCGAACAGGCGGCTCGCCTTCTTCACCTCAACCTCGGCGCGGCCGAACTCCCGGTGATGGCCGCCTTCCACCTTGCCGCCCAGCTGGTCCGCCATGGTCTGCTCGCCATAGCAGATGCCCAGCACGGGAATGCCGGCCTCGAAAATCTCCTGGGGCGCGCGGGGGCTCTCGCCCTCGATCACGGAGGCCGGGCCGCCGGACAGGATGACCGCCTTGGGCTTCAGGCGCGCGAACGCCTCGGAGGACTTCTGGAACGGCACCACTTCGGAATAGACGCCTTCCTCGCGCACGCGCCGGGCAATCAGCTGGGTGACCTGGCTGCCGAAGTCGATGATGAGGACGGTGTCTTGCATGGCGCGGCTTTCCAAGAGGCGAAGGTGCCGTCTCTTTAGTCGCAAAGCTTCCAAACCGGAAGCCATTGCCCGCATGGCTCCCGCGCGCGGAAGGGGCGGGCGGCGGGGTCAGGCTGCCGGGATTGGGGCCGGTACCAGAAAGGGGATGCCCGTTTCGACGAGCGTCTTCAGACGCGACAGGCTCTCCGGCCATCCGCCGGTCACCATGCGGCTGGTCAAGGTATCGCCTCCGAAATCATCATGCACCAGCACGAGGCGCGTGCCCCCCGGCACCGCTTCCAAGGTCCACGTCACGCGCGAAGGCGGGTCGCCCGCGACCTCCGAGGACCACCGCGCGCTGAAGCTGTGGACGAGCCGTGTCGGTGGCGTGAGTTCCAGGATTTCGCCCACGATCATTGCCTGTTCCCCGACAAAGAACGTGATGGCGCCGCCAACGCGCCAGTCCGTTGAAGAGGACATGTTGAAGTGTTGCCAAAGGGGGGTCTTGGCGTCGTCAGTGAGGATCGACCAGATGTCTTCCGGCTGTGCCCGGATGAGATGCTCATAGGCGTGGCGCGGGGCTGTGGCAGATGACGGCACGGGCTTTGGTCCTTCCACGGCGCGGGACAGATCCTCCAGGGTGCGAGCGAACGGTGCCGCATAGCGGGAGATCCACCGGTCGGCCACCTGCTGGAGCGGCACGGGGTTGAGAAAATGCAGCTTCTCGCGCCCCACCTTGCGGGTGGTGACGAGATGGGCGCGTTCAAGGATCGCCAGGTGCTTCATCACGGCGAACCGGGTGAGCGCCTGCGTTCGCTCCAGAGCCGTAAGCGTCTGCCCGTCTGTTTCTCTTAGACGGTCGAGCAGTTCGCGTCGGACTGGATGGGCGAGAGCATCGAAGACCGCATCCATGGCAAAATGATATGTGCCGTTTTGGTCACGTGTCAAGTTGGTCACGTAAGTGCGCCTCCAGCGCACGCCGTGCAAGACGCACGCCGCACTTACGCGGCGCGCCTGAGGATGCTGACGAAGAAGCCGTCGGTGCGGGTGCGGCGGGGCGTCATGAGCAGCCCTTCGGGGGAGGCGAGCGCGGCCTCGCGCAGGGCAAGGCCCTGTTGCCCCAGCGCCAGCACGGTCTCCACGGCCGGCACGACAGAGAAATCCGGCTGCTGATCCAGGAAACGGCGGATCTGGGCGCCATTCTCGTCGTCCAGCACCGAGCAGGTGACATAAGCTAGGCGCCCGCCGGGCCGCACATAGCGGGCGGCGCTCGCGAGGATGCTGGCCTGGTCGCGGACCCGCTCGTCGAGGGCGCCGGGGCGCACCCGCCACTTGGCGTCGGGATTGCGGCGCCAGGTTCCAGTGCCCGTGCAGGGGGCGTCCACCAGCACCAGGTCCATCTTGCCGGCGAGGTCGGCGAGCACGTCGGCCGGACCGCGCGGCGCGCGCACCTGCACGTTGCGCACGCCGGCGCGCTCCAGGCGCTCATGCATGGGCTTCAGGCGGCGCACGTCGGAATCATGAGCGTAGATCTGGCCCTTATTGTCCATGAGGGCGGCCAGCTCCAGCGTCTTGCCGCCGGCCCCCGCGCACATGTCCAGCACCTGCGAGCCGGGCACGGGCGCGGCGAGGATGGCGGCGATCTGCGAGCCCTCGTCCTGCACCTCCAGCCCACCTTTGAGGAAGATGGGTTCGGAGGTGACGGGCGGGGTCTTGCCTTCCGCGTCGAGGGCGATGCGCAGGCCAAGCGGCGACCATTCTGTGCCCACGGGGTTGAGGTGGCCGAGCGCCTCCAGCACCTCGTCGGGGCGGGCGCGCAAGGTGTTGACCCGCAGGTCCAGCGGCGCACGGGCTGCGAGTGCCCGGCCTTCCGCGATGCGGGCTTCTCCGAACATGGAGGCCAGTTGCGGGTCCAGCCATTGGGGATAATCGCCCTGCACCCAGGGGGCGGCGCCGTCCAGGGAGGGGGTGGCGAGGCGGGTGCGCTCCTCCTCCGATAGCGGAGCGGGGGCGAAGCGGCCGCCGTCGCAGAGCTGTTCGATGGCGGCAAGGTCGAGGCCCCGCATCACGGCGAGCATGCCGAGCATGAGCGCGCGCGGGGTGTCCGCTCCCATCACGTGAGCCGCCGAGGCGCGCCGGCGCAGGGTGTCGAAGACAATCCCGCCGATGGCAGCGCGGTCGCCGGAGCCGGCGAAGCGATGGGAGACGCCCCAATCCTTCAGGCAATCAATGGCCGGGCGGCGACGCGCGGCAAGGTCGGCCAGGATTTCCATGGCGGCCGACAGGCGGGCGGAAGGGGTCAAGGGGTCTCTCCGGGAACGGGTGCGCGGAGGCTGAACCGCCCGGCGGTCACCTCCGCATCGAACAAATCGAGCGCCGCGGCGAGGCGCTCGTCGATGATGTGCAGATATTCGGTCCAGTCCTCGTAGCGCGTCAGCTCCGACTTGCCATCGCTGATGCCGCGCAGACCAATGACCGGCACGCGGAACCGATGGGCGGCGCGCAGGACAGCGAAGGTCTCCATGTCCACCATGTCGGCGGCGATGGCCTCATAGGCCGATCCGGAAATGATGGCCCCCCCCGTGGAGAGGGAGGCGGCCGGCACGCCGGCGAACAGATGGGGAATGGGGATAATGGCGGGGTGGTCGCCGAACGGCGTCAGTCCCCGCTCGAATCCAAGGGCCGAGGCATCCATATCCCGGTACGAGACGCTGGAGACCTGGTAGACGCCGGCATGGTCAAGCGCCCGCGAGCCGGCCGATCCCAGGGTGAAGATAAGGTCCGGCAGGTCGTCGCGGTGGGAGAGGCCGGCAAGGGTCAGGGCGGTGGCGGCGGCGGCCTCCACAGGGCCGACGCCGGTCATCAGCGGGTCGATCCGCGCCTTCAGATGCGGCCCGTATTCCGCCTGCGCGGCCATTACGAACAGCACGTCGAGGCCGCCGACGGACCGCACATGGCGGCGGGGATCATCCATGGTCCAACACCCATTGGAAAAGCTGGCGCCTCTCCTCCGATGCCCAAGCCCGTCTGTCAATCCGCCGCCGCTTACACATTCAGCAGGATGGAGAGCGCGAACAGCACCCACATAAGGAGAAGCACGAGGGTGCCCACCAGAAAGGCGGTGAATCGCAGGCGCAGGTTGTTGGACGTCACGTGCACGGTGGCATGGACGATCCGCGTCAGCACGAACACCCACGCCAGGGCCACGAACACGATGTCCGCCTTGCGCGTGAAGAGGGCCAGCGCGGTGAGCACATAGAACAGCACCGGCAGCTCGAACTGGTTGCGGAAGGCATTGGCGAACTGGCGGCAGCGCGGCGGGAAGGCGTTCCCATCCATGGCCGCCGCATCCAAGGCCACCTGCCCCTCGCGCACCGCCCGGAAGCGCATGGGGCCGAGGGCGAACAGGAGGACAAAGGTGAGGCCCACCTGAACGAAAAGGGGCAGAAGGATCATCGCGACGGACATGCCGGTCTCCCATGGTCGTGGTGAAGCTGGAACCTCGAACGCGGCGGTCCGTTCCCTCCTGCATGTGATTTGGAGGAAGAGGCCATGTCCACGGCCGAGACCGCACACCCCCCGTCCGCTCCCACCCATTGCGCCCCGCAGGTGGGGTCCGGGCCCGCCCCGCGGCCCTTTTTTACCCGCTTTTCCCAAGCGGTGTCGCGGTATGCCGGCAAGCCGGTGACGTTCTTCCTGGCGGTCCTCGTCATCATCATCTGGGGGCTGACGGGGCCGCTTTTCGGCTTCAACGACACCTGGCAGCTCATCATCAACACCTCGACCACCATCATCACCTTCCTGATGGTCTTCCTGATCCAGAACAGCCAGAACCGCGACACAGAGGCACTTCAGATCAAGATCGACGAGCTGATCGCCCGCAGCGATGGCCCGCGCAACGTGCTCCTGGACCTGGAGGACCTGGACGAGAAGACGCTCGACCGCCTGCGTGCGGATTATGCGCGGCTGGCCGATGGTGCACGGGCGAGCGCCGACCATGGGGCGGCCGCCGCCGATGACCCGCCCGAGAAGGGCGGACTGTCGCACCTGGGCGTGGAAGCCCGAGCGATCCAGGCGTCCGCAGTCCGCGCAGAGGCCTCGGACACAAAGACGGCATCTTCCTCCTGAAAAGTCCCGACATGGAAGGGCTGGAACGGGCGGGTGGCTCGGTATAGTGAGACCCGTGCGTGCCGCGCTGCACGGGAGCGGACCGCCCATGTCAGGAGACTTGCATGCCGCTTTATTCCCTCGATGGCGTGAAGCCCGAACTTCCCGCCTCCGGGCGCTATTGGATCGCGCCGGATGCGACGGTCATCGGCCGCGTGGTGCTGAAGGAAAATGCCAGCATCTGGTTTGGCTGCGTGCTGCGGGGGGATAATGAACCCATCGTGGTGGGGGCGGGGACCAACATCCAGGAGAATTGTGTCCTCCACACCGATCCCGGCTTTCCGCTCACCTTGGCGGCGGGCGTCACGGTGGGGCACATGGCCATCCTGCATGGCTGCACGGTGGGTGAAAACAGCCTCATCGGCATGGGCGCGACCGTGCTGAACGGCGCCCGCATCGGCGCCAATTCGCTTGTGGGCTCGAATGCGCTGGTCACCGAGGGGAAGGAGTTTCCCGACAATTCCCTCATCGTCGGTTCACCGGCCCGGGTGATCCGCACCCTGGACGAAGACATGATCGCGCGTCTGCACCGCACCGCCATGCACTACCAGATCAATTGGAAGCGCTATGCCAGCGGGCTGAAGCGCCTCGACTGACGGCAGGCCAGAGGCTCGGCGCTGCGGGCGGGCTCAGCGCCCGCCGCCGACCACCGGGGGAGACCGGGTTTCGCCCAGCGACACCCACAGATTGGGATCGCCCTGGGACTGCCGCTTGACGTAGCGGTATCCGGTGTCCTGCCAGGGCAAGATCTCGGCTTCCTGGTTATCCAGGACCAGGTCGCCGCGGTCCGTCACCACGGTGAGCACCGCGTGGCCGTCGCCTTCCTTGTCCCGTACCACGGTGATGAGCAGCACGGAGGCCGGCCAGCCCTTCTCCAGAAGCACCTTGCGCTTGGCGAGCACATAGTCCTCGCAATCGCCCTTTCCGTCGGTGGGGTAGGCCCACCGCTCGACCTCGCCATAATGGTCGAGGTCGGTCATGGGCTCTATCTCGGTGTTCAGCTTGCGATTGACCTGCTCAAGCTCGCTCCAGCGCGCCCGGTCCAGTGGCATCTCGAACAGGATCTCGCCACGCGCCACGCAGTCCCCGGCATTCTCGGCGCAGAAGCGCACATAGCCCACCGGCGGGCTGGTGCCGCCGATCGCCACCAGATGGGCCGAGAAGGACGGCGCCGGCTGGGGAAGCGGGACCACCTGGGGCTGCAGCGCGGCGTGGCGGGCATCGCCGGCGGCGGCGCAGACCGTGCCCGCAACGAGCAGAGCGAGGGTCGTGAGCAGACGGGACAGCGGCATGGCGGAGATGATCGCTTCTGGTTAACGAAATCATAATGCCCGATCTTCGCCACTTTTGCGCCGTCAACCTTTTCTTAACCTTAACGCCAATTCACCATATGGACTTGGGTGTTGCGGCCGCGCGCCCTGGCCCGCCTGGACCCTCCGGCCGGGCGCGGCCTCTTGCCGAGCGGGACGCCGCTCCGCATGGCCCGGCGCCCCTGCCTTGGGCTTTGCATGGGAAGCGCCCTTGCCCCCGCGGGGCAGGGGGCTTATGTCCGTGGCGTGTCCCAATCCTTCGACTTCCGCACTCCCCCCTCCCGCGAGCCGGTTTTCAACATTCCGGGGGTGGTGGCCGCGCTCGTCCTCATCATGGCGGGCATCGAGTTCGTGCGGGCGTATCTGCTCGATCCCGACACCGACCTCATGATGCTGGCGTGGTTCGCCTTCGTGCCGATCCGCTACGACCTGGGGGCGCCCGATGCCTTGCCCGGGGGGCTTGGGGCGCAGATCTGGACCTTCGTGACCTATGCCTTCCTGCACGCCAATTGGGTGCATGTGGGGGTGAATAGCGTGTGGATGCTGGCGTTCGCCTCTCCCGTGGCGCGCCGCTTCGGCACGCCCCGGTTTCTGCTGTTCTTCATCGCCACCGCTGTGGCCGGTGCGGCCGCGCATCTGCTGGCCTATCCCGAGGGCATCTCCCCCATGATCGGCGCATCCGCGGTGGTGTCGGGTGCCATGGCGGCTTCGGTGCGCTTTGCCTTTGCGCCCGGTGGGGCGCTCGGGCCGCGCCGCAGCCATTACGCGGACCATCAGCCCGCCATGCCGCTCACGGCCGTGCTGCAGGATCGCCGGGTTCTGGTGTTCATCGGCGTCTTCGTCCTACTCAATTTCCTGTTTGGCGCCGGCATGGCCATGCCGGGGACCGAAGGAGCGGAGGTGGCCTGGCAGGCACATCTGGGCGGCTTCGCGGCGGGCCTGCTGCTGTTTCCTTTGTTCGACCCTGTGCCCCGTCTGCGTGGTGCTTCGCCGCGGAGCTGAGGCGATCCCCGGCAAAAGGGGCTCTTGCGCAACGCAAGGGGAGGGTGGATCATTCCCTCAAGGCAGGTGGGGCGCGCGATGCGACCTCATCCTGATCCGGCGGCCATGAATTGGCTCCGTCACAGAGAGCCTCCGGGCCGCCACCCTTGAATGGGCGGGGAAGGAGACACTCATGACGGTCGGCATTCTTTTGCAGCGCAAGTCCGGTCCCCTGGTGACCATCGCGCCGGACGCCAGCCTCTCAGACGCGGTGGCGAGCCTCGCCGAGCATCGGATCGGCGCCATCGTGGCGGTGGACGACGGTGGCCGCCTCGTGGGCATCCTCTCGGAACGGGACGTGGTGCGCATCCTGGCCGAGAAAGGCCCGGAGGTGCTCAGCGATCCCGTGTCCTCCGTGATGACCCGTGCGGTCGTCACCTGCACGCTGGAGGAGAGCATCCCCGTCATCATGGAGCGGATGACACGGGGTCGGTTCCGCCACGTTCCCGTGGTGGAGCGCGGCCGCCTCCTGGGCATCATCTCCATTGGCGACGTGGTCAAGCACCGGGTCGAAGAGATGGAGCGGGAAAGCGCGGAACTGCGCGACTACATCATGACCGCCTGACAGCGCAAGGGGCCGGCGGCGGCGCCCGCGCCGTCGTCAGCCCAAGGCGGCCATGGCCTCGCCAATGTCTTCCACCATCCGCTCGGCGGCCTCCGCACCCGCCGCGATGGCGTCGTCTGCGCGGTGAAAATCGAACAGGCCGATGCGGCCGAGCTTGGGGGAAATGAGGACGTCCGGCGGATCGCCGGCGAGGCGGGAGCGCGCGATACGGTCCTGGGTGATGTTGAAGGCATCGATCATGACCGCGGAAATGCCGCGCGGCCCGTCCTTCGGCCCGGAGAGGAAATGGCGGCGCAGCAGCTTGTCGGGGCGAAGCATGCCACCGAGGCGCAGGCGCTTCTGAGCCACGAACTCCTCAGCCGCTTCCGCAATGACGCCACCATGGTCCTGGATGACCGTCCCGCGTCCGAACACCTCGGCATTCAGGTTGACGGCCACCACCACGCGCCCGCCGAGGGCGCGGGCGGCCGACACCGGAATGGGATTGACCAGCGCCCCGTCCATGAGCCACCGCCCTCCCACCTTGGTGGGGGTGAAAATGCCGGGCAGGCTGTAGGAGGCGTGGATTGCTTCCGCAAGGTCGCCACGGGTCAGCCAGATTTCATGTCCGCTGCCGAGCTCCGTGGCGATGGCCGCGAATGCCACCGGCAGGGCCTCGATGGCTTGTCCCGCCAGTTCCACGCGCAGGCGCTCCAGAAGCCGACGCCCGCCGATGAGGCCGGGCGAGCCCAGCGTCAGGTCGAGCAGGGCGAGGACGCGGCGCTTGTTGAGGCTGCGGGCCCAGTCCTCGAAGTCGTCGAGCTTGCCAGCCGCCCAAAGCCCGCCCACCGCCGCTCCGATAGAGGTGCCGGCGAGCACGTCCGGGCGGATGCCGTGGCGATCCAGGGTGCGCAGCACACCCACATGGGCAAAGCCGCGCGCCGCGCCGCCCCCGAGCGCCAGGGCCAGCCGGGGCTGGCCGGGCTTCATGCGGGGGGCTGCGGGAGACAGATCCATGTCCGGCGCAAGTCCCGCGCTGGCCGGGTCCGCCTCGCCCTCGGTGGGCGTGCTCGGACCTTTGTTGCCGAACGGGTTGAAGCTTTGGAACATCCGCGCCTCCGATCCCCCGCCGCTTTGCGCAAGGGAAACGGGAGCTTATCGGCGTTTGATGTCGGAAGCGTGGCCCTCGCGCTCGGAGGCTCCCGGCGCGGGCGCTGCCGCCCGCCTTGGCGATTCAGTGGCCGTGGCCGTGATCGTCGCCGTACACGGCCTTCGGGTCGAAGCGGGGCGTATCGCCGGTGAATTCAAGCGCCGTTTCGGCAGCATTTTGCCCGCCCAGAGGGATGCGGCGATAGAAACAAGAGCGGCGGCCGGTGTGGCAGGCGGCGCCGGTGCCGCCCATTTCGACCTTGATGATGACCGCGTCCTGGTCGCAGTCCACCAGCATGTCGACCACCTTCTGCGTGTGACCGGAACTCTCGCCCTTCTTCCAGAGCTTCTGGCGCGAGCGGCTGTAATAATGCGCCTCACCGGTGGAAATGGTGAGCGCCAGCGCCTCCGCATTCATATGGGCAAGCATCAGGACCTCGCCCGTGACCGCGTCGGTGGCCACGCAGGTGACCAGTCCGTGGGCATCGAAGCGCGGGGTCAGGCGGGTGCCTTCCTCCAATTCGTGCGAGCCTGCGCTTACCGGGAAGACGGCCAAGGAAGTCTCAGACATGGGATAATGCTCGCTCGCGCGGCTTCAGGCCTTGCCGCGCACCATGGAGATGAAGCGCACCTGCTCGGCCGGGTCATCCCGGAAGGCGCCGGTGAACTGGCTGGTGACAGTGGATACCCCCGCCTTCATGACGCCGCGCATGGCCATGCACATGTGCTCGGCCTCGATCAGCACCGCGATGCCCCTCGGGTGCAGCGCCTCGTCCAGCGCGGTAACGATCTGCGAGGTCAGGTGCTCCTGCGTCTGCAGGCGCCGGGCATAGATGTCCACCACGCGGGCGATCTTGGACAGGCCCACCACTCGCTCCACCGGAAAATAGGCCACATGAGCCTTGCCGATGAAGGGGACCATGTGGTGCTCGCAATGGGAATAAAAGGGAATGTCGCGCACCAGGACGAAGTCGTCGAAATTGCCGATCTCGCCGAACGTGCGGTCGAGAATCTCCTCGCTGTCGTGGCCATAGCCGGAGAACAGCTCGTCATAGGCGCGCACCACGCGGCTCGGCGTGTCCAGCAGGCCTTCCCGCTCGGGGTCCTCGCCCATATAGGCCAGCAAGGTGCGCACCGCAGCCTCGGCGGCCTCGCGGGAGGGGCGATTGGGGTCGCGGCGCTGCGCCACGGGCCCTTTCGCGCCGCGCCGGCGCGCCTTTTCCTCGCTCTCGGCCTGGGCCTTGAGAAGTCTGACCACCGCGTCCATGCCCAACTCCGTCCGACCGCCCATGGTGGGCGGGAGTGTCACCGGTGTCGGCTACGCATGCGCGGGACCTTTCCTGCCGCGCCCCGCCGGAAGCCCCGGCGGCGGCCTTGCCGTCCGTCGTCGCGGATGATGGGCATCCGCGCCCTGAGGTCCGGCGTCTTCCGCCGGACCAAGCCTTCCCTATATAAGTTCAGAGCGCGCCTGCTTCAAATGCATGTTTAGCCGGACTGGGTGATGCGCGCCGCATGCTTGCCGCGGATGAGCCGATGATTAACGACGTCTACAATGCCCGTATCCTCGCCTTGGCCGCCGACATTCCGCGGCTCGGGCGACTGGCGGATGCCGATGCCAGCGCCACCGCCCATTCCCGGCTGTGCGGATCGACGGTCACCATCGACCTCAAGGTGGCGGACGGGCAGGTGGTGGATTTCGCCCATGAGGTGCGGGCCTGCGCCCTCGGCCAGGCCTCGTCCTCTATCATGGCGCGCCTCGTGGTGGGCTCCACGGCCGAGGAGTTGCGCGCGATTCGCGACACGGTTCGCGCCATGCTGAAGGAAAATGGCGCCCCGCCCGAGGGCAAATGGGCGGATTTGGCCGTGCTGGAGCCGGTGCGCGACTACAAGGCCCGCCACGCTTCCACCTTGTTGACCTTCGATGCCGTTGTGGATGCGCTGGATCAGGTCGCCGCCCGCGCGGCTTGCACGCCGGCGGAAAAGACGGCCTGACACCCTCTCCCTCGGTGCGGACCGGAAGGCCATAAAACGCAAATGGCGGGAGCCGTTGCCGGCCCCCGCCACCGCTGGATGTGTTCGGGTCAGATGAAGAAGTCGAGGTCCGACGCCGCAAGGCGCAGGTGGGACAGCCCATCGGACCGCACCATGGCGCTTGCCACTTCCTCAAGATCTGCGCCCGAGGCGGCCATGGACTGGTAGGTGGCACGGTCGCTGTCGGTGCCGTCGGCCCCGAAGACGGTGTTGTAAAGGGTGTCCACCGTCAGGCTGCCGTCGGCGGAAGCACCGACGCCCTTGGCCTGGGCCTCGGGGGAATGCATGAGGTTGAGCAGGAGGCGCCCTTCCGACATGCCACCCTCATGCGCCGTCAGCGCGGCGGACAGGCCGGACAGATCCGCCTGCCGATCCAGGACGCGTCCATAAAGGGTCGCCAGGTTGAGGGCGGTGACGTCCGTCGTCACGTCCACGCTGCCATCGTTGAAGGCGAGCCGTTCCACATTCACCAGCGTGTCGACGGCGCCGACTTCGGTGCGGGCGGTGACGGTCACCGTGCCATGGCCATAGGTGATCTCGAAATCCGCCTTGTTGCCGTTGAAGACGGCGGTGTCGATGCCGCGGCCGCCATGCAGCAGGTCCGATCCCGCTCCACCCACCAGCACATCGGCTCCGACGCCGCCGAACAGCACGTCATTGCCGGCAGAGCCGGTGCGGGTGAAGAGATCGGGGCTGAGGAAGGTGGTGTCGAGGGCCGCCCCCGCCAGCTGGAAAGGCTCCATTTCCGGCGCATGCACGAAGTGGCCGGCCACCACGGCGAGGGGAAGGCCAGCCGCCAGGGCTGCCTCGTGATAGGCCTTGCCCTCCGCATCGGCCGGGCGGCCGAGCAGCGTCGTATAGAGCAGGTCCACGGTGATGTCGGCCACCGACGCCGCCCCGACGCCGCGCGCCTGCGCCTCCGGGGACAGGATCATGCTGACGGCCACATCACCCAGGCTGGCGCCCTTGTCGATGAGGCCGGTCCAGTATTGCAGGCCCTGCAGGTCGGGCAGACGCCCCATGACCTGCTGGTAGAGGCCGGCCACCAGCGCCGTGGCCGGATTGTCTTCCACCGTGACGTTGGCGTCGGTGAAGGCGAGGGTCTCCACCCCGATGAGGCGGGTTTCCTGGCTTTCGTCGGCGAGCGACCGCACGATGACCGCAGCGCCGTCGCGGATGATGGCATAGTCGGCGCGATTGCCCTCGAAGGTGGCGCGGTCATTGCCGAGCCCGCCATGCAGGGAGTTGCGCCCGGTGCCACCCGCCAGAAGATCGTCGCCGGTGCCGCCGACGAGGATGTCGTCGCCGATACCGCCGATCAGATGGTCATTGCCCGCCTCGCCGAACAGAATGTCGTTGCCGGCGTGGCCGCGCAGCACGTCGTTTCCGGCGCCGCCATTGGCCCGGTCGTCGCTCGCGCTGCCGTCGAACACATCATTGGCCTCGCCGCCCAGGAAGGTCTCGGCCGCGCTGGCGAGCACGGTGTCGGTGCGGGCATTGAGGTTCTGGATGCGCAGGTCGCCGGACATTTCCGTGTCCGCCTGCGTATAGGCGGTCTCGGCCGTGGCGTGGTGGGAGCGCATGTAAAGCTCGAATGCCTTCTGCTCGCTCATGGCATTGGCCGGCGGATTGGCATCGAGGTCAGAGGCCTCGTCGAGCACCGGGCCGAGGCTGCCATCCTCCAGCAGATAGCGGAAGTTGGAGCCGTTCTCCTTCATGGGATAGCCGTCGCCGCCATCGGCCATGAAGTTCAGCGTGACGACGCGGATCACGTCAGGCACGTCGGCGAGGACGACGCCGTTTTCCACCAGGCGCACAACCGTGTGGCCGTCCGCATCGATCAGCGAGATGCTCGACACGCGGCTGCCGGTGGGCAGGTCCGGGTCGAAGGAGAAGGCGACGCCGCCGATCTGGGGGAAGCGGCCCTGGTTGGGGTAGGACCCGACGCCGTGCTCAATGATCGCCTTCAAGCCGGCAGCGGTGGTGTCGAACGCCATGAGCTTGTTGTTGAAGCGCAGGGAGTTCTCGACGTCGAGCTGGGAGACACCGCCGTCCGGCGGCAGCTTTTGCACCGAGCCATCCACCGGATTGGGCGCGGACAGGGTGCCGATCTGGGCCCGGATACCGCCACCATTCTTGATGGAGACCACATAGGTTTCCTGAACCGCGTCGGCGCCGATGGCCCCGGCGAGGGCGCTCTTCAGCGTCGCCGCATTGGCGTCGGCAGACAGGTCGCCCAGGTTGGTCTCCTGGCCGCGCACATAGCCGCGCTCGCCTTCCAGATAGACGGTGGAATAGCCGTAGACGTTGCCGTCCTTGACATTGATGACGCCCTGGACGGCCGTCGTGATCTGCGCCACGTCGCCGCCCTTGGTGCCGGCGGCGAAGGCGGTGGTGGCCAGATTGTCCTCGCTCACGCCCCAGGCGGCCGCCACATTGGCGGTGGTGGCTGCATAGGCGCCGTTGATGCCCGCATTGGCGGTCAGGCTGTCGGCGATGATGTCGCCCTGCTCGTCGAAGTCCACGGCGAGGCGGCCGAGATAGGTGTACTCATTGTCGGTGTTGACGATGACCGTGGTCTTGCCGTCGGCACCGGCCGTCACATAGGGGTAGTCATAGGCGAAGTCGGCGCCGTGACCGGGAAGGCTCGCGGGAACGTCGGAGGAGTCGCCCATGCGCTGGTGCGAACCGGCGGACAGGATGATGTCCACGCCCTTCAGCTTGGTGGCGAGCACCATTTCATTGCCGATGATCTGCAGATGCGACATCAGCAAGATCTTGTTGATGCCTTCGGCGATCAGCTCGTCAATGATGGGCTGAAGCTGCGCGGCCAGCAGATCCATGTTGTCCACTTCGCCATTGGCACCGGCACCGCCGGGGAAGCCGGCGATCTCGGCGCTGGAGGGCGAGGAGATGGACTCCAGGATCTGCGTGGTCACGCCGACCACGCCAATCTTCTCGCCGCCCTCGGTGATGACGGTGGCGGGCGCAATCTTGCCCTTCAGCGTGGAGGCTTCCGCCACCGCGGTCGTGGTGGGCGCGGCGTTCAGCGTGGGCTGAACATTGAAGTCCAGCGTATCCGCGTAGATGGCATTGAGCGGGGAATCGGTGGCGGTCGGGTTGGTGTAGTAAGGCGAAGACGGCCCGAAGACCAGGTTCGCGGAGACCGACACGAACTGCGCACCCACCCAGCCGCTATTGGCGGACAGGGCGCTCGCCAGCACGTTCGAGCCCAGGTCGAAATCGTGATTGCCCAGAGCCGAGGCCTGGACGCCGATCAGATTGTGGATGGCAATATCCGCAGCGGCGATCGGAATGGTGCCCGTCATGGTCGAGCCGGTAACGGCATTGATCGCGTTGCGCACCGCGGGGTCGGTGCCAGCGGCCAGGAACGGACCGGGGATCCAGTTGTCACCGCCGGCGAGGATGAGCGTATTGGCGTAATCGTCATCGAACGCATCCACCAGCGCGGCGAGGTTGGGTGCGGTCGTGGAGGCAAGCAAGCCGGCTTCTGCGTCTGAAAAATGAAGAAGCTGAAGGGTGTAGGTCGCCATCGGTCAAATCCTCAGGAGCCAAAATGGCAAAGGGAGGCCGCAGCGGGCGATCATGAATCGTCCGCTGGTTTGTTTCTGAATGTGAGTGACCTTATGTAATGACGCTGCGACAAGCTTATGACGATTGCAAGCCTATCCCGGTAGTTGCTATTTGTTGGCTAAATAGCCTCGCCATGAGTTGCGTTTTACTTGCGGTCTGGGCGCCGGCGTGACGGTCCCGCACGCCCGCAGGCCTCGTGCGTTGCGCCCTGGCGGGCCGCGTGTTTCTGCCGGTTGGCCTTGACCCGCGGATGTGCGCTGCCGATGTAGCATGCGGAAATCGCCGCCGCTGGGGGCTGGCGCGACAACAGGGGAGGGGCAGGATGGTACTTTCGTTGTTCCCCCCGGAGCCGCCACGCGCCGAGGCCTCACAGCCGCTTGCCCGCCTCTGGGGGACGGTGCGGCTCATTCCGCGCCAGATGCTGCGCCTGCCCATTCTCGTCTATCGCTATTCCCTATCGGCCTTCATGGGTCGGCAATGCCGCTACTTGCCCACCTGCTCCGCCTATGCGGACGAGGCCATCCAGAAGCACGGCGCCTGGGCCGGGGGATGGATGGGGGCCGCCCGCATCTGCCGATGCCATCCCTGGGGTGGGCATGGTTTTGACCCGGTGCCTGAGGCGGTGCCGCAGGGGGCGCGCTGGTCCCGTCCTTGGACCTACGGGCGCTGGCGTCAGCCCGCGTCGTCGGACACTCAGGGCTGACGTGGGGCTTGCGGCGCCCATGGGCCGGAGAGGCAATGGACCGATCGTGCCCGCGCGCCCCTAGACGGGCACGCCCAATGGGACTAGAGACGCCAGCCTTGTTCAACTCGCCTACCTGCCTGGTGCGCAGGAGTGGGCCGGAGACATGCCATGGTTACCTTGACGTTCCCCGATGGCGCCGCGCGCAGCTATCCCGACGGAACGAGCGGCGCGGAGATCGCCGCCGCCATTTCCAAATCCCTCGCGAAGAAGGCCGTGGCGGTGACGCTGGACGGCGTGCTTGCGGATCTGTCCGAGCCGATCACCGCCGATGCGCGCCTTGAAATCGTCACCCGTGACGATGCCCGCGCGCTGGAACTGATCCGGCACGATGCGGCCCACGTGCTGGCGGAGGCGGTGCAGGCGCTTTATCCCGGGACCCAGGTCACCATCGGCCCGGTGATCGAGAACGGCTTCTATTACGACTTCGCGCGCAATGAGCCGTTCACCACGGACGACCTGCCGAAGATCGAAGCCAAGATGCGCGAGATCATCGCCAAGGACCGCCCCTTCACCAAGGAAGTGTGGTCCCGCGATCAGGCCAAGAACGTCTTCGCCATGAAGGGCGAGGCGTTCAAGGTGGAGCTCGTGGACGCCATTCCCGAGGACCAGGACGTCAAGATCTACAAGCAGGGCGAATGGTTCGACCTGTGCCGCGGCCCGCATATGCCCTCCACCGGCAAGGTGGGCACGGCCTTCAAGCTGATGAAGGTGGCGGGCGCCTATTGGCGCGGCGACAGCAACAATCCCATGCTGACCCGCATCTATGGCACCGCCTGGCATGACCAGGTGGAGCTGGACGGCTATCTCCATCGCCTCGAGGAAGCCGAGAAGCGCGACCATCGCCGGCTGGGCCGGGAGATGGACCTCTTCCACTTCCAGGAGGAGGGGCCAGGCACGGTGTTCTGGCATCCCAAGGGCTGGAGCCTGTTCCAGGGGCTCGTCGCCTATATGCGCCGGCGCCTGAAGGCCGATTATGACGAGGTGAACGCCCCCCAGGTGCTGGACAAGTCCCTGTGGGAGACCTCGGGCCATTGGGGCTGGTACAAGGAGAACATGTTCAAGGTGCAGTCGGCGGGCGACGAGACCGACGACGAGCGCGTCTTTGCGCTCAAGCCCATGAATTGTCCCGGGCATGTGCAGATCTTCAAGCACGGCTTGAAATCCTATCGCGACCTGCCGCTGCGCCTCGCCGAGTTCGGCGCGGTGCACCGCTACGAGCCCTCCGGCGCCTTGCACGGCCTCATGCGCGTGCGCGGCTTCACGCAGGATGATGCCCACATCTTCTGCACCGAAGACCAGATGGCGGCCGAGTGCTTGAAGATCAACGACCTGATCCTCTCCACCTATGCCGACTTCGGCTTCGAGAACATCATCGTGAAGCTCTCCACCCGTCCCGAGAAGCGGGTGGGATCGGACGCGGTGTGGGACCATGCCGAGGAGGTGATGGGCCGCGTTCTCCAGCAGATCGAGGCCCAGTCCGGCGGCAAGATCAAGACCGGCATCCTGCCCGGCGAGGGTGCCTTCTATGGCCCCAAGTTCGAGTACACCCTGTCGGATGCCATCGGCCGCGAATGGCAGTGCGGCACCACTCAGGTGGACTTCAACCTGCCGGAGCGCTTCGGCGCCTTCTATGTGGATGCGGACGGTCAGAAGAAGACGCCGGTGATGATCCATCGCGCCATCTGCGGCTCCATGGAGCGGTTCACCGGCATCCTGATCGAGCACTTCGCCGGGCATTTCCCGCTCTGGCTGGCTCCGACCCAGGTTGTGGTGACCACCATCACCTCCGATGCGGACGACTATGCCGTCGAGGTGGCCGCCGCCGCCAAGGCGCTTGATCTGCGCACCGACCTTGATCTTCGCAACGAGAAGATCAACTACAAGGTGCGCGAGCACTCTCTGGCCAAGGTGCCGGTGATGCTGGTGGCTGGCCGCAAGGAAGCGGCGGAGCGGACGGTGTCCATCCGCCGGCTCGGCTCCAACCAGCAGGTGGTTCTGCCCCTCGACGAGGCGCTGGCCCTTCTGACTGACGAGGCGACCCCGCCGGACGTGCGCCGCCGGGCTTTGGCCAAGGCGGTCTGAGCGGCAGGCCTTCGCTGCAAGTTTCTAGGCCCGGATGGCACCTGATCGTGCCGTCCGGGCTTTTCTGCGTCTGTGCCTGGCGGGGGAGGAGGCTGAGGTGTCCGAAGGTGCGACCGAACCGGGCAGAGGCCGGCGCGCGGCAAAGATGGGGATATGGTGCGTCGCACCGGTTCGGGGACGGGGGAGGGAACCTCCCCGGCGGCGGCCACGTTCAAGGGAGGGGGCCACGGATAGGGAAAGAACCATGCGTTTATGCCTCTCCCACGTCGTCCTTGTGCTGGCGGCGCTCGGCGGCCCCGCGCTCGCCCAAACTCCTCTTCCCGCGCCACCCAGCACGGTCGCGACGCCCTCCGTTTCGGTGACCCTGGATCAGGAGGAGAAGATCCGGGACGTCGCCGCCGATCAGCGGGCCGCCACCCCTCCGGCCCGTGATTTCATCGTCGCCACCGGAGTGGAACTGCCGCCGTCGGTGGAAATTCATCCGTTGCCAGAAGACGTTGGCATTCCGCACTACCAGTTCGCGGTGGTCGGCCGGGACACGGTCCTCGTTGACCCCTCCACGCGCCGGATCGTCAAAGTGATCGAATAGGCCGGTGGCTTGTGCTTGGGCATGGCCTCGCGCACATTCGCGGCGAAGGCCGATGGGCGGCACAAAGCCGTGCCTGAGGCCAGCCTCGAACGATCGCGGCGCGCTATGGCGGCGCCGCGCCGGAGTATGAAATGGCGCAAGTTCAGCACGCCCTCCTGCCGGATGAGGGTGGTGACAGTGCGGCGCGCGTGGCCGCCCGCTATGGCACGCAGCCCGTCCCCGGCACGCTTCTGTCCAATCCTGTCATCGACACCCTCCTGACCCACCGCTCGGTGCGGGCCTTCACGGCGGCGCCCGTGCCGGCAGGGGCGCTGGAGGCGGCGGTGGCGGCGGCGCAGAGTGCGTCCACCTCCTCGAATCTCCAGGCCTGGAGCGTGGTTGCGGTGCGCGACCCGGTGACCAAGGCGGCGCTTTCCGCCGTGGCGGGCGGGCAGAGGCATGTGGTGGAGGCGCCGGTCCTGCTGGTCTGGCTCGCCGACCTGTCCCGCCTCGCGGAGCTGGGGGAGAGGACCGGCGGGGCCGTGGAAGGCCTTGATTTCCTTGAGATGTTTGTTGTGGGCGCGGTGGATGCGGCGCTGGCGGCCCAGAATGCGGCGGTGGCGTTGGAATCGCTCGGGCTCGGCATCGTCTATATTGGCGGGCTGCGGAATGATCCCGAGAAAGTGGCGGAGCTGCTCGGCCTGCCCGAACGGGCGGTGGCGGTGTTCGGCATGTGCGTCGGCCAGCCCGACCCGGCGCGCCCCGCCCAGGTGAAACCCCGCTTGTCTCAAGGACTTGTGCTCCATGAGGAGCGCTATGACCCCAGCCTCTCCCCGCCGGCGGTGGAGGCCTATGACGCGGCCATGACCGCCTTCCAGGAGGCCGAGGGCATGCGGCCGGTGGGCTGGTCCAGGGTGGTCGTGCAGAGGGTGGGCGGCCCGGCGGCGCTCACCGGGCGCGATCGGCTGCGCGAGGTGCTGAAGAGGCTCGGATTCCCCCTTCGCTGAGGGGTGATCTGAGTTTAACCCAGGCGGAATTTGCCGCGAAAAAGGGCATGTTCCGGGCGCCCGCGCTGGCGCCCGGAACCGTGCGCGATGGCGCGCCGACAAACGAAATGCCGATGCTTCCGTTGGGGCATGCAGGCGCAGGCCCTGCCTGTAATCCGTCTGAAATCCGCCTGAAATTTCAGCTTGAAGTCGGCTTTGAATTAGCTTTGTATGTTATCTAATTCCTCGGCCGGACGATCGGGCCGCACCCTCGGGTGCCGCCGGCTCCAGACGGCCTTGGGCTTGTCTCGGTCATTAAGGACACGCCTGCGTCATGCTCGCCCAGCAGATCGTCAACGGCCTGATGCTCGGCGCCATCTATATGCTGGTGGCGGTGGCCTTCACGCTGGCCATCGGGGTGCTGAACTTCCTCAACTTCTCGCTGCCGGGCCTGTTCATGGTGGGCGGCATGCTGGCCTTCGGCATGATGAAGATCGGCTGGCCCTGGTTCCTGGCCTTTGCCGCCGCTTTGTTCGTGGCCGCCCTGGTCTCGCTGCTGGTCGAGCGCCTCGCCTACCGGCCCATGCAGGGCGGGGACCCGGAGGTGCCGCTGGTCTCCTCGCTGGGCTTCCTGGTGCTGCTCGAAAACCTCATGCTGATCCAGTACGGCTCGGACCAGCAGGCCTTCCCGAGCCTCCTGCCGGACCTCAATCTGCGCATCGGCGGGCTTGTGATCGGCATCGCGCAATTGATTTCATTGGCGATTTCGGTTGCGCTGGTGGCTTGGCTGTCCTGGTTCCTGCGCTCCACCAATATGGGCCGGCGCATCCGCACGGTGGCCGAGAGCCGCGATACGGCGCTGCTCATGGGGATCAACATCTCCCGCCTGGTGCCGCAGCTCTTCGTGGCCAGTGCCTTGCTCACCGCGCTCGCGGGCATCCTGTTCGCGGTCAATTACCAGCAGGTCTCACCCTTCATGGGGGAGGGCGTCGGCTTCAAGGGTGTGGCGGCCATGATTGTGGGCGGCATGGGCTCCATCTGGGGCGCGGTGCTGGGCGGCCTGCTGATCGGCCTTGCCGAAGTGCTGTCCATCTCCTTCATCGGTGCCGACGTGGTCAACATCACGGTCTACGGGCTCCTGCTCCTCATCCTCATCCTGCGGCCCCAAGGTCTCCTCGGGCGCCCCGCCAGCCGGGAGAAGCTGTGATGAGCGGCTATCTGACGGGCGTCCTCGTCGTCCTCGCCTTCAATGTGATGGCGGCCTATGCGGTCTATCTGCCGCTGGCGGCGGGGCAATTGAACCTGGGCATTGCGGGCTTCATGGCCATCGGCGCCTATGCCTCAGCCTTCCTGACCAATGAATATGCTTGGCCCATGTGGGCGGCCATTCCGGTGGGCTCGGCGCTGGCGGGGCTCATGGGCATCCTCATCGGCATTCCCGTGCTGCGCACCCATGGCATTTACCTCGCCATGGCCACCTTCGCGCTGGGGCAGGTGATTGCCGCCGTCTTCCTCAATCTGGACGTGGTGGGCGGGGCGGCCGGCTATCCCGTCACCGACTATGCCGGTCCCTATGCGGTCTATGCGGCGGCCGGCGGGGTGGTGCTGCTGATGCTCCTTGTCTCCCGCACCCGTTTTGCCCTTTATCTCACGGCGGTGAAGAGCGACCCGACGGTGGCGGATCTGCTGGGCGTGTCCGTGCGGGGCATCCAGGTGGCGGCCTTTGCGCTGGGGGCGGCGGTGGCGGGCTTTGGCGGCGCCTTCTATGCCCACCATTACAATTTCGTCGAAGCCCAGCACTTCAACGTCCTGCTCTCCGTCTTCACGGTGCTCTACGTCCTCTTCGGCGGCACCCAGACGGTGTGGGGCCCGCTGGTGGGCGCGGCCTTCTTCACGCTGGTGCCGGAACTGCTGCGGGCGTCCGACCAGTGGCGCTACGCCCTGTTCGCCATCTTCATCATCCTGTTCATGGCGGTGCGGCCGCAGGGGCTGGTGACCACCTCGCTCTTCCGCCTGCTCCGCCGCCGCGCGCCGGAGGTGACGCGATGACCTCGGCTCTGTCCATCTCGGGCCTGTGCAAGTCGTTTGCCGGCGTGCGGGCCATCCGGGACCTGTCCTTCGAGGTGCCCAAGGGCCGCACCACCGCCCTCATCGGCCCCAATGGGGCGGGCAAGACCACGGTGTTCAACCTGGTCAGCGGCGTCTATGGCGTCGATGCCGGGACGATCAAGGTGAACGGCGTGGATGTCACCCACATGGCGTCCCGCAAGCGCATCGGCACAGGCATCGCCCGCTCGTTCCAGAACATCCGGCTGATGAACCATTTGTCGGTGCTGGAAAACCTGCTGGTGGGCCAGCATGTGCGGGCCTCTTCGCTCGGTGCGCTGCTGACCCCCTATCGCCTCATCCCCAATCATCGCTGGAAGCGGGAGGCGCGGGCCGCCCTCGCCGAGAACGGGCTGGAGCGCTACGCGGACGAGATGGTGAGCGCGCTGCCCTATGGCGTGCGCAAGCGCATCGACCTGGTGCGGGCGACGCTGGCCGGCGCCAATGTCCTGATGCTGGACGAGCCCGCCGCGGGCCTCAATCCCAGCGAGACCAACGCGCTGCGCGACCATCTGCGCGCGCTCATGGACAAGGGCCTCACCATGCTGGTGGTGGAGCACGACATGCACTTCGTGGACAGCATCTGCGAGAAGGTGGTGGTGCTGAATTTCGGCGAGAAGATCGCCGAGGGGCCGCTCTCTCAGGTGCGCCGTGATCCCAAGGTGCGCGAAGCCTATATCGGTGCGGAGGACTGACCCATGGCTCTGCTCCAGGTCTCCGGCCTCACCGTCCAATATGGCCGCGTCACCGCGCTCTGCGATGTCTCGCTGAAGGTGGGGCAGGGCGAGGTGGTCACCGTGCTCGGCGCCAATGGCGCCGGCAAGAGCACGCTCCTGAAGGCCATTCTCGGCGCCGTCCCGCTCAAAGGCGGCGGCATCGCCTTTGACGGCGAGGAGATCAGCGGCGAGGCGGCCCACAAGCGCATCGCCCGCGGCCTCGTCCTGGTGCCGGAGGGCCGGCGCATCCTCATCACCCTGTCGGTGGAGGAAAACCTGCTGCTGGGCGCCCATATGCGCACCGATACGGCGGCCATGAAGCGGGAGATGGACGCCATCTACGGCCGCTTCCCCAATCTCGCTGAGCGGCGCCACATGCTGGCCTCGTGTCTGTCGGGTGGCGAGCAGCAGATGCTGGCCATCGGCCGGGCCATGATGTCCCGTCCGCGCCTGATGATGCTGGACGAGCCGTCCTTGGGCCTCTCGCCGCTCTTCGTCTCCAAGCTGTTCGAGCTGATCCGCGAACTGAACGGGGAGGGCCTCTCCGTGCTGCTGGTGGAGCAGAATACGGGCAAGGCGCTCTCGGTCGCCCACCAGGCCACCGTGCTCGAACTCGGCCGCGTCATGATGGCCGGCGACCCCAAGGCGCTCGCCGCCGATCCCCGTCTCCAGGAAGCCTATCTCGGCGAGGGCAGCGCTGCCCCCGCTCAATAATCCAGAGAGGAGTTGCACCATGAAGACATCGGTTCTGCTGGGCGCCACCATGCTGGCGGCGCTCGTTTCCACCGGCGCCGCGCGGGCCGATGGCGAGCTCGTCCTCGGCTACATGATGGCCAAGAGCGGCCCCTATGTGAGCCTTGCCAACACCAATGAGGTGGCGGTGGACATGGCGGTGGAAGAGATCAACAAGAAGGGCGGCATCAACGGCAAGAAGATCAAGGTGGTGAAGTTCGACACCGCCGGCGATCCCAAGCAGGCCACCACCGCGCTGCGCCGCTTTGCCCAGGACGATGCCGCGCTCGCGGTCATCGGTCCCTTCTCCTCCTCCGAGGTGCGCACCACCTTCCCGGTGGGCGAGCGCGAGGGCATCCCCCAGATGTCCATGGCCTCCTCCGCCCCGGGCCTGACGAAGGGCTTCACCTACGGCTTCCGCAACACCACGGACGAAGGCAAGGTCATCGACCAGGTGCTGGGCTCGCTGAAGGACAAGAAGCTGCCCACCGCCACGGGCGCGGCCGCCTATGCCACCGACGACGTGGTCTCCAAGTCCATCGGCACGGTGGTGATCCCCAAGCTGTTCGAGAAGTATTCCATCCCGCTGAAGGGCTCCGTGGACTTCCAGCTGGCCGCCTTCGACCTGTCGCCGCAGGTGGCCCAGCTCAAGCAGATCGCGCCTGACGTGGTGGGCCTCGGCTCGCCGCCCGAAGGCGCCATCAACCTCGCCAAGGAGCTGAAGCGCCAGGGCGTCTCCACCCGTCTCATCGGCGGCACCACCATCGCCGATCCCGAATTGCCCAAGCGCATGGACGGCGCCGGCGACAAGCTGACCATCGGCACCACCTTCTTCCCCGAAGTGAACGCCACCACCAAGGCCTTCACCGAGGAATTCGGCAAGCGCACCAAGGCCGCCGGCCTCAACCGCACCGAGCCGAACCAGATGGACGCCTCGGTCTATGACATTGTCTACCTCTATTCCGAGGCCATGAAGCGCGCGGGCGTCACCGGCGACAAGGCCAAGGTCGCAGAGGAGCGCGCCGCCATCCGCGACCAGCTCGCCAAGCTGAAGGACTACCAGGCGCTGGAAGGCTCCATCTCCTTCACCGAGGGCGATGCCGTGAAGCCGGTCTATGTGCTGGAAGTCAAGGACGGCAAGTGGACCCTTCTCGATACGCGCATGCCCAACTGAGGGCGCGCGCGTCGAGCCGGCGCCTCGGCCTGCCCTGACACGGGGCGCCGGCTCTGCCTTTCACCCGGACGCGTGGCGCCCGGGCTTCTTCCCAGAAACGAAAGCCGCCGCCAGGGAACTGGCGCCAAGGAGCTGGCTGATGACCGGTACCGCCCTCACCTTCACCATTCATGCCGACGGGGTCAGCGCGCAGGACACGCTGCTGATCCGCACTGCCATCATTGCGGGTTGGACGGGCCGAGATAAGGTGGCGCTCGAAAAGCACATCAAGGAACTGGAAGAGCTGGGCGTGCCCCGGCCGGCGTCCACCCCCATCTATTACCGGGTCGCCGCCGCCCGCCTCACCACGGCCGATGTGATCGAATGCACCGGCCCGGACTCCTCCGGCGAGGTGGAGTTCATGATCCTCCAGGCCATGGGCACGCGCTATCTGGGCATTGGATCGGATCATACGGACCGCAAGGTGGAGACCTATAACATCACCGTCTCCAAGCAGATGTGCGACAAGCCGGTGGCGCCCGATCTGTGGCTTCTGGACGACGTTCTGCCCCATTGGGACAAGCTGGTGCTGCGCTCCTATGTGGTGAACGGTGGCGCGCGCGCGCTTTACCAGGAGGGATCGGTGGCGGCCATGCTGGCGCCGCAGGAGGTCCTGGAAGGATATGGCGGCACCCTTTCGGACGGCTATGCCATGTTCTGCGGTACGCTGGCGGCCCACGGTGGCATTCGCCCCGCCGAGCGGTTCGAATTCGAGATCGAAGATCCCGTGCTCGGGCGCATCATCCGCCACGGCTATGACGTGGCGCTCCTGCCGGTGTCGGGATGACCGCGCGCCCTTGAGCGTTTCGGCATTCCCGGGCATCTGAAACGCTCTATGTCTTTGGCTAGGCGTGAGTCCGTCACGCGGCCCGTGTTCACATCGCGACGAAACGCTCTGGAGGGTGAGGGGCGCATGCCGGTGGACCAGGATGTGCTGACACTGCCCGCGGAACCGGCCGCGCCCCGTTCGCTGCGCGATGAGGCCTATGAGCTGATCAAGCAGCGCATCATCATGTGCGCGTGGCGGCCGGGCGAGGCCCTGAGCGAGGCGGTGGTGTCCTCTGCCCTCGGGCTCGGGCGCACGCCCGTGCGCCAGGCTTTCGACCGGCTGATGCGGGACGGCCTCGTGGAGGTGCTGCCCCGCAAGGGCATTATCGTGCGCCCCATCTCCCAGGACGAGGTGCGCGACATGGTGGAGGTGCGCCTCCTCAATGAAGGCTTCTGCGCCCGCCTCGCCGCCGAACGGGCCGAACCGCAGACGCTGGCGGCGCTCGCCGCCAATGTGGCGCGCGGTGTCGAAGCGGCAGCGGAGCGCGACGTGCCCACCTTGATGGCACTGGATCGCGAGTTTCACGCCACCATTTCAGCCGCCGCCGGCAATCCGGTGCTGGGCGAGATCCTGCGCAATCTGCATGAGCGGGCGCAGCGGGTCTGGTTCGTCTCGCTGCGCGACCGGGAGCATCACCGCCGCGTGGTGGATGAGCACGGCGCCATCGTCGCCGCCCTCCATTCGCGCGATGCGGACGCGGCCGAGCAGGCCGTGCGCGCCCACATCCAATCCTTCGCCGACAATCTCAAGCGCCAGCTTTGAGGAACGCCGCGCCCTGAGGCGCGACCTTGCCGTCAGCCCTTCAGCGCCGCTTCGATCCCCGCCGCGATGGCGAAGATGCGAGCGTCTGCGCCGGCCGGTCCCGCCAGCATCAGCCCCGTCGGCGCGCCCCCTTCGCCCGCCACGGGGAGCGAGATGGCGCAGCCGTCGATCATGTTGATAAGGGTCGGGTTGCGTAGGATCAGCAGGTTCGCCTTGCCATAGGCCGCATCGTCGCCCTCCAGGTCCGCCACGCGGGGCGGGATGACCGGCGTGGTGGGCAGCACCAGCGCGTCATAGGGGGCAAGACGCGCGGTGGCGCGCTTGATGAGGGCGCGGCGGGCGGCGAGGATGTCGAGATAATCCGCCGCCGACTGCTCGGCGCCGCGCTTGATGCGCACGGACACGCGCGGGTCATAGCCCTCGGCCTTCTCCGCCAACAGGTTCCTGTGGACGGCATAGCTCTCCGCCGCCGTGAAGCCGCCCTTGGCATTGATGCCGGCCACCTCGCCAAATTCCGGGAAGGGCGCCGAGGTGACGCGGGCCCCCGCCTTCGAGAGGCGGGCGATGGTCGCCTCGAAGGCGGAGGCCACCGTGCTGTCCAGTTCGTCCAGCGCCACCGTGGCGGGGATCAGCAGCCGCAGGCCGGCGAGCGGCCGGGCGGTGAGAAGCGTCGGTTCCTCGCCCGCCAGGATGGCATCGAGCGCGGCGCAGCAGGCCACCGAGCGGGCCATGGGGCCGATGGAATCCAGCGAAGAGGAGAGGGGAAACGCCCCATCCAGCGGCACCCGGCGCGCCGTGGGCTTGAAGCCCACAAGGCCGCAGAAGGCGGCGGGGATGCGGGCCGAGCCGCCGGTGTCGGTGCCGAGCGCCGCATGGGCCATGCCATCGGCCACCGCCACCGCGCCGCCCGAGCTGGAGCCGCCGGAAATGCGGCCGGTCGCGCGGTCATAGGGCGCGCGGGGGGAGCCATAATGCGGATTGAGGCCGAGCCCGGAATAGGCGAACTCGGTCATGGTGTTGCGGCCGATGAACACGAAACCGGCCTTGCGCAGCCGCGCCACGGAGGCGGCATCGCGCGGCGCGGGCGGGGCATCGGCCAGCACCTTGGAGCCGGCGGTGGTGACCTGGCCGGCCACGTCGAACAGGTCCTTGATGCCGATGGGAATGCCGGCGAACGGAGAGGGCGCAGCCCCTGCCGCCCGCAGCGCGTCGAACCCCTCCGCCGCCTTCAGCGCGCCGGCGCGATCCACCAGCGAGAAGGCGCGGGCACCTTCGCCATCGGCGTCATCGATGCGGGCGAGGCAGGCTTCGACCAGGTCCACGGAGCGCGTGCGTCCGGAGGCGAGGTCTTCGGCGAGGGAGGCGAGGGTCGGCTGGGAAGAGGTGGGCATGGGACCGCCGTCATGGCCCCGCGCCCGGTGGGCGCGGGTTCAAGGTTGGGACTTCAGGCCGGATCGAAATAGTGAATCTCGAGCAGCATGCAGCCCTTATCGGACTTGAACGGGCCGTGGAAGGCCCCCGGCGGGCGCACCGCATAGGTGAAGGGCGCGAAGGCCTCGCCGCCCTCGCCCTTGTCGTCATTGCCGACCGTCAAGTCGCCGGTGACCAGGAACACCTCTTCCCAATAGTCATGCACGAAGGGCTTGGTGGTGTAGACGCCGGGATCGAAGCGCAGCAGGCGGGTGCGCGAGCCGCTCTTGTTTTTCTCGTCCAGCGCGCCGGACAGGATCTTCTGCTGAATGCCCGACGGATAGCCGGGGGGCACTTCCCATCCGGTGGTCAGGTCGAGGGTATAGAACTCGTCATGCAGCTTGTTGATGGCCATTTCGGCGTCTTTCCTCGTCTGGAAGGGGTGAGGGATTATTCGGCGGCGCGGGCGATCGGGGTGGAGACCTCGTCGGACAGCGCGTAGCCCGACAGCATGCGGTTGAGCAGGCCATCGGCGCGGGCCCAGTCGTAGGTGCGGAAGGAGTGGCCCTTCACCACGAAGCTCGCGCCCGCATAGAACATCTCATACTGGGTGTGGCGGGAGGCGAATTCCGAGCCGACCGCATCCCAGGCGAGCTTGTAGAACTTCACCTTCTCTTCCGCCGAGGCGGCGGGCGACTGCTGGGTCTTGCCGATGAGGCGCGCCAGTTCGGGATTCTCGAAGTCGTGCACGGAGGAGGGCAGCATAATCATGCCGCCGCCGGCCAGCTCCCGGAGCGTGGTGATGACCTTGCCATAGACCTGCTGGGCCAGCGTCTGGGCGGCATAGAGGGTGTGGCGATCGGGCACGAAATAGGGGCCGTAATAGGTGCCCTTGGCCTCCATGGCGGCGACGAAGGCGTCCACCATGCCGGCTTCGGCGGCCAGCTGCCCCAGCGTCTCGCGCACCTGCGGGAAATTGGTGGTGCCGTTCACTTCCGTGATGCGGCGGGCAAGGCCCAGCAGGAAGCGCATCTTCACCGAGAGGCGGATCTGAGCCTGATAGTTCTGGTAGACATGGGCGGGCGTCGCGTGGAACTGGGCGCCGGTCATCTCGCGGCTGTCCACGATGAAGATGCGGTCCCACGGCACCTTCACGTCGTCGAAATAGAGCACCGCGTCATTCTCGTCGAAGCGCGAGGACAGCGGATTGTCGAACACGGACGGCGCGCCGGCCTCATACGACTTGCGGGACAGGATCTTCAGGCCCTTGGCATTCATGGGAATGGCGAAGGACAAGGCATACTTTTCGTCGCCGGGCGGCAGCGGCTGGATGCAGGTGACGAACACCTCATTGGCCATGATGCCGCCGGTGGCCAGCATCTTGGCCCCGCGCACCGTGATGCCTTCCGCGTCGCGATCCACGATGGCGGCGGACAGATAGGGATCCTGCTGCTCGGCCGCGCTTTTGGACCGGTCCGCCTGCGGATTGATGATGACATAGGTGAGATAGAGGTCGTTGTCGCGGGCGTAGCGGTAATAATCCGCCAGCGCCTTGGCGCGGGCCGGGTCATAGGCCTCGAACTTGTCGAGCCCCATGAACATGCCGGAAATGCAGGAGGCCACATGGTCCGGCGCGCGGCCGAGGAAGCCGGCATGCAGCTCCGTCCAGGCTTCCAGCGCCATGCGGCGGGTCTTCATCTCCTCATAGGAGGTGGGCAACTGCCAGATGCGGTTGGCGCGGGTGCCGGTGTCGGTCTCGAACGTCATCAGCTCGCGGTTTTCCGGCGCGCTGTGGAAATCGAACATCTTGCCAACGGAGGCGATGGCCCCGGCAAAGGCGGGATGGGTGGTGGAATCTTCCACCAGGCGGCCGTCGAGGAAGATCTCGCGTCCGTCATTCAGGGAGGCGATGTGCTGGGCGCCGGTCTTAATCATGGCGGGGACCTCTGGAGGCGATGTCGTTGAAAGGTCAGCAGTCCGGCGTCTGGCCGGAGGCGAGGGCGTGATAGCGGCCGCGGAAGAAGATCAGCGGATCGCCAAGGCCCGGCGCGGAAAAGCGCAGCACGCGGGCCAGGAAGATTTCGTGGTCGCCGCCATCGTGCCGGGCGAAGGGCTCGCACTCGAAATGGGCGATGGCGCCGGAGATGAGGGGCGCGTCATGGGCGCCGGGCGTGTGGTCCACGTCCTGCCACTTGTCGTCCAGCGCGCGGGCGAAGCGGTTGGACAGATGCTGCTGGTCCTGGCCGAGAATGTTGATGCCGAAGCCGCGGGCCTGCTGCATGGCGGGGAGCGAATAGGCGCTCTTGGCGACGGAAAAGAGGACCAGCGGCGGGTCGAGCGAGACCGAGTTGAAGGAGCTCATGGTCATGCCCACGCTCTCCTCTTGCGCGGTGCGGGCGGTGACGATGGCCACACCGGTGGCGAAGTGACCCAGCGCCTGGCGAAAGGCGCGCGGGTCGAACGTGTCGGTGGGGGCGGGCGGGGGCGCGCCTGCGGCGGCGCGTGCGTGCGAAGAGGCGTGCGACATGATGCCTGATTCCACGGAAGGGTTATAATAGCTTTGATACAAAGCTAATTGCGAAAGGGATGGACGTCAAGCGCCGACACCTCTTAAGAGGGGAGGAAACGCGCGTTTGAATGGAGCCGCCCATGCCGGAGGCAGATGCCCGCACCTCCCTTCCGCCCACGGCGTCCCGCCCGGCGCTGCTGGTGGGCGGATCGGATCGCGAGTTCCGCGAGCTCGTGCACGACATGCTGGCCTTTTCCTCGGCCATCCAGGAGGTGCGCAACCGTCTCGGGCAGCAGATCGGCCTATCCGGTACGCAATATACCCTACTCATTTCCATCGCCCGCCTCAGCGAAAGCAATGCGGATCTCGGCGTCAACCAACTGGCCGAGCATCTTCATCTGTCCGGTGCCTTCGTCACCATCGAGGTGAACAAGCTGGTGGCGGCGGGGCTGGTCACCAAGACCGTCAATCCCGATGATCGCCGCCGCGTGGTGCTGGCCATCACCGAGGAGGCGCGGCACAGGCTGCGGGACCTGAACCACATCCAGTGCCCCGCCAATGATGCTCTCTTCGAGCCATTGGAAGCTCAGGATTTTCGCGTCTTGCGCGAGGTCATGAGGCGCCTTGCCGGCACCGGCCCACGGACGCTCGCGGTCATTGATGCCCTGGCGGATTCCCCCAAGCGTCGGCGCAAGGCTGCCGGCGCGGGAGACTGAGACCCACAAACGAAACGGTCGCGCGCGCAAGATGCGACCCATAGGGAGAGAAACGGTGCGAGATTTCCAGCAGCCCGGCCGTTCTGCGGCCTATGGGGAGAGGGCGATGGTCGCCACCTCCCATCCCCTTGCGACCCTTGCCGCGATCGAGGTGCTCCGCGAGGGCGGAAGTGCCGCCGATGCGGCGCTGGCCGCCGCCGCCGTGCTGTGCATCGCCGAGCCGCAGATGACCGGCATTGGCGGCGATGCCTTCTTCATCCATGCGGACGCGGCGGGCGCGGTGAACGCCTATAACGGCTCGGGCCGCGCCCCGGCCGCCGCCACGGCGGGCCATTTCGCCGAGCGCGGCATCACCGCGCTCGCGCCCACCGACGCCCATGCGGTGACCATCCCCGGGGCGGTGGATGCCTGGATGGCGCTCCATCAAGGCCATGGCCGCCTGCCGCTGGACCGGCTGCTCGGCCCGGCCATCGCGCTCGCCCGCGAGGGCTGCATCGTGCATCCCCGCGTTGCCTGGGACTGGGCCCATTTCGAGGCCCGCGCCAAGGCCCGGCCCGAGGCGGCAGCCCTCTTCCTGCAAGAGGGCCGGGCGCTGCGGGCAGGCGAGCGCTTCGCCAATCCCGCTTTGGCCGGGACGCTCGCCGCCATCGCCCGCGAGGGGCGCGCGGCCTTCTATGAGGGCGCGGTCGCGGAGAGCCTTGCCGCCACCCTGCGCGCGGCCGGCGGGCTCCATACGGCGGAGGATTTCGCCGCCCATCGCGGCGAGGCGGTCACGCCCATCCGCACCCGCTATCGCGGCATCGACGTGCTGGAATGCCCGCCCAACGGGCAGGGCATCACCGCCTTGATGCTGCTGAACATTCTCACCGCCAGCGGCCAGGATCTGGCGGGACTTTCGGAGCTGGATCGCATCCACCTCTTCTCTGAGGCGACCAAGCTTGCCTATTGGGAGCGCAACACCTGGTGCGCGGACCCGGCCTTCGCGGCGGCGCCCGTGGAGCGCCTGCTCTCGGCCGCCCATGCGCGGGCTCTGGCGGATGCCATTTCCATGGACACCGCCCGCACCGCGCCGCCGCATGACCGCACGGCGCACACCGACACCATCTATCTGTGCGTGGTGGACCGGGACCTGAACTGCGTGTCCTTCATCAATTCCCTGTTCAACGCCTTCGGCTCCGGCATCTTCGATCCGGCGACGGGGGTGATGCTGAACAACCGGGGGCTCGGATTTACCTTCGCCGAGGGACATCCCAATCGCATGGACGGGGGCAAACGGCCGCTGCACACCATCATTCCCGGCATGGCGCTGGATGGGGACGGCCATCCCTTCATGCCGTTCGGCGTCATGGGCGGGCATTACCAGGCGGCCGGGCACGCTCATCTTCTGATGCAAGTGCTGGATCTCGGACGCGATCCCCAGGCGGCCGCCGAGGCGCCCCGCAGCTTTGCCCATGACGGCGTGCTCCAGGTGGAGACCACGTTCGGCGCCGACCTGCGCGCCGGGCTCGCCGCGCGCGGGCACGAGATCATCCTGGCCGATGAAGCCATTGGCGGGGCCCAGGCGATCCGGATCGACCGCGCGCGGGGCGTGCTGATCGGCGGGTCCGATCCGCGCAAGGATGGGATGGCGCTCGGCTTTTAGCCGGAGCGGTCGTTCCCGTCTTTTCCGCCATAAGGGCGCCGGGCGCGCAGGTGAGGCGCGCCCGGATCAAATCGTGATGGCACCGGGCGTCCGCACGCCTGGAAAAAGCTAAGCCGCCGCGCTCATGGAGGAGCGGAAGGCCCAGGACACCATGCGCTTTTCAAGGGCCGCGAAGACGGCGTACATGAGGATGCCCTCAATCGCCAGCATCATCAGGCCGGCAAACACCAGCGGCATCTGGAAGTTGGAACCGGCCTGAACCATCAGGTGGCCGAGCCCCGCATTGGCGCCGATGGTCTCCGACACCACAGCGCCCACGAAGGCCAAGGTGATGGCCACCTTCAGCGCGCCGAAGAGATAGGGCCCGGTGCGGGGGATGCCCACCTTGCGCATGATGTCCAGCTTGCTGGCGCCCAGCGCGCGGAGCACGTCCTCCAGCTCCGGCTCGGTGGTGGCAAGGCCGGTGGCCACGTTCACCACGATGGGGAAGAAGGAGATCAGGAAGGCGGTGAGGATGGCGGGAATCTCGCCGATGCCGAACCACATGATGAGAATGGGCACAACCGCCACCTTGGGGATGGAGTTGAAGCCGATCATCACCGGATAGAGCCCGCGATAGATCGCCCGCGACCAGCCCACCACCAGCCCCAGCGCGATGCCGAAGGCCACCGCCAGGAGGAAGCCGGCGGCCGTGGTCCACAAGGTGACGAAGGAGTTCTTCAGCAGCGGCCACCAATATTGCACCATGGCGCCGAAAATGGCGCTGGGGGCCGGCAGGATGAAGCTGTCGATCCTGAACAGATAGCAGGCCGCCTCCCAGATCACGAACAAAGCGACAGTGAAGGTGACCGGCGTGAGGTCTTCGCTGGTGATCTTCATGCCTGCCTCACTTCGGCGATCTTGTTGCGGAGGTCATGGACGAGAGTGGTGAAGTCGGTCCCGTAGCAGATGTCGAGCGCGCGGGGGCGGGGGAAATCCACCGCGCGGGTCTCAACGATGTGGCCGGGCCGGGCGCTCATCACATGGATGGTGTCCGCCAGGAAGGCGGCTTCCCGCAGATCGTGGGTCACCAGGATCACGGTGAAGCCGAGGCGCTGCCAGAGGTCGCGCAGCACGCACCACAATTCCTCGCGGGTGAAGGCGTCGAGGGCCGCGAAGGGCTCGTCCAGCATCAGGAGCGCGGGCTCGTGGATGAGGGAGCGGCAGAGCGAGGCGCGCTGCTGCATGCCGCCGGACATTTCCCAGGGATAGCGATCAGCAAATTCGCGCAGGCCGACCACGCCGAGCAGATCGAGGGCGCGGGCCTTGTAGGCAGCCTTGTCGCGACGATAGGCGCTGCGGTGGGGCTCGACGATTTCCAGCGGCAGCATCACGTTGTCGAGCACGGTGCGCCAGGGCAGCATGTTGGCGTGCTGGAAGGCCATGCCGGCCACCTTCACGGGACCCGTCACCTCGTGGCCCTCCACCTCCACCTTGCCCTTGGTGGGGCGGATGAGGCCGGTCACCAGCTTCATCAGCGTGGACTTGCCGCAGCCGGAAGGGCCGACCACGGCGGCGAACTCGCCTTTCTTCACATGCAGCGAGGTGTGGGAGAGCGCCGTCACATCGCCGGTGCGGCCGCGATAGGACAAGGTTACGTCATGGAGGCGGATCAAGGCTCAAGCCTTTCAGGCAGAGTGGTTCGTCGCGGCTCGGCTTGAGGAGTTTTCGGGAGGTCTCGCCCGGCCTTCCCCCTCCCCAGCCCTCCCCCGCAAGCGGGAGAGGGAGTTTTGTGTGCAGGTCATGTTCCTGTGCAAGACATCTTCTCGCCCTCCGGAAACCGCGGGGGTTCCCCTCTCCCGCTTGCGGGGGAGGGCCAGGGGGAGGACCAGGGAGGGGGCCGGCCTGGCCAGCCCGCCGCCGTCACTTCAGCTTGCGCTCGGCGGCCGGAGGCAGGAATTCCTCGGTGAAGATGTCCACCGCCACGGGCTGCTTGTTCTTGAAGTCATAGGTGACGGCGATCTGGTCGATGGACTTGTTCATCCGGTCCCGATCGATGCCGCCGACGCCGTTCTTCGTCACCCATTCGGTGGCGATATTGTCCTTGATGGCCATCTTGAGCCGGGCGAGCTCCACCTTCTCGTCGCCGGTCTCATTGCGCTTCATCACCGACTTGATGGCATCCTCGGGATTGGCCACGGTGTAGATGATGCCCTTGATGGTGGCGCGGACGAAGCCGGCCACCGCGGCCGGATTGGCCTTGGCGAAGGCCTCGTTGACGATCACCGCATTGCCGTAGAGAACGAGGCCGTAATCGGCCATGAGCATGACCTTCACGTCCTCGGGCTTGATGCCCTTTTGCAGCAGGTTGAAATAGGAGGAGAAGGAGAAGCCGGTGATGGCGTCCACCTTGCCGTCGGCCAGCATGGGCTCGCGCACGGGGAAGCCCACATTCTCCACCGTCACCTTGCTGGCGTCGATGCCGTTCTCCTTCACGAAGGCCTTCCACTGGGCATAGGCGCCGTCGGGCGCGGGCGCGCCGAGGATCTTGCCTTCCAGGTCCTTGGGCTGGGAGATGCCGGTCTTGGCCAGCGTCACGATGGAGAAGGGCGGCTTGTCATAGACCATCATGACGGCCTTGACGCCCTTGTCCGGGTTTTGGTCGTGGAACTTCACCAGTGAGTTGATGTCGAAGAAGCCGAGCGGATAGGTGCCCGCCGCCACGCGGGCGATGCCGGCCACCGAGCCGGGGCCGCTGTCGATGGTGACGTTCAGGCCCTCGGCCTTGTAGAACCCCTTGTCGATGGCGACGAAATAGGGGGCGGACGGCCCCTCGAACTTCCAGTCCAACGCGAACTTGATGTCGGTGTCGGCAAAGGCCGGCGCGGACAGCGTCAGGCCGATTGCGCAAACGACACCCTTAACGAAGCGCCTCATGGTGCTCTCCCTTGGATGACCCCAGGAGAAGCAACCCACATGCCAAGAATGCGGGCAGTCCTGACGTCGTTCTGCGCCGCCACTGTGCCTAAGCAATAGGCGGATGCGCGAATATTGCGCCTGTTTCGCAACCTCGGGGAGAGAGACCTTCAGCTATGCCCGCCCCGCCGGCCGGGGTGGGAAGGGCAGGGGGCTCAGAGCCCCAGATAGGCGGCGCGCACCTTGGGATCATCCAGCAGGGCCGCGCCCTTGCCTTCCAGCACCACATGGCCGGTTTCCAGCACATAGCCGCGATCGGCGATGGCCAGCGCGGCGGAAGCGTTCTGCTCCACCAGCAGCACGGTGATGCCCTGCGCCTTCAAGGCCACCACCGCCGCCAGGATCTGGTCGATCAGCAGCGGCGCGAGGCCGAGCGAAGGCTCGTCCAGCAATAGCAGCTTGGGGGCCGCCATGAGGGCGCGGCCGATGGCCAGCATCTGCTGCTGCCCGCCCGACAGGCTCATGGCCGGGATGTGCCGCTTCTCGTGGAGAATGGGGAACATCTCATAGACCTGGGCCAGCGTGTCCTTGTCGGGCGCGCGGCGGCGGAAGGCGCCGAGGCGCAGATTGTCTTCCACGGACAAGGGGCCGAACACTTGCCGGCCCTCCGGCGACTGGGAAATGCCCAGCGCCACACGGGCGTGGGGCTCCAGCCGCTCGATGGGCTTGCCCTCGAACAGGATGCGTCCGCCGCTCGCCGGCTGAACACCGGAGAGGGTGCGCAGGAGCGTGGTCTTGCCGGCCCCGTTGGAGCCCACCAGCGCCACGATCTCCCCGGCCTTCACCGTCAGGCAGATGTCGTGCAGCACCTTGATGCGGCTATAGGCGGAGGTCAGGCCTTCAACCGTGAGCACGATCCGCCTCCCGCGATCCATGGTCCCCGAGATAGGCGGCGATCACCGCCGGGTCGTTGCGCACCTCGCGCGGCGGCCCTTCCGCCAGGCGCTTGCCCTGGGCGAGCACCAGCACGCGGTCGGAAATCTTCATCACCAGCTTCATGTCATGCTCGATGAGCACCACGCCGATGCCGCTCTTGGCGATCTCGCCGATGAGTTCGTCGATGGCTTCCGTCTCCACCGCATTGCAGCCGGCGGCGGGCTCGTCGAGCAGCAGCACCTTGGGATTGGCGGCGAGCGCCCGGGCGATCTCCAGGCGCTTCAGGGCGCCATAGGGCAGGGAGCCGGCGGAAACATCCGCCACCTCCCTCAGGCCCACGCGCTCCAAGAGGGCGACGGCCGTGGCGCGGGTGTCCCGGTTCTGCCGGGTAACGCTGGGCAGGCCGAGCAGGTCCGCCAGGAAGCCGGTCTTCTCGGATAGGTGGCAGCCGACCATCACATTCTCCACCGCGCTCATGCGGAAGAAGACCTGGAGGTTCTGGAAGGTGCGCGACATGCCCCGGCGCGTCAGCAGGTGGGGGGCGAGGCCAGTGACACGTTCGCCGCCGAGCCGCACCTCGCCCCGGCTTGGCTTGTAGATGCCGGTGACGAGGTTGAAGAGCGTGGTCTTGCCGGCGCCGTTGGGGCCGATGATGGAGAAGACCTGGCCCGCCTCCACCTGAAAGCCCACCTTGTCGACCGCCACCAGGCCGCCGAAGGAAATGCCGATGTCCTCCACCGCCAGCAGGCTCATGACACGCGCTCCAGCAGCCAGTTGCGGATGGTGGGCACGATGCCCGCGGGCAGGAAGATCATGAACACCATGATGAGCAGGCCCAGCACCGCCTGCTCATATTCCTGGAGGCCGGTCAGGGCCTGTGGCAGCACCACCAGGAAGGCGGCGCCCACCACCGCGCCCAGCACCGAGCCGAGGCCGCCGATGATGACCATGGCCACCAGCTCGATGGAATGCATGAAGGAGGCGGCGTCGGGGGTGATGAGGCCATTCATCATCGCCAGCAGCCCGCCGGCAAAGGCCGCATAGACGGCGCCGATGACGAAGGCGACGAGCTTCTTGGCGCCCACGTCCACGCCCGTGCCGGCCGCCGCCACCTCGCTGTCATGCAGCGCCTTCAGCGCCCGCCCGGTGGGGCTCGCGGCGATGTTGAGGGCGAGGAAGGCGCCGATGAGAAGCGCACCGGCGGAAATCCAGTACCAGTTCTGTGCCCCGGAGACGCGCCAGCCGAACAAGGTGAGGCGTGCCACCGACATGCCGTCCGGGCCACCGGTGACCGCGCTCTCGCTGTGGAGCACGAGGGCGATGATGACGCCGAAGCCGAGCGTGGCGATGGCCAGATAATAGCCCTTCAGCCGCAGGATGGGCCGGCCCACCAGGAAGGCGATGAGGCCGGACAGCGCTGCCCCCAGCACCAGGGAGAGGAGCGGATGGAGCCCCAGATGCGCCGGGCCGATGGCCACCGCATAGGCGCCGATCCCGAGGAAGCCGGCATGGCCCAGGCTCACCTGGCCGGCATAGCCCATGAGGATGGTGAGGCCCAGGGCGGCGAGGGCGAAGATCCACACCAGGGCCGCCACCCGCAGATAGAAGGAGGAGGGGGCGATGAGGGGCACCAGCACCATGATGAGGGCCAGCACCAGGAGGGGCGAGAAACGGGCTTTGAGCGCGGCGGCCAGCATCACACGCGCTCCACGCTGCGGCCGCCGAACAAGCCGCGCGGCATGAAGAAGAGCACCAGCAGGATGACCAGGAAGGCCACCGCATCCTTGTAGGTGGAGGAGATGTAGCCGGCGCCGAACGCCTCCAGGAGGCCGATGAGCAAGCCGCCCACCACCGCGCCCAAGGGATGGCCCATGCCGCCCACCATGGCGGCGGCAAAGCCCTTGAGGGCAAAGAGGGTGCCCACGTCGTAGCGGGTGAGCGTGATGGGCGTCACCACCACGCCGGCAATGGCGCCGATGGCGGCCGACACACCGAAGGCCAGCGCCAGGATGATGGTGACATTGATGCCCACGAGCCGCGCGGCCAGCCGATTGGCGGCGGTGGCGAGCAACGCCTTGCCGATCAAGGTCTTTTCCAGGAACAGATAGAGCCCCACGAACAGCACCAGCGCGGTGCCCACCACCCACAGGCTCTGGGGCAGGATGGTGGCGCCGCCCACCGCGATGGGCGCATCGCCGGAAAAGGCGGGGAGGGAATGGAACTGCTTGTCGAACACCACCTGCGCCACGCCCTTGATGAAGATGGACGCGCCGATGGTGATCATGATGAGGGCGACGGGTGAGGCGCCGCGCGCCGGCTCGATGGCTAGGCGATGCAGCAGCAGCCCCACGATCACGGCGCCCAGAATGGCGATGAAGGCCGCCAGCGGCAGCGCGATGCCGGTCGCCGCCAGGAAGACGGTGCCCATGCCGCCGATCATCACGAAGTCGCCCTGGGCGAAATTGATGACGTCCGAGGCGTTGTAGATGAGGGTGAAGCCGAGGGCGACGAGCGCATAGACCGCGCCCACCGTCAGCCCGGAAAACACCAGTTGCAGGAACTCGGCCATAGGGGTGTCGGGTCCTGTTGGAAGCGGATGGTGGATGTTTGGTGGGGCGGGTCGGGGCATCGCCGCCCTTCGGACGCGGGCGCGATCGTGGCGGGCTGACCCTCCAAGGCTCCGCCCAGCGCCTCCTCCGCCCGGCGCCCCCTCCCCAACCCTCCCCCGCTCTCGCGGGAGAGGGAGCTTGCGCGCAAGAGGAGCTCAGCGGGCAAGGCTGGGCCGAACGTGTTCAATCCCGGCGGATTTCCCTCTCCCGCTCGCGGGGGAGGGCCAGGGAGGGGGAGGGCCGGGAACAGGCCCCCAAAAGCCTACTTGGCTTCCATCACCCAGTCGCCGCCCTTGATGACCAGCATGCGGAAGCTGTCGGTGCCGAGGCCCAGATGGTCGGTGGCGGACATGGTGTAGATGCCGGTCACGCCCACATAGTCCTTGGTGCCTTCGATGGCGTCGCGGATCTTCTGCGGGTCAGTGGACTTGGACTTCTCGATGGCGTTCACCAGAAGCTGGATGCCGTCGAAGCCATAGCCGCCAAAGGTGGAGACGGGCTGGCCGGTGGCCTTTTCGTAAGACGCCTTGTAGGCCGCGCCGATGGCCTTCTGGCGGTCGCTGTCGGGCAGCTTGTCCACCACCAGCAGAGCGGGGGCGGGCAGGCGGACGCCCTCGGCGGCGGGGCCGGCCAGGTCGATGAAGCTCTTGGAGGCGACGCCGTGGCTCTGATAGAGCGGCAGCGCGATGCCGAGCTGGGCATAGTTGCGCGTCACGATGGCCGGGCCCTGGCCAAAGCCGGGATTGAGCACCGCCTGGATGCCGGCGGTGTTCTTGATCTTGTTGAGCTGGGGCGTCATGTCGGAATCGGTGGCGCCGTAATTCTCGTCCACCAGCACGGTGATGCCGTAGTCGCCGATCACCTTCAGGCACTGGGCGCGCATGGACTTGCCGAAGCCGTCCGTGCCCGAGATCATGCCGATCTTGGTGATGCCCTTGGCCTTCATGTCCTCGAAGATCTTCTGGCACGCGGTCTTGTCGGTGTGCGGGGTCTTGAAGACGAAGGCGCGCACGGGCTCGACGATCTCGATGGCGCCGGCCAGCGAGATGAAGGGGATCTTCGCGTCCTCGAAGACGGGGATCATGGCCATGGTGGTGCCGGTGGTGGTGCCGCCCACCATGGCGATCACCTTGTCGTCTTCCACGAGGCGGGTGGCGAAGGTACGCGCCTTGTTGGCATCGCCGCCATCGTCATAGAGCACCAGTTCCACCGGGCGCCCGAGCAGGCCGCCTTTCTTGTTCAGCTCTTCCACATAGAGCTTGAGCGTCTTGGCTTCCGGGTCGCCAAGGAAGGCGGCGGGGCCGGTGGCCGACACGACGGAGCCGATCTTCACGGGCTCGGCGGCGAAGGCGGAAGTGGAAAGCGCGGCAGCGAAGGCGGCAGCGCGCAGCGTCCACCGTCCGAAGACGGACATACCCATGTGGCGTTCCTCCAAAAGGTCCAGACCTGACCGTCGCAAGGGCGGGTTGGCCCGCCTCCAAGCGTCCGCCCACCCCAGGGGCCTTGCGGCCTGACCTTTGGGGAGGAGCGACATCTGTACTGTAAGATTAACCGACCGATTGGTCAATCATATCCGTGCGGATTTGATCGAGGTCAAAAACGCCGCGCAACGCAATTGATCGACCAACCGGACAATCTTTGATATGCGGGATTTCAGCGCGCGCCGCGCCGGCCGTTGTGAGCGGCTCTCCCTTCGCGGCTGGCGTGCGCCTTGAAGGTTGGGATTGGGAAACGGATGGCCCGCACACGCGCCCAGGATTACGACACCAAGCGGCTGGCGATCCTGCACAAATCGGCCGAGCTGTTCGCGCAGTTCGGCTATTCCGGTACCTCGATCACCATGATCGCGGACGCCTGCGGCGTGTCCAAGGCCTTGCTCTATCACTATTATCCCGACAAGGAAGCGCTGCTCTTCGACATCATCTCTGACCATCTGGACGCCCTCATCCAGGTGGTGGAGGAGGCGGCCTCCGGCGCGCGCGATCCGCAGGAGCGCCTGTTCGCCATTTCCGCCGGTCTGCTGGAAGCCTATCGGGACGCCGATTCGCAGCACCAGATCCAGATCGCGAACTTGAAGCTCCTGCCGCAGGAAAAGCAGGACGTGCTGCGCGAATTGGAGCGCGTGCTGGTGCGCATCTTCTCCGATGCGCTGGCCGAGGCGGTGCCGCAGGTGGGGCGGGGGCCGATGCTGAAGCCCCTGACCATGTCGCTCTTCGGCATGCTCAACTGGCATTATCTCTGGTTCCGGGACGGCAAAGGCCTGTCGCGCGCCGAATATGCCCGGCTCGTGACCACCTTGCTCCAGGCGGGCGCGCTGGAGGCGGTGGCGGCGGTCGGCACGCCCGTGCCGGCGGAGCGCGCAGGCAAGACGGTGGTGGCGGAGGCTGAGACCGGGACAACGGCCGAAAGGGCGGCTGTGGTGCCCGCTCCCGCGCCGTCCTCCGCCAAGCCCCGCAAGCGCGCCGCGGCGCGGCCGCGCTCGGCGGCCTCGGGGGACTGAGCCGGGCCGTCATTGGCGCCACGGCCCGTGAAGGGTTCCGGTTCGGCCCTTCCAGCGCTATGGAGCATCCATGCCGGACGCCTCCTCGCCCACCCAAGCGGCGCTGAACCAGATCCTTGACCATGTGCGGGCCGAACCCTCTCGCACATGGTCCATCATTATCACCATCTATGGCGATGCCATCGTGCCGCGTGGCGGCAGCGTGTGGCTGGGCACACTCTTGGCCTTCTTCAATGCCATGGGGATCGCCGACGGGGTGGTGCGCACGGCCGTCTCGCGCCTTGCCTCCGATGGCTGGCTGGAGCGCACGCGCATCGGCCGCAACTCCTTCTACCGGCTGGCGGACAAGGGCCGCGAGACCTTCCGGCGGGCGAGCGCGCACATCTATGCCCAGCGTCCGCCGGACTGGCGCGGGCATTTCGAGATGCTGTTCCTGGATGGCATCTCCACGCGAGAGGGCCTGCGCGAGGCGCTCTCCGATGCCGGCTTCGGCTCGCCGGCGTCCGGCGTCTGGATCGCCCCGGGGGGCGCATCGGTGCCACTTGAAGCCGCCGACAGCCTGCATGTGGAAGCGCGGGGCGGGTCGGACGAGGCCCGCGCGCTCGCCGCCCGCGCCTGGCCCCTGGGCCAGACGGGCGAAGCCTATGGGCGCTTCCTTGCCGTCTTCGGTCCGCTGGGCGCCGCGCTGGCGGATGGGGGTGGTATGAGCGACCTCGACCGGCTGGTGGCGCGGGTGCTGCTCATCCACGAATACCGGCGCATTGTGCTGCGCGATCCGCTCCTTCCGGCCGAAATCCTGCCGGCGGACTGGCCGGGCGCGGCGGCGCGGGCCTTGTGCGCGGATATTTATGGCGCGCTGGTGGAGGGATCGGAGCGCTGGCTCGATGCCCATGGGGTGAACGAGCACGGCGCCCTGCCGGCGCCGCAGGGGGACCTGAGGCAGCGCTTCAGGGCGTAGGACGTCCTGTTTCCGACCGAGGCTTCACAGATCGGCCGGGGGATCGATGTCCTCGATCAGCATCTTCGGCAGGATGAGGCCGAAAGCCATGGCCACCATGATGGCCATGGCGGTGGTGCCATAGACCGCCGCCGCCGTCAGCAATTGGGGCGCGGCTGCAGAGCCCGCATTGGCCATGCCGATGAGCGCGTCCGCCATCCGAAACACATAGGAGCCGGGGATGAGTGAGACCACGGAGGCGAAGGCGAAGGCGGCGAAGGGCATGTGAAGGCGGTTGCTGAGGGGGGTGACCACGGCCCCCACGAAGAGGCAGGCGACGAAGGACGACAGAGCCGCACCTCCGCCCACCGCCAGGACACCCCAATGCAGCGCATGTGCCACCATTCCAACCGCCATGGGCAAGGGCAAGCGCCGCCAGGGCATGGAAAAGAAGGTGCCATAGGCGGCCACCGCAATGCCGGCCGCGATCATGTCCACCGGCAGGGCCACATTGGCGCCGCCGGGGGTGAGCGGGATGCTTTGGCCACCGACCGACAGGCCCGCCAGCAGGCCGACCGTGATGAGAAGGATGAGCAGCCCCGCATAGGACAGGCGCTCGAGGGCGAGCGGCAGGCGCATGCGCGCCAGATCGATGGCCCCATTCAGGAGATGAGGCCCGGGCACCAGCACCATGCAGGGGCACAGCGCGATAACGAATACGGCGCTGGAGGGCAGCAGCCGCGCGATGCCCACGGCCACGATGCCCGCGAGGAAGGCTGCCCCCAGCGGCTGGGGCAGGGGCGTGGGCGCCACCCGCGCCAGCCACCGGCGCAGGACGGCACCGGCGAAGGCGCTGGCGAAGACCAGGAGAATGGTGACCGGATCGGTGGCGCCGAAGATCACCGACAGCGCCGCCGCGCCTGCGCCCGCAAGGGCCGCGAAGCGCAACTGCGAGACCGGCGCCAGGTGCTCCACCGCCGCGAGGCGGTCGAGCGCTGCCGCGGGGGGCAGATGGCCCGCCCGCACCGCGTCCATGACCTCCAAGGTCTCCGTGACCTTGTGCATCTCCACGCCGGCGGGAATGGCCGGCACGATTTCAAGCCGCTCGCCCTGGCCCGGCCTCATGAAGCGCAGCGCCACTTCGCCCCAGCGCGGCCCGACGGACACCGTCAGGCCGAAATGGGCCGCAAGCCGCGTGACGTTGCGCACGGTGCGCTCCGTCGTCTGTCCGTTGCAGAACAGAAGACGGGTGCAGGTGCGCAACAGGGCGATGACCTCTTCCTCACCGGCCGGCGATGCATCCCCCATGGTCAGACCGCCGGATAGGCGGGCAGATAGGCCATGGCCTCGATATGGGCGGCAATGTCGGCGGGCCGTTCCACGCGGGCAAGGCCCTTGTCGAAGATCCGCTCGGCGATGCGCGCGGCCACATGGAGGGAGGCGGCACGGATGTCGTGCTGGGGCGGATAGATGAGGCCGCTGTCCAGCTCCTCCTGCGTCACCAGCTCGGCCACCGCCTGGGCGGCGACGATGAACATGTCCTGGGTGACGCGGGTGGCCTGGGTCGCCAGCACCGCCATGCCCATGGCCGGGAAGATATAGACGTTGTTGCCCTGGCCGGGGATGAAGGTCTTGTCGCCCAGCTTCACCGGCGGGAAGGGGCTACCCGAGGCAAAGATGGCCCGTCCCTCCGACCACTTATAGGCCTCTTCCGCCGTGCATTCGGAGCGCGAGGTGGGGTTGGAATAGGGGAAGATGATGGGGCGGGCATTGATCTTGGCCATGGCCTCGATCACCGCCTGGTTGAACAGCTTGGGCACGGTGGAGACGCCGACGATGCCGGTGGGCTTCAACTGCTCGATGGCCTCGACGAAGGAGCTCAACGGCGCATGGTCGTGGGCGAAGGGCTTCTGGAAATCCGCCACATCGGTCCGCGAGGACACCATCAGGCCGTTGATGTCGAACAGCCAGCAGCGCGCGCGGGCCTCCTCGATGGTGATGCCTTCCAGCACCATGGCCTCGCTGATGAGCTCGGCGATGCCGGTGGCCGCCGAGCCGCCGCCCAGGAACAGGAAGGTCTGATCGGTGAGCTTCTCCTTGGAGATGCGGAGCGCCCCATAAATGCCCGCGACCGCCACGGCCGCCGTGCCCTGGATGTCGTCATTATAGGTGCAAGTGCGGTCCTTGTAGCGCTCCAGGATCGGCACCGCATGGAAATTGGCGAAGTCTTCCCACTGGATGCAGCACTTGGGATAGAGCTCGGTGATGGCGGTGACGAACTCCTCGATGAAGGCGTCATATTCCGCCCCGCGCACCCGCTGCTGGCGCAGGCCGAGATAAAGCGGGTCGTCCAGGTAGGTGGCGTTGTTGGTGCCCACATCCAGCGTGATGGGCAGCGTCATCTCCGGGGGAACGCCGGCGCACACCGTATAGAGGGCCAGCTTGCCAACCGGAATGCCCATGCCGTTCACGCCGAGATCGCCGAGGCCGAGGATGCGCTCGCCGTCGGTGACGACGATGAAGCGGATGTCCTTGTACGGCCAGTTGGCGATGAGGGACTTCAGGCGCCCCTTGGCGGTGATGGGCAGATAGAGCCCGCGCGTGGCACGCAGGAAATGGTCGAACTTCTGGCAGGCCTCGCCCACGGTGGGGGTATAGACCAGCGGCATGAAGGTCGCCGGGTCGGACATGAGGGTGGCGTAATAGAGCGTCTGGTTGCGGGCCTGGAGATCGCTCAGCAGCAGGTACTTTTGCAGGTCGTTGTCGAGCTGCTCCAGTTGCAGGTGCACGCGGGCGACCTGCGTCTCCAGCGTATCGGCGCCGGGCGGCAGCAGGCCTTCGAGGCCCAGGCGCGCCCGATCTTCCACGGCGAAGGCGCTGCCGCGATTGAGTTCGGAATCGTGCAGGAGGGAAAAGCCGGTAGCGGTCATGGAAGGCCCCAATGCTGTCCTTGGACAAGGAACAGGGCGGCCATGAGCGGCCGCCCGGCAGGAAGGCGCCGGCGCGGGGCCGGCGGGGGGATTGGACGGCGCTCAGTCGCCTTCGTGGGCGACGTAGGGCTTCACCATCTTGGTCGGGTCCACCACGCGGTGGAACTCGTCCTCGGTGACATAGGCCAGTTCCAGCGCCGCCTCCTTCAAGGTGAGGTCGTTGTCCATGGCGTGGTGGGCGATCTTGGAGGCCTTGTCGTAGCCGATCACCGGGGCAAGGGCCGTCACCAGCATGAGCGAGCGGTCCACATATTCGGCGATCTTCTTCAGGTTCGGCTTGGTGCCCTCAACCAGGAAGCGACGGAAATTGGTGCAGCCGTCGGTGGCCAGCGTGATCGAGTTGCAGATGTTGAAGATCATCAGCGGCTTGTAGACATTCATCTCCAGATAGCCGCTGGCGCCGCCAAAGCCTACCGCCACGTCATTGGCCATCATCTGCACGGCCAGCATGGTCAGCGCTTCGGCCTGTGTGGGGTTCACCTTGCCGGGCATGATGGAGGAGCCGGGCTCGTTCTCCGGGATGATGAGCTCGGCAAAGCCCGCGCGCGGGCCGCACGACATCAGGCGGATGTCGTTGCCGATCTTGTAGAGCGAGGCGGCAAGCGTGCGCAGCGTGCCGGAGAACTGCACCAGCGCGTCATGGGCGCCCTGGACCGTGAACTTGTTGGGCGCGGTCACATAGGGAAGGCCCGTGAGGGCGGCGATCTCCGCCGCCACCGCCTCGGCAAAGCCGGGGGCGGCATTGATGCCGGTGCCCACGGCCGTGCCGCCCAGAGCCAGGCGATAGACCCCCTTCAGCGCGTCGTCGATGCGCTCCAGGTCATCGGTCAGCATGCCCGCATAGCCCGACCATTCCTGACCCAGCGTCAGGGGCGTGGCATCCTGCATGTGGGTGCGGCCGATCTTGACGATGTCCTTCCACTCCTCCGCCTTGGCCGCGATGGCATCGCGCAGGGCGGTGACGGCCGGGATCAGGCGGGTGGTGGCGTTGACGCCCACCGCGATATGCATCGCCGAGGGGAAGGAATCGTTTGACGACTGGGACATGTTGACGTGGTCATTGGGATGGACCGGCGTCTTCGCGCCCAGCGGGTTGCCCGCCATCTGGCAGCAGCGGTTGGAGATCACCTCGTTCACGTTCATGTTGAACTGGGTGCCCGAGCCGGTCATCCACACATGCAGCGGGAACATGTCGTGGTGCTGGCCGGCGAGAATCTCGTCGCAGGTGGCGGTGATGAGCTTGAACTGCTCGTCCGGCAGGCGCCCGCCCTTGTGGTTGGCCGCGGCCGCGCCCTTCTTGAGGGTGGCATAGGCGGTAATCATTTCCCGCGGCATCAGGTCCTTGCCGATGCTGAAATGCTCCAGGGAGCGCTGCGTCTGCGCGCCCCAGAGCTTGTCCGCGGGAACCTGGACTTCGCCCAGGCTGTCGGTTTCGGTCCGCATCTCAGTCATGGCCGCCCCATTTTTGTGATTTCATCCAGACTGCTCACAATGAGGGTCGGATGCAAATCACTCATGACGCCCGAGGCAATGAGAGTTTCATCCATTTTGGCAATGACTTGTGGTGTCGCAGTGTGGCGCCACCGCCAGGGTCGTGTCAGACCTTCTTCACGAACTCCGCGCGCAGCACCAGGCCCTTGATGCCGGGATAGCGGCAGTCGATCTCCTGGGCGTCGCCGGTGAGGCGGATGGTCTTGATGACCGTGCCGCGCTTCAGCGTCTGGCCGGCGCCTTTCACCGTCAGGTCCTTGATGAGGGTCACGCTGTCACCGTCCTGGAGCAGGTTGCCGAGAGAATCGCGCACCTCGACGCCAGCGCCGGCCTCGCCCTTCCGGGCGGCGGCATCCTCGGGGCTCAGCCATTCGCCGGTGGCATCGTCATACACATAATCGCCGTCGGTGCTCATGGCGTCCTTCCAGGTTGGGATGGGGCGCGGACCATACACGAGGCCGTGAAGCGAAAGCGAGGCCGGCGGCGGCATGGCTGCTTTCTCTTTCTGAGGCGGCGTGCCGTGCGGGTTCGCTGCCCGCACCAGCCGCCGAGCCCTCCCCCTCCCCAACCCTCCCCCGCAAGCGGGAGAGGGGGCCGGACAGTGCGGGAGGGAGGCCGGAAGCTTGGTGCGGAGGCGCGCCGCCGGGCGCGCCATGACCCCCTCTCCCGCGAAGCGGGGGAGGGCCGGGGAGGGGGCAAGGCCCGGGAAGGCCAGGAGGGGGCGAAGCTGGCATGCAAGGCGCACCGCGTAGCGGGCCGATCGGCATCACCGATCCTAAACATGTTACAAAAATCACTTGTGATCTTAAATTTCGTCACATATAATTTTTTCAAGATAGGGAGGACCGCATGTACACGCAGGCTCTCAACGCCAATCCCGACGCCAACGACCGTACGCTGGAGGATGCCGCGCTGCTCGCGCGCTTCCAGGCGCGCATCGACGATGAGCAGCGCATCGAGCCCAATGACTGGATGCCGGCCGCCTATCGCAAGACGCTGACCCGGCAGATCTCCCAGCATGCCCATTCCGAGATCATCGGCATGCTGCCCGAGGGCAACTGGATCACCCGCGCCCCCTCGCTCCGACGCAAGGCGGCCCTGCTCGCCAAGGTGCAGGACGAGTGCGGCCACGGCCTTTATCTCTATGCGGCCGCCGAGACGCTGGGCACCTCGCGCGAGGAACTGGTGGACCAGCTCCTGTCCGGCAAGGCGAAATATTCGTCCATCTTCAACTATCCGACCCTGACCTGGGCGGACATCGGCGCCATCGGCTGGCTGGTGGACGGCGCGGCGATCATGAACCAGATCCCGCTGTGCCGCTGCTCCTACGGCCCCTATGCCCGCGCCATGATCCGGGTGTGCAAGGAGGAATCCTTCCACCAGCGCCAGGGCTACGAGATCATGCTGACGCTGGCCAAGGGCAGCGCCGAGCAGAAGGAGATGGCGCAGGACGCGCTGAATCGCTGGTGGTGGCCCTGCCTGATGATGTTCGGCCCGCCCGACGCGGCCAGCCAGCATTCGGACGCCTCCACCCGCTGGAAGATCAAGCGCTTCTCCAATGACGAGCTGCGCCAGAAGTTCGTCGATGCCACCGTGCCGCAGGCCCATTATCTGGGCCTCTCCCTTCCCGACCCGGACCTCAAGCTCAATGAAGAGACCGGCCACTGGGAATATGGCGCCATCGACTGGGAGGAGTTCAAGCAGGTGATCGCCGGCAACGGCCCCTGCAACCGCGACCGCATGGCCGCCCGCCGCAAGGCGCACGACGACGGCGCCTGGGTGCGCGATGCCGCGCTCGCTTTCGCCGAGAAGCGCAAGGCCAAGGCCGCCGCCTGACCCCGGCACGACGCGCCCCCTCTCCCGCTTGCGGGGGAGGGGAGTTCCAGGTGGGGAGAGGGTGAGCGGGGCGAGAGTCCGGCGGCACCCGCACGAATAAACCAACGATGTCGCCGCCAAACGCAGTGAACGCCCCCGAGCGACAGGTGGGGCCGTCTGCCAACAGGAGGAAACGCGATGCCCGTCAATGCCATCCCGCTCTGGGAAGTCTTCATCCGCTCGCGCAATGGCCTGGCCCACAAGCATGTGGGCTCGCTGCACGCGGCCGATGCCACCCTCGCCCTCCAGGCGGCCCGTGACCTCTACACCCGCCGGGGCGAGGGCCTGTCCATCTGGGTGGTCCCCTCCAATGCCATCACGGCCTCGGACCCGGCGGACAAGGACATGATGTTCGAGCCCACCGCCTCGAAGATCTACCGCCACCCCACCTTCTACGAAGTGCCCGAGGAAGTCGGCCACATGTGAACGTGCCCGGCACGTTCAGAACAAGACAGGGCAAGGGAAACGGCAAGAGGGACACATCATGGCCACCTCCAGCATCCAAGTGGCGGACATTCCGCTCGTGCGCTATCTGCTGCGCCGCGCCGACGATGCGCTGATCCTCGGCCATCGCCTCTCGGAATGGTGCGGGCATGCCCCCCTCATGGAAGAGGAGATGGCGCTCGCCAATATGGGCCTCGACCTCATCGGCCAGGCGCGCGCGCTCTATAGCTATGCGGGCGAGGTGGAAGGCGCCGGCCATGACGAGGACGCCTTCGCCTATCTGCGCGGCGAGCGGGACTACCAGAACCTGCTCCTGGTGGAGCAGCCCAACGGGGACTTCGCGCGCACCATGGTGCGCCAGTTCTTCTATTCCGCCTTCATCGACCCCTATTGGCGAGCGCTGATGGGTTCGTCCGACGCGACGCTTTCCGCCATCGCCGCCAAGGCGGAGAAGGAGAGCGCCTATCATGTGCGCCACTGCGCCGAATGGATCATCCGCCTCGGCGACGGCACGGCGGAGAGCCATCAGCGCGCCCAGGCGGCGGTGGACGAGCTTTGGGCCTTCACGGGCGAGCTGTTCGAGGTGGACGCGGCCGAGCGCGCCTTGATCGAGGCGGGCGTGGCTGTGGACCCCGAGCCGCTGCGCGCCGGCTTCAAGGCCAAGGTGGATGCGGTGCTCGCCGAGGCGACGCTCACCCTTCCCGCCGGCACCTGGATGCACAAGGGCGGACGGCAGGGCCGGCATTCCGAGCATCTCGGCCATCTGCTCGCCGAGCTGCAATATCTTCAGCGCACCTTCCCCGGAGCCACCTGGTGAACCAGCCCCTCGGGGCGCTCTCCGGCACCGGAACCGGGCCGGAGGCGCGCCTCCTGGAGAGCGCCCGCGCCGTGGCGGGCCAGGTGACGGACCCGGAAATCCCGGTGCTCACCATTGCCGATCTCGGCGTGCTGCGGGACGTGCGGCTGGTGGATGGGCGGATCGAGGTGCTGATCACGCCCACCTATTCCGGCTGCCCGGCCATGAACATGATCGCGCTGGAGATCGAGCTGGCGCTTGAGAAAGCGGGGCTTGGCCCCGTCACCGTCAAGACGGTGCTCTCCCCCGCCTGGACCACCGATTGGATGAGCCAGGACGGCCGCGACAAGCTGCGCGCCTATGGTATCGCCCCTCCCGCCCAGGGGGGAGGGCGCCGGGCGCTGTTCGGCGAGGACCAGGTGGCCTGCCCGCAATGCGGGGCCACCGACACGTCGGAGATCGCGGCCTTCGGCTCCACTTCCTGCAAGTCCCTGTGGCGCTGCAACGTCTGCCGGGAACCCTTCGACTATTTCAAATGCCATTGAACGGGAAACGCCATGTCCACCGCCATTGAGACCAATGCCGCGACCGGCGGCAGCCCGCTCGTTCCCCCCGTCGCGGGGCGCGCCGTGCCGAGATTCCACGCGCTCACCGTGCGCGAGGTGCGCCGGGAGACGCCGGAGGCGGTGTCCATCACCTTTGCCGTCCCGGCCGATCTGGCCGCCGACTTCGCCTTCGCACCCGGCCAGTATCTCACTTTGCGCACCACCATCGACGGGGAAGAGGTGCGCCGCTCCTATTCCATCTGCTCCGGGCCCGATGACGGCGAGCTGCGGGTGGCGGTGAAGCAGGTGGAGAGCGGGGTCTTTTCCGGCTGGGTGAATGCGAACCTTGCCGCCGGCGACACCATCGACGTGATGACCCCCACCGGCCGCTTCGGCCTGGAAAGCGATCCCGGCAATGGCCGCATCCATGTGGCCTTCGCGGCCGGCTCGGGCATCACGCCGGTCCTGTCCATCGCCCGCGGCGTGCTCTCGCGCGAGCCGGACAGCCGCTTCTATCTGTTCTACGGCAACCGCACGACGTCCGACATCCTCTTCCGCACCGAGCTGGAGGAGCTGAAGGACCGCTTCCTGGGCCGCCTCTCCGTGTTCCATGTGCTCTCGCGGGAAGAGCAGGACCTGCCGGTGCTCAACGGCCACCTCAATGGGGAAAAGGTGCGCCTGCTGCTCACCGCCATGGTGCCGGCCGCCGCCGTGGACCATGCCTTCGTCTGCGGCCCGACCGCCATGATCGACGAGCTGGAAGGCACGCTGAAGGATCTCGGCCTGCCCCCCGAAAAGGTGCATGTGGAGCGCTTCGTCTCCGCCCATGGCGGCAAGCCGCGTCCCAGGCCCGTCATCGCCCCGGAAGCTGCCCCCGCCCATGTCGCCTCCCTCATCGTCGACGGCAAGCGCCGTGACGTGCCGGTGGCGGAAGGCGAGGCGATCCTCGACGCGGCGCTGCGGGCCGGCATGGACCTGCCCTTCGCCTGCAAGGGCGGCATGTGCTCCACCTGCCGTGCCAAGGTGGTGGAGGGCTCGGCCGAGATGGACCTCAATTATTCGCTGGAAGGCTGGGAGCTGGAGGCGGGCTTCATCCTCACCTGCCAGGCCCATCCCACCAGCGCACGGGTGGTGATCGACTACGATCAGGTGTGAGGCGCCGCCGGACACCAAGAGGAGCCGCAACGAGGAGCCGCAACGCCGCACGGCAGCGCTCCCCTTTCAGAGACATGGACATCAGGAGGCCGGTCCCGCTCGGGGCCGGCCTTTTCTACGTCAGGCGTTGCTTAGCGGCCCATTTGAACCAAGAAATACATGCTAAAAGTTGTGAGACATGGATAAATATGCAACTGTCCCGTGAATATGGAGAACAATTAATGCGCGAAAATGTCGGCTTCATGTTCGTGTTATTGTCATTCCGCTGGGCTACACGTACCGTCATGTTGTGGTGGACTGCATTGTCGCTGAGTGGGGGCGGAGGCAGGAGTTCATCGCCGGCGAGATGGGCCGCATCTGTTGCGCTGACCGTGGTGATAGACGGTGGCGATGAATAGAACGGTGTTGGTTACTGACGCTCATCGGTGCTGGCGGCGGGTTCGACGGTCCCTTCCCCCATATTTGTGCGGTTCTGCAATCTGACAGGCTCGGAACGATCCGCTTTGCAGCGGGCGGCTGAGCTTGGGGGTGGCCGTTGCTGGGACGGCTGCCGATGATTTGGCTGGGATTTGGGCTTGGGGGCCTTTTATGATCGTCGCACTGTCTGGACGCAAAGCCCTGAAGCGGGCTTTGCTGGCTGCCACCTGCCTTGCCGGCCCGTTGGCGCTCGATCTTGGCGCCTCCAGGGCAGCGTGGGCGCAGAATATTTCCTGCTCGGCCTCCTTTTGCGGGACCGATGGGGCCACCTGGTGGACGGGCGCCAGCAATGGCTCCGGCGGCTGGAACAGCAATGACGACAGCGACAATGGTGGCGCCGGCGGGACGGGCGGCATCGTCTCCGTGCAAAACCACAGCCAGCTGAATTGGGCCCTTTATGCCGAGTCGCCCGGCGGTCCCGGCGGTTCCGGCGGCGATGCGGGCTGGGACAGCGGCAGCAATGGCGGCGCGGGCGGGCAGGGCGGCACCGCGACCGCCATCAATTCCAGCGTCATTTCCGTCGGCGGGACCATCGGTCGGTCTGGCCTGACGGCGCAGGCCAATGGCGGCGCCGGCGGCATGGGGGGGAATTCCTCGACCTGGGCGGGCGCTGGCAATGGCGGCAATGGCGGCAATGGCGGCACCGCCAATGCCACCAACACCGCCGGGGCCTATATCCTCATCAATACCAGCGGCAATGGCATGGTCGCCACCAGCGACGGTGGCGCCGGCGCTGCCAATCTGGATACGGCCCGGCCCGGCAATGGCGGCAATGGCGGCGTGTCCAACGTCACCAATTCCGGCACCATCACCACCAGCTCGCAAGGCGCCTTCGGCATCCAGGCCACCAGCCTCGGCGGCAGCGGGGGCAGCGGTAACCCGTCCTCCGGCGCCGGCAACGTGGGCGGGACCGGCGGCACTGGCGGCACGGTGAACATCACCAATGATGGCGCCATCACCACCTCCGGCACCTACGCATCCGGTATCGTCGCCCAGGTGGATGGCGGCGCGGGTGGCGTGGGCGGCAGCACCGGGCTTGGCGATGCAAGTCCGGGCGGTGCCGGCGGCAATGGTGGCATCGTCAACATCACCAATAACGGCAGCATCGCCACGTCCGCCGCCTCCGCCTTCGGCATTTGGGCGTCGTCCAGCGGCGGCACCGGCGGCAATGGCGGCACCGCCTTCACCGATGCGTCGGGCGGCGTGGGCGGCAATGGCGGGACGGTGAACATCACCGCCAACGGCACCATCACCGCGCTGAATGCGCCCGCCATCGGCGCCTCTGCCAATGGGGGCACCGGCGGAAATTCGGCGGACGACGTGGGCGCGGGCAATGGTGGGCGCGGCGGCGTCGTCACTGTCAATGCCAACCTCTCCCCCTCGGCCGGCGGCTACACCACCACGGGGGCGTCCGCGCCCGCCATCTACCTGACCGCCAATGGCGGCACCGGCGGCATTGGCGGCCCCGGCGGCTGGGGCGGCGCCGCCAATGTGGCGACCGCGAACATCACCGGCACTCTGGCCACCAGCGGCAGCCAGTCGCCGGGCGTCTATGCCCTCAGCAATGGCGGCAATGCCGGCGCCAATGTGGGGTCGACCACGGGAGCCGGGGCGGGTCCCGGCTGGGCGACCGTGGTCACCCTCGGCAATGCCGCTGGCGCGACCAGCAGCATCACCACGGTGGGGTCGAGCGCGCGGGGCATCGACGCGGAGGCCGTCGGGGGCACCGGCGCACCCGGCGGCGCCAATGGCGGGGCCTTCTCCTATACCGGCTATAATGGCGGGGCGGGCGGCAATGGCGGCACCGTCTATGTGGGCACCTGGTCCAACACCACCATCGTGACCCAGGGCGCCGCCGCCGCCGCCATCTATGCCCTCAGCCAGGGCGGGGCCGGCGGCACGGGCGGCGAAATGGTCGGCTCGGGGACCGGCGGTGTCGGCGGCGCGGGCGGCGGCGGCAATTATGTGACGGTCAATCTGGGCGGCGCCTCGGTGATCTCCACCACCGGCGCCAATGCCTATGGCGTCTTTGCGGAAAGTTCCGGCGGGGCCGGCGGCGCCGGCGGCGAGGCCACGAGCGGCGTGTCCGAAACGGGCGGGGCCGGCGGCGCGGGTGGCGGCCCGATGACCTGGAACAGCGCCAACACCCAGTATCAGGTGGCGGTCACCAATTACGGCACCGCGGTCACCACCGCAGGGGACTACGCCTTCGGCATTTTCGCCGTTTCCAATGGCGGTTTCGGCGGCAATGGCGGCACGGCCGATTGGACGGTGGATCATAATGACGGTGATGCCGGGGCGGGTTCCGCCGGCGGCAATGTCCTGGTGCAGCTGAATGCCGGCAGCATCACCACCGCCGGCTATGAGGCCTTCGGCGTGGTGGCCACCTCCATTGGCGGTGGCGGCGGCAATGGCGGCTCGTCCGATGGCTGGTGCCTGGCCGTCTGCGTGACGGTGGCCGGCAATGGCGGGCTCGGCGGCAATGGCGGTCTTGTGACCGTCACCAACATGGCCACCATCAGCACCACCGGCACCGGCGCATCGGGCATCCTGGCGGTCAGCGTGGGCGGCGGCGGCGGCAATGGCGGCGAAGCCTCCTCCAGCTCGGTGAGCGTTGGCCCCAGCGTCAGCGTGGGCATCGGCGGCAATGGCGGCCCGGGCGGCAATGGCGGCACGGTCCAGGTGACCAATAACGGCACCATCACCACGGCCGCCATGGATGCCCCGGGCATCCTCGCCCAGAGCATCGGCGGCGGCGGCGGTGGCGGCGGCCAGGCGAGCGCCAACGCCTTTTCGGTCGGATATGGGGAAGTGCCGGCCATCAGCCTGTCCGTGGCGGTGGGCGGCACGGGCGGCACGGCGGGCGAGGGCGGCGCTGTGTGGGTGACCAACAACGGCACCGTCACCACGCTCGACAGCCAGTCCGCGGCCATCGCCGCCTACAGCATTGGCGGCGGCGGCGGCACGGGCGGCAATGCCACCGCCAGCAGCTATACCTATGGCAAGACCCCGCAGGTTTCCGTGGCCACGGCGGTGGGCGGAAATGGCGGCGGCGGCGGTGTCGGCGGCACCGTGAATGTGGTCAATACGGGCACCCTGTTCACCAATGGCTATTCGGCGGACGGCATCCTGGCCATGAGCATTGGCGGCGGCGGTGGCAATGGCGGCCTCGGCACGGCCGCGCTGTCCACCAGCTTGCCCTCGTCCCTGGGCCTTCTCAGCCATATCCCGGTTTCCACCGGCACCAGCGGCGGGGTCTCCGTGGGCATCGGCGGCCAGGGCGCTGGAGGCGGCGACGGCGGCGCGGTGACGGTCACCAATTCCGGCACCATCACCACCCTGGGCACCGACGCCCGGGGCATTTTCGCCCAGTCGGTGGGCGGCGGCGGCGGCACGGGCGGCGCCGGCCAGGGCAGCGGCAGCGACACCTACACGGTCAATGTCTCCGTGGGCGGCGCCGGCGCGGGTGGGGGCGTGGGCGGTACCATCCTCGTCACCAACCAGACGGCCGGCACCATCAAGACCAATGCCGACGGAGCGCATGGCATCTTCGCCCAGTCCGTTGGCGGCGGCGGCGGCAATGGCGGTTCGGGCACGGCGGATTCCGGCGACAGTTTCATGGATTCCACCATTGGCGACGAGACCAAGAATGGCATCATCTATCTCGCCAAGTCCTGGATCATGAACAACCTGCCGAACTTCTCCAAGAGGCTCGGCGTGACGGAGAACAAGTGGCCGGGCATCACCGTCTCCGCCAATGTGGGCGTGGGCGGCAGCGGCGGCGCCGGCGGGGACGGCGGGGCCGTCACGGTGACCAATGCCGGCAACATCCTGACCGTCGGGGACGTGGCCTTCGGCATTTTTGCACAATCCATCGGCGGCGGTGGCGGCACCGGCGGCGCGGCGACGGTGGCCGGTGGCGAGATCGCCAATGCCAGCGTGGGCGTGGGCGGCAGCGGCGGGGCGGCCGGCTCCGGCGGGATCGTGACGATCAACAACACCGGCAACATCGCCACCTCCGGGCATTCCGCGTTCGGCATCCTCGCCCAATCGGCGGGGGGCGGCGGCGGCGTGGGCGGCCTGGCCACCGATCCGCAGACCTTCTCGCTGGACTTCGCCGTGAAGGTGGGCGGCGCAGGGGCGCAGGGCGGCGGACTGCAGGGGGGCACGGTGACGCTCACCAATGGCGGGTCCATCTCCACGCAGGGAGAGGAGGCGCACGCGCTGGTCGCCCAGAGCGTGGGGGGCGGCGGCGGCATCTTCTTCCTCAATGAGGGCACGCCCATCGACATCACCGGCGTGAACGCCGATGTGGACGCGGCCATTGACGCCATGTTGACCGCGCTGAACCAGACGGCGCAGGCCTCCAACATCGATCTCAACGCTCTGTTGGGCCAGTTGCAGACCCAGCTGGACAATGCGTCTGGCACGGTCACGCTGACGCTTGGCCTCCAGCAGAGCGTGCCGGGGATGAGCAATGGCGGCGCGGTGACCGTCAACCATTCGGGGGCGATCTCCACCTCCGGCAATGGCGCCATGGGCATTCTGGCGCAGTCCATCGGTGGCGGCGGCGGCTTTGCCACCGATGGCGCGGGCTCCTCGGCCAGCATTTCGCTCGGCAGCGGCAGCTCCATGGGCGGTGGCCTCGGAAATGGCGGGGCCGTCACGGTGTCCCTGGCCAGCGGGGCGACCATCGTCACCTCCGGCGCCGGCGCCGCGGGCATCCTGGCACAAAGCATCGGCGGCGGTGGCGGCTATGCGGGCATGTGGGATGCGCTGGGCTTCAGCTACAGCGCGCTCATGTCCGGCACCATGGGCGTGGGCAACGGCGGGCTCGTCACCATCACGGCGCCCGCCGGGAGCGGCACCACCAGCATCGTCACCAATGGCATGTCCGCGCACGGCATCTTCGCCCAGAGCCTGAGCGGCGGCGGTGGAGCGGTGTCGGATATCTCCGGGCTGATCGTGCCGACCACCAGCGGCAATACCGCCCGTGCGCCCAATGTGTTGTCGATCTTGCAAGGGGGCGAGCAGAGCTTTACCCAGGCCAAGGGCGTCAGCATCAATTATACCGGCAACATCTCCGCCACCGGCGAAAACGCGGTGGGCATCTTCGCCCAGAGCGGCACGCAGGGCACGTCCGGCGCCATCTTCACCCCGAGCGGCACCATCGACATTACGTTCGCCGGCACCCTTGTCGGCGGCAGCTATGCCGGCGCGGCGATCCAGGTGGATGGCGGCCTTGCCAATACCATCAACCTCATGGGCGGCAGCACGGTGAGCGCCCTGTCCGGCACCAGCGTGATCGCCACCGGCAGCGGCAGCACGACCTTGAACAATTATGGCACGCTGCTGGGCGGCATCGACTTCAGCCAGGCCGGGACCGGGTCCGCCTTCAACAATTACGGCGCCTTCTATAGCGGCGGCAGCACCTTCAGCTCGGCCGTCAATCTCGGCACCGCCACCTTCACCAATGCCGGGGTGCTGAATTCCGGTGGCCCGGGGGTGCTGGCGACCACGCAGATCAACGGCAACTTCATCCAGGCCCCGACCGGCACCCTGGTGGTGGACGTGAACAAGACGGGCACGCAGACCACCGATCTCTATACGGTGTCCGGCACGGCGAAGCTGGGCGGGCAGATCCAGTTCAATGCCACCGGCACCCTCTTGCCCGGCACCTACACCTTCCTGACCGCCAACCAGGGCATCAACGCCAACGCCACCATCGCGGCCTCGCCGCTGAACGTCATCACCTGGATGGTGAGCAGCGATCGCTCGCCCGGCAGCACCACCTCCGTGAATGTGAATGGCGCGCTCCAGCTGAGCGTGGCGCCGCAGGCCAATTTCCAGCCCACCGGGGTCAGCCTGACCCAGAGCGAGCAGAATCTGGCCCAGCACCTCCAGGCGTCCTGGGGCAATTCGGACGCCACCCAGGCCGCGACGTTCGCCACCCTGGCCGGCATTTCGACGCTCGCCAACTACCAGTCCCAGCTCGACAGCCTCTCGGCGGAAGAGAACAATGCCTCGGCGGTGTCCCAGACCACCGGCGCGCGCACCTCGATGCATGCGTCCTTGAGCTGCCCCGCCTTCTCGGGCTCCTCCGCCATGCTTCAGGAGACCGATTGCGCCTGGGCGCGGGTCATCGCCGGCCGGGCGGAGCAATATTCCACCGCGCAGGTCAACGGCTACACCATCGACAGCCTCACCTACCGCATTGGCATGCAGCGGGAGATCGCCGAGGGCTGGTTCCTCGGATCGACGCTGGGCTTTACCTCCTCGAACTTCAATCCGGCAAACGGCTATTCCAGCGCGGACGGCCAGGCGGGCGATGTCGCGGTTTCGCTGAAGCGCCAGCTTGGCCCCTGGCTGCTGTCGGTGACCGGCCATCTCGGCTTCGGCAGCTATGACAATGAGCGCTATGTGAGCCTTGGCAATGCCACCTGGCTCGCCGAGAGTTCCTCGGAAGTGGTCACCCTGGGCGGCCGCTTCCGCGCGGCCTATGAGTTCGCCTTCGACAATTGGTACGTGAAGCCCTACGCCGACTTCGATGTGATCTACACCTACATGCCCGGCTATGCGGAAACCGGGGCCGGTGGCCTCAACCTGCAGATGGCGTCCATGAAGGAGTGGACCTTCGCCTTCAGCCCCAATGTGGAAATCGGCGCGCGGGTGGACCTCAGCAAGGAATACTGGCTGCGGCCCTACGCCACCGTCGGCATGACCTTCCTGTCCAATGACAGCATGGATGTGCAGGCGACCTTGCAAGGCGTGGGGGCCAATGTGCCCGCCTACACGTCCTCCCAATCCATGCCGGACACCCTGGTGGATCTGGGGGTGGGCGTGCAGCTCTACCACGTGAAGGGCTACGAGCTGCGCGGCGAGTACAAGGCGCAGATCGGGCAGGACTATCTGGCCCAGGAGTTCAGCGCCCGGCTCGCCATTCCCTTCTGATCGGGCGGCCGCTCCGCGAACGGAGGGGCGGGCGGGCGCAAGGCAGGGCGGCCCTCGTCCCGGTGCGCCAGGGGATGAGACCCTTGCATCCGAGGCGCTCCTCCTATATGGAGGCGCCTCCCTTGGGGGCGTCCTGCGCCTTCGGGGAAGTGCGGCCGGGAGGCATTCCGGTCGCGGCGTGGGAGGTGAGGCGGGCGTTTCGCCACGCACCTCCAATATCCAGACCACGCAATCCTGGCCGGCTGGCCCGCATCCGCGGGCTATTCGGCGTTTCACGGGAGCTAGAGATGGCGAAGAAGATTACCGGTTACGTCAAGCTGCAGGTTGCGGCTGGCAGCGCCAACCCGGCGCCGCCCATCGGCCCGGCGCTCGGTCAGCGCGGCCTGAACATCATGGAATTCTGCAAGGCGTTCAATGCCGCCACGCAGAAGGAAGAGAAGGGGATGCCCATCCCCGTCGTGATCACGGTCTACCAGGACCGTTCCTTCACCTTCGAGCTGAAGACCCCCCCGGTCTCCTACTTCCTCAAGAAGGCCGCCGGCCTTGAGACGAAGAAGAAGCCCGGCTCCGGCTCCAAGACCCCCGGCAAGGGTGCGACCGTCGGCAAGGTGACCCGCGCCCAGATGGTCGAGATCGCCGAGAAGAAGATGAAGGATCTGAACTGCGACACCGTTGAGGCCGCGCTTCAGATGATCGAAGGCTCGGCCCGGTCCATGGGCCTCCAGGTTCAGGGGTGAGCATCATGGCGAATCACGGCAAGCGCGTCCGCGCCACCCGCGAGGGTATCGATCGCACCAAGCTCTATTCTCTGGATGAGGCGCTCGCCCTCCTGAAGGAGCGTGCCACCGCCAAATTTGACGAGACCATCGAGGTCGCGATCAACCTCGGCGTGGACCCCCGCCATGCGGACCAGATGGTCCGTGGCGTCTGCAACCTGCCCAACGGTTCGGGCCGCACGGTGCGCGTGGCGGTGTTCGCCCGCGGCGCCAAGGCGGACGAGGCGAAGGCCGCCGGGGCTGACATCGTCGGCGCCGAGGACCTGCTGGAGACCATCCAGGGCGGCACGATCGACTTCGATCGCTGCATCGCCACCCCCGACCTGATGCCGCTCGTCGGCCGCCTCGGCAAGGTGCTCGGCCCGCGTGGCCTGATGCCGAACCCGAAGGTCGGCACCGTGACCATGGACGTGAAGGGCGCCGTCGCCGCCGCCAAGGGCGGCGCGGTGGAGTTCCGCGTCGAGAAGGCCGGTATCATCCACGGCGGTATCGGCAAGGCCTCGTTCGAGCAGGACAAGCTGGCCGAGAACATCCGCGCCTTCGTGGACGCGGTTGTGAAGGCCAAGCCCACCGGCGCCAAGGGCACCTATGTGCAGCGCGTGGCGGTGTCCTCCACCATGGGCCCGGGCATCAAGGTGGAGCCGTCCACCGTGCTCGTCGCCTGATTGGCGCAGAATCGCCTGCGGGCGATCGGACGAGAAAGCTTGAAAGGCCGGGCCCTGCGCCCGGCCTTTCTGCATTCGGGGCCTGCAAGGGGCGCAAAGGAAGGGGCCTTGCCCGCGCGGGGTGAAATCGTGCCGCCGCAGGCGTTTGCGCCTCCTTTTCAGTGGCTCCCCCGAACCGGAGCGGGGGTCTGGCGGCTGTAACAGGACGGCTTCCGCGTCAAGAGAAAAAAGTGCGGGAGGGCGTGACAAGCCGGCCTTGACCTTATATACACCCTGTTCCCGCGTTGCCGAGAGGCGAGGCGGGTTTATGGCTTCCACGCCGGAGACGGCGTCGGAGGGGCTGGAAGGGTTCGCCCTCCCGGCCTTTATGTTCGTCTGAATCTCAGGTTTCGGCCAGGGACGCAGGCGGGCAGAAGTCCTGTCCGAGACTGCGGGCGCCACGCTTCACGCGTGGCTTAATCCTCGCCAGACCTTCCGCCCGGAAGGTCCCCTGGAGGGCCAGCATAGACGGGGAAGACGGATTTCGCGCGGCAGCCTCGAGCTTGCCGCAACAGATCGGTTCGAACCAGCACCTTGTGGCCGGTGACCCGGATCCGAGGGGACAGGGCATTGAGCGTCGCGCGTTCCGCGAGCGGCATGTCCAACATTGGGCACGTCACTCTCGTGCGGGCGGCAAGGTGCAACCGGTGGAGCCAGTCTCTGGTTCCGCCACAGGCTTAAAGAGAGCCAGACGTGGATCGAGCGGAAAAACAAGAGCTCGTCACGACGCTCGCCGAAGTGTTCAAGACCACTTCGGTCGTCGTGGTGGCCCACTATTCCGGCCTCACCGTGGCCCAGATGTCGAAGCTTCGTCGACAGATGAAGGCCGAGGGTGCGACCGTGAAGGTGGCGAAGAACCGCCTCGCCAAGATCGCTCTGGAAGGCTCCGACGTCGCCCATGTGGCGTCCCTTCTGAAGGGACCCACCATCATCGCTTATTCGAGCGATCCGGTGGCGGCGCCGAAGGTTGCCGTCGAGTTTGCCAAGGGTAACGACAAGTTCGTCATCCTCGGCGGCGCGATGGGCAAGACGGCCCTCAATGCTGACGGTGTGAAGGCGCTCGCCACCATGCCGTCCCTTGACGAGCTGCGTGCGAAGCTGGTCGGCCTCATCCAGGCCCCGGCTACCAAGATCGCCCAGCTCACCACGGCGCCGGCTGCGAAGCTCGCGCGCGTGTTTGGGGCCTATGCCAAGCAGGACGAAGCCGCGTGAGGCGGTTGGATCTCGCAAACCTGAATTTCGAACCTATCTAGAAAGAAACGACAATGGCTGATCTGACCAAGCTCGTTGACGAGCTGTCCTCCCTGACCGTTCTCGAGGCCGCTGAGCTTGCCAAGCTCCTCGAGGAGAAGTGGGGCGTTTCCGCTGCTGCCGCCGTCGCGGTTGCGGCTGCCCCCGGCGCGGCTGCTGCCGCCCCGGCCGTCGAAGAGCAGACCGAGTTCACCGTGGTGCTCGCGGCTGCCGGCGACAAGAAGATCGAGGTCATCAAGGAAGTCCGCGCCATCACCGGCCTGGGCCTCAAGGAAGCCAAGGATCTCGTCGAAGGCGCGCCCAAGCCCGTCAAGGAAGGCGTGTCCAAGGACGAAGCCGAGAAGCTCAAGGCCCAGCTCGAGAAGGCTGGCGCCAAGGTCGAGCTCAAGTGAGCTTTTGAAAGTGGGCGGCCCCGGTTTCCGGGGCCGCCTGTTTCGCCGTTCATGGACGGCGGATGGGACGAGGGGGACGGCTCTCCGGACGGCCTGAAGGGGCAGGCGGTCCGGAGAGCCGTCGCGGCTTGGAAAGGGATGGCGCTTCGCCCCCACCTTTCCGGCCGGACGGTGTGGGGTCGATGGGCCGGCACGGCTGCTTTCCTTGCAGGAGAGCGTCCAGGAGGGCCGGACCCCAAGGACCAGGACGGACGAGGATCGAGATGGCGCAAACGTTCACCGGTCGCAAGCGGATCCGCAAATTCTTCGGCAAGATCAAGGAAGTCGCTGAGATGCCGAACCTCATCGAGGTTCAGAAGGCGTCCTATGACCAGTTCCTGCAGATCGAAGAGCCGAAGGGCGGGCGCGCGGACGACGGTCTCCAGGCCGTGTTCAAGTCGGTATTTCCCATCTCCGACTTTTCCGGCGCCGCCATGCTGGAGTTCGTGCGCTACGAGTTCGAGCCCCCGAAATATGACGTGGACGAGTGCCGCCAGCGCGGCATGACCTTTGCTGCCCCGCTGAAGGTCACCCTGCGTCTCATCGTGTTCGATGTGGACCCGGACACCGGCGCCAAGTCCGTCAAGGACATCAAGGAGCAGGACGTCTACACCGGCGACATCCCGCTCATGACCATGAACGGCACGTTCATTGTCAACGGCACCGAGCGCGTCATCGTCTCCCAGATGCACCGTTCGCCGGGCGTCTTCTTCGACCACGACAAGGGCAAGACCCATTCCTCGGGCAAGCTCCTGTTCGCGGCGCGCATCATCCCCTATCGCGGGTCCTGGCTCGACATTGAGTTCGACGCCAAGGACATCGTCTATGCGCGCATCGACCGTCGCCGCAAGATCCCGGTGACGAGCCTGCTCTATGCGCTCGGCCTCGACGCGGAAGAGATCCTGGATACCTTCTACCAGAAGATCCAGTATTCCCGCGCCAAGGACGGCTGGCGCATGCCGTTCGATCCCAAGCGGATGAAGGGCTACAAGGCCGTCTCCGACATGGTGGACGCCGACACCGGCGAAGTGGTGGTCGAGGCCGGCAAGAAGCTGACCGTGCGCGCCGCCCGCCAGCTGGCCGAGAAGGGCCTCAAGGCCCTCAAGATCTCCGACGAGGAGATGATCGGCCAGTATATCGCCGAGGACCTCGTGGACGCCGCCACCGGCGAGATCCATGCGGAAGCGGGCGACGAGGTCACCGAGAAGCTGCTGAAGCTGCTCGAGGAGACCGGCTATAACGACATCCCGATCCTCGACATCGACCACGTGAACACGGGTGCCTACATCCGCAACACGCTGTCGGCCGACAAGAACATGACCCGCGAGGATGCGCTCTTCGACATCTATCGCGTGATGCGCCCGGGCGAGCCGCCGACGCTCGACAGCGCCCAGGCCATGTTCCATTCGCTGTTCTTCGACGCCGAGCGCTACGATCTGTCCGCGGTCGGTCGCGTGAAGATGAACATGCGCCTGGACCTGAACTGCCCCGACACCGTGCGCGTGCTGCGCCGCGAGGACATCCTCTCGGTCATCCGCACGCTGGTGGAGCTGCGCGACGGCAAGGGCGAGATCGACGACATCGACCATCTCGGCAATCGCCGCGTGCGCTCGGTCGGCGAGCTCATGGAGAACCAGTACCGCGTCGGCCTGCTGCGCATGGAGCGCGCCATCAAGGAGCGCATGTCGTCCGTCGACATCGACACCGTGATGCCGCAGGACCTCATCAACGCCAAGCCGGTTGCGGCGGCGGTGCGCGAGTTCTTCGGTTCCTCGCAGCTGTCGCAGTTCATGGACCAGACCAACCCGCTGTCCGAGATCACTCACAAGCGCCGCCTCTCGGCGCTTGGCCCGGGCGGTCTGACCCGCGAGCGGGCGGGCTTCGAGGTGCGCGACGTGCACCCGACCCACTACGGCCGCATCTGCCCCATTGAGACTCCGGAAGGTCCGAATATCGGCCTCATCAACTCGCTGGCGACCTTCGCCCGCGTGAACAAGTACGGCTTCATCGAGGCCCCCTACCGCAAGGTGGTGGACGGGCACGTGACCGACGAGGTGGTCTATCTCTCCGCCATGGAGGAGGGGAAGTACTACGTCGCGCAGGCCAACATCCCGCTCGATGCCAATGGCAAGTTCGAGGAAGACCTGGTGGTCTGCCGCCATGCGGGCGACGTGCTCCTGGTGTCACCCGACCGCGTCGACTTCATGGACGTGTCGCCCAAGCAGCTGGTGTCGGTGGCCGCGGCGCTGATCCCGTTCCTTGAGAACGACGACGCGAACCGCGCGCTCATGGGCTCCAACATGCAGCGTCAGGCCGTGCCGCTGGTGCGCTCGCAGGCGCCCCTCGTCGGCACCGGCATGGAAGCCGTCGTGGCCCGCGATTCCGGCGCCGCCATCGCCGCCCGCCGCACCGGCGTGGTGGACCAGGTGGACGCCACCCGTATCGTTATCCGCGCCACGGAAGAGACCGACGCCTCCAAGTCCGGCGTCGACATCTACCGGCTGATGAAGTTCCAGCGCTCCAACCAGTCCACCTGCATCAACCAGCGTCCGCTGGTGCGCGTGGGTGACCAGGTGCGTCGCGGCGACATCATCGCCGACGGCCCGTCCACGGAGCTGGGCGAGCTGGCCCTGGGCCGGAACGTGCTCGTCGCCTTCATGCCCTGGAACGGCTACAACTTCGAAGACTCCATCCTGCTCTCGGAGAACATCGTCAAGGACGACGTGTTCACCTCGATCCATATCGAGGAGTTCGAGGCCATGGCCCGCGACACCAAGCTCGGGCCGGAGGAAATCACCCGCGACATTCCCAACGTCTCGGAAGAGGCGCTGAAGAATCTCGACGAAGCGGGCATCGTCTATATCGGCGCGGAAGTGCGGGCCGGCGACATCCTGGTGGGCAAGATCACCCCCAAGGGCGAGAGCCCGATGACGCCGGAAGAAAAGCTCCTGCGCGCCATCTTCGGCGAGAAGGCCGCCGACGTGCGCGACACCTCGCTCCGCCTGCCTCCGGGCACGACGGGCACGGTGGTGGAAGTGCGCGTGTTCAACCGCCACGGCGTCGACAAGGACGAGCGTGCGCTGGCCATCGAGCGCGAGGAGATCGAGCGTCTCGCCAAGGACCGCGACGACGAGCAGGCGATCCTGGACCGCAACGTCTATGGCCGTCTCCTGGAGATGCTCTCGGGCAAGCCCGGCATTGCCGGTCCCAAGGGCTTCAAGAAGGACACGGAGATCACCAAGGAGCTGCTGGGTGACACCCCGCGCTCGCAGTGGTGGCTGTTCGCGGTGGCCGACGACACCCTCATGGGTGAAATCGAAGCCATGCGCGCCCAGTATGACGAGTCCAAGAAGCGCCTTGAGCAGCGCTTCCTCGACAAGGTCGAAAAGCTCCAGCGTGGCGACGAGCTGCCTCCGGGCGTGATGAAGATGGTCAAGGTCTTCGTCGCGGTGAAGCGCAAGATCCAGCCTGGCGACAAGATGGCCGGCCGTCACGGCAACAAGGGCGTGGTTTCGCGCATCGTCCCCGTGGAAGACATGCCGTTCCTTGAGGACGGCACCAACGTGGACATCGTGCTGAACCCGCTCGGCGTGCCGAGCCGCATGAATGTGGGACAGATCCTCGAAACCCATCTGGGCTGGGCCTGCGCGGGCCTGGGTCGCCAGGTGGCGGCGGCGGTCGATGCCTATTATGCGGCGCACGACGAAGCCAAGCTGCGCGGCGCTCTGGAGAGCGTCTACGGCAAGGCCGAGATCGAGCCCTTGAAGCAGAACGAGCTGATCGAGCTGTCGGAGAACCTGCGCAAGGGTGTGCCCATGGCCACCCCGGTGTTCGACGGCGCCCGCGAGGCCGACATCGAGGCGCAGCTGGAGAAGGCTGGTCTCAACCCGTCCGGCCAGTCCACCCTCTATGACGGACGCACCGGCGAGCCCTTCGACCGTAACGTGACGGTCGGCTACATCTACATGCTGAAGCTGCATCACCTGGTGGACGACAAGATCCACGCCCGCTCCATCGGCCCCTACTCGCTCGTCACCCAGCAGCCGCTGGGCGGCAAGGCGCAGTTCGGTGGCCAGCGCTTCGGCGAAATGGAAGTGTGGGCGCTGGAGGCCTATGGCGCGGCCTACACCCTCCAGGAAATGCTCACCGTGAAGTCGGACGACGTGGCCGGCCGCACCAAGGTCTACGAGGCCATCGTGCGCGGCGAGGACACGTTCGAGAGCGGCATTCCGGAAAGCTTCAACGTGCTGGTGAAGGAAATGCGCTCGCTCGGCCTCAATGTCGAGCTGGTGAATTCCAAGACCGGGCGCAACGTCGCCCCCGGCACCCGCGAGAACCTGCCCGCGGCCGAATAAGGCCGCGTTCATCCAAGGGCGCAGGCGTCGAGCCTGCGCCGCCGCGATGTGACACGAATTTTCCGGCCGGTCCCCCTCAGGCGGCATGAGGGGACCACCCGGCCGAGCCGAAGGAGACGGCGATGAATCAAGAGGTGATGAATCTCTTCAATCCGGCGACCCCGGCTCCGACCTTTGATCAGATCAAGATCTCGATCGCGAGCCCCGAGAAGATCGCCTCCTGGTCCTATGGCGAGATCAAGAAGCCTGAGACCATCAACTACCGGACCTTCAAGCCCGAGCGCGACGGCCTGTTCTGCGCACGCATCTTCGGGCCCATCAAGGACTATGAGTGCTTGTGCGGCAAGTACAAGCGCATGAAGTACAAGGGCATCATCTGCGAGAAGTGCGGCGTCGAGGTCACCCTCTCGCGCGTGCGCCGCGAGCGCATGGGCCATATCGAACTGGCCGCGCCCGTCGCCCATATCTGGTTCCTGAAGTCCCTGCCGAGCCGCATTGGCCTGCTGCTCGACATGACCCTCAAGGACCTGGAGCGCATCCTTTACTTCGAATATTTCGTGGTGCTTGAGCCGGGCCTGACCCCCCTCAAGTATCGCCAGCTTCTGTCCGAGGACGACTATCTGCGCGCCCAGGACGAGTATGGCGAGGACAGCTTCACCGCCATGATCGGCGCCGAAGCCATCCGCGAGCTGCTGCGCTCCATGGACCTGGAAAAGATCGCCGCCGACCTGCGGGTGGAGATCGCCGAGGCCACCACCGAGCTGAAGCCCAAGAAGCTCGCCAAGCGCCTGAAGATCGTGGAGGCCTTCCAGCTCTCCGGCAACAAGCCGGAATGGATGATCCTCACCCATGTCCCGGTGATCCCGCCGGACCTGCGCCCGCTCGTCCCGCTGGACGGCGGCCGGTTCGCCACCTCGGACCTGAACGATCTCTATCGCCGCGTCATCAACCGCAACAACCGCCTGAAGCGACTCATTGAGCTGCGCGCGCCGGACATCATCATCCGCAACGAGAAGCGCATGCTTCAGGAAGCGGTGGATGCGCTGTTCGACAACGGCCGCCGCGGCCGCGTCATCACGGGTGCCAACAAGCGCCCGCTGAAGTCGCTCGCCGACATGCTGAAGGGCAAGCAGGGCCGGTTCCGCCAGAACCTGCTCGGCAAGCGCGTCGACTATTCCGGCCGCTCGGTGATCGTGGTGGGTCCCGAGCTCAAGCTGCACCAGTGCGGCCTGCCGAAGAAGATGGCGCTCGAGCTGTTCAAGCCCTTCATCTATGCCCGCCTCGACGCCAAGGGCCATTCGGCCACCGTCAAGCAGGCCAAGAAGCTGGTGGAGAAGGAGCGTCCCGAGGTTTGGGACATCCTGGACGAAGTCATCCGCGAGCATCCCGTGATGCTCAACCGCGCCCCGACGCTGCACCGCTTGGGCATCCAGGCTTTCGAGCCTGTGCTGATCGAGGGCAAGGCGATCCAGCTTCACCCGCTGGTCTGCTCGGCCTTCAACGCGGACTTCGACGGCGACCAGATGGCCGTGCACGTTCCCCTCTCGCTGGAAGCCCAGCTTGAGGCCCGCGTGCTCATGATGTCCACCAACAACATCCTGCACCCGGCGAACGGCGCGCCCATCATCGTGCCCTCGCAGGACATCGTGCTGGGTCTCTATTATCTCTCCATCATGCGCGACAACGAGCCCGGCGAGGGCATGGCGTTCGCGGACATGGGCGAGATCGACCACGCGCTGGCGGCCAAGTCCATCACGCTCGCCACCAAGATCCGCGGCCGCTACATCGGCGTGGATGCGGACGGCAACAAGGTCTCCAAGATCTACGAGACCACGCCCGGCCGCATGAAGATCGGCGAGCTGCTGCCCAAGCACCCGAAGGTGCCCTTCGACGTCGTCAACAAGCTGATGACGAAGAAGGAAATCTCCAACATGATCGACGCGGTGTACCGTCACTGCGGTCAGAAGGAGAGCGTGATCTTCTGCGACCGCATCATGGCGCTGGGCTTCTACAACGCCTTCCGGGCCGGCATTTCCTTCGGCAAGGACGACATGGTCGTGCCGAAGAAGAAGTGGGACCTGGTGGAAGAGACCCGTGCTCTCACCAAGGAGTACGAGCAGCAGTATAATGACGGCCTGATCACCCAGGGCGAGAAGTACAACAAGGTCGTCGATGCCTGGGGCAAGTGCACCGATCGCATCGCCGACGAGATGATGAAGGAAATCTCTTCGGTCAAGAAGGACCCGAAGACCGGTCGGGACAAGCAGATCAACTCGATCTACATGATGTCCCACTCCGGAGCGCGTGGGTCGCCCGCGCAGATGAAGCAGCTTGCCGGCATGCGCGGCCTCATGGCCAAGCCGTCGGGCGAGATCATCGAGAGCCCGATCATCTCGAACTTCAAGGAAGGCCTGACCGTGATGGAGTACTTCAACTCCACCCACGGCGCGCGTAAGGGCCTTGCCGACACCGCTCTGAAGACGGCCAACTCGGGCTATCTCACCCGTCGTCTCGTCGACGTGGCGCAGGATTCCATCATCACCGAGCGCGATTGCGGCTCGACGAATGGCATCCACATGCGCGCCATCATCGACAGCGGACAGGTGGTGGCTTCGCTCGCCTCGCGCGTCCTCGGCCGTACCGCCGTGGAAGACGTGGTCGAGCCGGCCACCGGCGCCATCATCGTGGCCAAGGGCCACATGATCGAGGAGCCGCATATCGATCGGATCAACAAGTCTGGCATCCAGGAAATCAAGATCCGGTCGGTGCTGACCTGTGAGACCCGCAACGGCGTGTGCGGCACCTGCTACGGGCGCGATCTGGCCCGCGGCACGCCCGTCAACATGGGCGAGGCGGTCGGCGTCATCGCGGCGCAGTCCATCGGCGAGCCGGGCACCCAGCTCACCATGCGCACCTTCCACATCGGCGGCGCCGCCCAGCTGGCGGACTCGTCCTTTGTGGAGAGCAACTTCGAGGGCACCATCCGCATCCGCAACCGCAATGTGGCGCGGAACTCGGACGGCGACCTCATCGTGATGGGCCGCAACCTCGCGGTGGTGATCGTCGACCATGACGGCACCGAGCGCGCGGTGAACCGCGTCCAGTATGGTTCGCGCCTGAAGGTGGACGAGGGCGACACGGTGAAGCGCGGCCAGCGCATCGCCGAGTGGGACCCCTACACCCGTCCCATCCTCACCGAGGTGGACGGCACCGTGGGCTTCGAGGATCTGGTCGAAGGCCAGTCCATGAACGAGGCCATCGACGAGGCCACCGGCATCGCCAAGCGCGTGGTCACGGACACCCGTGCCGTGCGCGGCGCCGACCTGCGCCCCGCCATCCTCATCAAGGGTGGCGACGGCAAGGTCATCAAGCTGGCCCGCGGCGGTGACGCCCGCTACGCCCTGCCCGTGGAAGCCATCATCTCGGTGGACCCCGGCCAGAGCATCAAGGCCGGCGACGTGGTGGCCCGCGTGCCCATGGAAAGCGCCAAGACCCGCGACATCACGGGCGGTCTGCCGCGCGTGGCGGAGCTGTTCGAGGCCCGTCGTCCGAAGGATGCCGCCATCATCGCGGAAGTCTCCGGCACGGTCCGCTTCGGCCGCGACTACAAGAACAAGCGCCGCCTCACCATCGAGCCGTCTGACGGCGGGGATGCGGTGGAGTACCTGATCCCGAAGGGCAAGCACATCCATCTCCAGGACGGCGACGTGGTGGAGAAGGGCGACTTCCTGGTGGACGGCAACCCGGCGCCGCACGACATCCTGGCGATCAAGGGCGTGGAAGAGCTCGCCGCCTTCCTCGTCAACGAGATCCAGGAGGTCTACCGGCTCCAGGGCGTGAACATCAACGACAAGCACATCGAAGTCATCGTCCGCAACATGCTCCAGAAGGTGGAGATCGACGACGCGGGCGAGACCGACTTCCTGGATGGCGAGCAGGTGGATCGCATCGAGTTCGTCGAGGCCAACGAGAAGGCGGCGGAAGAGGGCAAGAAGCCCGCGACCGGCCATCCCGTGCTCCTCGGCATCACGAAGGCGAGCCTCCAGACCCGCTCCTTCTTCTCGGCGGCCTCGTTCCAGGAGACCACCCGCGTCCTCACGGAAGCGGCTGTTAACGGCAAGGTGGACCCGCTGGAAGGCCTCAAGGAGAACGTCATCGTCGGCCGCCTCATCCCGGCCGGCACCGGCGCCCAGATGAACCGTCTGCGCGTGGTGGCGAACTCCCGCGACGACCTCATCGTCGCCACCCGCGAGCAGTCCGAAGGTGGGCAGCCGATGGTGGAAGGTCCGCTCGACGCGGCGGAGTGAGCCATCGGGCCTGCGCCCGGGTGTGACAAACGGATCAAGGCCGCCCTTCGGGGCGGCCTTTTTCTTTGGCCGGCGCATATGGGAATGGGGACGGCGGTGCTGCCGCCTTGACCCCGCGGCGGGGATGACCGAGACCGGCGCACTTGGCATGGAGAGGCGGACATGGCGTCGGACGTCACGATCTACGGCATCAAGAACTGCGACACCATGAAGAAGGCCCGGACCGCCCTGGACGGGGCGGGCGTGGCCTATGCCTTCCATGACTACAAAACGGCGGGCATCTCACGGGACAAGCTTCAGGCCTGGATGGCCCAGGTGGGCTGGGAAAAGCTGGTGAACAAGGCCGGCACCACCTTCCGCAAGCTGCCCGAGGCGGAGCGGGCGGACCTGGACGAAGGCAAGGCCGTCGCTCTCATGCTGGCCCATCCGAGCCTCATCAAGCGGCCGGTGCTGGAAGCGCGCGGACGTCTCCTGGTGGGCTTCGATCCCGCCGCCTATGCGGCGCTGAAGGGCTGATGCCGGGCATGAGCGAGATCGACCGCTCCCTCATCGGCATGCAGATGGAGCCATTCATCGTGGAGGTGGAGCGGGGCGCGGTGCGCAAGTTCGCCCGCGCCATCGGCGACACCAATCCGTTGTTCCATGATCCCGATGTGGCACGGGCGCAGGGGTATGGCGACATTCTCGCGCCCCCCACCTTTCCCATCACCTTTCGCCCGCCCCATGAGGCGCCCTGGCTCGCCGCCCTGGACCGGCGTCGGATCCTCGCGGGCGCGGTGACCTTCACCTACGAACGCCCGGTGGTGGCAGGCATGCGACTGGTCTGCCGTTTCGCCTTTGCCGGCCTCGAGGAGCGGCGCGGCAGCAAGGGACCTCTTGAGGTCATGCGGCAGGAGGTGCGCGTGGATGACGAGGCCGGCCAAAGGGTGGTCACGTGCGCCCGCACCACCATCTATCGCTCGCTCCAGGAGCTGGGGCTGTCCGCATGAGCATCGATCCCCGCGCCTGGCCCGTGGGCCATGTGTTCGTCCTGAAGACAGCACCCGTCACCACCGAGCAATTGGTGCGCTATGCCGGCGCCTCGGAGGATTACAGCCGCATCCATTATGACAAGCCCTTCGCCGAGGCGGCGGGGCTCGGCGGCATCATCGCCCACGGCATGCTCACCATGGCCTTCATGGGCCGGGTCGCCAGCGATGCCGCCGGCCCGGCGGGCTTCGTGCGCAGCCTCACGGCCCGCTTCGTGGCCCCGGTGCGGCCGGGCGACACCGTGCGTGTGGAGGGCAAAGTCCTGGAGGTGCGCGATGACGGCCCCTGGCGCCACATCCGCGCGGACCTCACCGCACGGGTGCGGGGCCGGCCTGTCGCCGTGGGCGAGGCTGAAATTCGCCTGCCCGGTCCGGTGGCGGCCGCCGAAGGTGGTGCGCCCAGCCCGGCCTGAACGCCCTGTCCCGGCTGGGGCAGGTCGGCCGCGGGCTCAGGAGGGAGCCTGGCCCGCCGTGGGGACGCCGGCCAGCAGCGCCTTGTCGATGGCCTCGCGCATGGACAGGAGGGCGGCGCGATTGCCCTTCACGTAGGAGACCACCTTGTTCTGATGCTGCACCGTGCCGTCCGCCATGGGGACGGGAAAGCCTGTGGTGAGCATCAGCGTGTAGACACCGTGGCTGTGCGAGAAGGCGCCCACCGTCTCGAAGAAGGTGGTGGGTGCCTGGTCCGTGCAGTGGACCGCGGGGGCGAGCGGGGCTTGCGCCTTCGGCTTCGCCTTGGTCTTCGGCGTGGTCGTCTCAACCATCGTCATCTCTCCGTGCGGAACCCGAGGCACAATGCTGTCCAGCATTCCGTCCTCGCTCGGCAGCATCCGAGCGTTACGGTACCGATGCGGCGGTTCCTTGTCATGTGCTGGCTTTTTGCGGTTGCCGCCTACCGGAAGGGCAGAGCAGCGCAAAGCCGCGCAGAACCTGCGCTTTCCCGATTGGCGTCCGATGCCGCGACTTGGCGCGAAAGCCCGGTGCGGTGCGGCAACGGGCAACGCGCGGCTGATTCCCGCCCCCCTGCCGCCGGCCTCAGCGCACGGGCGGCAGGTGAAGGGTGGGGCGGCAGCTGTGGCGTTCTGCGATGGCGCCGTAAATCCGATCCGGCGCGAATGGCGTCGCCGGGAACCGGATGCCGGTGGCATCGCGCAAGGCGTTTGCGAGGGCGGGGGCCACTGGGTTGAAGGGGCTCTCACTCATGGATTTCGCGCCGAGGGGACCCAATCGGTCGAACGTCTCGGCGAACAGCACTTCGGTGGGTGGCACGTCGGCGAACGCCGGCACGCGATAGGTGCGCAAGGTGGGATTGCTCACGGCCCCGGTCTCGGGGTCGAGGACCACCTCCTCGAACAAGGCGGCGCCCAGCGCCTGGGCGATGCCACCTTCCACTTGCCCGCGACATTGGGCTGGATTGAGCACCACGCCCGCATCGGCGGCCTGGACGCTTTTCAGGATGCGGATCTCGCCCGTCTCCCGATGCACGGCGATGCGGAAGCCCTGCACATTGAAGGCCACCGACCGGGGGGACCCATCGGCGCGCCCCTCAGCCTCCAGGACCAGGCCCGCAGCCAGGGCTGCCTCGGCCACCTCGCGCAAGGACAGGCGGGTCGACCCAGCGGCAATGCCTTCCCCCTCCAGGCGGCACTGGTCGATGGGCGTGGCCCAGGCCCCGGCGGCGAAGGCGCGGATGCGCTCGGCCAAGGCGCGCGCCGCCCGCTCCGTGGCGAGGCCCGCCACCACGATGCCCGTGCTTCCAAAGGCCCCGGTATCGTGGGGGACAAGATCCGTGTCGGACTGGACCAGGCGCACGGCGTGGGCGGGCGCGGCGAGCACGGTGGCGGCGATCTGCACATGGACCGTGGAGGTGCCGTTGCCGAACTCCGCCGTGCCCACCTTCAGCTCATACGTGCCGTCCGGCGTAAGCGTGACGCGCACGTGGGAATAATGGCCCCGGGGGGGAATGGTGTCGATGAGGGCGGCCGCCATGCCTTCCCCCACCAGCCAGTCCGGTCCCGGCGTGGGCAGGGCACGGGCCTCCGCAAGGCGCCCCTCCACCAGATCGAGGCATTGGTCGAGACCGTAGCTGCCATATTCCACATCGTGGGGATGGTCGGTATGCGTCACCATGGGGTCGCCCGGACGAATGGCATTGAGCCGGCGGAAGGCGAAGGGGTCCATCCCCAGCGCCCGCGCCAGTTCGTCCATGGCGCATTCGACGGCAAACAGGGTCTGGCTCAGCCCATAGCCCCGGAAGGCGCCGCTTGGCGGGGTGTGGGTGTAGACCGCATAGCCCTCCACCTTCTTGTTGGGGCAGCGATAGAGGATCAGGCTCTCATTGCAGCCGTGGAAGAGGACGCCGGGCCCGTGATTGCCATAGGCCCCCGTATTGGACACCACCCGCAGCGAAATGGCGGTGAGGCGCCCATCCGCCGTGGCGCCCACCTTGGCGCGGATGGTCATGGGGTGGCGCGTGGTGGTGGCGGCGAACTGCTCCGGCCGGGTGACCTCATATTTCACCGGCCGCCCGGTCTTGAGCACGGCGAGCGCGACGATGTCCTCGGTGAGCATTTCCTGCTTGCCGCCGAACCCGCCGCCCACGCGCGCGCTGAGCACGCGCACCTTTTCCTTCGGCAGGTCGAACACGGCGCATAGGGCATCGCGGGTGAGGAAGGGGGTCTGGGTGCTCGAGCGCACCACGAGCCGGCCGCCCTCGTCCAGGAAGCCGATGGCGCCATGGGTTTCCAGATGCACATGCTGGATGCGCTGGCTGGAATAGGTGCCCTCGTGGACCACGTCGGCTTGGGCGAAGCCGTCTTCCACGCAGCCCACCTCGCCCTGGATCTCCGCCACCAGGTTCCGCCGGGGGTCCCGGGCGCCGCTGGAGGCGGTCGTCTTGTCATGCACCTGGGGGGCGCCTGGCTGCATGGCCTCCTCCGGGTCGAACACGGCGGGCAGCACCTCATAGGTGACCGTGATGCGACGGCAGGCCTCCTCCGCCGCCGCCTCGCTTTCCGCCACCACCGCCGCCACCCGCTGGCCGGCGAAGCGCACCACATCGTCCAGGATGCGCGTGTCGGCGGGGTCGTCCGCCATCAGTTCGTGCCGGGCGCTGGAGAAGTGCACCGGCGGCGCGTCGCGATGGGTGAGAATGGCGATCACGCCGGGTAACTCGGCCGCCTGCGCCGTGTCGATGGACACGATCCGCGCATGGGCGTGGGGCGCGCGCAGGATTTTCAGGTGCGCCAGACCCGGCAAGGTGAAGTCCATGGTGAAGGGCGCGCGTCCGGTCACCACGTCCAGCCCTGCGGGCGCGCCGAGGCTGATCCCCGCGGCGCCGCCGGCGGGCGCGGCTTCCACATGGCAGGTCCCGCGCACCGCATCGGCGATGGCCCGATAGCCAGTGCAGCGGCAGATATTTCCCTTCAGCGCAGCAGGCAGGTCCTGGAGCTGGGCCTGGTCGAGGCTGGCGGCGGTCATCACCATGCCAGCGGTGCAGAAGCCGCACTGGAAGCCCGGAGCCTCCAGGAAGCGGCGCTGCATGGGATGGAGGCCCTCGGGCCCTGCCAAGCCCTCGATGGTGGTGATCTCGCGCGCCTCTGCCCGAAAGGCGGGGAAGAGGCAGCTGTGCACGGGGGCGCCATCCACATGCACGGTGCAGGCGCCGCAATCTCCGGCATCGCAGCCCTTCTTCACACCGAAGCAGCCGAGATCGCGAAGAAGGGTGCGCAGGCATTGGCCGGGCCGGGGCGTGGCCTCAATCGGCTGGCCGTTGACGGTCAGGTGAAGGGGAGGGGGGCTCATGGCCGCATTCCCTCCGCCAGCTCGGCCCGCACCTCTTCGGCCAGAAGGCCGGTCACGTGCCGCCGCCAGTCGGGCCGGCCGTGAATATCATCGAAGAAAGCCCCGGGCGGCAGGAGCCCGTCCAGACGGGTGCGCAGCGTCTCGGCATCGGGAAAATCCGCGAAGGAGAGCCGCACGGGCCGGGGCGTGGAGGCGCTGATGGTCAATTCCAGGGCCTGCGAAAGCGGGGCCTGCGTGCCCACCACCAGGGCGGCTGAGCGGCCCAGGCGACTGAGCGAGATCTTCCGCATGGCGGTGCGGCGGGCCAGCATGGCGCGGGGCACGCGGATGGCGCGCAAGATTTCGCCGGGCATGAGCGCCGTCTGGAGCGGACCGCGCACGAAATCCATCACCGCCACCTCGCGCTCGCCGCCGCCCGGGCTCCAGATGAGGCAGCGGGCATCAAGAGCGGCGGTGAGCGAGATCATGGCGCCCGCGGGCAGCGCCATGCACAGATTGCCGCCCACGGTCGCCATGGTCCAGATCTTGAAGGAGGCGAGCAGGGCGGCGCAACACTGGCCGAACAGGGGCGCGGCCGGCCAGGGCGCGCCGGCGGCAAAGCTGCCGAGGGCTGAGATCGTCGCGGTGGCGGGAATGTCGAGGCCGTCCTCGGTGAGGCGCGGGCCGCCCCAGCCGAGGCCGGAGAGATCCACCAGCCGCGTCACCATGGGCTGCGGCTCGGAGAAAAGCCACGTCCCCCCCGCGAGCCAGGCATCCCCCAGCCGGAAATCGTCCAGATCCACCCGGCGCGTGGGCCGGCTGATGTCCTTGACCGTGTTCAGGTCCATCTATCCCCCTGGCCCGGTGTGCCGTCCGCCGTCCGGCGCGCACCAAGACCGTGCCCCTTCCCTTTGCGATGTCTCCACGCCCGACCCTCTCACCGGCCGGACGGGCGTGCAATGCGCCGTCTTTCCGCGCCCCGCTCACCTTTGGTCAAGCAAGAAGCATTCCTCCATGCGCTCAACTTCGCCGGCCGGGATGGCGCGCATGCCGGAGGCGCCGACGTCCGTCTTCTCTGCGCGCGGCCTGCCTGTGCCCGGCGCTGGATTTCGCTAAGGTGGCGCTTCGCGCCGACAGAGCGCGCATGGGAGGTGCCTCGATGATGACGCGGTTTGCGGGACGAATGGCTGCCACGATTGCGGTCGTCGCTGCCACTTTGCTGCCTCTCCAGCAGGCACAGGCCTGCACGTCCTTTCTCCTGAAGTCCGCCGACGGCGGCTACACCTACGGCCGCACCCTTGAGTTCGGCCTCCCCCTGCAATCGCAGCTGATCGTGGTGCCCCGCCAGTTCGCCTTTACCGGCACCGGCCCCGACGGGCAGGTGGGAACCGGCCTGCCCTGGACGGTGAAATACGGCACCGTGGGCGCCAATGCCTTCGGCCTGCCGGTGCTGGCGGATGGCATGAACGAGGCGGGCCTTGTGGGCGGCATGCTCTACCTGCCGGGCCTTGCCCTTTACCAGGATGTTCCGGCGGCCGAGGCGCGCACCTCCATCGCCGCCCACGAACTGCTCACCTATCTCCTCACCAGCTTCGCGACGGTGGCCGAAGTGAAGGAGGGGCTGCCCAAGATCAAGGTCAACCGGGCCATCCTGGCCCAGCTGAAGATGGCAACCCCCATGCACATCACCTTGCATGATGCTGGCGGCGCCAGTCTGGTGATCGAATACACGGGAGGGGTCCTGCACATGCACGACAACCCCACCACCATCCTCACCAATGCGCCGACCTTCGACTGGCACGTCACCAGCCTCGGCAATTACCTGGGCCTGTCCCCCTTCAATCCTGATCCGCTGAAGCTCGGCGCGCTCACCATAGCCCCCGTCAGCACCGGCGCGGGCGCGGCGGGACTGCCGGGAGACATGTCCTCGCCGTCCCGCTTCATCCGCGCCTTTCTGTACTGGCGCGCGGCGCCGGAGCAGAAGACCAGCGCGGAAGCGGTGGACACCGCCTTCCACATCCTCAACAATTTCGACATTCCGCCGGGCATTATCCGCACCTCCGCGAGCGCCGCGGCGGGCGGTGGCATCTCGGCGATCGAGACCACGGAATGGACCTCGGTCGCGGACCTCAAAGCCAAGCGCTATTACCTGCGCACCTATGGCAACAGCCAGACCCAGGTGCTGGACCTGACCAAGGCGGACCTGGACGCCAAGGCGGTGAAGTCCTTCAGCATCGATCGCCCGCCGGTGTTCATCGACGTGCTGAAGTGACGTTGGCGCGGCGCGCCGCGAATCAAAAGGGCCGCATCCGGGAACGGATGCGGCCCTTTCATTTGGCCTGACGTGGAGACCAGCGTCACTGCCTCGATGACTTCCTCTCTCTGAAGGTCACGGCGATGGCGTGGAGAGCAGGCAGGAGTGGGCCCCGAAGTGGCTCCGCCAAACGTCGCCGGAGCGGACGCTTACGGGGCACGAAGCCAGACTAGATGCGGGGTTTAGACAAGGATTGGACCTGTTCCCTGACGGTGTCACGGAAGGGGGTGGTCGGCCGTCCGATCAACCGGCTCAGATGGCGACCGTTCTCAAACAGAGCCCCCTTCGCCACACCCGCATCAGTGTCCGCCATCGCCATGGCGAACACTTCCGGCACCCCGGCCGCTGCGGCTGCCACGCGAAGATCGTCTTGGGAAACGTTCTTGTAGACGATCGGCACCCCGGAGGCTTCCGCGACAGCGAGGGCGAACTCCGCCAGCGTGAAAGATTGATCGCCCGCCAGTTCGTAGATGCGGCCCGCATGGCCATCACCCGCCAGGACCGTCGCAGCCGCCCTGGCATAATCGGCGCGCGCTGCAGATGAAATGCGTCCTTCTTCAGACGCGCCCAGCAATGTCCCAGACTTAAGGGCCGGCGGTATCCGCAGCGTGTAGACCTCCGTATACCAGCCGTTCCGCAGCAGCACGAAGGGCACGCCGGACTGAGCCAGGTCGGCCTCGGTGTCCCGATGCTCTTTGGCGAGGAACAGTGGGGAGGTGTCCGCGTGGAGGATGCTGGTGTAGGCGATCAAGCCGACGCCCGCCGCCTTCGCCGCGGCGATGACGTTGCGGTGCTGCTGTGGGCGCTGCCCGATCTCGTTTCCGGAAATGAGGAGAAGCCGGTCTATGCCCGCAAGCGCGCTGGCCAGCGTCTCGGGCCGCGCATAGTCGGCGACCCGCGTCTCCACGCCCTTTTCGCGGAGCGCCGCCGCGGCCTCGCTGGCCGGTTGGCGCACCCCGGCCACAATGGCCTGGGCGGGCACCGTCTCCAGGAGCGCATCAATGACCAGCCTTCCCAGTTGGCCAGTGGCGCCTGTGACGAAGAGTTTGGGCGCGTCGCTCACGGTCATATCCTTCCTTGCAGATCAACACTCTCACAAGGTAACTAAATGAGACCGTCGGTGCCGTGAAGGAGGCAGGATTTTGGGACAAGGTGATGTGGAAGTAACCACCCCGGCATTGGACGACGCAACGACGCGCTTCTTCACCGCAAGAGGACCCTACCGGCCTTCAGCGACACAATGCCCGGTGAGGGATGTGCTTGATCGCATTGGGGATAAATGGTCGACCCTGGTCCTGCGCACGCTTGCGACCGATCCGCACCGCTTCAGCGCCATACAGCGCGCCATTCCGGACATTTCCAAGCGGATGCTGACGCAAACCCTGCGCGATCTGGAGCGCGATGGCCTAATCTCCCGCGCGGTGTTCCCCACCAAGCCACCGAGCGTCGAGTATCGCCTGACGCCCCTCGGCGCCACGATCCTTGAGCCGCTGGGCGCGCTTGTCCAATGGGCCAATCGCAGCCACGAGGCCATCAAGCGCGCACGTTCCGCCTTCGACGAGGCGGAGTGACGAGGGTCCCGCGTCACTCCCGATGACGTGGTTTGTCTCGAAGGACATAGCAGCCTCGACGCGCTTCCTTGTGAGTTTGGCCGCACGAGCTGTCCCGGCCAAACTCCCGTTCTCGCCCAAGCGCCGCGTCAGCAGCCGGACGAAGACCGAACCTCGCCCGAGAGCGTCTCAGGGTTTCATGGAAACACTGAGACGCTCTATCTCTTTGTTTTCACGCATTTCCTTCACGCGAACCGGTTCCCACTTCGCTCGGAAATGCTCAAGAGGAGGCCGGACCGGCCGGATCTTGAAATCAGTCTTCCATTACAACGACATATGGAATGCAGCAAAGCCCACCGAACCGTGCCCGAGGGCTCGTTAGTTTGTTCCGGTGGCATTGGTGGAACGCGGGGTGCCGATGACGCGCACCGGGCGCTGGCCCGGCTGTTCGGAGGCGGGCGCGAGGGGAGCGGAGGCCGTGGAGGGGGCCGGATCCAGCGGCGCGGTGGCCGCAGCGCTGGCTGGCGCGGCCGCGGGTGCGGGAGAGGCCGTGCGCGAGGTGGCAGTCTTGCCCTTGGCGTTCGGGTCGCCCACCGGCCGGGGCTGGGACATTTCCTTGGCCTGCTCCTCGGTCACGAGGATGTCGCCCTTCTGCAAGGTGGTGGAATCCTCCAGCCCTGCCAGCGCCTGCGCCCACGACTGGCCGGCGGCGCGGCAGGAGCAGGAGGGGTTGAACTGCTTGCGGTAGAGCAGGGCGGTCGGCAGCGACATATAGGGTTTGCCGGTGATGGAGGTCGCCTGCTGGATGTCCTCGCCGGGATTGCGATAGGTGAAGAGCTGCGCCTCGGTGGCCGGGCAGAGGCGGCGGCACAGGGCGTCATCGGTGGCAAAGCGCGCCGGCACGGTGGCGTAGGAGATGGGGAAGTAGAAGCCGTCGCAGGTGCGCACGCAGACCGTGCGATAGGTGGAGGACTTCGGCAGGTCCATGGGCGCCACGTCCAGGCCGGGCGCGGTTTCCGAATCTTCCTGCCCCTGGCCGCCGCCGAACAGGGCCTCGAAGAAGTTGCGGGGCCGCTGCTGCTGGCGCTGCGGCTGCGCCATGGCTTGGGCCGCGGCGCGGTATTGCGGGCCGCAATTGTTCTGCGCCAGCGCCATGATGATCTGACGGCGCTGCCCCTCGCGATCCCCGCCGCCCGCGCTGCGCTCGATGCTGGCCAGATTGGCGCGCAGGCGCGAGATCTGGTCGTCGATGGCGTCGCACTGGGCGGGGCGGGGCGGGCCCTGGAAGATGAAGAAGCCGCGCGGCGCGTCGCAATTCATGGCCTTGGCGTCGGCATTGAGCTGGGCGAGGTCCGCCCGCATCTTCGCCGCCTGCTGGAGGCGCGCGTCAGTGGCGGGATCGGGCCGGTCGAGCGAGGCGAGGGCGCCTTCAAGCTGCATGCAGTTGGGACCGGCGGCCTGGGCGGTGGCCCCGGATTGACCCTGGTAGCCGGCCGGATAGCCCTGCGCCAACTGAACCGGCGTCGCCGGCCCCTGGGCCGTCTGGGCGGCCGCCGGGGAGGGAAGCAAAGCGGGAAGCGCCAGGAGCGCGGCACCAAGGCCCAACAAGCGAAGCGATGTCATTCTCAATCCGGACTGCCCGATCACTGTGCCTCATCCTCCGAAGCGGACGGCGTCGCCCCCCCCCGGAACAGGACGACCGCCCCTGCGCCGCAGGTCCCGGAGGGGCCTTGCGGCGCGCGGAGGCGGTCGGCCTCATGGTCGTGCACTTATAGCCTCATTGGCGGGGGCCAATGGTGACCAAAGTGTGGTTTTCAATGTCCCGCGGCGCCCTTTGGTCACCGCCGTCCGTCAGCTCTTGCCGCGCATGCGGATGTTGAAGCTGTCGTAGGAATACTCGCCGATCTGCCACCACACGAGCTGCTCGGCCCGGATGGCATTCATGCTGTCCAGCGCCTTCTTGAAGTTCGGATTGGTGGCCGCGATCTCGTTATAGAGCTCGAACGAGGCCTTGTAGCCGGCTTCCATGATGGACTGGGGGAAGGCCCGCAGTTCGCACCCCTGCTGCACCAGACGGCGCAGGGCCGGCGGATTCACCATGTCGTACTTGGCCAGCATCCAGTTGTTGGCAGCCTCGCAGGCATTGGAGAGGATGGCCTGGTAGTGCTTGGGCAGCTTGTTCCACTGCTCCTGGTTGATGGCCAGGTGCAGCATGGCGCCGCCTTCCCACCAGCCGGGATAGTAGTAGTACTTCGCCACCTTCACGAGGCCGAGCTTCTCGTCGTCATAGGGGCCGACGAACTCGGCGGCATCCAGCGTGCCGCGCTCCAGCGCGGGATAGACGTCGCCGGGGGCGATCTGCTGCGGCACCACGCCGAGCTTGGCCAGCACCTGCCCGCCAATGCCGCCGATGCGGAATTTCAGGCCCTTCAGATCTTCCACCGAGTTCAGCTCCTTGCGGAAGAAGCCGCCCATCTGGGTGCCGGAATTGCCCATGGGGATGGAATAGGCATTCATCTTGGCGAGCACGCCGTTGATGATCTGCTCGCCACCGCCGAAGAACCACCAGGAATGCTGCTGGCGCGAATTGAAGCCGAAGGGCACGCCGGTGCCGAACGCCAGCGTCGGGTCCTTGCCGATATAGAAATAGGTGGCGGTCTGGGCACATTCCACGGTGCCCGACGACACCGCATCCAGCGCCTGCAGGCCGGGCACCAGCTCGCCAGCCGGGAAGGTCTGGATCTGGAACTTCCCGTCGGTCGCGTCCGCCACATATTTGGAGAGCATCTGCGCGGTGCCGTAGATGGTGTCGAGCACGCGCGGGAAGGACGAGGTCAGGCGCCATTTGATTTCCGGCTGGCTCTGGGCCAGGGCGGGCATGGCGACGGCACTGGAAGCCAAGGCGGTGGCGGAAGCGCCGAGGAAGCGGCGGCGGGTGGTGCTCATTGAGGTCTCCGGGCGTCTTGATCTTGTTGCCGGCACAGGTGTCACGCGGCGCACGGCGCGTCAATTCCCGCCTTCCGTCCGGGCGGTGGTGCACCCATATGTGATGGGCACGGCCGGGCACGAGCCTCGGGTGCGGGAATGGGTGGAGCCTTATGAAACTGTGGCTGCGCGGCCTTGCCGCGGCGACGATCTGCCTCTTGGCCGGTGGACACCTGACGGGAGCGGCCGCCGCCGAGGAGCCGGACCTGATCTTCCGCAAGTCGACGGTCTGGAAATTCCTGACCCCCGACGACAAGCTGGCGGTCTATGGCATTGATGACCCGGTGGTTTCGGGTGTCTCCTGCCACTATACGGTGCCCGAGAAGGGCGGCCTTTCCGGCATGGTGGGGGTGGCCGAGCAGGTCTCGGACATTTCGCTGGCCTGCCGCCAGACGGGTCCCATCGTCATCAAGGAGAAGTTCGAGCAGGGCGACGTGGTGTTCCGCCAGAGCCGGTCGCTTTTCTTCAAGCGCATGCAGATTGTGCGGGGCTGCGATGCCAAGCGCAATGTGCTCGTCTATCTCGTCTATTCGGACAAGCTGGTGGACGGCAGCCCGAAAAACTCCACCTCCACCGTCCCCATCATGCCGTGGGGCGTCTCCGGCGATGTGCCGCGCTGCGCCGACTTCCTCAAATAGGCCAAGGCCTGAGCGCGCCGGGCGAACGCCTGGCGCGCCCCGGTCCTTCGTGCCGGCAGCCGCGCAGATGTCAGCGGGTGCAGATGTCAGCGGGTGCAGATGTTAGCGGGTGCAGGTGATGGTCACGACACCCGGACAGAGCGGCCCGGTGCAAGTGGCGTGGGAGGTGTGGGGATTGGCCACGGGGGTGATGGGGCTCGCCGAGGCCACCCGCCCGTAATCGAGCGCGCGATTGTAATCATGGGTGCGGCACCACGCGGTGGCGAGGCGCTCCCCGCACGGCTCGCCATCGGCGAGGCAGCGGTCGATGCCATAGGCATCGGAATTTTCGATCAGGAAGATGCGCGTTTCCGCGTGTGCCGCTCCGCTGGCCAGCGTGACAAGGGCAGCGAGGATGAGGCTGGTTTTCGTCATGTATTTGCGTTGCGACCTCTTTAGGCCCGTTCGCGCCCCGAGGGGCGCCGTCAGGCGGGTGCCGATTCGCGCGGGTTAACCATGGCGACCGTCATGGGATAGACTTGTGACCATAAGAAGGTCAAGCGGACCCAAGGTTCCGCTGGCATGCGGGGGATCACCGGGGACGCGGGCTTTGCCGTTGGAAATGGCTTGACGCCTGATCGTTCCGATCCCATTGTCCGCGGCCATGAACGGGACGTCCAACATACCGGCATTCGTGCGCCTGCGCGCTGTGCTGTCGATTATTTGCGGTTAGCCAAACACGCTGGCCGCGGCCGTCCCTTGCTGACCCCCTCGAGGAGAAACGGACGCCACGGCCGGCAGGTCGGGCATCCATGATCCACGGCCGCACACGGGCCGGGGCGCATGCCTCTGAGGGAGTGAAGGTGACATGGAGCTGCGGCTCTACAATACGCTCAGCCGGTCCAAGGATCCCTTCCGTCCGCTCGATCCCGAGCGGGTGCGCATGTATGTCTGCGGCCCCACCGTCTACGACCACGCCCACATCGGCAATGCCCGGCCGGTGATCGTGTTCGACGTGCTGTTTCGTCTGCTGCGCCGCCTCTATGGCGAGGCGCGGGTGATCTATGTGCGCAACATCACGGACGTGGACGACAAGATCAACGCCCGCGCGGCCGAGCGCGGCATCACCATCCGCGATCTGACCGAGGAGACCTATCGCTGGTTTCGCGAGGATACGGCGGAACTGGGCTGCCTGCGGCCAACGGTCGAGCCGCGCGCCACCGAACATATCGCCGAGATGCGGGTGCTCATCGAACGCTTGGTGGCGGCGGGCCATGCCTATGTGGAGCAGGACCACGTTCTCTTCAACGTGCCCTCCATGCCCGATTATGGCCGCCTCTCCCGCCGGCCCCTGGACGAGATGATCGCCGGCGCGCGGGTGGATGTGGCGCCCTACAAGCACGACCCCATGGACTTCGTGCTCTGGAAGCCCTCCGATGAGGGCGTGCCCGGCTGGCCCTCGCCCTCCGGCATCGCCACCCCCGGCCGTCCCGGCTGGCACATCGAATGCTCGGCCATGTCCTGGAAGCACCTGGGCGAGACCTTCGACATCCATGGCGGCGGCATCGACCTCGTCTTCCCGCACCATGAGAATGAGATCGCCCAGTCGCGCTGCGCCTTCGACACCGGCGTCATGGCCCGGGTGTGGATGCATAACGGCTTCCTGATGCTGGAAGGCGAGAAGATGTCGAAGTCGCTCGGCAACTTCGTCACCATTCGCGAATTGCTGGCGGACTGGCCGGGCGAGGCTCTGCGCTTTGCCATGCTGTCCACCCATTATCGCCAGCCCATCAACTGGACCCGCCAGGGCATCGGCTTTGCCGCCAAGACGCTGGACAAGTGGTACCGCATCGTCGGCGACGAGCCGGCGGAAGTGGGGGAGGGCAATCCGTTCGAGAGCGAGATCGCGGACCGGATGGGTGACGACCTCAACACGCCGTCCGCCATCGCCCATCTCCACCACCTCGCCGACATCGCCGAGGATGTGGAAACCTCCACCGCCTTGAAGCGCCGCTTCAAGGGCGCCGCCAACCTGCTGGGCCTGCTCCAGGAGACGCAGACCGAATGGCTCGCCCGCAAGCGCGACAAGGTGACTGTGGATGCGGAGGCGGTGGGCCGCCTCATCGCGGAACGCCTGGCCGCCCGCAAGGCCCGCGACTTCGCCCGCGCTGACCAGATCCGCGAACTGCTCGCGGTACAGGGCGTGGTCCTGATGGACAATAAGGACGGCACCACCAGCTGGGAGGTTGCGCCATGAAGGATGCCAATTCCAACACCGCCGCCGGTCTTCGGCCCTATCTGCCGGAGGACGCGCCGCGCCTCGCCATCATCTTCCGCTCGGCCATCATGGAACTGACCGAGGAAGATTATGACGACGATCAGCAGGAGGCCTGGGCCGCAAAGGCCGATGACGAAGAGGCCTTCGCCGCCCGCCTCGCCGCCGGCCTGACCCTGGTGGCCGTGGTGGACGGCGACCCCATGGGCTTTGCCACGCTCAAGGACAACACCCATATCGACATGCTCTATGTGGACCCGGAAATGGTGGAGACCGGCCTCGCGCGCCTTCTGTGCGACGCGCTGGAACGCCTGGCGCAAGCCCGCGGCGCGAAAGCTCTGACCGTTGACGCCAGCGACACGGCCCTCGGCTTCTTCCAGCATCGCGGCTATGTGGCCCTGCGCCGCAATTCCGTGCCGCTGGGCGATGTGTGGCTGGCCAATACCACGCTCAGCAAGGACCTGCCGCCCGCCAGGACGCAAGGGTGAACACACCGGAAACGGGTGGCCGCTGCACGCCCTCGGGCGGAAAGAAAACGGGCGCCCGCCCCGAGAATGGGCACTGAGCACAAGAGATAGAAAATGCCCACCAAGGAACGCCTCTATCTGTTCGACACCACGCTGCGCGACGGCGCGCAGACCAATGGGGTCGACTTCACCCTCGCGGACAAGCTCAAGGTGATGAGCCTCCTGGACCGGCTGGGCATCGACTATGTGGAGGCCGGCTATCCCGGCGCCAATCCGCTCGACACCAGCCTGTTCTCCGAGAAGCGCCCCGCGCGGGCGAAGGTCACCGCTTTCGGCATGACCAAGCGGGCCGGCCGCTCGGCCGCCAATGATCCGGGCGTCGCCGCGCTGCTGGCGGCTCAGGCCGATGCCATCTGCTTCGTCGCCAAGGCTTCCGCCTATCAGGTGCGGGTGGCGCTGGAGACCACCGAGGAAGAGAACCTCGCCTCCATCCGCGAGAGCGTCGCCGCCGCCCGCGCCGCCGGCCGCGAGGTGCTGGTGGATTGCGAGCATTTCTTCGATGGTTTCAAGGAGAAGCGCGACTTCGCGCTGGCCTGCGCCCGCACCGCCTATGAGGCCGGGGCGCGCTGGGTGGTGCTGTGCGACACCAATGGCGGCACCTTGCCCCATGAGGTGGACGCGATCGTCCGCGCCGTGATCGAGGTGGTGCCGGGCGACCATGTGGGCATCCACGCCCATAACGACACCGAGCAGGCGGTGGCCAATTCGCTCGCCGCCGTGCGCGCCGGCGCCCGGCAGATCCAGGGCACGCTGAACGGCCTGGGCGAACGTTGCGGCAATGCCAATCTGTGCTCCCTCATCCCCACCTTGATGCTGAAGCCCGACTTCGCCGACCGCTTCGAGATCGGCGTCACGCAGGAGGGTCTGCAGGATCTCTCCAGCGTCTCCCATGTGCTGGACGAGATGCTCAACCGGGCGCCCAACCGCCACGCGCCTTATGTGGGCGACAGCGCCTTTGCCACCAAGGCGGGCATCCACGCCTCCGCCATTCTGAAAGACCCCGCCACCTACGAGCATGTGGCGCCCGACCTCGTGGGCAATCGCCGCAAGGTCCTGGTGTCCGACCAGGCGGGCAAGTCCAATGTGGTCTCCGAGCTGGAGCGGCTCGGTGTCGACGTGGACAAGGCCGACCCGCGCCTCGGGCGGCTGCTCGACGAGGTGAAGCAGCGCGAGTCGCTCGGCTATGCCTATGAGGCGGCGGACGCCTCCTTCGCATTGCTCGCGCGGCGCATGCTGGGCACGGTGCCGGACTTCTTCGCGGTGGAGCGCTTCAGCGTGAACGTGGAGCGCCGCTACAATGCGCGCGGCGAGATGGTGACCGTGGCCGAGGCCATCGTGAAGGTGGAGGTGGATGGCGACGTCCTCATCTCCGCCGCCGAGGGCAACGGCCCGGTGAATGCGCTGGACGTGGCGCTGCGCAAGGATCTGGGCAAGTACCAGCCCTTCATCGCCGGCCTGCGCCTCACCGATTATCGGGTGCGCATCCTCAATGGCGGCACGGAAGCCATCACCCGCGTGCTGATCGAGAGCACGGACGAGACCGGCGACCGCTGGACCACGGTGGGCGTCTCCCCCAACATCATCGACGCCTCCTTCGAGGCGCTGATCGATTCCATCACCTGGAAGCTGCTGAAGGAAGGCGCGCCGGGCTGAGGCTTTATCCCTCCACCCGCACCCGCTCCACATTGCGCCGGTGCACCGCCTCATAGGGGGCGAAGGGATCGATGGCGCCGGTGGCGAAGGCCTCCGCCGCGAAATCCTGAAGCGGCAAGGCAGCGCGCGCTGCTTTCTGCGACTCCGTGCCCGGCGCGCCCGGAGCGAGGGCGGCCAGCGCCTCCACATAGAGGCGGGTGGCCTCGATCAGATCCGGCGGATAGCCGCCGGCCGCGATGCGCGCGAATGATCCGTGATTGGGCAGGATGCGGCGGACGCCGAGGCCGGCAAGGCGCTCAAACTCACGAAGGTGGACGGCGAGGCGGGCCGGCTCGTCCACATAGGTGACTGGGTCTTCCAGCGTGTCGCCGGCCAGCAGCACCCCGCCCGGCAGCAGGGCCACCGTTCCGTCCCGGCTGTGAATGTCAAAGGCCAGAAGCCGCACCGGCACCGCGCCCACCGTCAGGTCCAGCGTCCCCTCGAACAGAGTGGTGGGATGCACCAGCGGGCGGATGGGCGGATCGGCGGCCTCCATGGCGGCCTGGTGGGTCTTCAGGAGAGCGGCGGTGTCGGCATTGGCGATGATCTCGCAATCGGCGAACACCGCATTCCCCGCCACATGGTCATCATGCCAATGGCTCAGCACCACCCGGATGTGGCGCACGCCCCGCCGCTCCAACTCGTCCCGGACGAGGCGGGCGTGGGTGAGCGAGACGTGGGTGTCGTAGACGATCGCTTCCCCGTCCTCCACCACCGCATAGGAGGCGATGCCCAGCGCATAGGCGCCATCGTCCAGCCAGTTCTCCGTCTCGGCATGCAACCGCGCCCCCGGCACGCGCCCGTCATAGAAGGCGAGCACGTTCGGGGCGGGCGCGATCACCCGCAGGGTCGAGCCGAGGGGGCGGAGCATGGCCGGCCTATTCGGCCGCCTCGCGGGAATGGCCGAGCCGCTGGGAGAGGGTGACCAGCAGGTCCCGCGCGGCATCTGCGATCACGGTGCCGGGCGGGAAGATGGCCTCGGCGCCGGCGGCTTTGAGGGCGTCATAATCCTGCGGCGGCACCACGCCGCCCACCACCACCATGATGTCGCCGCGCCCCTCCGCCTCCAGCGCCTGCTTCAGCGCGGGAACGAGGGTGAGGTGGCCGGCGGCGAGGGAGGAGATGCCCACCACGTGCACGTCATTTTCCACCGCCTGGCGGGCGGCTTCCTCGGGGGTGGCGAAGAGCGGGCCGATATCCACGTCGAACCCCAGATCCGCGAAGGCGGAGGCAATGACCTTCTGGCCCCGGTCGTGACCGTCCTGGCCGACCTTGGCGACCAGAATGCGCGGCCGGCGGCCTTCCGCATGCTCGAAGGCTTCCACCTGCGCCTGCACCTTGGCCACCTTATCGGTCATGGCGCCCGCCTCCCGCTTATAGACGCCGGAAATGGCGCGGATCTCGGCCCGATGGCGGCCGAACACCTTTTCCAGCGCATCGGAAATCTCGCCCACCGTCGCCTTCACGCGGGCGGCGTTGACGGCCAGCTCCAGGAGGTTGGCGCCCTGGCTGGCGCCATTGGTCAGCGCGGTGAGGGCGGCTTCCACCTCGGCCGGATTGCGCTCGGCGCGCAGGCGGTTGAGCTTCTCGATCTGGGCGGCGCGCACGGCGGAATTGTCCACCTTCAGCACGTCGATGGGCTTCTCGCTCTCCGGCTTGTACTTGTTGACGCCCACCACCGTCTGGGCGCCGCCATCGATGCGGGCTTGGGTGGTGGCGGCGGCTTCCTCGATGCGCAGCTTCGGGATGCCCGCCTCGATGGCCTTGGCCATGCCGCCCAGCGCTTCCACTTCCTCAATGTGCGCCCAGGCCTTGGCGGCGAGGTCCGTCGTGAGGCGCTCGATGAAGAAGGAGCCGCCCCAGGGGTCGATCTGCCGGGTGGTGCCGCTTTCCTGCTGGAGCAGGATCTGGGTGTTGCGGGCGATGCGGGCGGAGAAGTCCGTGGGCAGCGCCAGCGCCTCGTCCAGCGCATTGGTGTGCAGCGACTGGGTGTGGCCCTGGGTCGCCGCCATGGCCTCGATGGCGGTGCGCATGACGTTGTTGAACACGTCCTGCGCGGTCAGGCTCCAGCCGGAGGTCTGCGAATGGGTCCGCAGGGGCAGGGACTTCGGGCTCTTGGCGCCAAGGTCGCTCATGAGCTTGGTCCACAGGAGGCGGGCGGCGCGGAGCTTGGCCACCTCCATGTAGAAATTCATGCCGATGGCCCAGAAGAAAGAGAGGCGCGGCGCGAACACGTCGATGTCGAGCCCGGCCTTGGCGCCGGCCCGCACATATTCGACGCCATCAGCCAGCGTATAGGCCAGTTCCAGATCCTGCGTCGCCCCGGCTTCCTGCATGTGGTAGCCGGAAATGGAAATGGAGTTGAAGCGCGGCATCTCCTTCGACGTATATCCGAAGATGTCGGAAATGATGCGCATGCTCGGTGCGGGCGGATAGATATAGGTGTTCCGCACCATGAATTCTTTGAGAATGTCGTTCTGGATCGTGCCCGAGAGCTTGGCGTGGGGCACGCCCTGCTCCTCGCCCGCCACGATGAACAAAGCTAGGATCGGCAGCACCGCGCCGTTCATGGTCATGGACACGCTCATCTGGTCCAGCGGGATGCCGGAGAAGAGGGTGCGCATGTCATAGATGGAATCGATGGCGACGCCCGCCATGCCCACGTCGCCGGCGACGCGGGGGTGATCGGAGTCATAGCCGCGATGGGTGGCCAGATCGAAGGCCACCGACAGGCCCTTCTGGCCGGCGGCGAGGTTGCGCCGGTAGAAGGCGTTGGAATCCTCCGCCGTGGAGAAGCCGGCATATTGCCGGATGGTCCAGGGCTGGTTCACGTACATGGTGGGGTAGGGGCCGCGCAGGAAAGGCGCGGCGCCGGGATAGGTGTCGATGAAGGAGAGCCCCTCCACATCGGCGGGGCCGTGCAGGGCCTTCACCGCAATGCCTTCCGGGGTGGCCCAGGGCGCGGTGGTGTCCGACGGCGTCGCAAGGTCCGGTGCGCGCCAGTCGATCTCGGCGAATGCGGGCAAGCGGCTCATGGCTGACATCCTACCTCAAGTTGCGCGGCGCGGCGCCTGTTTTCCCGATCGTTCCCTTTGAACCGCCCCGCATGGCGCGGCGGCTCTCAATCCTGGGCCTTCCCCCTCCCAACCCTCCCCCGCAGGCGGGAGAGGGCTTTTCCCTCTGGCGGACCCGGCTCCCTCTCCCGTTTGCGGGGGAAGGCCGGGGAGGGGGAAAGGCGCTGGCTCCTAACCCTCAGATCCCGATCGCCGTGTGGGCGCGGGTGAGCGTCTCCAGCACGTCGCCGCCGGCGAAGATGAAGCCCTCGACGCCCGCCGCCTTCAGCGGCCCTTCCAGATCGCCCGGCCGGCCTGCCAGCCACACGGTGGCGCCAGCGGCCTTCAGCGCGGCGGCAGCGGTGGCCGCATCCGAGGCATAGAGTTCGTCGGACGAGGCCAGGCAGGCGAGCTTGGCGCCCGAGGCCGTGAAGGCCGCCACCAGTGCGGCGAGATCCCCATAGCCGTCCGGCACGGCGGCGGGCAGGCCGCCGGCCTCAAAGAAGTTCTTGGCGTAGGTGGCCCGCGCCGTGAAGGCCGCGATGGGGCCAAGCGTCGCCAGGAACACCTTGGGGCTGCCGGCCGCCTCGGCCGCGTCGCGCAGAAGCTCGAACGGCTCGGCGAGGCGATGGGGCACGAGCGCGGCGTCGGATGTCGGCGCCACCACCAGGGGGGCGGCCTCCAGCACCTCGGGCACGGCCTGGATGAGGATGGGATATTCCGAGGTGCCGGTCACCGGCTCCTTGCGGCTCGCCACATCCTTGGCGCGCTTGGCGGCGACCGCCGCCACCTCGCCTTGCCACCAGCCCAGCGTGAGGGCCTCGGCCATGCCGCCTTTGCGCTCGATGGCGCGGAAAATGTCCCAGGCGGCGGCTGCGAGCCCGTCCGTCTGCGTTTCCACCGCGCCGGAGCCGGCGCCGGGATCGCTGACCTTGTGCAGGTTGGATTCTTCCAGCAGCACCAATTGCGTGTTGCGGGCGAGCCGGCGCGCGAACGGATCGGGCAGGCCCAGCGCCTGGGTGAAGGGCAGGACGGTGATGCTGTCCGCCCCGCCAACGCCGGCCGCAAACGCCGCGATGGTGGTGCGCAGCAGGTTCACATAAGGGTCGCGCCGGGTGAGCGAGCGCCAGGCGGTGGTGGCATGCACCTTGGCGGGCCCCGCCGCGATGCCTGCCTCCCGCAGCACCGCGCCCCAGAGCAGGCGCACGGCGCGGAACTTGGCGATGGTGGCGAACTGGTTCACGTCGGCGGTCAGCGCCAGCTCGATGCCGGCCGCTGCGGTGGCAAGGTCCACCCCCGCCGCCTCCAGCGCCTTGAGATAGGCAACGCCGGTGGCGATGACCGCCGCCAGTTCCTGCGCATCGGAGGCGCCGGCCGCGTGATGGACGGCGCCGTCCGCCCGCGCGATGGGCGAGGTGAAGCCGCGCCCCGACAGGATCTGGAAGGTCTCGGCGAAGCGATGGGAGAGGTTCGCCCACGGCATGGGCGCGGAGCCTGCCGCCGCCATGTCGGCGAGGGGATCGAGGCCGAAGGAGATGGCAAGGCTTGCCGGGCTCTGGCCGAGATCCTCCACGAGCTTGGCCACCGCCAGCGCATCCTCGCGGCCCTGGAAGCGGCCGCTCTCCACCCGCGTCTCGATCAGGTCGAGCATCACGGAATCCAGCACGCGGGTCAGCACCTCGCCGTCCGGCAGGCCGAAGCCGTGGGCGTGGGGCGAGGAGGCGAAGACCAGCGTCAGCCCGGAGGCGCCGCCAGTGAGGTCATCGAGCGCCTGTGTATTGGCGGCGACCGGGTCGGCCTGGTCCACCCGCGCGCTGATGGTCCAGGGCGCCCCGGGCGTCCGCCCGAACACCGGAGCGGCGTCCGCCTTGCGGGGCGGCAGGGGATCCAGCACCAGCCCGTCATAGGTGCGCGACACCAGCTTCTTGTCATAGGGCGCGCCCTTCAGCACGCCATCGACGAGCTTCAGCCAGTCCTCGCGGGTCACGGGCTTGAGCGTCGTGAGGAAGGGCAGGTCGGTCATGCCGGTTCGTCCTTGAGGCTGTCGCGCGCAAGCAGGGCCTGCTCGTTCGTGAACATGAAGTCCCGCCGCACCGGCACGTCGTCGCGCCGCTCGCTCAGCAGGAGCTGGAACACCATGTTGGAGCCGTGCAGGAAGCCCAGCTCCACCGCGGAAAGGTAGAAGTCCCACATGCGGGTGAAGCGGGCGCCCATCATGCCCTCCACTTCGCTCCGGCGCGCCTCGAATCTGCGGCGCCACGCCCGAATGGTCCAGTAGTAATGGAGCCGCAGCACCTCCATGTCCGCCACCCACAGATGGGTGCGCTCGGTGGAGGCGAAGACTTCCGACAAGGCCGGCACATAGCCGCCGGGGAAGATGTATTTGCGGATGAAGGGGGCGGTGGTGCCGGGCGGCGACATGCGGCCGATGGCATGCACCAGCGCGAAGCCGCCGGGGGCGAGAAGCTCGCGGATGCGGGTGAAATAGGCGTCGAAATGGGCGACCCCCACATGCTCCATCATGCCGATGGAGACCACCCGGTCATAGGTGCCGGTGAGGTCGCGATAATCCACTTCGCGGAAGTCGATCTGGCCGGCGACGCCCGCGATTTCAGCAAGGCGCCGGGATTCGGCCAGTTGCTCCGGCGAGACATTGATGGCGGTGACATGCACGCCGCACTGCTTGGCCAGATAAATGGACAGCCCGCCCCAGCCCGAGCCGATCTCCGCCACCCGCATGCCGGGGGAGAGGCCAAGCTTGGCCGCCACATGGCGGAACTTGTTGCGCTGGGCGTCGGCCAGAGGCTGGTCCGGCTCGTCGAAATAGGCGCAGCTATAGGCCATGGTCTCGTCGAGCCACAGCCGGTAGAATTCGGCCGGGTGATCGTAATGACTGGCCGCATTGGTCTTGGCGCGGGCCACCGGATTGGCCTGGTGAAAGCGCCGCAGCGCCCGCCAGCCCTTGCGCAGCGCCTGCTGCACCGGATGGCTGCCGAGCCCGCTGCGATTGACCGAGAACAGGAGGAGCAGGTCGAAGACGGTGCCCCCGTCCTCGAACGTTAGGCGCCCGTCCATATAGGCCTCGGCGGAGGCCAGCTCCGGGTTGAGGAAGAGCTCCCGCTCCAGCTTCTCGTCATGGAGGCGCGCGGTGACGCGCGGCCCGTTCTCACCCGACCCGAACACGAATCTCTGCCCCGCCGCATTCACCACGGTGAGCTGCCCGTTGCGGACGAAGCGTTTCAGGAGGTGTGAGAGGAGACGCATGCTCAAGCCGCCTTCTTCAGGTCATCGCGGCCGGGGGTGTCCCAGCGCTTCAGGCTCGAGGTTAGACCACATCTGTGTAGAGATCGCGCCACTGCGGATTGGCGGCGAGGATCAACCGGACTTTCCAGGCGCGCGGCCAGTGCTTCATATTGTGCTCGCGCTGCAGGGCGGAGCGGATGGTGTCGTGCGGCTCGAAATAGACGAGCATCTTCACGCCGTATCGTTTGGTGACGCCGTCCGCGAACCCCTCTCGGTGTTCTCAGACACGTCGCACGAGATTGGAGGTCACGCCGACGTAGAGCGTGACATTCGAACGGTTCGCGAGGATGTAGACATAGGGCTTCGTCTCCATCCCCCTGCCTCCATCCATCGACCCACGCACCGTCATGGCCGGGCTTGTCCCGGCCATCCACGGGGATGGGCCGGGAACAGGTGACGCACGTTGAAGCGAGCGGAAAGGCGTGGATGCCCGGGACAAGCCCAGGCATGACGGCGCGCGCAGCGGGGGCGACGCGCCGAGTGGTGGGCGACAGCCAGATATGGCGGCCACGCTCATCGGACGCGGGCCGACCGGGGCCTTGATCTGCCGGCCCGCGTGCCATCATGCGAATTCCAGGATCACCGCGTCCACCGCCAGGCTGTCGCCGGGCTTGGCGTGGATGGCCTTGATGATGCCGTCGCGCTCGGCGCGCAGCACGTTTTCCATCTTCATGGCCTCGACCACCGCGAGGGCCTCGCCGGCCTTCACGTCCTGGCCGGGCTGCACGGCGATGGAGACGACCAGCCCCGGCATGGGGCACAGCAATTCCTTGCCGCCGCCGGCCGTGGTCTTCTCCGGCATGAGGGCGGCAAGCTGCGCCTCCCGCTCCGTATAGACCCGCGCCTGCACCGCCACGCCCTTATGGGCGAGGGCGACGCCATTGAGGATGGGGCGCACCTGGACGGCCACCGTGTCGTCGCCGACGGTGCCGGCCCACACCACCTCGCCCGGCTTCCAGCCGGAGGACAGGTGCAGCGTGGCCGTGGTGGCGTTGTGCCAGTCCTTCAGATGGACCAGGAAGCCCGTGCCCTCGGTCTCGATCTCGCAGGGAATGAGCTGCGTGCCGCCCTCGCCATCGAGGCGCACCACGCGGCGGGTCTCGAAGGTGACGGGCTTGCCCATCATCTGGCCGGAGATGTGGCGCTTGCGGGCATTCTGCACATGGTCGATCACGGCGGCGACCGCCGCCATCACCTGCGCCGTCTCGCCTTCCGCCGCGCGGGCATGGAAGCCCTCGGGATATTCCTCGGCGATGAAGCCGGTGGAGAGCTTGCCCGACTTCCAGCGCGGATGGGCCATCAGCGCGGAGAGGAAGGGAATGTTGTGGCCGATGCCGTCGATGGCGAAGGCGTCGAGCGCGTCCGCCTGGGCTTCGATGGCCTCGGCGCGGGTGGGCGCGTGCGTCACCAGCTTGGCGATCATGGGATCGTAGAAGAGCGAAATCTCGCCGCCTTCATAGACGCCCGTGTCGTTGCGCACGGTGATGTCGCCAGTCTTGCCTTCCGCCGGCGGGCGGTAGCGCACCAGGCGCCCGGTGGAGGGCAGGAAGGAGCGGTAGGGGTCTTCCGCATAGACGCGGCTTTCCACCGCCCAGCCGTTCAGCTTCACGTCGGCTTGCGAGAAGGTGAGCGGCTCGCCGGCGGCGACGCGGATCATCTGCTCCACGAGGTCGATGCCGGTGATGAGCTCGGTGACCGGGTGCTCCACCTGGAGGCGGGTGTTCATCTCCAGGAAGTAGAAGCTCTTGTCCTGGCCGGCCACGAACTCCACGGTGCCGGCGCTGTCATATCCCACGGCCTTGGCCAAGGCGACGGCCTGCTCGCCCATCTTCTTGCGGGTCTCTTCGTCCAGCAGCGGGGAGGGGGCTTCTTCCACCACCTTCTGGTTGCGGCGCTGGATGGAGCATTCGCGCTCGCCCAGATAGACCACGTTGCCGTGCTTGTCGCCCAGCACCTGGATCTCGATGTGGCGGGGGTCGACGATGAATTTCTCGACGAACACCCGGTCATCGCCGAAGGAGGACTTGGCCTCGGACTTGGCACGGTCGAAGCCGTCCTGCACCTCGGCGCGGGAATAGGCGATGCGCATGCCCTTGCCGCCGCCGCCGGCGGAGGCCTTGATCATGACGGGGTAGCCGATCTCGTCGGCGATCTCGGCTGCCTTGGCGCCATCCTCGATCACGCCGAGATAGCCGGGAACGGTGGACACCTTGGCCGCCGCCGCCGCCTTCTTGGATTCGATCTTGTCGCCCATGGCGTCGATGGCATGGGGATTGGGGCCGATGAAGACGATGCCCGCTTCCGCCAGCGCGCGGGGGAAGGCGGCGCGCTCGGACAGGAAGCCGTAGCCGGGATGCACCGCCTCGGCGCCCGTTTGCTTACAGGCATCGATGATCTTGTCGATGATGAGATAGGACTGGGCGGCCTGCGGCGGTCCGATATGCACGGCCTCGTCCGCCATCTCCACATGGAGCGCGTCCTTGTCGGCGTCCGAATAGACGGCCACCGTCTTGATGCCCATCTTGCGCGCGGTCTTGATGACGCGGCAGGCGATCTCGCCCCGGTTTGCGATCAGGATTTTCGAGAACATCTTCGTCCGTCCCCTCGGCGCGTGGCGCCCATTGTCCTTTGCCACCGTCATGGCCGGGCTCGTCCCGGCCATCCACGGCCAACCCCCAGGCGTCGCCGGTCCGGCGCCGCGTGGATGCCCGGGACACGCCCGGGCTTGACGCCCAACTACAGGGGGAGGTTGTCGTGCTTCTTCTGCGGCAGCTCCTGCTTCTTGGAGCGCAGCATGGCGAGGGCGCGGGCGAGCCGGCGCCGGGTGGAATGGGGCATGATGACTTCGTCGATATAGCCCCGCTCCGCCGCCACGAAGGGCGAGAGGAAGCGCTGTTCGTAATTCTTGGTCTGGGCAGCGATCTTGTCGGGATCGCCCATGTCGGCGCGGAAGATGATCTCTACCGCGCCCTTGGCGCCCATCACCGCGATCTGGGCGGTGGGCCAGGCATAATTGACGTCGCCGCCCACATGCTTGGAGGCCATCACGTCATAGGCGCCGCCGAAGGCCTTGCGGGTGATGACCGTGACCAGCGGGACGGTCGCCTGCGAATAGGCGAACAGCAGCTTGGCGCCATGCTTGATGAGGCCGCCATATTCCTGCGCGGTGCCGGGCAGGAAGCCAGGCACGTCCACGAAGGTGACGATCGGGATCTCGAAGGCATCGCAGAAGCGCACGAAGCGGGCGGCTTTTCTCGACGCATCCGCGTCGAGGACGCCAGCGAGCACCATGGGCTGGTTGGCCACGAAGCCCACCGTGCGCCCCTCGATGCGACCAAAGCCCGTGACGATGTTCTTGGCGAAGGCGGCCTGGATCTCGAAGAAGTCGCCCTCGTCGACCACCTTCAGGATCAGCTCCTTGATGTCATAGGGCTTATTGGGATTGTCCGGGATCAGCGTATCCAGGCTCTCGTCCAGCTTCGCGGGATCGTCGAAGGAGGGCCATTCGGGCACGCCGGCCTGGTTGTTGAGCGGCAGGAAGTCGATGAGGCGACGGGTCTGCAGCAGCATCTCCACGTCGTTCTCATAGGCGCCATCCGCCACCGAGGACTTGGTGGTGTGCACCTTGGCGCCGCCCAACTCTTCCGAGGTGACGGTCTCGTTCGTCACCGTCTTCACCACGTCCGGGCCGGTCACGAACATGTAGGACGTGTCGCGGACCATGAAGATGAAGTCGGTCATGGCCGGCGAATAGACGTCGCCGCCGGCGCACGGGCCCATGATGAGAGAGATCTGCGGGATGACGCCTGACGCGATGACGTTGCGCTTGAACACCTCGCCATAGCCGCCGAGCGCCGCGACACCCTCCTGGATGCGCGCGCCGCCGGCATCGAACAGGCCGATGATGGGGGCGCGGGTCTTCAGGGCCATGTCCTGGATCTTGGTGATCTTGCGGGCGTGCTCTTCGGAGAGCGAGCCGCCGAACACCGTGAAGTCCTTGGCGAAGACGAAGACCTGGCGGCCATTGACCGTGCCCCAGCCGGTGACGACGCCATCGCCCGGGATCTTCTGCTTCTCCATGCCAAAATCGATGCAGCGATGCTGCACGAAGGTGTCGAACTCCTCGAAGGAGCCCCGGTCCAGGAGCAGCTCGATGCGCTCGCGGGCGGTGAGCTTGCCGCGCGCATGCTGGGCCTCGATGCGCTTCTCGCCACCACCCAGGCGGGCAACGCCGCGCCGGTTCTCGAGCTCTTCCAGGATTTCTTTCATTCCGTCCCCCGGGCGTCCCGCGCTGCACCAATGTGAAATCAGTCTAACGGTGCCGAACGCCCGAGGAAAAGGCCCGGCTAGGGCTTTGGCGGACGAAAAGCGGCACTGGAGGCGTGCGCTAGCAAATGCCAGGTGACAATTGAATATGTAAAAATATAAACATGTAACTTGTAAAAAATTCCCACTTGCGCAGCCGCATCGGTTGTGCCGGCCGGACAGGGAGGAGCGAACCATGCGGCAGAAGGTTTTCGCCGGCCATGCCCTGCGGCGCCTGCGGGAAAAACTCGGCCTGAAACAGGGCGAGCTGGCGCACCGGCTGGGCGTGTCACCGTCTTATGTGAACCAGATGGAGAGCAATCAGAGGCCGCTCACCGCCTCGGTTCTCATCGCCATCAGCCGCACCTTCGGGGTCGACATCACCTCTTTCGGCGCGGAGGATCTCGACCGCCTGGTGGCAGACCTGCGCGAGGCCACAGCGGACCCCCTGTTCCGCGACCTGGAGCTGAGCCTCCAGGACCTCAAGGCGGTGACCAATCTCTCCCCCGCGTTTGCCCACGCCTTCCTGCGCATGCATGTGGCTTTGGGCCGCACCGCAGAATGGCGGGCTTCGCTGGATGACATGCTCACCTCCGGCCTCGGTACCGCGGACGCCAAGCTCGTGCCCTATGAGGAGGTGCGCGACTATTTCCACTACATCGACAATTACGTGGACCCCCTCGACCGGGCGGCGGAGGCCTGCGCCGAGACGTTGGGGATTCTTGCCGGCGCCGATCCCCGCGCGGCCCTGATCGCCTATCTGCGGGAGCGGCTGAGGGTCGAGGTGGAGCCGCTGCCTTTGGGCGGGGCCGGTTTGGGCGGGGATGAGGCCTTGTCCCTGTTCGATCCGCGCGCCCGGCGCCTGCGCCTGTCGCCGCTCCTGCCTCCGGCGGCCGCCGCCTTCCAGCTGGGCGCGACCATCGCCCGCCTGGAGCATAAAGGCATGGTGGACGGCCTCGTCGCCAATGGCGGCTTCCGAAGCTCCACAGCCGGTGAAATCTGCCGGCTGGCGCTGCACAATTATTTCGCTGGCGCGCTGGTGCTGCCGTATGGCCGCTTCCTGCGCCTCGCCCGCACGCTTCGGCATGATCTGGATCGGCTGGCCTATGAGACGGGAGCGAGCCTGGAACAGGTCTGCCATCGCCTCTCCACGCTCCAGCGGGCGGGGCTGAAAGGCGTGCCCTTCTATTTCGCCAAGGTGGATCGCGCCGGAAACATCACCAAGCGGCACAGCGCGACGCGCTTCCAGTTCGCCCGGCTGGGCGGCGCCTGTGCGGTCTGGAATGTCCATCAGGCCTTTGAGAGTCCCGGCCGCACCCTGGTTCAGCTGGGGGAAATGCCCGATGGGGTGCGCTATCTGTGCCTTGCGCGGACGGTGAGCGCGCCGGTGACACGCCACGATGCCCCCCACCGCATCTATGCCCTGGGCCTTGGCTGCGAGGTGTCGTATGCGGACGACATGGTTTATGCGGATGGGCTTGATCTGAAGGCGGCGCCGGTGGCTCGCCTGGGGGTGTCCTGTCGGATCTGCCCGCGCCCGGACTGCGAACTGCGGGCCTTTCCGCCGCTCGACCGGGAGATTCGCACAGACCCGGACAAGCGCGCTGTGGTTCCCTTCACATTTACATAATGAAACCGACACCTTGACGTAATCCCGCCACGTCAACGCGCTGCAAATGCCATGGAAACACTCAAGGATTTCGATGATCGGCGGGGACAGCCGAAGGGCGAGGATGAAATGACCAAGTCGGTGTGGGTGGTGGGACTTGTGCTCGGCATGGCCGGGCTGGCGTCCGCTGCGGAAGCGGCGCCCGGCTTCACCACGGGCAATGTAAACATGCGGGCCGGGCCCGATACCGTCTATCCGAAGGTCACCGTGCTGCCGCGCGGCGTGCCGGTGGAGATCTTCGGCTGCCTGTCCAACCAATCCTGGTGCGATGTGGGCTATGGGCGCTATCGCGGCTGGGTGTTCGGGGAATATCTCGGCTTCTCCTATCAAGGCCAGACGGTCCTGGTTCCCGAATATGCGCCGGTGATCGGCCTGCCCATCGTCACCTTCAATTTCAGCAATTACTGGGGCACCTACTACCGGGGCTATCCGTGGTGGAACCAGTATCCCCGCTGGCAATATTACACCCCGCGCCCGCGTCCCGGCTGGGGCCCGCCCCCTCCCGGTCCTGGGCCTCGCCCGCCGGGCTGGTGGAACGGTGCGCGCCCCTATCCGCCCGGTGGTCCCGGCCGTCCGCCCGGCTATCCCGGCTATCCGGGGAATCCTCATCCCGGCGGACCGGGCTGGCCGGGACATCCCGGCAATCCCGGCTGGCCCGGCAATCCCGGCGGTCCTGGGTGGCCCGGGCATCCCGGCAACCCGCCGCCGCCCAATGCCGGCGGTCCTGGCAAGCCGGGTGGGCCCGTCTATCCCGGACGGCCGGGCAATCCCGGTTATCCCGGCAATCCGGGCGGTCCCGGCTATCCCGGCAACCCGGGGGGACCAGGTAACCCCGGTGCGCCTGGCTATCACGGTGGCCCCGGACGACCGGGTGGCCCCGCCACCATGCCGGGTCAGCCGGGGCAGCCGCCTCAGCAGGGGCAACCGCATCGCCCGCCGCCCGGCGGATGGCAACAGCATCCCGGGCAACCGGGCGCTCCCGGCCAACCGCCCCAGCAGGCGCGGCCGCAGCGGCCTCCTGGCGGCTGGCAGGGCCAGCCGCCGGGCCAGCGTTCACCCCAGGGACAGCCGCAGCAGGCGCGGCCTCCGGGCGGGCCTGGTCCTCAGGGGGGGCAGCCCCAGCGCCCCGGCCCTGGCGGCCAGCCCCAGCAGGGGCAGCCGGGCGGTGCCCCGGCGCCACAATAGGCGGGCCGTAGCCGGGGCGGCCTCCGGGCCCGCCCCGTGACGTCCGCCGAACCCTATGCCGCCGACCTCCGGGCCGGCGGCGTGCGGTGAGGGGCGCGCCGGCTCATCTCTTCAGGAGAGCGTGGGCCCACATCGGAGCAAGTCCTGCCGTGGCGCGCGTCGCAGCCGACCGCGCACGGCGAATGCGGCTTCCCTCCCGCTGCGCCGCGGTTTATGCCGTCACCCATGTCCAAGCTCGTCCTGCGCTTCGCTCCCTCGCCCACCGGCCTGCTTCACGTGGGCAACCTGCGCACCGCCCTTCTAAACGCGCTGCTCGCGCGGCGCGCGGGCGGAACGTTCATCCTGCGCTATGACGACACCGACGTCGCCCGCTCCACGGCCGCTTTTGCCGAGGCCATCGCCCGCGACTTGAACTGGTTCGGCATCGTGCCGGATCAGGTTGAGCACCAGTCGGCGCGGCTCGATCGCTATGAGGTGGCCGCCGAGGTCCTGAAGGCGGCGGGGCGGCTTTATCCGGCCTATGAGAGCGAAGACGAGCTTAATCTCAAGCGCGGCCTTCTGCGCGCGCGCGGACTGCCGCCGGTCTATGACCGGGCCGCGCTGGCGCTCACGGAGGAGGATCGCGCACGCCTTGAGGGGGAAGGTCGCACGCCCCACTGGCGCTTCAAGCTCGATGCCACGCCCGCCACCTGGGTCGACGGAGTGCGGGGGCCGCAGCAGGTGGACATGACCAGCCTGTCGGACCCGGTGCTGGTGCGCGCCGACGGGACTTTCCTCTATACGCTGACCTCCGTTGTGGATGACCTGGAGTTCGGCGTCACCGACATCGTCCGGGGCGAGGACCACGTCACCAATACGGGTGTGCAGATCCAGTTGTTCGAGGCGCTAGGCGGGCAGGCCCCGCGCTTTGCCCATCACAACCTCCTCACCTTGCCCTCGGGTGAGGGGCTCTCGAAGCGGCTTGGCCATCTCTCTCTCCAGTCGCTGCGCGAGGAGGGCTTCGAGGCTCTGGCCGTGGCGGCCATCGCGGTCCTTGTGGGCACGTCCGACGCGGTGATGCCGGTGGACAGTCTCGATGCCCTCGCCGCCAAGATCGACCTGGCGCACATTTCGCGGGCACCGGCGCGCTTTGATCCCGCCGAGCTGGCCGCCCTGTCCGCGCGCACCCTGCATCAGATGCCCTATGCGGCGGTGGCCGAGCGACTCGCGGATCACGGCATCGGGGGCGGCGAGGCCTTCTGGCTGGCGGTGCGGAGCAATGTGAGCCGGCTGGCCGAGGCCGCGACGTGGTGGCGCGTGGTATCCTCGCCCGCCCATTGGCCCGCCGAACCGGACGACGTGGCATTCCTGGCCTCGGCCGCCGATGTGCTGCCGCTGGAGCCCTGGACCGCCGCGACCTATGGGGAATGGGTTGCGGCGATGAAGGCCGCCTCCGGCCGCTCTGGACACGCCCTGTTCGCGCCCGTGCGCCTGGCTTTGACCGGTCAGAAGAAGGGCCCGCAACTGGCGGCCCTGCTGCCACTGATGGGGCGCGACCGCGTGGTGGCCCGCCTGCGGGGCAGGGAAGGCTGACCCTGCCGTGTCCGGGGCGAAAGAAACGCCCTCGCCCGGGCGAACGGGCCGCGCTTCTCAGTGAGACAAGGGTGCCTCCGCACCCAGGCGGGGCGCGAATGCAGCCGCATGGCGGCTGCGGACGGTGCAGCTCAGCCGATGGATGGTCCTCCATTGCCAGGTTGCGCCCGGTAAAACGCGCGCGCCTGCAGGCGCTGGCGCTGTTTCTTCTCTGAAGAGGCGCGGGTCACCGCCAAGCCTGAAAAAACTTTGAACCTATCGCAGTGTTCCCTCACCCGGGGAGGGCCGTGTCGCACATCTGTCAAGGTGCAGGGCTTATATACGGTATAATAATAACATTTGTTCTGGTTTCAATAGTTGGTCCAACCAAGTGTATTCGCTCATTTCGGGTTTCGGTGTCCGTATATGTCAGGAAGTGGCGGAGTATTTCCTCCTGCAATGTCGTCGTCGGACCCGACCTCTGCGCATTCCATGTGGCTCCAGCGTCATATGTTGGTTTTTCAAAGCGTCGCTTGGGAAATGTCTGATCTTTGCGACCTTGAGGTGGTGTCATGGCGAGCGTCAATAAGCTGATCGGCAAGCTCCTCCGCAAAGGCGCCAGGGAAAAACTCTTCGGACAGGCGGTGCAGCCCAAGCCGGCCGCCGCGTTGCGGGACACCTATGGCGCCATCAGTTGCAAGGTGGCCACCGACAAGGTCGCGCGGCACGCGGTCGAACTGCTGAACCAGGCGGATCTCTACGCGAAGTCCTCGGACCCTGAAGAGCGCCAGCAGGCAAATGCGTTCAGGGACGCGCTCACGGATGTGGCCACGGCCTTATCGCAAAGCCCGCTGGAGGTGGCGCCCGCCAGCGTTCTCGCGGCGTTTGACACTCACGTCTTCATGAGCGCGGTGTCCGGCGCTGACGGCGAGATCAAAGCCTCTTTGACCGCAGCCTATACCGCCAACGCGCCCTTGTTGGTGGATCTTCTGGACATGGGGCTGGCGGTCGGGCTCTCAGAGGTGCCCGTCGCCGGGCCCTTCCTGGCCGGGTATGTGATGGGTGGCATGACCGGCGCCGTGCAGATGGGGGCGGCCTCCGCCGTCGTGTATGCGGCCAACTCGAACACCGAAGCTCATGACGTTTTCTTGCCGCAGGCCGAGATGGGCTACGCACAGCCCAGCAATTCGGGCGCGGAGGACAAGGTCTCGCAGGGCGTTGCCAAGGATGTGGCCAAAGACATGATGAAGAGCGCGCCCGGCGCGCCTTCGATCGACGCGGCGCGGAGACAAGCGTTCGCGGACAAGGATAAGGCCAACAAGGTGCTGATTGCGCAGCCGCGGACGCAGGTGCTCGGTCTGGCCTGGTATGTATTGCTTCGGACCAAGCTGCGCTGGACCAATGAGGCCATTGCGTCTGCCGCCCAAAGCGACGGGGCGGTCTTTGAAACCAGTTCCAGCGTCAACAATATGTGGAGCATTACGCCCAATAACACCATCAATCCTCAAACACGCAATCAACTCAGTGTGTCATCGGTCGGAAAGTTCATCGATGAAACCCGGTTCTCCGATAAGGTGGAAGAGCTGAAATCCCGATTGCAGACGAATGCGGAGACTCTCGAATCCTTCGGTAAAAAGATGGTCGAAGTGCAGAAGTCTCTGCGCAAATTGCTCGAACACGTTCTGAAGGTTGATATCGTTCGGTCATTCAATGGGGACTTGGGCGAGTACAACAAGGTGATGCACCAGATCGACGGCTCTGTGACGGGCCGGAGCAAGTTTCTGGTGGAGCCTGGCGAAGCGGTCTCCGATCAAAGCAATCACACGCGGGTGGTTGCATTGCTGATCGTCGCCTACTTCTCCCTGCGGTTTTCCAAGAACCTTGCCAAGGCGAATCTTGAAGCTGGCAAGCCGATGGAGAAAGGACCGCCCGGCGAGGAAGCGGCGGCGCCGAAGAAAGCGGGTGACTCGAGGATCAAGTCCTTGGTGAAGGAAGGCAACGTCAACGCAATTGCGTTCAAGAACCTTCAGAAGGGCGCCAATCAGGTCCATTTCGACGAAAAGATGAAATGGTCCACCGTGAAAGCCAATTCGGTGGCCTATGTTCGGATCCTGAAAAGCGCGATCGTGGATGACCTTACCGCTCCCTTCCGGGTGCCGACGCGGCCAAAGGATCTGAAGGACGCGTTCAAATTGTACATGGTCTGCGCGATGATCGTGAACGATAACGTCGCGCGCAAAGCGGCCAAGGCGGCAGGCACGGGTTGGAAGACCGTGACCATCAATTCCGCGACCCAAATACCCATGCCCTTGATCCAAGAATTGCGAAAGCTCGGCTTTTTGAATTTGTATACGGCGACTGCAAAATTTTTGAATGAGGACGAGAAAAAACGCTCCTATACGGCCGGACAGACGAAGTTGCGCTGGTTCGATGGCACGGTATCCGGCGCGAGCACGTCGGAGAAGATGATGGTCTACGTCTTCTCCTGCGTGGTCCTGTCCCTTGTGGACATCACGAAGATCGCGTGTGGATTTCAAAACTGGGATGAGACGAAAGACCTCCTCCACACTGTGATCAGAGAAATCAACGAAGCCGAAATCCAAATGGACGCCAAGGAGCAGGCGTAAGGGACGGCCCGGCCTGGGAGGGCCTCTTCGTTTTTTGCCAGGCCGATGCCTTCCCTGGCCCTTCCCTCGTTCCCGTTTCGCCCCCATATTGGCGCCATGGCCAAAGCATCCCGTCCCGGCAAGCTCGGCGAGCGTTCCCAACGCCATTTCGAGCCAGCGCCCGCCCAGACCCTCGACCCTGCGCTTGCCGCCTCCCTGGGGTTGGCCCCAGGGGATTTGTCCGGCGACTTCGAGTCGGCGGGAGCGTCAGCCACCGTCGCGGCCTTGAGCCAGCTCATCGAGAAGGGGCGGCCGGAGGTAAACGGCCAGACCTGGGTGCCCCACCGTCCTCCGCGCCCGGAAAAGAGCGAGGGCGGCGTCCGCTTCGTCATGAAGTCGGACTTCACCCCCTCCGGCGACCAGCCGCATGCCATTGCGGAACTCTCGCAGGGTGCTCGCAATGGGGATCGCGACCAGGTGCTGCTGGGTGTCACCGGCTCGGGCAAGACCTTCACTATGGCCAAGGTAATCGAGACCTTGCAGCGCCCCGCCATTGTGCTCGCGCCCAACAAGACGCTGGCGGCGCAGCTTTATGGCGAGTTCAAGAGTTTCTTTCCCGACAATGCGGTGGAGTATTTCGTTTCCTATTACGATTACTACCAGCCGGAAGCTTACGTGCCCCGCACGGACACTTATATCGAGAAGGAATCCTCCATCAACGAGCAGATCGACCGCATGCGCCATGCGGCGACCCGCGCCTTGCTGGAGCGGGACGATGTCATCATCGTCGCCTCGGTGTCCTGCATCTATGGTATCGGCTCGGTGGAAACCTATTCCTCCATGACCTTCAAGCTGGAGGTGGGGGAGCGCATCGACCAGCGCCAATTGATCGCGGACCTGGTGGCGTTGCAATACAAGCGCATCCAGTCCGATTTCGCCCGCGGCACCTTCCGGGTGCGCGGCGACAATATCGAGATCTTCCCCGCCCACTATGAGGATCGTGCGTGGCGCGTCTCACTGTTCGGCGACGAGGTGGAGAGCATTGCCGAGTTCGACCCGCTCACTGGCCACAAGAGCGGGGACATGAAGTCGATCAAGGTCTACGCCTCGTCCCACTATGTGACGCCGCGCCCGACCCTGATCCAAGCCATTTCCGGCATCAAGAACGAGCTGCGCATGCGGCTCGACGAGCTCAATCGCATGGGGCGGCTGCTGGAGGCGCAGCGGCTGGAGCAGCGCACCCGTTATGACCTGGAAATGATGGAAGCCACCGGCGCCTGCGCCGGCATCGAGAATTATTCCCGCTGGCTCACCGGCCGGAAGCCGGGCGAGCCGCCGCCCACTTTGTTCGAGTATGTGCCGGACAATGCACTCGTCTTCATCGACGAAAGCCATGTGACCGTGCCGCAGATCGGCGCCATGTATCGCGGCGACTTTCGCCGCAAGGCGACGCTGGCGGAATATGGCTTCCGCCTGCCCTCCTGCATGGACAACCGGCCGCTGCGGTTCGAGGAATGGGAGGCCATGAGACCCCAGACGGTCCACGTCTCGGCCACGCCGGGGGGCTGGGAAATGGACCAGACCGGCGGCGTCTTCGTGGAGCAGGTGATCCGCCCCACCGGCCTCATCGATCCCCCCGTGGACATCCGCCCCGCCCGCACCCAGGTGGACGACCTCTTGGGCGAAGTGCGCGCGGTGGCCGCCAAGGGCTATCGCACCCTCGTCACCGTGCTCACCAAGCGCATGGCCGAGGACCTCACCGAATATCTCCACGAGAACGGCATCCGCGTGCGCTACATGCATTCGGACATTGACACCATCGAGCGCATCGAGATCATCCGCGACCTCAGGCTGGGCGCCTTCGATGTCCTCATCGGCATCAACCTGCTGCGCGAGGGCCTCGACATTCCCGAGTGCGGGCTGGTGGCGATCCTCGACGCCGACAAGGAAGGCTTCCTGCGCTCGGAAACCTCCCTCATCCAGACCATCGGCCGCGCGGCGCGAAACGTGGATGGGCGCGTCATCCTCTATGCCGACCACGAGACCGGCTCCATGCAGCGCGCCATGGCCGAGACCCAACGCCGCCGCGAAAAGCAGATGGCCTATAACGAAGAACACGGCATCACGCCCGAGAGCGTGAAGAAGGCCATCGGCGACATCCTCAATTCCGTTTATGAGCGCGATCATGTCCAGGTGGACGCGGGCTTCTCCGAGGAGGGGGCGGCCTTTGGCCATAACCTCAAGGCGGTGATGGCGGACCTGGAAAAGCGCATGCGCGCAGCGGCGGCCGATCTCGACTTCGAGCAGGCGGCGCGCCTGCGCGACGAGATCAAGCGCCTCCAGGCCACCGAGCTGGCAGTGGCCGACGACCCCATGGCGCGGCAGGAGGCGGTGGACGACCGCACCGGCGGCTATCGCGGCGCGCGCAAGTACGGCAATGCCGCCAACGAGCCACCCAAGGCGGCCGGCAAGCCGGCGGGGAGGGGCCGCGGCAAGTCCGGCGCGCCAAAGTCCGGCGCGGAGGAGGGGCAGGCGCGCTATACGCCGGCCGGAGGGCCGCGCGAAATGGGCGAGATGCCCCTTTACGCCCCCGCGCCATCCTCCCGTGTCGCCAAGCCGTCGCTGGACGACATGGGCCCGGGGACGGATCGGGCGGAACCGCTCAAGGCGTCTGACTTCCGGCCCGGCCCCCGGCCGGATCCCGGCACGAAGGGGTACCGGAAGGGCGGGCGGCGAAAGAACTGAAGGCCAGCCTTTAAGCTGGGCCGGTCCTTCCTCGTCTGGCGTCCCGAGCGGGGTGGCAGCATTAAAACGCCCGATGGCCCCCGGCGGAGGGAGATGGGCATTTCACCGCGATCTTTCCTCGTCTCGGGTGCTTGAGATCGGGTCGTACTTCCGCCCCAATCCGTAAGGCCTATGGCATTGCTCGCGCTTGGGGTCGGCTTGCGCGCGTTCTGGCTGATGATGATGCATAGGACGGTTGCATGCCGGCGCCCCTGACGGTTCGCGGAGCCTTGCGCTTCGCCATTGCCCCCCTTTTGGTTGCCGGTTGTGCCACGGCACCGCTGGACGAGGCCGGGACCCTCTCTTCGTATTCCGGCCTGTCCCAGGCCGATGGCATCCTCGCCAAGTCCAAGCTGCGTGTGGACAAGGAGGGGGTCCTCGCGGCCAAGACCGTCCGGCTGGTGCCCACGGTTTTTGCGCCGACGGTGAAGCCGGAGGGCATTTCGGATGAACAGCGCAAGCTGGTGGCCAATGCGGTGGATCGCTCTCTGTGCGCCGGCCTCAGCGAGCGCCTGAAGGTGGTGTCCGGCTCCGAACCGGCGGACCTCACGGTTCATGCTGTGGTCACCAACATGACGGCCACCGATCCCAATGCGGTCGCTGCGACCAAGGCGGCATCAGTGGCGAAGTCGATTCTGCTGCCCGGAGTTCCTGTTCCCACGCCCCGTCTGCCCATCGGCCTCGGCAGCCTCTCCATCGAGGCAGAGGCTCTGACATCGCGCGGGACACAGGAGGCGGCGATGGTGTGGGGCCAGGGCGCCAATGCCCTGTCCGGGGCGGCGCGCATCTCCCAGGTGGGCGACGCCTATGACCTCGCCGCAACCTTCGGAGATGATTTCAGCAAGCTGGTGGTCACCGGCGAGAGCCCGTTCCAAAAGATCTCGGGCCCTCCCTCCGCGGAGCGCGTTCAGGCCTGGGCGGGGGGCGCTCCCAAATATGCGGCATGTGAGGCATTCGGGCGCGAGCAGGGTGTGGGTGGGCTTTTCAGCAGTGCCGTGGGCCTGCCGCCGGAATGGACCGACAAGAGGGCTGGCACGGCGGCGGGGGCTAACCCTGGTCCGGCAACAGCCGAGGCGCTGCCGTAGGCGGGACAATAGGGGGGCAGAGGGTTTCCCGCTGCCCCTGCATCCATGTCTCACCTCTGCGCCGATGTCAGGCCAAGCCAACGCTGGTATAGATGTGGCCAGGAAGACCTCGGCGGCGGGGTGACGGAGGGGCCGGCCATGACGAGCCAAGCGCGCATTCTCGCCCTCCAGGGAGCCGACCGCGTGGGCGTTCGCCGGGCCCTGGACGAAGCGGTGCAGCGCTTTCGTGCCCGTGGGCTTCTTGTATTGGGGGCGGTGGAGACCTTGCCGAACCCCAATGACCCGGAGGATGTGCATCTCCTGGATCTGGCGAGTGATGCCCAATACCCCCTCAACCAGAAGCTCGGGCCAGGCGCCGCCGGATGCAGCCTCGATCCCGAGGGGCTGGCCGCCGCCTGCGCGGCCGTGGAGGCGTCCATCGCCCGTCTTGACGGGGGCGCGGTGAGAGCCTTGGTGGTCCTCAGCAAGTTCGGGCGGCAAGAGGCCGAGGGGCGCGGCCTGACCGACGCCTTCCATGCGGCTGTCCTGGCGGATCTGCCCATCCTCACCTCGGTGTCCCCCACCGTTGCCGCCGCCTGGGCGGCGTTCTCTGGCCCGCTGGCCCGGTTCGGGGGAATGGCGCCCGAGGAGATCGATGCCTGGTTCGACGGCATCTGAACCGCACTTCGTCGGTCCATGAGGTCAAGTGTCTGGCCCGCCTTGCTCTGTTCGGCTAAGACTGACGGGGAGCCGGAGGGAGAGAAGGCATGTCCATTCACGCTTGGCAGGTTGGCGGGGCAGGGAGGCATCTGGCTTTGGCCGCGAGCCTGGCCGGTCTTCTGGCGGGTTGCACATCCACCCCGGGTCCGAGCTGGGGCACCGCCACGGTCGTGGAAACCGACCCGTGGGGCGCCTATGAGACGGTGGTGAATGTCCCCGCTCCCACCGCCGGCCCTCGGGTCTTCCAATGCTCGGGGCCTTGGGCGCCCACCACCACCGAAGTCAATCTGATCGCCGACTTCGGGGCCCAGTCCATCAGCCGCGCCGATGTGCAGCAGCCCGGCGGCGGCATGGCCCCCGGCTCGGTGCTGCTTGCCAACGATCCCAAGCTGCGGGTGGACGTCGCCTGGGCGGACGCCATCGGCTACAACATTCCCACGCGCGTCGCCTTCACGGACGAGACCGCCTGGAGCGTGGCGGGCATCTCCATCGGGACGTCCCTTGCCGACGTTCAGAAGGCCAATGGGCGTCCGTTCCGCTTGGTGGGCTTCGGCGGCGACAATGGCGGCGTCGTGGCAGACTGGCAGGGCGGACGCTTGGCCAGCATTCCCGGGCCATGCCGCGTGGGCGTGCAGTTCGCCATTTCCGCCACCGCCTCCGATTCCGCTCAGGCCAAGGCGTCGGGGCCGAGGGTTTATGCATCCACCGACCCGGCCATCCGTGCCCTCAACCCCACTGTGGGGCAGTTCTGGATCAACTATAAGTGGTGAAGGCTGAGCCTTAAATTACTGTAAGGTTGGAAAATCGCTGCAAAGCCGCCACAATTGGGCGCGTGAAGTGTGGCCTCACTGGAGGTACAGCATGGCTAAGGGTTTTTCTCGTGGCGCGGTTCTCGGGTTTGCTGTCGGCATGGGCCTCGCCCTTGCGGGTGGCGTTGCCGTGACGGCGGCGGTCGCCAACCAGCCTGACATGGAAGCCGCTCTCGAGCAGCTCCGTGGCGCGCGCGGCAATCTGGAGCGTGCGACCCCCGATAAGGGCGGCCATCGTGACGCCGCGATCGGCCTCGTGGATCAGGCCATCGCCCAGGTGCGGGAAGGCATTGCCTTCGCCCGCTGACACCAGGTCGGTGGTCTGAGGGGGCAGCATCTTGCAAGTGAGAGCCGGCATGGGGATCCCCTCTGTCCGGCTCTTTTTTTGCCTGTGACCCGTCCGTTCCTGCACCCGGGGAATCGCTCCGGGAGCTTACCTGTGACGATGCGCTTGGGGCGGCGTGGTACCTGCCGTTGGCGTTTGGGTACCGTCGCCAGTCGCTAAAAATCCGCCGCCGAAAGCTTTCCCTGCAACGTCTATCGTTCCGTCGCTCGCGCGGTCGCAGCCATCATTTCAATTGTGGTGAGCCGGAACCAAGTGCAAATATGAAGTGTGGCGTGTTAAATTACTGTAAGGTCCAAATTTCGCTGCAAGTTTGCCACAATTGGGCTTAGGGTTCGTGGCCTCACTGGAGGGAAGCCATGGCCAAAGTATTTTCTCGCGCGACGGTGGTCGCCTTCGCCCTCGGCATGGGCGTCGCCTTGACCGGCGGTGCGGTCGTCACCACGGCGGTCGCCTATCAGGGTGACATGGAAGCCGCTCTCGAACAGCTCCGCGGAGCCCGGGCCAGCCTTGAGCGGGCGATCCCCAACAAGGGCGGGCACCGCGATGCCGCCATCGGCCTTGTGGATCAGGCCATAGTCCAGGTGAAGGAAGGCATCGCCTACGCGGCCGCCCGCTGAGGTGAAGCCCATGCCGCCAGGCGTGGCGTGCTATTGGTATGGAGAGAGCCGGAAGGGCACGCCCCTTTCGGCTTTCGTCGTTTATGGTCGGCAGCTTTTGAGCCAGGCCACGCGCGTGGGGCGGGAGGAGGCCGCCGGTGGGGAAGCCCCCCGGCGCTCTGGACAGCCCATTCCATTCCATCGCATCACTGTTTGCCTGAACCGCGCGCGGGGGCCGGACGAGGAACGCAATGGACTGGATCTCATTCTGGGACGGCAGCCACGCCATTTATACGAGCGAGCGGCACAAGCAGGTCCATTACGCCCGCATCGCCGCCGACATTGCCCGCTTCGTGCCTCACGCCCGGGCGCGCGTCCTGGATTATGGCTGCGGTGAAGCGCTTGGCGCGGCGGACCTTGCCCCGTCCTGCGGCAGCCTGACCTTGAGCGATGCGGCCCCTGGCGTCCGCCAGGGCCTGAAGGCGCGCTTTGCCGGCAATGCGCGCATCGAGGTGCTCTCTCCCGAGGAAGTGGCGGCCCTGCCGGAGGGCAGCTTCGACCTCATCGTCGCCAATTCCCTGCTGCAATATCTCTCCGCGCAGGTGCGTGACGAGCTGATGGCCGTCTGGCGGCGGCTGTTGGCGGCGGACGGAGCGCTGCTCATCGCCGATGTCATCCCGCCCCATGTCAGCGCCGTGCGGGACGCGGCGGCCCTGCTGCGCTTCGGGGCGGCGGAGGGCTTTCTCGGTTCGGCCGTGCTGGGGCTGGTGCGCACCGTCTTCTCGCCCTATCGCAAGCTGCGGGCGGATCTCGGCCTTTCCCAATATAGCGAACCGCAGATGCTCGATGTCCTGGCCAAGGCGGGTTTCGCCGCGCGGCGGGTGAAGCCCAATGTGGGGCACAATCAGGAGCGCATGGCCTTCATCGCCACACGCAAGGCGTGAGTCTCACCGGGCGGGGCCGCGCGCGCTCTTGTCGGCGAAGGCCCACAGGCGGTAACCGGAGAAGGTCCAGCACAGCACCAGGCCGCTCGTGAGCGCCTGGGCCAGCAGGTAGAAGATGCCGAGCCGGTGCGTGAACAGGTCCATGAACACTCCGTTCAGCACGAAGGCGACCCCGGCCACCGCGAAATAGCGGGGCAGGGCGCCCGCATGGGAGCGGCTCGACTGGAAGGTGAAGGTGCTGTTCAGGGTGTAGGTCACCAGCGTGCCCACCACGAATCCCACCATGGAGGCGGCCACGGGCCCGAGAATCTCCCATTCCACCAGCCCGCCCAGCACCAGGAAGTGCGCCACGAAGGCGGTGGCGCCCACGGCGACGAAGATGGCGAACTGGGTGATGAGGTGGCGATTCTCCAAAAGGAGGCGCTTCAACAGGGACATGAGGCCGGAGGCTCCGCACAACGGGACCGATGGTCTTCCGTCGCGTTGAATTATGGTCTAAGGAAGCCAGATAGCGCGCCGGGCGAAGAGAATTCAACGCTGCGACGCCACCTCTACCGTCGAACGGCGGAAAATCAATCCACAGGGGCGCGTGACCCGCGGCCCTTTTTTTGCGCCCGTCGAGCGCCAGCGAGACATGCCGAAACGCACTGACCTCGAAACCATCCTCATCATCGGCGCCGGCCCCATCGTGATCGGGCAGGCCTGTGAGTTCGATTATTCCGGAACCCAGGCGTGCAAGGCGCTGAAGGAGGAGGGTTACCGGGTGGTCCTGGTGAACTCGAATCCGGCCACCATCATGACCGATCCGGACATGGCGGATGCGACCTATATTGAGCCCATTACCTCCGAGATCGTCGCCAAGATCATCGAGAAGGAGCGCGGTGACCGCTCCAAGGGGTTTGCCCTGCTTCCCACCATGGGTGGCCAGACGGCGCTGAATTGCGCCCTGTCGCTCAAGAAGGACGGCGTGCTCGATCGCTTCGATGTGGAGATGATCGGCGCCACCGCGGAAGCCATCGACAAGGCCGAGGATCGCGAGCTGTTCCGCGAGGCCATGACCAAGATCGGCCTCCTGACGCCCAAGTCCCGCCAGATCAAGAATCTCGCCCAGGCGCTGGAAGCGCTGGACGAAGTGGGCCTGCCGGCCATCATCCGTCCGTCCTTCACCATGGGCGGCACGGGAGGCGGCATTGCCTACAACAAGGCCGAGTTCATCGAGATCGTGGAGCGGGGCATCGATGCCTCCCCCACCAATGAGGTCCTGATCGAGGAAAGCGTCCTCGGCTGGAAGGAGTATGAGATGGAAGTGGTCCGCGACAAGGCGGACAACTGCATCATCATCTGCTCCATCGAGAATCTCGATCCGATGGGCGTCCACACCGGCGATTCGATCACGGTCGCGCCGGCGCTGACGCTCACCGACAAGGAATACCAGATCATGCGCGACGCATCGCTTGCGGTGCTGCGCGAGATCGGCGTGGAGACCGGCGGCTCCAACGTGCAGTTCGCGATCAATCCCGAGGACGGTCGGATGATCGTGATCGAGATGAACCCGCGCGTGTCGCGTTCTTCCGCGCTGGCCTCCAAGGCCACCGGCTTCCCCATCGCCAAGGTCGCCGCGCGCCTTGCGGTCGGCTACACGCTGGACGAGATCGAGAACGACATCACCGGCGGCGCCACCCCGGCCTCGTTCGAGCCGACCATCGACTATGTGGTCACCAAGATCCCGCGCTTTGCCTTCGAGAAGTTCCCGGGCGCCGAGCCGACCCTGACCACGTCCATGAAGTCCGTGGGCGAGGCCATGGCCATCGGCCGGACCTTCCAGGAAAGCCTCCAGAAGGCGCTGCGCTCGCTGGAGACCGGGCTCACCGGCCTCGACGAGATCGAGATTGGCGGCCTGGGCGCCGGCGACGACAAGAACGCCATCCGCGCCGCCCTGGGCACCCCCACGCCGGACCGCCTGCTCTATGTGGCGCAGGCCATGCGCCATGGCATGAGCGACGAGCAGATCCACGCGGCCTGCAAGATCGATCCCTGGTTCCTGGCCCAGATCCGCGGCATCGTCGATGCCGAGGACAAGGTGCGCAAGTTCGGCCTGCCCAAGACCGCCGGTCTGCTGCGCGGCCTGAAGAGCCAGGGTTTCTCGGATGCTCGGCTTGCCGCCCTGGCCGGCCTCACCCAGGCGGAAGTTCGCGCCCATCGCCACGCGCTCAACGTGCGCCCGGTCTATAAGCGCATCGACACCTGCGCGGCCGAGTTCGCCTCGCCCACCGCCTATATGTATTCCACCTATGAGGCGCCCTTCGGCGGTGCCTTGGCGGACGAGTCCCAGCCATCCAGCGCCAAGAAGGTCGTGATTCTCGGCGGCGGTCCGAACCGGATCGGCCAGGGCATCGAGTTCGACTATTGCTGCTGCCATGCGGCCTTCGCCCTCAAGGATGCGGGCTATGAAGCCATCATGGTCAATTGCAATCCGGAGACGGTCTCTACCGACTATGACACGTCGGACCGGCTCTATTTCGAGCCGCTGACCGCCGAGGACGTCCTTGAGCTGATCGATCGCGAGCGCACCGCCGGCACGCTGCATGGCGTGATCGTGCAGTTCGGCGGCCAGACGCCGCTGAAGCTGGCGCGGGCCCTTGAGGCCGCAAACGTGCCGATTCTCGGCACCTCGCCGGACGCCATCGACCTCGCCGAGGACCGCGACCGCTTCAAGACGCTCCTGGAGGAGCTGAAGCTGCGCCAGCCGGCCAACGGTATCGCCTATTCGGTGCAGCAGGCCCGCGACGCCTCTGCCGCCCTCGGCTTCCCGCTGGTGGTGCGCCCGTCCTACGTGCTGGGCGGCCGGGCCATGCAGATCCTGCGCGAGGAGCACCAGCTCGGCGACTATCTCATGGACACCTTGCCGGGCCTCGTGCCGCACGAGATCCGTGCGCGGTTCCCCAACGACAAGACCGGCCAGATCGACGCGGTGCTGGGTGAGAACCCGCTCCTCTTCGACCGCTATCTGTCGGACGCCATCGAAGTGGATGTGGACGCCCTGTGCGATGGCAAGGACGTCTTCATCGCCGGCATCATGGAGCACATTGAGGAGGCGGGCATCCATTCGGGCGACAGCGCCTGCTCGCTGCCCCCGCACTCGCTCTCCCGCGACACCATCGACCGCCTGGGCGAGGAAACCCGCGCGCTGGCGCTGGCGCTCGGCGTGGTCGGCCTCATGAACGTGCAGTACGCGCTGAAGGACGACGAGATTTACGTGCTCGAAGTCAATCCGCGCGCCTCGCGTACGGTGCCCTTCGTCGCCAAGGTGATCGGCACGCCGATCGCGAAGATCGCGGCCCGTGTCATGGCCGGCGAGCGCCTGTCTGGCTTCAACCTGGAGCGGGCCAGTGTCAGCCATATCGCGGTGAAGGAGGCGGTCTTCCCCTTCGCCCGCTTCCCGGGCGTCGACACCGTGCTCGGACCGGAGATGCGCTCCACCGGCGAGGTGATGGGCCTCGACACCGATTATGGAGTCGCCTTCGCCAAGAGCCAACTGGGCGGGGGAACCAAGGTTCCGAAGTCTGGAACGGTGTTCGTCTCCGTCAAGGAGAGCGACAAGGCGCGCATCCTGCCGTCCGTCAAGCTCCTGATCGAGCTCGGCTTCAAGGTGATTGCCACCTCCGGCACCCAGCGCTTCCTGGCGGAGAACGGGGTCGAGGCGGGCAAGATCAACAAGGTGCTGGAAGGCCGTCCGCACATTGTGGACGCCATCAAGAATGGTGATGTGCAACTGGTGTTCAACACCACCGAGGGGTCGCAGGCGCTGTCCGACAGCCGTTCGCTCCGCCGCGCGGCCCTCTTGCACAAAGTGCCGTATTACACCACGCTGTCAGGCGCCATCGCGGCTACGCAGGGCATCAAGGCCTATGTGGGCGGCGACATGAAGGTTCGCGCCTTGCAGAGCTATTTTGATGGCAGCCAGGCGCCGGGCGTAAGCCGGGCGAGTTGACGCCCGGGGGGCGGCCAAGGGAACATGCGTTTCCGGCCGGCGTTCGTTTCGCTCGGGTGGAGACTCCCCCGGGCGAAATGCGCGCGGGTGTCATGTCTTTATGAAGGTTGCCGGCTACATGCTGAACGGCGCTGTCCGTTTGGCACAAGGTCGGCGCAGGGCGGCCGCAGAACGTGGCCGGTAGCATGGGACGATCGAGCGGTGTCGCGCCGCCCGTCACCTGCCGCCGAAAGGTGGCGGATCTGGCGGGAGGTGCGGGACCGCTTTGTTCCGTTTGAAATGCGGTCGGCGATCTGGGCGCTGTGCGCCCCGCCGCCATCATTCAACGCCGCCCCGCGTGGGCGGCGGTGTGAGGAGGTCTCGAGCAGGACCCATGGAGAAGATTCCCATGACGGGGCACGGCTACGTCGCCCTGGAGAACGAATTGCGGCATCGCCAGCAGGTGGAGCGTCCGCGTATCATCAACGCCATCTCCGAGGCGCGGGCGCACGGCGACCTGTCCGAGAACGCGGAATATCATGCGGCGAAAGAGCAGCAATCCCTGAACGAGGGACGCATCGCCGACCTGGAAGACAAGCTTTCACGCGCCGAGGTGATCGACGTCAGCAAGCTGTCCGGTGATACCGTGAAGTTCGGTGCCACCGTGACCTTGGTGGATGAAGACACCGAGGAGGAGAAGGTCTGGCAGATCGTCGGCGATAGCGAGGCCGATGCCAAGGCGGGCCGCATCTCCATTTCCTCGCCCGTGGCGCGCGCCCTCATCGGCAAGAGCAAGGGCGCCAGTGTCGAGGTGGTCACGCCCAAGGGGCCGCGCTCGTTCGAGATCGTTTCGGTCCGCTGGATCTGAACCGGGTCCATTTGAGAGCCGCCGGCGGGTCGCACCCGCCGGCAGGACCTTAGCGGGCGGGCGTCGCCTTGGCCGTCTCTGGCACCAGGGGCACGATGGGCGCGTTCTTGGATTGCCCCAGCGACAGCGCCGTCTTGACGTTGCGCACATTGGGCGCGGCGGTGATTTCCAGGACGAAGTTCTGGAAGGTGCGCAGGTCGGGCGCCACGCACAGCATCAGGAAATCCACATCCCCTGAGAGCATCCAGGCGCTGCGCACCAGCGGCCAGGCATCGATGCGCGCCTGAAAGGCGGTCAGATCGGCTTCCGCCTGGCTGATCAGGTGGACCATGGCGAACGACATGAGGTCGTAGCCCAGCCGCTTCTCGTCCAGCAGCGCGCGATAGCCCTGGATGATGCCTTCTTCTTCAAGCGCACGCACACGGCGCAGACACGGTGGCGCGGAGATGCCCACCCGGCGCGACAGTTCCACATTCGTCATCCGGCCGTCCAGCTGGAGCTCGGACAGGATCTTCCAGTCCACGGCGTCGAGATGAATGGTCAAGGTGGGTTCCTCCCGCGGAAAGCGTCGGCACCTTAGTGCAGGCTTGTGGCAGTGCAACGAAATAATATTTCGTGATCGCCCCCGCGCCCTTGCGTGAACCTCTTGCCTTGTGATGGTGCGTGTCAGCCCCTACATTGATGCATGGCTCGCTGCCGGTCTGGCGCGGCGGCGTCGGACATTCCGACGCACGGGATCCGCCCCGGCGCGATGCTTGGCGTTTCGAGGTTTTCATGCCTGCCCAACATGTAAAGGTCGTCATCATCGGCTCAGGACCGGCCGGCTATACGGCTGCCATCTATGCGGCGCGAGCGATGCTCGAGCCGGTTCTGATCGAGGGCATCCAGCCCGGTGGCCAGCTCACCATCACCACAGATGTGGAAAACTTTCCCGGTTTCGCGGATGTGATCCAGGGTCCCTGGCTCATGGACCAGATGCGCGCCCAGGCGGAGCATGTGGGCACGCGCATCGTCTCCGATCATGTGAATGCCCTGGACCTGACCCAGCGTCCGTTCCGCCTGACCACCGATTCGGGCCAGGTCTATGTGGCCGAGACGGTGATCCTGTGCACCGGCGCCCAGGCGCGCTGGCTCGGCCTGCCCTCGGAGGAGACCTTCCGGGGCGGTGGGGTTTCGGCCTGCGCCACGTGCGACGGCTTCTTCTACCGCGGCAAGCATGTGGTGGTGGTGGGCGGCGGCAATACCGCCGTGGAAGAGGCGCTCTTCCTCACCAATTTTGCCGCCCGCGTGACCCTGGTGCATCGCCGCGACAAGCTGCGGTCCGAGCGCATCCTGCAGGATCGGCTGTTCGCCAATCCCAAGGTGAATGTGGTCTGGCACGCCGAGGTGGATGAGATCCTGGGCGACGACGAGCCGGCCCGCGTGCGGGGCGTGCGGCTGCGGGACGTGCGGACCGGGGCGCTCAGCGAGCTGCCCACGGACGGCGTCTTCGTGGCCATAGGACATGCGCCGGCCACGGCTCTGGTGGACGGTCAGGTGAAGCTCAAGCCCAACGGCTATGTGTGGACCGCGCCCGATTCCACCGCCACCTCGGTGCCTGGCCTGTTCGCGGCCGGCGACGTGGCGGACGACGTGTTCCGGCAGGCGGTCACCGCGGCCGGGCGCGGCTGCATGGCGGCACTGGAGGCCGAGCGCTTCCTCGCCGCGCACGAGGTGCAGGCCGCCGCCGAATGAGTGTGGGTCCGCGCCGCGGCTTAGCGGCGGCGCAGGGCTGATTTCCGTATTCGATAAGACAGATCCGGGCGCCGCACATTGGTGGGCTGTCCCGGGCCAGGGGGCACGCCAGGATGGATTGGGACAAGCTTAAGGTTTTCCATGTCGCGGCCGAGGCGGGCTCCTTCACCCATGCGGGTGAGACGCTGGGGCTCTCCCAATCGGCAGTGAGCCGGCAGGTGTCCGCCTTGGAGCAGGAACTGAAGGTTCCACTCTTTCACCGCCATGCCCGCGGCCTCATTCTCACCGAGCAGGGCGAACTGCTCTATCGCACGGCGCACGAGGTCTTCCTCAAGCTCGAGTCGGCGCGCGCCCAGCTCACCGACAGCCGGGAAAAGCCCAATGGCGAGCTCAGGGTAACCACCACGGTGGGCCTCGGCACCCATTGGCTCACCGCGCGGGTGGGCGAATTCGTGGAGCTTTATCCCGACATTCGCATCCAGCTCATCCTGACCGACGAGGAGCTGGATCTGGCCATGCGCGAGGCGGATGTGGCCATTCGCATGCGCCAGCCGGTGCAGCCGGACCTGGTGCAGCGCAAGCTGTTCACGGTGCATTTCCATGCCTATGCCTCGGCTGACTATATCAAGCGCCATGGCCATCCTCGGGGCGTGGACGAGCTGGACAAACATCGCATCCTGCTGCTGGGTGGCCCGATCCCGAGCTATTTCCAGGGCCTGAACTGGCTGGAGCATGCCGGGCGCGACGGCGGGGCGCCGCGCGTGCCGGCGTTCGAGGTGAATTCCGTGCTGGGCCTGCGCCGGGCGGTGGAGCGCGGCGTCGGCATCGGTACGCTGCCGGACTACCTCACTGACGATGCCTCCTCCCTGGTGCAGCTATTCACCGATCGGGAGACGCCCAAGTTGGAGGCATATTTCACTTATGCTCAGGAAATGCGCTCGGTGGCCCGTATCCAGGTCTTCCGAGACTTCCTCATTTCCAAGGCGCAGCGCTGGAATTACTGATTTGTGTCAGGGGCGGGCGGTGTGGCCCTTTTGCCCTGCAAAAAGCTAAGCGTCAGGCTCATGCCTGACATGCGGTCATTCCGCATTGCATTATGCCTAAGGTGAGGGCATTGTGTTGATGCGCTGCTTGCACCTTGTGCGGTGCAGCAGCTGTTCCCCTCTGGAAGGTTCGCCGCTCTGCGGCGATACTTGCCGGGCCTCGCAAGAGGTCCGGCACTTTTCTTTTTGGCGCCCGGTGCGCCCAAGCGCTTCTCCTGCAAATGGGTAAGATTTTCGGCGCCGATCCTAGCGGTCCGAAAGAAGAGTGCTGCCGCAACACTTGCTGCGGGAACCCGCGGCACGGTCCGGCGTTGGTGGAGACCCGGTCCTTGGGGGCGTTTCGTACCCAAGGGCCCACCCATAAGCCTGGAGGGACCGCCATGATCCCCGTCGCGCACCTTCGCTCCTTCGCCGCCACGCCGGGCACCGACCCCATCCGCCCGCCCGAAGTGCCGATCCCGCCGCCCGCACCCTTGGAAGATCCGCCACTGCCGCCGGAGCCCAATACGCCCGGCCTTCCACCTCTGCCCGAGGGCGATCCCTCGCGCGAGCCCCGGCGCGAGCCTTTTCCCAATCCCCATCCGCTGCACGATCCCCAGCCGCGCCCCGACGATCCGTTGCGCGGCGTCCATCTGCGCGCCTTCCAATCGGACCTGCGGATCGGCCGGGGCTGATTGCGCGCGGTCGCCCTTGCCCCCTAGGCTGGGACAATCCAGCCGGAGGCATGAGCATGAGGGGCGAGAACAGTGGGACCGCGGCGAGCCAAGCCCTTGCGCCCGCACTCGTTTTGGAAACGCCTCCGGCCGATTTCCGCGACCTGGGCGAAGTGCTGGCCAAAGCCCGATTCGATGTGCGCTACCATGGCACCAACAATTTTGTTGGCACCCGCGTGGATGGCTATGAGGCGGCCCGCTGCTTTCTCACCCGCCCTGCCTGCGAGGCGCTGGCCGATGTGGCGCGGGCGGTGGAGCGTGAGGGGCTCTCGCTCCTCATCTATGATTGCTATCGGCCGGCGCGGGCAGTGGCCCATTTCGCCCGCTGGGCGGCGGATACGGCGGACCTGAGGACGCGGGCGGAATATTACCCGGAGCTTGAAAAGACAGAGCTTTTTTCCCTGGGCTATATCGCAGCCCGGTCGGGCCATTCCCGCGGATCGACCTTGGACCTCACCCTGGCAGACCTCAGCGGCACGCCGCTGGACATGGGCACCCCCTTTGACCTGTTCTCCACCAGATCATGGCCGGGTTCCAGCGATGTCACCCCGGAACAGAAGGCGAATCGCGATTTCCTCGCCGACATCATGGGGCGGCACGGGTTTGATCCCTTCCATATGGAATGGTGGCACTTCACCTTGCGCGGCGAGCCCTTCCCGGACACCTATTTCGACTTCCCCATCCGCTGACCATGCGTCTAAAAAACCCTTTCGCGACAAACACTTGAGGTCAATGGATCGGCGCTTCCTCCACCTTTAGCCGGCGGCCCCACAGGTCGAACAGCTGGCCCTCGTTCAGCACGAGCCGGTCTTCCCGCACCCGGGCCTCCAGCGCGCGCAGCTGGCTGCGGGCTTCGGGGTTGGGGAGGGGCCCATTTACGGGGATGAAGGCGGCGCCGTCCCAGGGGTGGCCGGAGCCGGCCAGAAGGGCGGCCATCTGGGGCCAGGTGACGTCGTCGCCGAGCACGTTGAGGAAGGTGGAGGCGAGCGGAGTGATCTCCGGCTCGGAAATTTTCACCAGCAGGATCAAGGCGGTAAAGGAGCCTTTCGCGGCGAAGGTGGCCTGCAGCCAGTCCTCGAAATCGCTGTCGCTCGCCCGCTTGCGGCGGCTGGAACGGCCCTTAGAAATCGACACGGGGCGTCTCCGGCATATAGTGCTCGAACAGGTCCCAGAAGCTGCTCTCGCGCGTTTCGGCGTACCAATTCTCAAACGCGGACAAAGCGTTAGCGGGATCGGCGACCAACTCGTCGCCCACTTCCTCCTCCGGCCGGGCGGCCGCGTGCAAGGCGCGGGCGAGAGGGGCGAAATGGGTGAGGACCTCGGCGCGGGCGGGGGTCTCCTGGTCCCAGCCGAAGCGGCTGCGGATGAGGGAAAGGGCTGCGATTTCAGCGGCTTCCGGGCTTTCCGCAGAGGCGGCCGAGGTGGCGACCAGCCGCAGGAAATTGGACCGGCGGTGGGCCTCGGCCCGGGCGCGGCCGAGGGCGGCGGCGCGGGCTTCCGCTTCCGCCCGGAAGGCGTTCTCGGCGGCTCCGGCCTCTTCGGCGCGGGCGGCAAGCTCGGCCAGGAAGTCTGTGGCGCGGGTCATTTCGGCCTTTCCGGTCAAGGACTTGTCTGGAGATCAGCGAGGCTTCGCGGGGGCAGGGGGTGGCGGAAGAGAGTGGGAGTCGAACCCACCAAGGACCGGCTCGCGGCCCCTCCCGGATTTGAAGTCCGGACGCCCCACCAGGGACGCTTCTCTTCCATCGGCACGGGCCGAAACATGTTCCGCCGCAATGGCTTGGGGCGAGGTATCCGGCGCGCCGGACAGGTCCTTCGCCGGCCCATCATCCACCGGCGCGCGGAAGAGGTCCAGCCGGTGGCGGTTGATTCGGCGCAGATCTCCACGGCGCAGGGTGACGCCGTGGCGGTCGAAGAATTCCAGGATCTGGATCGCCACCTTGCGGCCGTTTTCCACCTCATCGCGAAACTGGGCGGCGGTGAACTCGGTGTGATCTCGGCTTAGGCGGGCCAGAATGTCGACCATTTCCGCCGTTGTTCCGCGGAGGAAGAAATGGTCGTGCGCGATCTCGTCCACACGGCCCATCCGGCCGAGCAGACGCAGCATCCGCCGCATGTCCGCCTCGCCCTCCTCGAGCAGGGTGGCGAGGTCGCGGACGCGGGGCGGGCGGAAGCGCTCGGTGCCGCCGATGAGGGGGGCGACCGCCGCCCAGAGGGCTTCGTCCTTCGGGGTGAGGCGCACCTCGAAGCCGGCGCGGCGCACCCAGGCGCCGTCCAGGCTCACCAGATGGTCGGCCATGAGCCGGCGGAGCGCCGCGCCGAAGGCGGCGGCGGGCAGGCGGGGCTCGATCTGGAGGCGGAGCTTCTCCTGGCCAAGGCCCGGCAAATCGGGATGGGCGAGGTGGAAGGCGTCGAGGGCGGCCAGCGTCGCCTCACGGAGGGCGGTCCAGGTGGCGGGGGCCACCACCAGGCCGTCGGCGGTGAGGGGCACGAGGCCGAGGGTCGCGACGAGGGCATCGGCGGCGCCGGCGGCGAGCGCCCGGTCGCGGGTGAAGGCGGCAAGGTCCAGGAGATAAGGCGGGCGGGCAAGGAGGGCGCTGACCGCCGCGGAGGGGTCGGTTAGGGCATGGGCGGCGAGCTGGGTGAGGCGCTCGGGCGTGCGGCGCTTGCGGGCGGGACCGCGCAGATCCAGGAACCGCCCCCCGCCCAAGGTGCGCTGGGCCGAGGTGTCGCGGATCACGAAGCGGTCGCCCGCGGCGGCGGCGATGGGGCGCTCGGTGACCAATTGCACGAGGCCGCTGGCCCCGGGGGCGATGGGATCGCCCAGGAGCACCACGCGGGCGGCCACGTCCACGGAGGCGGTGTGGAGGCGCACGGGAAACCACTGGCCCACGGGCTTTGCCTCGCCGGGCAGCACTTTCAGCGTGGCGTCCAGATGGTCGGCAGGGGCGTGGAGGGTGGCATCAACAATCACGTCGCCGCGTGCGATGGCCTCCTTGGCGATGGCTTCGCCGGCAAGGTTGAGGCCGCAGCGGTCGCCGGCCCGGCCTTCCTGCGCCGGAGTGTCCTGGGCGCGGATGGAGCGCACGCGGGCTTCAAGGCCGGTCGGGCTCACCACCACTCGGTCGCCCAACTTCACCGTGCCGGAGAGCACCGTGCCGGTCACCACCGTGCCGGCGCCCGCCAAAGTGAAGGAGCGGTCCACGGCGAGGCGGAACCGCCCGTCGGCGGCGCGGTCCGGCGCGTGCCGGGCGGCTTCCACCAGATGGGCGCGCACCGCCTCCACCCCCGCGCCGGTCACCGCCGAGACGGGGAGAATGGGCGCGCCCTCCAGGCTGGTGCCGGCGAGCGCGCCTTCAATCTCGGCTGTGACGTGACCCAGCCGCTCCTCGTCCACCAGGTCAGACTTGGTGAGGGCGACAAGGCCCCGGTCGAGGCCGAGCAGGTCCAAAATGGCCAGATGCTCGCGAGTCTGCGGCATCAGGCCGTCATCGGCGGCCACCACCAGCAGCACGAAATCAATGCCGGTGGCGCCCGCCAGCATGGTGTGGACGAAGCGCTCATGGCCGGGCACGTCGATGAAGCCGAGCGTGCCCACCCCCTCCACCGGCAGATAGGCAAAGCCGAGGTCGATGGAGATGCCCCGGGCCTTCTCCTCCTTCAGGCGGTCGGTCTCGACGCCGGTGAGCGCGCGCACCAGCGCGCTCTTACCGTGGTCGATATGGCCGGCCGTCCCGATGATCATGCGCCGGCGGTCTCCACCTGCGGGACGGGGAGGGGCTGCTTGGCGCGGCGCACCGCCTCGGCGGCGCCCTCGGTGGTGAGCGCGCCGCGCACCGGCTCCAGGAAGGGGGCGGCGAGGCCGCTGCCGGCGGCTTCCGCCCGCAAGAGCCATTCGTAGGCGGCCACCGGATCGCGCGGCACGCCGGCCCCCAGATGATAGGCGGCGCCCAGCATGGCCTGCCCATCCGCATCGCCGCGCTCGGCGCCCATGCGCCACCAGCGGGCGGCTTCCACCGGGTCGCGGGTGGTGGCGAGCGCATTGTGGGCCATCATGCCCAGGCGGGTCATGGCGGTGGCGATGCCCTGCTCGGCGGCGGCCAGCGCCCAGCGGCGCGCCTCGCGCGGATCGGTGGGCATCACCTCGCCTTCCAGCAGCATCCAGCTCAGCATGTCCTGCGCCGGCCCATCGCCCTGCACGGCGGCGGAGCGATAAAGTTCCGCGGCGTGGGCATAGTCCTGCGGCACGCCCTCGCCCTTGAAATAGAGGGTGGCGAGGTTGCGCTGGCCCACGGGGTCGCCCGCCTGGGCGGAGGCGGCGAGCCAGCGGCGGGCCAGCTCCATGTCCTTCTCGATGCCATAGCCTTCCGAGAAGCAGGCACCGATATTGTTGGCGGCGCGGGCATTGCCCATGCGGGCGAGCTTTTCCCACAGGTCGAGCGCGGCGTCATAGTCGCCGGTGCGCGCGGCTTCCAGCGCGCGGGCCATGGCCGCGTCCTGGTCGGTGAGGTCGACCGGCTTGTCGTCCGGCTTGGTGTCGGCGGATTTGCGACCGAGGAGGCGATCAAGCCAGCCCATGGCGATCCTCCCAGGCGGCGAAGGTGGCAAGGAAGCCGGCCTCGTCCTCCAGGCACCGCAAATCGAGGAGGAGGGCGCCCTCCTCCATGCGGCCGATGACGGGCACCGGAAGGGCGCGCAGGCGGGTGGCGAGGGCGTCGAGCTTGCGGCCGGAGCCATCCGCCGGCGCCAGCGCGAGCGCGAGGCTGTCCAGGGTTTCCAGCGGCAGCGCGCCCGAGCCGATCTGGCTGCGGCAGGGCTTGATGGTGACGGTGAAGGCCGGCCCCAGCCGCTCGGCCAAAGCGGGCACGAGGCGCTCGGCCAAAGGCGCCATTTCGGCGGGGGTGCGGGCCAGAAGACGGAGCGTCGGCAGGCGCGCGGCCAGCCGGTCGGGGTCCTGATAGAGTTTCAGCGTCGCCTCCAGGGCGGCGAGGCGAATCTTGTCCACCCGCAGCGCCCGCTTCATGGGATTCTTGTTGATGCGCGCGATCAGATCGCGCCGGCCGACAATGAAGCCGGTCTGCGGCCCGCCCAGCAGCTTGTCGCCGGAGAAGGTGACGATGTCCGCTCCCTCCGCCACGCATTCGCGCACGGTGGGCTCGTGCAGCAAGCCGTGGTCGGCCAAATCAATGAGCGTGCCGGAACCGAGGTCATTGAACAGCGGCACGCCCGCTTTGTGGGCGATGGCGGAGAGTTCCCGGGCGGGGACTTCCTTGGTGAAGCCCTGGATGCGGTAGTTGGAGGTGTGCACCTTCACCACCAAGCCGGTTTCGGCGCCAAGCGCGCCCTCATAGTCGCGGGCATGGGTGCGGTTGGTGGTGCCCACTTCCACAAGGCGCGTGCCGGCGCGGGCCATGATGTCCGGCATGCGGAAGGCGCCGCCGATCTCGATCAGCTCGCCGCGGGAGACGATGCTGTCCTTGCCGTGCGCGAGGGTGTTCAGCACCAGCAGCACGGCGGCGGCATTGTTGTTGACGACGGTGGCATCCTCGGCGCCCGCGAGGTCGCACAACAGGCCGCGCACATGGTCGTCCCGCTCGCCGCGCTTGCCGCCATCGAGGGCGAATTCCAGCGTCACCGCGTGCCGCATGGCGCGGGTGGCGGCTTCCACCGCCTCCTCCGCCAGCAAGGCGCGGCCGAGATTGGTGTGCAGCACCGTGCCGGTGAGGTTGAAGACAGGCCGCAGGCTGGGTTGCGCCTGTGCGGCAAGCTGCGCCTCAATGGCCTTGGTGAGGGCGGCGAGGGCCTCGCCTTCGGGGAAGGGGAGGGTGCCGGCGCGCAGGGCCGCGCGGGCCGCGTCCAGGGCCGCGCGGGCGGCGGCCACCACGGGCGCGCGGCCATGGCGGTTGACCGCCTCGGGCGCGGCGGAGAGCAATTGGTCCACGGAGGGCAAGGCGCGCAAGGCGCCCGCGAGAGCGGGTTTCTGCTCGGTCATGGCCGCCTCAATAGCCGAGCAGGAACGGATTGAAAGCGCCGCGCCGATAGGGGCCGTTCTTCATCAACAAATCGAGGGCGAGGCTCGCCACATCATCCGCCAGGGGCTCCACCAACGGGTCCTTGGATTGGTAGAGCACCTTCACATAGCCATGGCAGCTATCGCACGTCTCGGCCTTGACGGCGCCGGACCCGCCCTCCACTTCCTGGAGGCCGATGCCCTTGGTGGAGCCGCACAGCACGCAGCGCACGCGCACATGGTTCCACCAGGTGCCGCAGAGCGAACAGGCGCAATAGCGGGCGCCGGCCAGTTGCGGCCAGTCCACCACCACGCTGGCGGCCGGCGGGCCGCCGCAGGTGGGGCACACGCCCTGACCCACGTCCACAAGGCCGGCCTCGTCGAGCCGCGCGGCGAGGCGGGCGAAATGCACCTGGAGGGCGGCGGCCACATAGACATGCTCGGCCAGCGCCTCCATGGGGATGGAATCGGCCAGCACATTGCGCACCAAAGCGTCGCGGCCAGCGGGGTCGGCCGCCTGCACGCGGGCGAGCGCGGCGGCGGCGGCGGCGGGCTTGTCGAGGCCTTCCAGCTTCGCCAGCAGGCGGTCCAGCGTCGCCTCGAAGGCGGGGTCCTGGGTGAAGCGGGTGCGGTCGAGGGGCGGCATGCCATAGGCGCGCGCGCGCTCCAGGGTTTCCGCGTCCGGCCCTTCGGGGGCGGGGAGGGGCGCGCTCTCATCGTGCTGGATGGCGTGCTGGGCGCTGGCGATGCCGGCCAGGAAGTTCAGATAGGCGGCGAGCGCGTTGTCTTCCGTCAAGGCCGCGAGGCGGCGGGCGCGGATCTCGAACAGCGAGAGGGGGGCGGGCAGCCGCGCGAAGGGTGGTTGCGGCACGCCGCCGATGACGGTCGGATCAGGCAGGACGGCGCTCGGAAAATCGGACATGGGGACCTCACGAACCTCACGGGTCACGTGGCTGGAAACGGGACGATCGCCAAGAGCGAACGGGCCATGCGCCACATTCGGTCCGTGGGCCGGCAATTCTATGACGCTTGGTCAGGGACTCTTGGTGAGTGCACGGACGAGGCGACGCGATGCCCCTCGTCCGTGAAGGCTCATTCCGCCGGCGAGGGCGGCTTGCCGGCGCGGCGGGTGGAGACCAGCTCGCGCAGCCATTTGCGGTGGTGGCGCCAGGCCCAGCCGCCGGTGACCTGTCCCTTGGTCATGGCGGAGATGGTGCCGCGCACCCAGATGGCCGCATAAACGTGCACGATCCACACGCAGATGATGGCCACCGCCGCCAGCGCATGGACGAGGATGGCGATGCGCTTCTGCTCGATGGTGGTGAAGGCGTAGAAATACTGGTCCCATACCACGAAGCCGCTGGTAATCAGCACGATGATGAGCAGCGACATGCCCCAGAAGACGCCCTTCTGGCCGGCATTATACTTGCCGACTTCCGGGAGGCGCTCCTCATGGCCGGCGATCACGTCGCGGATGCGCGCGAGCCAGGTGCCGTCCTCCCGCTTCCACAGGTTCGCCTTCCAGAAGCGCAGGAAGAGACCGGCGAAGGAGAAGAACAGCACCACGCCGATCCAGGGATGGATGGCGCGGGTCCACTGACCGCCCCCGAAGAGGGCGGTCAGGAAATAGAGCTTGGGCGTGAACAGGGCCATGCCGGACAAGGCCAGCAGGATCAGGCTGATGGCTGTCACCCAATGATTGATCCGGGCGCCCAGCGTGTAGCGGTCCACGGTGACCGGATGGCCCTTGTGGACGCCGTCGCCCTTTTCCAGGTCATAGGCGCTCATGTGCGGTCACTCCCCGTGAGCTTCTCGGCATTCGCCTCGTCCTCCTCGGAGACCCTGTTGGGACCGGCCACCACGTGGTGGACGAAGCCCACCGCCGCGGCGAGGCCGATGGCGGCGAGGCCCACATATTTGGTGACACCCTTCCAGGCTTCCACCAGCGGGCTGATATGCGGGTCCTTGGGCAGGCCCGCATAGATTTGCGGCTGGTCGGCATGCTGGAGCACATACATGACGTGGGTGCCGCCCACGCCGGGGGGATCATAAAGCCCTGCATTGGCATAGCCGCGGGACTTCAGGTCCTTGATGCGCCCGTCCGCCCACTTCTTCATCTCGTCCTTGGTGCCGAACGCGATGGCCTGGGTGGGGCAGGCCTTGGCGCAGGCCGGCCACTGTCCCACCGCCACGCGGTCGGAGCACAAGGTGCATTTGTAGGCCTTGTTATCGACCTTCGAAATGCGCGGGATGTTGAACGGGCACCCCTTCACGCAATAGCCGCAGCCGATGCAGTTCTCGTGGATGAAATCCACGATGCCGTTGGAATATTGCACGATGGCGCCGGGCGCCGGGCAGGCCTTGAGGCAGCCCGGGTCCTCGCAATGCATGCAGCCGTCCTTGCGGATCAGCCATTCCAGATTGTCGGTCTGCGGGTTCACCCATTCGGTGAAGCGCATGAGCGTGAAGGAGTTGGGCGTCAGGTCCGGCGGGTTGGTGTAGCTGCCGTTGAAGGTCCCGATCTCCTCATGGAGATTGTTCCATTCCAGGCAGGCCGCCTGGCAGGCCTTGCAGCCGATGCACTTCGACACGTCGATGAGCTTGGCCACTTCGGTCTGCCGCGGGGAGGCCGGCGTGATGGTGGACGCCGACTTCCGGATCAGGTCCTTGTCCCCGAACTTGGCCGGGGTCGCGGTGATCGGGGGATTTGGGGCTGGGGGAAACATGGTTCAGTCCTCCCTCATGCCACCGGCCCGGGCGAGGGCTCGATATTGACGCAGAACGCCTTGAATTCCGGCGTCTCGATGTTCGCATCGCCCACGAAGGGCGTGAGCACGTTGGCGGGGAAGCCTTTCTTGGCCGCGCCCACAAACCCCCAATGGATGGGGATGCCCACGATGTGCACCGTCTTGCCGTCCACGGTCAGCGGACGGATGCGCTTGGTCACATAGGCCTTGGCGAAGACCGAGCCCCGCTTCGACCACACGCGCACCCAGGCGGCATTGGCGATGCCCTTCTCCTTCGCCAGCTCCTCCGAGATCTCCACGAAGAATTCCGGCTGCAGGACCGAGTTCACATGGTTGTTCTTGGTCCAGTAGTGGAAGTGCTCCGTGAGGCGGTAGGAGGTCGCCGCATAGGGGAACTCCTTGGACGCCACGTCGGCGAACTGGGCAAAATCGTCCTTGAACACGCGGGCCACCGGATTGCCCCGGACCTTGGGGGCGATGACGTTGGCCACCGGGCTCTCGAACGGCTCGTAATGCACCGGGAACGGACCGTCCCGCATCATGCCCCGGGCGAACAGGCGGGACACGCCTTCCGGGTTCATGATGAAGGGACCCACATCCTGCGGCTTGGCGGTGGGGGCGATGTCCGGCACGTCATATCCGGTCCATTTCGCCCCGTCCCACCACAAGAGCTTTCGGGTGTCGTCCCACGGCTTGCCGTTGATGTCGGCGGAGGCGCGATTGTAGATGATGCGCCGGTTGGCGGGCCAGGCGAACGACCATTTCAGATAGGCGCCGGTGTCGTCGGGATCGGAATTGTCCCGCCGGGCCATCATGTTGCCCGCCTCGGTGAAGCAGCCGGAATAGATCCAGCAACCGCACGCGGTGGAGCCGTCGTCACGCAGCACGCCGAAGCCGGGCACCTGCTTGCCCTTCTCCAGGATCTTCTTGGTGGGGTCGTTCGGATCCATCACGTCCGCGACCACATAGCCGTTCATTTCCTTTGCGAGCTCCTCGGGGGTGGGCTCGTGCGGGTCCTTGTAGGGCCAGTGGAGGTTGACGATGGGATCGGGGAAGGCCCCGCCTTCCTTCTGGTAGAGCGCTTTCACCCGCAGATGGATCTGCGACATGATCCAGACGTCGTTCCTGGCCTCGCCCGGAGGCGTGCCCGCCGCCCAGTGCCATTGCAGCCAGCGGCCGGAATTCACCAGCGCGCCCTCATCCTCCGCAAAGCAGGTGGTGGGCAGCTGGATGACTTCGGTCTGGATCTTGGCCGGGTCCGCGGGATTGTAGACGCCATGGTTCTCCCAGAACCGTGCCGTCTCCGTCTCCAGCGGGTCCATGATGACCAGGAGCTTCAGCTTGGACAGCGCCGAGGCCAGCTTCGCCTTGTTGGGGAACGCCTGCAAGGGATTGAAGCCCTGGCAGAAATAGGCGTTCATCTTGCCCTGGTCCATCAGCTCGAAGGCGCGCAGGATGTCGTAGGCGGGCACGTCGAGCTTGGGCAGGTAGTCGTAGGCGAAGTTGTTTTCCGGCGTTGCCGCCGCACCCCACATGGCCTTCTGGAAACTGACGAAGAACTTCTTGTAGTTCTGCCAGTAACTCATCTGGTTCGGCTGCAACGGCTTGAAGCCGCGCGTCGACATGTAGGTGGCGAAATCGGCTTCCTTCTCCGTCGGCAAGGTCAGATAGCCGGGGATCAGGTTGGACATGAGCCCGATGTCGGTCAGCCCCTGGATGTTGGAGTGACCGCGCAGCGCATTCATGCCGCCGCCGCGCACGCCGATATTGCCCAGGATGAGCTGGAGCATGGCCATGCAGCGGATGTTCTGCGACCCCTTGGAATGCTGGGTCCAGCCGAGCGCGTACATGGAGGTCATCGTCTTGGTGGGCGATGACGTCTCGGCGATCATCTCGCACACCTTCAGGAACTTGTCCTTGGGCGTGCCGGTGATGCGCGAGACCATGTCCGGCGTGTAGATGGACACATGCTGCTTCAGGAGATTCCAGACGCAGCGGGGGTCCTGCAGGGTCGGGTCGGTGAGGGCATAGCCATCCGGTCCCATCTGGTAGTCCCAGGTGGAGCGGTTGTAGTCCCTCTTCTGCTCGTCATAGCCGGTGAACAGGCCGTCCTGATAGGCAAAGCCGTCCTTCACCAGATAGGCGGCGTTGGTGAACGCCTTCACATACTCCCACTGCACCTTGTTGTTCTGGATGCAGTAATTCATCACGCCCAGGAGGAACGCGATGTCGGAGCCTTGACGGATGGGCGCGTAATAGTCCGCCACCGCCGCGGACCGCGTGAAGCGCGGATCGACGACGACGAGCTTGGCGCCACGGGTGGCTTTCGCCTCCGTCACCCATTTAAATCCGCACGGATGCGCTTCGGCGGCATTGCCGCCCATGATGACCACAAGATCCGTGTTCTTGATATCAGTCCACGAATTGGTCATCGCGCCACGGCCAAAAGTTGGGCCCAAACTGGACACCGTGGGGCCGTGTCAAACGCGCGCTTGGTTATCGAATGCCAGAAGTCCGAGGCTGCGCACCACCTTGTAGGTGGCAAACGCGGTCTCATTGGTGGTGGCCGAGGCGGCGAGGAAACCGGTGGTCACCCAGCGGTTCACGGTCACGCCGTCATTGTTCTTGGCGATGAAATTCTTGTCGCGGTCGTCTTTCAGGACCCGCGCGATCTTGTCCAGCGCCACGTCCCAGCTCACGCGCTCGAACTTGTCCGAGCCCGCCTTGCGGATCATCGGATAGTTGAGGCGCGTCTTGGAATGGACGATGTCGAGAAGGGCCGCGCCCTTCGGGCACAAGGTGCCGCGATTGGTCGGATGGTCGACGTCACCCTCGATATGGGTGATTTCGGCCTTCTCGCCCTTCTTCAGGTCGCCCTTGGAAAAGATGAGGATGCCGCAGGCCACCGAGCAATAGGTGCAGGTGTTGCGCACCTCGGTGGTGTTGACGAGCTTGAACGGTCGGATCGCGTCCGCCAGCGCTTCTTCGACGCCGCCGAAGCCGAAGGCTCCAAGCGTCGTCCCCGCGATCCCCGCACCCGCCGTTCGTAAGAACTGGCGCCGCGAGAGCTCCATATTCATCGAAGGTGATCTCCGATAAGCGCCCCCAACGGGGGACATGGCCCAGGGCGACGAGCGCGCCCTGCGTCGGGATTCCGACAGAAAACAAGGCTATTTTGGAATTGGTATCATGTCAAACGGAAGCGGGGCCGCGCGGCCTATGTTTTGCTTTCACTTTGCTTGCAATTTCCTGTGAGTGAAGAAATCGGACTTCATTCCTCTGCGGCACGCTTTGTCATCGGAAGGTGGTTTTTGCGGATGCGAATGTCTTCGTCCGCATTTCATGTATGGATATATTGCGTTGCGGTATGATGCGCCTCCGTATTGACTGGCCGGGGCCTGCGGTTCACATTTCTTCCGTGGACTTTCCAGGTGCTCCCGCGGGTCGGGGCAGACACATGACAGAGCGCACCCTCGACGGGCGCCTGATCCCCTTGGGGCGGCGGGCGTTTCTCCTGCGCGCCCTGGCCATGCCGCTGGCCGCAGGTCTTGCGCCGCTGGCTTTCGCCCGCCCCGCCCGCGCCGCTCCCGTGGACCTCCTGCCCTATGCCGGGCCGACCCCGCCCTCCCTCGTCCTGCCTGTTCTCACCTTGTCCGGCCCTCCGGCGGGGGAGACGCGCACCGTCCCGGATGCGGGGGAGGGGGTGCTCGTCGTTCACTTCTTCGGCACCTGGTGCGAGCCCTGCCGGGCCGAGCTGCCGGCCTTGTCGCGCCTGGCCACCCGCCGGCCGGCGGTGCGCGTGGTGCTGATCGACGTGGCCGAGCCGGAGGCGCGGGTGCGCCGCTTCTTCGAGGAGGTGGCCCCGCCCGGGCCCATCCTCATGGACCCGGACCGGGCGGCCAGCCGTGCCTTTGGCGTGGAGGTGCTGCCCACCAGCCTCATCTTTGCCGCCGGCCTCCCCCGCCTCCAGGCGGTGGGGGAAGTGGCATGGGACGATCCAAAGGTGGAGGCGCAGCTTTCCGCCCTCGTGCCCGGCGGTGCCGGGAAGAACGGCTCCTGACACTACGGCGCCCGTTCGGCCCCCAGGCGGTGGGGCGGGCGCCCATCCAAGTTCTGGCACTCCAAGTTCTGACACTCCAGGGAAGGACAGGCGATGACCAACAGACGCGACATCCTGAAAGCCGGCCTTGCTTTGGGCGCCGCCGCCGCGCTCCCCGGCGCGGCCTTTGCCCAATCGGCCGCCCAACCGGCCGCCCCCGCGGCGGGCGCGGTCGCACCGAGCCTGTTCGCCCCCAAGGTGGGTCGCTGGCGCAGCTACCAGATCGTCACCTCGGTGGAGATCCTCAAACCCGAAGGCCAGGTTCAGGTCTGGCTGCCGGTGGCGTCCTTCACCAATCCCGATTGGTTCAAGCCGGGCGAGAACACCTGGACCACCAACGCCACCGCCGCCAAGCTGGTGCGCGACCCCGCGTCGGGCGCCGACATGCTGCACCTCGTCTTCGCCGAGGGCGAGAAGGCGCCCAAGGTGGAATTGACCTCCAAGGCCACCACCCGCGACTGGGCGGTGGACCTCACCACCCCCGGCACGCCCTCGCCGCTCTCCGCCGACGAGCGCCAGCGCAACACCGCCGCGACCGACCTCATCCCCACCGGCGGCATCGTCAAGGAGACCTCCGACAAGATCGTCGGCACCCGAAGCGGGGATCTCGAAAAGGTCCGCGCCATCTTCGAGTGGATCGTGGACAACACCTATCGCAACGCGGCCACCCGTGGCTGCGGCATCGGCGACATCGCCGCCATGCTGAAGAGCGGGGACCTGGGCGGCAAGTGCGCGGACCTCAACGCTCTGTTCGTCGGCCTGGTGCGGGCGCAGGGCATTCCGGCCCGTGACGTCTATGGCCTGCGCGTGGTGCCCTCGCAGTTCGGCTATAAGAGCCTTGGCGCCAATTCGGACATCGTCACCAAGGCCCAGCATTGCCGCGCCGAGGTGCATTTGTCGCAATTCGGCTGGGTGCCCATGGACCCGGCGGATGTGCGCAAGGTGGTGCTGGAGGAGCCCCCGGGCAAGCTGGCGCTGGACGATCCCAAGGTCGTGGCTGCCCGCAAGGGCCTGTTCGGTGCCTGGGAAGGCAATTGGTTCGCCTACAACACCGCCCACGACGTGGTGCTGCCGGGCCACAAGGGCGCGCACCTGCCCTTCCTCATGTATCCGCAGGCGGTGACCGCGCTGGGAATGCTGGATTGCCTCGACCCGGACAGCTTCCGCTATTCCATCCGCGCCGCCGAGATCACGGCCTGATGCCCCACGGGCGGGCCGCCCCCCGGCCCGCCCGCCTTTCTTGCGAAACGAGATCCGTGCCCGACATGTCCACGCCCGTTCTGTCCCCCTCCGAACCCGCCGTCCGCCTCACCTCGCTCGCCCATGGCGGGGGCTGCGGCTGCAAGCTTGCCCCCTCCGTGCTCCAGGAGCTGCTGGCCGGCGCGCCGGTGGCGGGCCCCTTCGAGCGCCTGCTGGTGGGCACCGAGACCGGCGACGATGCCGCCGTCTGGCACTTGGAGGGCGAGACCTGCGTGGTGGCCACCACCGACTTCTTCATGCCCATGGTGGATGACCCCGACCATTTCGGCCGCATCGCCGCCACCAATGCCATTTCCGACGTCTATGCCATGGGCGGCACGCCCTTGATGGCGCTGGCCATTCTCGGCATGCCACTGGGCAAGATCGACACGGCAACCGTGCGCGCCATCCTTCAGGGCGGGGCTGCCAAATGCGCCGAGGCCGGCATCCCGGTGGCGGGCGGCCATTCCATCGACAGCCCCGAGCCCATCTATGGCCTCGCCGTCATCGGCACGGTGAAGCGGGCCGACATCCGCCGCAATGCGGACGCCAAGGCAGGCGATGCGCTCATTCTCACCAAGGGCATCGGGGTGGGCGTCTATTCCGCCGCCTTCAAGAAGGATGCGCTCTCCTCCGACGCCTATGACGAGTTCATCGCCTCCACCACCCTTCTCAACACCGTGGGCGCCCGCCTCGCCAAGGACCCGGCCGTCCATGCGGTCACCGACGTGACCGGCTTCGGCATTGCCGGCCATGCGCTGGAAGTGGCGCGGGGCTCGAAGGTCGCCATCCGGCTGGACTGGTCCTCCGTGCCGCTGCTGTCCCATGCGGAGGCGCTGGTGCGCCAGGGCTTCGTGACCGGCGCCTCCGGGCGCAACTGGGCGAGCTATGGCAGCGAGGTGCATCTGCCGGCCGGCTTCGACGACTGGCGGCGCAATCTCCTCACCGATCCCCAGACCTCCGGCGGCCTTCTCGTCTCCTGCGAGCCGGAAGCGGCGGACCGGCTGGTGGCGGAGATCACCGCCGCCGGCTATCCGCTGGCCCGGCGCATCGGCACGGTGGAGGCGGGCACGCCGGGGCTGACGGTGGCCTGACACGCTCCCCCTTTTGCGGCACGGGCACCTCTCCGCCGGGCCAGGGAGAGGGCAACGGGGCGGCATCGCGACTTGGCATCCGCCCCAGCGGGCCGTGCTTTCGCGTCGGCCCGCGCTCGGTCTGTGCAGCGGGACCTGCTGCACCGGAACTTAGGACACGGGAGCTTGGTACATCGGAACTTGGCGGTTCATGCGGGCGTTGGGGGCGAAACCATGAGGGAGATCGCCATGCTGCCCCCGCGCCCGCTTTTCGCCCGCCCGCTTTTCGCCCGCCCGCCTTTCGCCCGTCCGCCTTTCGCCCGTCCCTTGCGCCTGTTGTCCGTGGGCGCCGGCGTGTTCCTGCTCTGCTCCGGCGCCGCTTTCGCCCAGACGGGCGGCCCCACGCCCGGCCCCGCCTCCGGCCGCACCGATTGCAGCATGCCGCCCCATTCCTCGGCCACCCCGCCCGACCAGGGGGCGGGCTCCGGCACCGCGCCGGGCAGCGCCGGTTCCACCGCCTGGACCGGCGGCACGGGCGGCTCCCACATCGGCACCACGCCCCATGCGCCCACCCCCGGCTCGCCCACCAGCCAGCCCGAAGTGGTTCAGGGCGTCGACCCCAAGGCCGCCCCCTCTCAGGGCAATTGCTGACGCCGGGCGAGGCGCGACGCGTCCGCTTTCGGCGGCGGGCCAAGCCGATTAGGGTGCCGGGCATGATCGAGATCCGACTTTCCCGCCCGGACGAGGGGGACCGTGCCGTCGAAATCTGGCGAGCCGCCGTCGACGCCACCCATGATTTCCTGGCCCCCGAAGACCGCCGCGCGCTTGATGCGCTGGTGTGCGGGTTCCTGCCCCATGCCCCGCTGTGGCTGGCGGTGGACGCGGATGACGTGCCGCAGGCCTTCATGCTGATCGATGGCGCGCATATGGAGGCGCTGTTCGTGCATCCGGCCCGCAGGGGAACGGGGATGGGCGCGGCCCTGGTGCGGCATGGCCTTCAGCTTCATCCCCGCCTGACCACCGACGTCAATGTGCAGAACCATCAGGCCGTCGGCTTCTATGAGCGCATGGGCTTCCGGCGCATTGGCCATTCCGCCACCGATGGACAAGGGCGCCCCTATCCGCTCCTCCACCTGGAATATGCCGGCGCCTGACGCGCCGCCCACCCTGGAGGCGCGCGCGGAAGCGCCCGTCCAAAAGACTCTAAGCGCCCGCCGTCACCCGGAGGGCCCGTTCAAGCAGCCCGTCGCGGTCGCCGCTGCTGTCGAGCCGATGCCAATCCAGGGGGCCGGTCTCATAGCCGGCCTGGGTGCGGACCACGGCGGCATTGGCGTCGCTGGCATCATCGCGCCGCGCCTCCACTCGCTCCACCAGATCCTGAACCGGCGCCTCCAGCCAGAGGCCGGTGAAATCCGCGCCGGTGGTCGTCGCCACGTCCCGCGCCGCCGCCCGCTCCCCCGCGCGGGCATGGACCGCATCGAGGATGGCGCTGTGGCCCGCCGCAAGGGCAAGGCCGGCGCGGCGCCGGATCACCGCATAGACCGCCTCCGACGTGCCCGGCCCATAGGCCGCTGCCGGCAGGCGATCGGTCTCGGCCACCCCGGCCAGGGCCTTGCGGGTGATGTCTGAGCGCAGGATCACCGCGCCAGGCGACCGCCCCAGATGGGGCGCCAGTGCTGCGGACAAGGTGCTCTTGCCGGTGCCGGAGAGGCCGCCCACGGCCACCAGGCGCACGGGTGAAGGGGCAAGGAACTCCTGCGCCGCCTGGAATTGCCGCCGGATGCGCGCCCGCGCCCCGTCCTGCTCGTCTGCCGGCAGATGACCGAGCCCGGCCGCCTCCACCTTGGCGCGAATGGCGGCGCGCAGGCTCAGGAACAAGGGCAGCAGCGCCAGGCCTTCATAATGGGCATCGTCATCGAGCGCCCACAGATAGCGGTTCAGCACCCCGTTCGCCGGCCCGTGCAGGCCACGCTCCCACAGATCCATCAGCAGGAAGGCGAAGTCATAGAGCAGGTCGCAGGTGGCGAGGTCGTCGTTGAACTCGATGGCGTCGAAGAGGGTGGGCACGCCCTCCAGCAGCACGATGTTGCGCAAATGGAGGTCGCCATGGCAGCGGCGCACGAAGCCGGCGCGGGCGCGCGCCGCAAGGAGGCCCGCGCCTTGCTCCAGCGCGTGCGTGGTGGCCGCCTCCAGGGCTGCGGCCTCCGCCGACGGGAACAGGGCGGGATCGGCGCGGAAATCGTCCGCATTCTGCTGGGCGATGCGGGCGAGGTGGGTGGCGCAGGGAAAGTCCGCCCGCACCTCCGCCCGCCCATGGGCTGCGGCCACGGTGGTGGCGAGGCGGGCGCACAGGGCGTCGGAGAGGCCGTCCCGCGCCACCTTGTCGAGCGTTGCCCCCTCGTCGAAGCGGCGCATGCGCACCGCATAGTCCACCGGCTCTCCGGGGCCACCGAGGGCAAGGCCGGCCGGCCCGCGCGTGATGGCCACCACGTCGAGATAAAGGCCGGGGGCATTGGCGCCGTTGAGGGTGACTTCCTTCTCGCAGGCTGCCTTGCGCCGCGCGAGGGTGGAAAAATCCATGAAGGGAAAGGCCACCGCCCGCTTCACCTTGTAGGCAAATGGCCCGGCCAGGAACACCACCGCCCCGTGGGTGTCGATACGGCGCACGGGCTCGGCAAGGCCATGGGTCGCCGGATCGGCCAGGAGGCGGAAGACGGGGCCCTGATCCTCCACCACGCGATCGTCCATCGGGCTTCTCCGGGTTTGCGGCCTCCGCCGGGCCGTCCCACGGCGGCCGGCGGGCGCCGCACCATGCCCGATGGGGGATGCGCGCGCCGTTGACGGCGGTCAAGGGGGCGCGTGGAAGGTCAACATGCCACGGCCCGGCCGGGTTTCAGGGGGCGGCGACCGACGCGCCGGTCAGGAGCCGGCCGGCTCCCGTTCCCCCTCGCCGGCGGCTGGTGGCGTCTCGCCCGGCCGCACCTTCAGGCCCGGCAGTCGCAAGGTGAAGATGGCGCCCTCCTTGCCGTTGGCCAGGGAGAGCGTGCCGCCATGGTCGCGGGCGATGCCAAAGCTCACGGAAAGGCCGAGTCCGGTGCCCTTGCCCGGCGGCTTGGTGGTGAAAAAGGGCTGGAACACCTTGTCGATGATGGGCTCGGGCACGCCGCCGGCATTGTCGGCCACATCGATGCGCACGGTGGGCGGCAGCAAGGTGGCGGTGTCCTCCAATCGGAGGGTGACCTCGATGCGGCCGTGAAACTCCTCGCCCATGGACTTGCGCCGATCGTGAATGGCGTCGCGGGCGTTCTGGAGCAGGTTGATGAGCACCTGTTCCAGCTGGTCCTGCCGGCACAGCACCTGGGTGAGGCCGGGGGCGGCGGTGATGATGACGGCGATATTGTCGAGCCGCAGCTGGGCGCCGACCACCTGAAGCGCGCCGTCGATGGCGTCCACCGGGTCGGACGGCTCGAAGCTCTCCGAGCTCTTGCGGCCGAAAATGCGCATATGGTCGATGATCCGGCTCATGCGCACCGTCTGCTGGATGATGCGGTTGAGCTTGGATTCCATGTGCGTGGGCGGCATGCCGCGGTTGAGCCCGTTCAGCGCATTGGTGGCGGCCAGCCGGATCACGCCCAGCGGCTGGTTGATCTCATGGGCAAGGCCGGTGGCCACCTCGCCGAGCGAGGCGAGCTTGGACATCTGGTAGAGCTTGTTTTCCTCCATGCGCTTGGAGGTCTGGTCCACGGCGAAGACCACCAGGTCCTTGCCATTGCCTGCCGGCCCGTCCTCCAGTGCCGCCAGGGGCGCCGAGACCAGCTGCACTTCCCGCTTCACCTCGCCATCGGTGAGATGAATGGTGCGCACGCGCGGGGCCTTTAGGCCGCGGACGGAGACCTGGAACGTCTCGCTCTGCACATATTGGCCCACAAGGTCGGCCAGGTCGTCCGAAGTCTCCCCGCCGATGCGCGCGGCGTGGGTGCCGGAGACGTGCAGCACGCTGATGCCGGGCACCCGGCTGATGGCCTCCAGCATATGGGCTTCCCACTGGCGGGCCAGGGTCTGAACCTGCTGGGTGCGCAGGCGCTGGGTGAGGGTGAGGTAGCGCCCGGCCAGCACGCCAAGGAGGAGCAGGGACAGGCTGAGCCCGCCCGCGGTGCCCCATACGGCATTACGGAAGTCCCGCGTCTGCGCCTCCACATAGGCCTCGTCGAAGGCGACCTCCACCATCAGCGGGTAGCGGTCCGAGCGGATGACATAGCCGATGCGCCGGATGCCATCGATGAGGCTGTATTCGTCATAGGCGCCGCTTTTCCCCGCCAGCGCCTTCTTGAAGGAGGGGCTGGCTGAGACATCATCGCCGAAGGAGGTGAGCGCGGCGGTGCGCGCCCGCACCACGCCGTCGAATCCCACCAGCGCGATCAGCATGTTGTCGTCGAGCCGCAGCCGCTTATAGAAGTCGATGAAGTCGCCGATATTGTAGGAGGCGACAATGACGCCCGCGAACGCCCCGTTGGGATCGGTGAGGGGCCGGGTGAGCTGGATGGTCCATTGCTTGGACACCCGCCCCAGCACCGGCTTCGAGATGAACAGGTGCCCGCCGCCCGAGCCGTTCAGATGCACCTTGATGTGCTCGCGGTCGGACAGATCGATGCGTTCGGGGGAGGGGGCGGCCAGGTTGCTGGCGATGAACAGCCCGTCCTTGTCCACCACGCTCACCTGCACGATGGACTTGGGCACGCTGAACGAGCGGATGGCCTCGTAGATCTGGGTGGGGGTCCAGGACGGGTCGAAATTGGTGGCGAAGTTTTGGAGCAGAGCGTCCACCGGCTCCACCGCCTGCTCGAAGCTGCGCACCAGGAGGATGGCGGTCTTGCGGGCGATCTGCTCGGTGTCGCGGATCTGCGATTCCTTGTCGAGGCCGTAGAGGATGGCGGCCGCGCTGAAGGGCAGGGATACGGCCAGCAGCAGCAGGACGAAGGACAGAACGCCATTCTTCCTGATGAAGGCGTGAACACGGCTCGCGTGACGGTCAGCGGTCATCGTCCGCCAGCGCCTCCTCGATCGCGCCCTGCAGGTCCTCGAAGCTGAGCGGCTTGGGGAAACAGTGGCGCACGCCCGCGGCCCGGGCCCGGTCGAGATCGGCGGTGGCCGCGTGCCCGGTCATGACCACGAAGGTGAGCGTGCGTCCCGGATAGCGCTTCTTGGCGGTCTCGATCATCACCAGCCCGTCCATGTCGGGCATGCGGATGTCGGAAATCACGACCTTGATCTCGGGATGGGCATCCAGCACGGCGAGCGCGGCGGTGGCGCTGCCGGCGGCGCGGGCGACGACGCCGTTGAAGGCGAAGGCCTCCATCAGTTCGTCCAGAAACTCCGGCTCATCATCGACGATCAGAAGCTCACGCATATCCCACCGCGCCGGCATCCCACTGCCAGCCTCACCACTTTAGGGACGATCGGCCGGCCGCCCCGTCAAGGCCAATCGTCTCCATTTTGGAGGGATATCATTGCCGAGGCCAAAACGGCAGGTGCTCCACGCGCGGGAAGGTGCTCCACGCGCGGGAAGGTGCTCCACGCGGCGGAGGGGACGCCGGCGGAGGGGCCTTGCGGATCGGGTGGGTCCGCGCTGCCGTCAGCCGGGACGGGCGAGCCGCTGGCGCAGGAGGTCGGCAAGGCGGGGGGACAGCCCCGGCATGGCCTTGGCCGGGCGCGCGGGATGCGCCGCCTCCGGTCCGGCCTCCCGGCGTGGGGTCGCAGCGCGGGCGAGGAGGGCGGCTTGGAGCGCGCAGGTCAGTCCATCCAGCACGGACACGGGCAGAAGGGGGGCGAGCCGGTCGGCCAAGCCCGAAAACGGCGCGCCGGCCAGCAGCACCGCCTGCGCCCCCGTCTGCGCGGCGAAGGCTCCTGCGGTCTGCGCCATGCGGGGCAATGCGGCGGCGGGGTCTGCGGCGATCTCCAGCACGGAGAAGGGCAGGAAGGCGATGCCGGCGCAGGCATCGGCGACCCCGGCATCTTGGGCCGCCCGTTCCAGGCTGGGGCGCAGATGGGGACCGACGGTGACGATCACGAAGCGCCCATGGCGCGCGGCAACCTGAAGGCCGCAGCGGCCGAGGCCGAAAACGGGGGCCTCGAACAGGTCCTGCGCCGCGTCCAGGCCCGGATCGCCGAAGGCGCCGATGAGCGCCGCGTCGAACGTTTCAGCCTCCGCCAAAGCGGTGAGCACCGCGTGGGCGGCGATGGCGACCTCCGCCGGGCTCTCCAGCGAGGCCGCGCCGAAGGGGGCGGTGACCGCGTCCACCTCCACCCCCGCCGGCATCAAGGGCCGGGCGGCCGCCCACAGGAGGTCGGTGACCGCCTGCGACGTGTTGGGATTGACGATGAGGAGGCGCCGGGGCGCCGCGCCCGTCACCGCATCGGTCACGGCGTCTGTTCCTTGTCCTGTTCCGGGAAGGTGGCGATGAAGTGCCGGGCGATGGCGGCGCGCGGCGCCACGAAGGCGACGCCCGAGCCCGTTACATGGGCCAGGATCTTCTCCAGCGCCCCCATGCGGCCGGGCCGGCCGATCATGCGCAAATGCAGGCCCACCGACATCATCTTGGGTGCCCGTTCGCCCTCCCGCGCCAGCCAGTCGAAGGCGTCGATGACATAGTCGGCAAAGTCCGCGCCCCGGAAGCGCTGGGTGTGCTGGAAATGCATGTCGTTGGTGTCGAAGGCATAGGGCATCACCAGATGCCGCCGCCCCGCCACCGGCACGAAATAGGGCAGGTCGTCATTATAGGCGTCGCTGTCATAGAGAAAGCCGCCTTCCTCCACCAGCAGGCGCCGCGTGTTGGGCGAGGCGGCCGAGCGGGTGTGCCAGCCCACGGGGCGGATGCCGGTGGCGCGGGCAATGGCCTGCACGGTGCGGGCAATGCGGGCGCGCTCGGTTGTTTCGTCCATGCCCGCATGGCTCTCCCACCGCCAGCCATGGGCGGAGACCTCATGCCCTCTTTTGACCGCGTCGCGGGCCAGCTCCGGCGTGCGCTCCACCGCCCGGCCGCAGGCGCTGACCGTGACCTTCGCCCCGAAGCGGTCGAACAGGTCCATGATGCGCCACCAGCCGGCGCGGGTGCCATATTCGAAATGGCTCTCGATGCAGGGATCAGGGGTATCGATGGGGTGGTCCACCTCATAGATCCCCTCATTGCGCGGATCGCCCTCCGAGAGGGTGAATTCGGCGCCTTCCTCGAAATTCAGCACGAACGACACCGCCACCTTGGCTCGCCCGGGCCATCTGGGGTCGGGCGGGCTGCCGGCATAGCCGAGAAGGTCGCGGGGGGCGGTGGGCTGCAGGGTCGGAACGGGGGGAAGGATGGCGGGCTTCATTGGCCGGTCCCCGCCATGCGGTGCAGGCCGACCAAGCGGTCGGAGGCGATCAGCAGGATCACGGTGGCGAGGAGGATCAGGGTGGACAGCGCCGCCAGCGTCGGGTCGGGCGCTTCCTCGATATATTGCAGCATCTTGATGGGCAGGGTCTTGGTCCGCACGTCGGTGAGGAAGATGGAGACGGGGTAGTTGTCGAAGGAGGCGAGGAAGGAGAACAGGCCGGCGGTGAGGAAGGCCGGGGCCAGCGCCGGCACCATCACCTTCACCACCGCGCCGGGAAAGGTGCAGCCCAGCGTGCGGGCGGCCTCGATGAGGGTGAAGTCGAAGCGCGCGAGGCCCGCAATCATGGTCCGCGCCACATAGGGCAAGGTGATGATGAGATGGGCGAGCAGCAGCGCCGCCAGCGGCAGATCGAGGCCGATGGCCCGGAAATATTGCAGCAGCGCGATGCCCAGCACGAGGCCGGGCATCATGAGCGGCGAGACCAGCAGCGTGCCCAGTGCGCCCGAAAAAGGCAGCCGCCCCCGCGCGATGGCGATGGCGGCGAGCGTGCCCAGCACCAAGGCGATGGCGGTGGACACGGCCGCCACCTGGAGCGACAGGGAGAGCGCCGGCCAGAAGCCGTCCAGGCGGCCGATGCGGGCATACCAGCGCAGCGAGGCGCCATCCCACGGCAGGTCGAAGACCGGGGTGGGCGAGAAGGAAGCCGCCGCGATCACCACCAAGGGCGCCAGCAGGAAGGCGGCGGCCCCGAGCGCCGCACTCCAGGCGAGGAGGATGCCGAGGCGGGCCGTGAGGGCGGATCCGGTCATGCCTTGCCTCCCGTGCGCCCGAGCCGGGCGCTGAGCGCCACCACCGCAATGGCGATGGCGAGCAGCACCACGCCGGCGGCCGCCCCGAATTCCGGCTGGCGGGCCAAGAGATAGGCCTTGGCGATGGTGGTGGACAAAGTGGGGTAGCGCTCCCCGATGAGCAGGGTCGGCACCACATAGGCCGAGACCGAGAGCGAGAAGACCAGGGCAACCCCCGCGATCACGCCCGGCAAGGTGAGCGGCACCACCACCTTCACGAAGGCTTCCAGCGGCCCGGCGCCCAGCGTCGCGGCGGCCTCGGTGAGGCGGCCGTCAAACTGCGCCACCACCGTGTAGATGGGCAGGATCATGAAGGGCAGGAAGATGTTCACCGAGCCCACGAACAGCGCGGTCTCGGTGAAGATCATGCGCACGGGCTCGTCGAGGATGCCGATCCCCACCAGCACCGTGTTCACCAGCCCATCGCTGCGCAACAGGATGGTCCAGGCGAAGGCCTTCACGATCACCGAGGCGGCCAGCGGCAGGAACAGCGTGGCCAGCAGCACGGAGCGCACCCAGCCCCGGGCGCGAGCGATGGCAAAGGCGGCGGGATAGCCGATGGCGAGCGCGATGAGGGTCGTCACCAGCGCGAGGCGCAGGGAATTCCAGATGACGGTGAGATAATAAGAGGTGCCCAGCAGCTTGGCGTAATGGCTGAGCGTCAGCCCGGCTGCATCGGTGAGGCTGGCGGCCAGGAGCTTGACCAGCGGCAGGGCGAACAGGCCGATGAGCACCAGCACCGCGGGGGCGGCGATGAGCAGAGCAAGGCGCCGTTCCCGGTCCGGGGCGGGCTTCGTCACCGGGGCGGCGGGGGCGGGGAGGGCGTGATCGCTCATGCGGCCTCCGGCGCGGGAAAGGCCAGGGTCTCGGCGGCGGGCCAGCCGAGCTGGATCGGATCGCCGGTGGCAAGGCCGGCCGCGTCCTGGCCCGGGAATTCGGCAAAGAGGGGACCGGCCGGCGTCTCCACCTCCACGAGGCTGCGCGAGCCCTGGAACACCACCGAGCGCACGCGGCCGGCGGCGGTGTTGTCGTCGCTCCCACTGGCGGGGCGCATATGCTCGGGACGGGTGGCCACCACCACCGGCGAACTCGGCAGGAAGCGACCTGAGGCCCGCAGGCGGCCGAGCGGGGTGTCCACCTCCATCCGCCCGTCCGCCGCATGGGCGACCGTGCCGATGATGCGCGAGGACAGGCCCACGAAGTTGAGCGTGAACAAAGTGGCCGGGCGGGCATAGATGGTGCGCGGCTCGGCCAATTGGTCGATGCGGCCGGCATGCATGACCGCGATGCGGTCGGACATGGTCAGCGCCTCGTCCTGGTCATGGGTGACGAAGATGGCGGTGGCGCCGATGTCGCGCAGGATGCGCCGCATCTCGCCCTGCATCTCCTCGCGCAGCTTGCGGTCGAGGGCCGAGAGCGCCTCGTCGAACAACAGCACGTCCGGTTCCACCGCGATGGCGCGGGCGAGCGCCACCCGCTGCTGCTGGCCGCCGGAGAGGGCCGAGATGGGCCGGGCGGCCAGATGGTCCAGATGGACCATGGCCAGCGCCCGCATCACCTTGGCCTCCACTTCGGCCCGGGGCTGGCGGCGCACCTTCAGGCCAAAGGCCACGTTGCCGGCCACCGAGAGGTGGGGGAACAGGGCGTAGGACTGGAACACCACGCCCACATTGCGCTTGTGCGGCGGGACGTGGGTCACGTCCCGGCCGGCGATTTCGATGCTGCCCTCGTCGGGGGTGGCGAGGCCCGCCACCAGCCGCAGCAAGGTGGTCTTGCCGCAGCCGGAGGGACCGAGCAGCGTCACAAGCTCGCCCCGCGCGATGGACAGGTCCACGCGGTCGAGCACCGTGGTCGAGCCGTAGCGCTTCGAGGCGTGGCGGACCACCAGATGAGGGGCGCTCTCGCTCATGACATCTCCTTGATCCAGCGCTCCACCCAGCCGGCGCGCTCCTTGGCGATGAAGGCCCAGTCCGGGGCGAACAGGGAATTGGCGTCGGGATAGCCGGCCGGCGTCGGCACGGAGGCGTTGGTGGGGGCGACGAAGGCCTTGGTGGCTAGCACGGTCTGCACCTCGGGGGAGAGGAAGGCGTTGATGACCGCATCCGAGGTGTCGCCCGCCGGCGCACCCGCCACCTTGGCGATGCCCGACGGCATGGAGAAGCCGCCGCCCTCGGGAATGGCGAGGTCCACGGGCGAGCCATCGGCCTTGCGGATGAGGGTATAAGCGGAGAATTGCCCGCCGATCATCCAGGCTTCGCCCTGTTCCATCAGGTTAATGGCCTGGGGAGCGTTGGTGTAGACGTTCAGCAGGTTCGGCTTGAGGCTCTTGAGCTTCCGGAAGGCGGCGTCGATGTCGTATTGGGCTTCCTTGTAGGGCTTGCCGGTCTCCAGATGGGCGGCGGCCAGCAGCACCCAGAAGCCCTCGGTGTTCTGAAGCGAGGGGACGATCACCTTCTGCGCATATTTGGGTTCCCAGAGCGTCTCCCAGCTCTTGGGGGCCGTGGGCATGCGCTTGGTGGAATAGGCAATGCCCACCCAGGGGCGCTGGTAATTGGCCCACATGCCGTCCTGGTGGATGGTGCCCGGCACCAGCTTGGCCAGGTTCGGCACCGTGGCGGCGGCGATGGGGGTGATGAGGCCGGCGGCGGCGGCGGGCAGCATCACCGGGTCGTCCATGATGACCACGGACATTTTCGGGCTCGCCTTGTCCGCCTGCATCTTCTGCAGATTGGTGAGCGAATTGGTGCCCTCGTAGAGAATCTTGACGTCCAGCGCCTTCTCGATGAGGGGGAAGACGTCGGCGTTGAAATATTTGGCGGCGCCCGCCGGGCCACCCACCACGATTTCCTTGGGGGCGGCGCGCAGGATCGCCGGCATGGCGAGGCTGCCGGCAAAGGCGCCCGCACCGAGCCGCAAGGCGGACCGGCGGGAGATGCGCAAATCGAAGACCATCTTACCCACTCCTTGTCGGGAGGACGACGGACCGGTCGTCGCAAGACTTGGGCCAAGCGGAGAGAAGTGTGCACATTTTTGAAAAATGAAGCGATGAGAAGATGTTAGAGCCCGGAGTCAAAGGCGGCCGGGCAAGGGGTGACGGGCGGAGGATCTAAAATGTGCACATTATCAAATCCGATTGTGCACATTTTTCAGGCGCGTCGAAAGCCGCCCGGAGCGTTTATCCTGGCCGGCATCAGAGAGGCGGCATGAACGCGACGCGCAAGAAGAGCCAGAAGGCGGACCCGGAGGCCGACGAGGCCATCCATGGGGCCATCCTGAAGGCCATCATGGAAGGCCGGTTGAAGGCGGGCACCAAGCTGGCCGAGCATCGCCTCGCCGAGTGCTTCGGCGTCTCCCGCGAGCGGGTGCGCAAGGTGCTCCAGCGGCTCGGCGCCGAGCGGCGCATCGAGATCATCCCCAATCGCGGCGCCCGCGTCGCCCGGCCCACCCTGGAGGAGATCCGCGCCGTCTACGAGGCCCACCGCGTGCTGGAGGCCGGCGTCCTGGTGCAACTCGGCCAGGTGTTGGACGAAGACATCCTGTCCGCCCTTGATGCCCATCTCAAAGAGGAGCGCGCCGCCGCCGAGCGGGGCGACCGGGCGGCCTCCGTGCGCCTGTCCGGCGCCTTCCACTTGCTGCTGGTGGATGGCCTGGGCAATGCGGAACTCTCCCGCTTCCTGCGTGAGCTGCTCTCCCGCTCCTCGGTGATGGTCTCGGTCTATGAGCCCGCCAACCAGTCGCTCTGCGCCGTGGACGAGCACGGCGCCATCGTGGAAGCGCTGCGGGCGCGCGATATTCCCCGCGCCATCCACCTCTCCCGCCACCATTTCCTACATGTGGAACAGCGCCTCAAGCTCGACACCGATCCCGGCGAGGCGCCGGACCTGATGGAGATCTTCGCCGGCGTCGCGCTCAGCTGAGGCCGCCATGCCGTGGCGGCGCTGCGTCAGGCCAGGGCCCGGTTGACGCAGGAGCGGGAGGGGGGTCGACTGGGCTTTCCTAAGCCCTCCAGGTGCCCGGCATGCGTGTCCTTTGGCTCGCCCTTTTTCTCGCCTTCGCCGCCCCGGCATGGGCCGATCCCTTTCCCGGCGCCCGCTGGAACGCACCGGACGCGACCGGCTGGTCCGCGCCGGACCTTGCGGCAGCCCAAGCCTTTTCCGATGGGTTGAAAATCTCCGCCGTCATGGTGGTGCACAAGGGGCAGGTGGTCGTCCAGTGGGGCGATGTGGAAAAGCCCATGCAGCTTGCATCGGTGCGCAAGAGCCTGCTGGACGCGCTCATCGGCCGCGCGGTGGAGCGGGGCCAGATCAGGCTCGACAGCACGCTCGCGCAATTGGGCATCGACGATCACCCGCCCGCCCTCTCCGATGCGGAAAAGCAGGCCACCGTCCGCATGTTGCTGGAAGCGCGCTCGGGCATCTATCACCCGGCTCTCTACGAGACCAAGGACATGGCCGCGCGCCGCCCGGAGCGCTTCAGCCACGCGCCCGATACCTTCTGGTATTACAACAACTGGGACTTCAACGCGCTCGGCACCCTCTATGAGCATGCGGTGGGCCGCTCCCTCTATGATGCCTTCGCCGAGGAGATCGCCCGGCCCATCGGCATGGAGGATTACGACGCCAAGGCGCAGGCCTATGTGCGGGGCCGCTCCTCCCTCCACCCCGCCTATACGTTCCGTATGAGCACCCGGGACCTTGCCCGCTTCGCGCTCCTCTATCTCAATGAGGGCCGGTGGGGCACGGGCCAGATCGTGCCCGCCGCCTGGGTGCGCGAGAGCACCACGCCCCATTCCAAGGGCGACCACGGCTTCGGCTATGGCTATCTGTGGTGGACCGCAGACACGCCGCCCGGCACGCCGCCGGGGGCGAACGACCTGCGCCTGCCGCCGGGCAGCTTCTTCGCCTGGGGTGCGGGCGGACAGTTCGCCTTTGTCTATCCCAAGGATGACCTCGTCATCGTCGAGCGCACCGATCGCGACCTGCCGCTGCCCCACCCCCGCCTCAAGGACGTGGCCAGCTTGCTGGAGATGATCCGCAAGGCGGGCCACCTGGACTGAAAGCGCGCCGGTTCAGCCGGCGCTGTCCGCCGGGGCGCGCAGCATCACCCGTGTGCAGGTGTCCACGAAGGCGCGCAGCTTGGGCTGGCTGCGGCTCTGGCGGGGAAAGCAGATGAAGAGGGCATCGCGGGCGGGTACGAAATCGCTCAGCACCGGCACCAGCGTCCCGGCGGCCAGATCCGCCGCCGCGTGAAGCTCGGAGGTATAGATCAGGCCGAGCCCTTGGCGGCCGAGCGCGCGGGCGAGGCTGGAATCGTTCACCGCCACGCTGCCCGGCGGCTCCAGGGTCAGCGACTGGCCGTCCCGCTCGAACTCCCAGCGATAGATGCCGCCCAGTTCCGGCCGCCGATAGCGGATGCAGGTGTGGCGGGCGATGTCCTCGGGCACCTGCGGCCGCCCGTGCCGGGCGAGATAGGCGGGGGCGGCAGCGACCACCCAGGCAAAGGGCCGGGTGACGCGCACCGCCACCATGTCGCGATCGATGAATTCGCCCACCCCGATGCCCGCGTCATAGCCGGACTTGACCAAATCGGCGTGGCTCTCATCCACCACGATGTCCAGCTTCACCTGCGGATAGGCGCGGTGAAAGACCGGCAGCACCGGCTCCAGCACATGCTCCACGGCGCCCCGGTGCACCAGAAGGCGCAGCGTGCCCGCTGGCTCGCCGCGCATCTGGCTGAGGCCGTCGAGGGAGCCGACGATGGCGTCCGCCGCCTGGCCCACCCGTCCCATGAGATGGTCCCCCGCCTCGGTGAGGGAGACCGAGCGGGTGGTCCGGTGGAACAGCGGCAGGCCGAGCCGGGCCTCCAGCGCCTGGATGGCCTGGCTCACCGCGCCGGGCGTCACGTCGAGCGCCGCAGCCGCCTTGCGGAACGAGCCGAGGCGCGCCACGGCGAGAAATTCGCTCAGGCCGTCAAAGGGATCGGGGCGGGGCATGGGCCTGTCCGTGGCTGGACCATATAGCCCAGCTTCATACTCTATGGGCGATGTCGGGTCTAATCCTGAACAAAGCCATGGCCTATTTCAGGGCCAGCCCGGCGGCCGGGCGGCTCCCGGGGGCGGGGCCTGGCCGCTGTGGGCGCGCGCCGGGCGCTCCGCCCGGCCTTGAGGAGACAGCGATCTCATGCGCACCAAGACTCTCGGCGGCACGGGCCTTCTCGTGTCCGAAATCTGCCTGGGCACCATGACCTTCGGCGGTGGCAGCGGCCAATGGGCCGCCATCGGTAATCTCGACCAGAGCGCGGCGGACGCCATCGTCGCCCGCGCGCTCGATGCGGGGGTGAACTTCATCGACACGGCGGATGTCTATTCCGCCGGCCTGTCCGAGGAGATTACCGGGGCCGCGCTGCGCGCTTCCGGCCGCCCGCGCACGGACGTGGTGCTGGCCACCAAGGTCTATAGCCCGATGGGCTCCGGCCGCAACGATCGGGGCGCCTCGCGCGGCCATATCATGGATGGCGTGAAGGCCAGCCTGAAGCGGCTGGGCACCGACTATATCGACCTCTACCAGATCCACGGCACCGACCCCATCACCCCCGTGGAGGAGACCCTCCAGGCCCTCGACGACCTCGTGCGCCAGGGCCATGTGCGCTATGTGGGCGTGTCCAACTGGCAGGCGTGGCGGCTCATGAAGGCGCTCGGCCTGTCGGAGAAGAACGGCTGGGCGCGGCCGGTGACCCTCCAGGCCTATTACACCATCGCCGGCCGGGACCTGGAGCGCGAGATCGCGCCCCTTCTGACGTCCGAGAAGCTGGGACTGATGGTGTGGAGCCCGCTGGCGGGTGGACTGCTCTCCGGCAAATATGGCCGCGACGGTGCCGGCACCAATGACGGGCGGCGCGTGACCTTCGACTTCCCGCCGGTGAACAAGGACCGCGCCTTCGACTGCATCGACGCCATGCGACCGATCGCCGAGGCGCGGGGTGTCTCGGTGGCGCAGATCGCGCTCGCCTATGTGCTGGCCAAGCCCTTCGTCATGTCCGCCATCATCGGCGCCAAGACGCTGGCGCAACTGGACGACAATCTCGCCGCCGCCGACATCCGCCTGACGGCGGAGGAGATGGAGCGGCTCGACGCGGTGAGCGCGCTGCCGGTCGAATATCCCGGCTGGATGCTGGAGCGCCAGGGCAAGGACCGGGCGGCCCAGATCGCCTGAGGCGCGCGAAAAAGAACGGGCCCGGCGTTTGGCCGGGCCCGATCCTTCAATGGGGGGCGTCTCAGTAGACGCAGTGCAGGCCGCCGTACGGGCCGCGCCAGCAGCGGCCGGGGCCGGCATACCACCAGTCGATGAACAGGCTGGCCGAGGTGCCGGCCACCGGCTGCTCGTTGCTCAGCGTGCGGAAGGTATAGGTCAGCGTATCGCCGGACACGACCGGGTCGGTCAGTTCCACCACGGCGGTCTGCGGCTTGCCGTCGGCGCCGGTGACCGCCAGCGTGGCGTTGGGTGGGTCCTTCTGGAAGCTGTCCTTGCCCTGGGTCCAGATCTTCACGAAGCCGGCGGTGGTGGTCTCGCCGGTCATGCGCTCGGGACGGTCGGCAAACATCAGGGTCTGCGGGGCGGTGCCCTTCAGGATCAGCTTGTTGCCTTCGATGGACACCTGGTCGGCCACCTGCACGAACAGCCAGTTCGCGCCCGCGGCGGGGACTTCCGTATTCACCGGGTCAGCGGCGGCGGGACCCACAGCGAAAGGCGCCGCCAAGGCCGCGGCCACCGCCAGCGCGCCAAAAAGCCTGTTCATTTTTATCGTCTCCAGACGGGTGTCACGGACCTTAATCTTATCAGCATTCTGTGACGCTTGAACCGGAACTCCAGTCAAAGCGGATTAATTGTTGGACAGAATTGCGGATGCCAGGCGGAAGTCTTGTCCTTACGTCACGTGTCCCTTTTCATGAGGACAACCGCAAGGGCGAAGGCGCCGAGCGCGAAGGCGCAGAAATAGGCGAGGCCGTGCACGAAGACCTGCATGGCCAGCCCCGCCGCCAGCGGCCCGATCAGCGCGCCGCCGCCCCAGGTCAGCCCCATGACCGCATAGATGCCCACCAATTCCCCGCCCTTGAAGCGGCTGCCCACCACGGTGAGCATGATGGTGTAGATGCCCACGAACGCGCCGCCCCACATGAAGAGCAGGGCATAGGAGGCCCAGAAGGAATCCAGAGCGAAGGGCCACAGCAGCGCCCCAGCCGCGGCGATCGAGGCCAGCGCGATCACCAGCGTGCGGCGGTTCATGGTGTCGCCGAGCCAGCCGATGGGCAGTTGCAGGAGGATGGCGCCCACCATCATGCAGGTGATGAGGCGGGTGGCGTCGGATTCTGGCCAGCCCAGGTTGATGGCGTAAATGGCGAGGAAGGACAGGCCCGCCGCCTCGATGGCCGCGTTCAGCACCGTCGCGGAGAGGGCAATGGGGGCGATGCGCATGTAATGGAGCGGGCTGGCGTGGCTTGGCTCCTCGAACTTCGGCGCGGTGATGCGCGGGGAGGCGACAAAGCCGGCGGCGCACAGCGCCAGAACCGCACCCACCGCATAGCCCGTCATGCCTCCCGTGCCCACCACGGACAGGATCAGGGGGCCGAGCGCGAAGCCCACCGAGAGCGCGGCGGTATAGGCCGCCATGGCGCGGGCGCGGGTCTGCTCGGTGCTCAGGCTGTTGATCCAGGTCTCGGACAGGACGAACAACGCCTCGGAGGCGGCGCCGAGCAGAAAGCGCAGCGGGAACCACAGCCACACCACCGGCATCAGCGGGAAGGCCATCATGGTGGCGGCGGCCAGCACCAGGGAGGACAGGATGAGCCCCCGCACCCCGAACACGCCGACCAGGCGCGGCAGCACCAGCGCGGTGGCCAGCACGCCCACCGCATGCATGGCCGCATTGGTGCCGATGAGCGCCTCGCTCATGCCCCGCTCGGCCAGGTCCAGGGCGATCAGCGCCGCGCTCAAGGAATAGGTCAGGCCGAAGGTCATGGCCGTGGCGATGACGGCGGCCCGCGACAGGAGGTGCCCGGAGGCGGGCGGAAGGGCGGTCTCGCTCACGACATGGCCTTTTCGGCGGCGGGGGATTGCGGGGCGGGATGGCGCTTCCAGACGCGGAAGGCCAGGGCCAGGCGGCCGAACCAGGAGATCTGGTTCGGTTCCACCAGGCGCTTCATGAGCCGGGCATAGTCGAGCACGATGCCGGGGGTCCAGGTCATGGATTCTGCCCGGTGGCGCAGCATGGCCGCCATCCACAGGTCGGGATTGGCGAACAGGATGGCGATGCGCACGAACGGCCAGCGGGTGGCCAGCGCACCTTCGAGTGCCGCATCCATGGCCGAGGCCACCGCCACCGAGCAGTTGCGGTTGGTCAGGTTGTAGGTGTTTTCCTGCCGGTAGCCGATCCAGAAGGCCCGCAGGCGCCTCTGGTTGTAATTGCGGAAGATCACGTGCGCGTCCGCCTCGGTCCAGCCGGCGGCTTCCTCTTCATAGGAGGGCTGGAAGCGGCCGGGCACGTCATTGTCCCGCGTGGCGCGGAAGGCGCGCATGAACTGAGAGGGGTCGCGGTCCAGCTCGGAGGCGGGATAATGGCTGATATAGACGTCGGGCTTGGCTTCCAGCGCCGCATGGCCGGTGGAGATCACGCCCTTGGAATCCACCGCCGCAATGTAGCGGTCGAGCACCGGCCGGCGGGCGGCGCCATGGGCGGTCCCGAGCGGCGTCCATACATGCACCACCATGGGCTCGCCCGAGGGCGGCGGACCACCCGGCCCGGCAAAGACCGGGGCGTGCTCATACCAGGCGCGCTTGCCGAACATGGGCAGGTTGAGAATGGCCGCCTCCGGCTCCAGCGAGCGCAGCATCAGCCCCATGCGCAGCACCACCCAGCCGGAAAACATCAGCGAGATGGAGACGAAGAAGGGAATGTTCTTGCCGCGCGGGATGGGCCAATCGGAGAAAATCAGCGCCGCCAGCACCAGCTGCACCACCCCCCAGACCAGCATGGTGCGCCAGCCCGAATATCTCAGCACATAGGCGCTGCCGATCCGCAGGATGCCGTCCACCAGGAAGGCGAGGCCGAACAGCACCGTGACCGCCAGCTCGTTGCGCCAGGGAAAGTCGAGGATCAGGCAGGCCAGCACAACCAGAAGTATGGAGCGGGCCAGATTGATGTAGAGGCCAAGCGCGGCGCCCGCCGCCAGGGCGGTGAAGAAGGTCAACACGCCCTGGAACAGGATCACGAAGCCAAAGGCATCAATGGCGGCAAGGGTGATGCCTTCCGCCGCCTCGCCGAAGATGATGAGGCCCAGAAGGACCAGCAGGACGCCGATTCCCGCCACAACCATCCAGCGCCGACGGAGCGAATCCGAGCCCACAAGGAGGAACGCCAACTGTCCCAAGGACGGACTCTCCCGCAAGAAAAGGTAAGATATTGTGCGCCGGCATAACCGCCGCTTACTTGATGGCGCAAGTCCTAGCCGAATGTTTTGCTTGCGCCAAGACGCGTTGCGGCAATTCGTGTTTCTGCGCCGTGGCGGCACTTATGGCTGAAAAAGTCCAGGGCGGGGCGCGCCGTGGCGGCAGGTCATGCCGAGGCGGTAGGGCGAGGGCCGTATGCCTTGGGGCGGCACGATTTCCGCTGGGCCCGAATGGCGGGCCAAGGGCGGGGGGCGACGGGGGGCGGAGAGGGCGTGACGAGATCGCCTCGTCAGGGGACGGTCGGACGGGAGCGCCGCGCGGCCTTAATCCACAGCCTTGAACGTGCCGTCGTCGGCCAGCAGCTCCAGGCGGCCAGTGGCCACGCCGAAATAGGCGCCGTGCAGGCTGAGGTCGCCACTCTCCAGGCGACGGGCCAGCCAGGGGAAGGTCTTCAGATTCGCCAAGGACAGCCGCACGCAGCAATGCTCGCAATACCGCTGCCGCTCCTCCGGCGGCAGGTTCGCCTTGAGCGTTTCCTGCCGCGCGCTTTCCGCCATGGTCATCCAGGGGGCGACGAAGTCCTGGGCGCCGGGCGGGGCGCCGTCGAGCAGGGCATGGACGCCGCCGCATTGGGCATGGCCGAGCACCAGCACCTTCTGCACCTTCAGCACATTGACGGCAAATTCCAGCGCGGCGCTGGTGCCGTGGTATTTCGCGTCGGGCTGATAGGGCGGCACGAGATTGGCGACGTTGCGCACCACGAACAATTCGCCCGGGCCGGTATTGAAGATCATCTGCGGATCGACGCGGCTGTCGGAGCAGGCGACGATGAAGGTATGAGGCCGCTGGCCACGGGCGGCGAGCCGCTCGAAAACGGCCTTGTGGTCTGGCCAGGCCACTTCCCTGAACCGTCGATAGCCGTCGATGAGTTCGTCCATGCGCCGCCCCATGCCCTTTCCGGCATAAGAGGGAGGACCGCGTTCCGGGTCAAGATCGTGCGCTGCACAATGGACGCAGCGGGAACGCGGGCGGGGCGCGGGCGTTGATGAGGCAGGTGTCACAAAAAAGGACCTCATCCCATGCGCGGCGTGCTTCTCTGGCTGATGGGCGTGCCCTTCGGCGTCATCGTCCTCCTCTATCTGTTCAACGTTCTGTAACACTTGTGGCGCCGGTTCGGGCAGGAAGGCGTCATTTTGCCTAAATCGAAGGCAATCTGATCCGCCTCTTCCGCAGGCAGACCGCCGTCGCTTGAAGCGCCCATCATGTGCGGCGCGAGATTCCGCATTGCATGCATGCGCGCCCCATGCCGCTCCCCTCGTGTGGCATGGGGCTTGCTGTGTTCGTTCCGCTGGCCCTCGCGCCAGCCGACGAACACGGAGAGAGCGCATGCTCGGTATGCTGGGACGGGTTGCCAAGGGAGCGGCCAAGGGCGCTGCGAAAAGCCTCGGGCTCGGGAGTCTCGTGGCGGCCACGGCGATCGCGGGAATGATCGGGACCGCGTCGGCTCAGGAGACCATCAAGGTCGGTATTCTGCATTCCCTCTCGGGCACCATGGCCATCAGCGAGACCACGCTGAAGAATGTCATGCTCATGCTCATTGAGGAACAGAACAAGAAGGGCGGCGTGCTCGGCAAGAAGCTCGAGGCCGTCGTGGTGGACCCCGCCTCCAACTGGCCGCTGTTCGCCGAGAAGGCCCGCGAGCTCATCACCAAGGACAAGGTGTCCGTGGTGTTCGGCTGCTGGACCTCGGTGAGCCGCAAGTCGGTGCTGCCGGTGTTCAAGGAATTGAACTCCATCCTCTTCTACCCCGTCCAGTATGAGGGCGAGGAGAGCGAGCGGAACGTCTTCTACACGGGTGCCGCGCCGAACCAGCAGGCCATCCCGGCGGTGGACTACCTCGCCAAGGAAGAGAAGGTGGAGCGCTGGGTGCTCGCGGGCACCGACTATGTCTATCCCCGCACCACCAACAAGATCCTGGAAGCCTATCTGAAGTCCAAGGGCGTGAAGTCCGAGGACATCATGATCAACTACACCCCGTTCGGCCAGTCCGACTGGCAGACCATCGTCTCCGACATCAAGAAGTTCGGCTCGCAGGGCAAGAAGACCGCCGTGGTCTCCACCATCAATGGTGACGCCAACGTGCCCTTCTACAAGGAACTGGCGAACCAGGGCATCAAGGCGACCGACATCCCGGTGGTGGCCTTCTCGGTGGGCGAGGAAGAACTCGCCGGCATGGATACCAAGCCCCTCGTCGGCCACCTGGCCGCTTGGAACTACTTCATGTCCATCAAGACCCCCGAGAACGACGCCTTCATCAAGCAGTGGCAGACCTTCATGAAGAATCCGAAGGCCGTCACCAACGATCCCATGGAGGCCCATTACATCGGCTTCAATATGTGGGTTCAGGCCGTCACCAAGGCCGGCACCGTCGATCCCGACAAGGTCATCGCCGCGCTCCCCGGCACCAAGCAGCCCAACCTGACCGGCGGCGTGTCCGAGATGCTGCCGAACCACCACATCACCAAGCCCGTCTTCATCGGCGAGATCGAGGACAACGGCCAGTTCAACGTGGTGTGGAAGACCGAGAACCTGATCCCGGGCGAAGCCTGGTCCAAGCAGCTGGAAGGCTCCAAGGACCTGGTGGCCGACTGGGTTCAGCTCAACTGCGGCAACTATGACAGCGTGAAGAAGGTCTGCCTCGGCAGCGCCACCAAGTAAGCCGTTCGAGGGCTGTCCGGCGGGCCCACCGGGGCCGCCGGACCGCCGCGAACCTTTGATGCGGCCGGCACCTTGCCGGCCCGCCTGCCCGAAGGCCGCAGCCCGGCCCGGTGGCCGCACCCGCTCTTCCGGCCGCGTCCGCGCGGCCGCCCTCTCGCAGCGGTGGACTTGCGGACTGACATGACCAAGCAAAGACTGAGGCGCGCCGTCCCCCTTCTCTTCGCCGGACTGGCGCTTGTCGTCTCGTCCTTCCTCGCGCCGGCCGCGCCCCATGCCCGGGCGATGGCCGAAGAGGTTTCCCCCACCGCTGCCCTGTCCGCCCCCGCCGGGACCGTGTCGGACCTGGCGCCGGCCCTCGCCAAGCTGGGCACCGACAGCTATTCTGACACCGAGGCCGCTCTCGGCCTGCTGGCGGTCTCCCCCAATGCCCAGGCGGCCGCCATCGTGGAAGGCATCCGCGACGGGCGCCTCCTGTTCGACCCCGCCACCAAGGCGGTCTATCTGCGCACGCCGCAGGGCGCGATCACCGACGCCGCCACCGGGGCGGTGGTGGCCAATCCGCCCGCCGGCCTGAAGGCGGTGCGCCTCAACAACCGCGTCCGCCGCAGCGTGGATGCCGCCGCCGGCGCGCTCGCCTTGCTGAGCCCCGATCCGGCCAAGCGCCTGGCGGCCGCCACCGCTGTCTTCAAGTCCCGCGATCCCGCCACCTTGCCGACCCTGGACGCGGCGCTGGCGAAGGAAGCCAATCCCGACGTGAAGGCCGCCCTGGTCCAGGCCCGCGCCGCCCTCATCATCACCCGCACCGATGTGAGCGAGCCCGAGCGGGTGTCCGCCACCCGCGTGGTGGCGGCTCGCGGCGACCAGGACGCGCTGGCCCTGCTGTCCAGCCTGCCGCCGGACAGCCCCGCCGCCGTCAAGGCCGCCGCCGCCGATGGCGTGAAGGCCATCAACCGGCAAATGGCCATGTGGGGCGTGGCGCAGAATGTGTGGTACGGCCTGTCGCTGGGCTCGGTGCTGCTCTTGGCCGCCATCGGCCTTGCCATCACCTTCGGCGTCATGGGCGTCATCAACATGGCCCACGGCGAAATGGTGATGCTGGGCGCCTACACCACCTTCGTGGTGCAGGAATTCATCCGCACCTCCGCGCCCGGGCTGTTCGGCTGGTCGCTGGCCATCGCCCTGCCGCTGGCCTTCCTGTTCACGGCGCTGGTGGGCATCCTCATCGAGCGCACGGTGATCCGCTTCCTGTATGGCCGGCCGCTGGAAACGCTGCTGGCCACCTGGGGCATCTCGCTCATTCTCCAGCAGGCGGTGCGCTCCATCTTCGGGCCCACCAACAAGGAGGTGGGCGCGCCCTCCTGGATGTCCGGCTCGTTCGACATCGGGCACATGGCCATCACCTATAACCGGCTGTGGATCATCGTCTTCTCGCTGCTGGTGTTCTTCGCGCTGCTCCTGGTGCTCAAGCGCACCATGCTCGGCCTCTATGTGCGCGCCGTCACCCAGAACCGCCGCATGGCCGGCGCCATGGGCATCCGCACCGGGCGCATCGACGCGCTCACCTTCGGGCTGGGCTCGGGCATTGCCGGCATTGCCGGCGTCGCCCTCTCGCAGATCGACAATGTCAGCCCCAATCTCGGCCAGGGCTACATTATCGACAGCTTCATGGTGGTGGTGTTCGGCGGGGTGGGGAACCTCTGGGGCACCCTGGTGGCCGCCTTCGGCCTCGGCATCGCCAACAAGCTGCTGGAGCCCTTTGCCGGCGCGGTGCTCGGCAAGATCGTCATTCTCGTTCTCATCATCCTCTTCATTCAGAAGCGCCCGCGCGGCCTGTTCGCGCTCAAGGGCCGGGCGGTGGAAGCATGACCGGCATGATCGATCGCAAAGGCTGGTTCTTCCTCGCCATCGTGCTGGGGGCGGCGGTGCTCGTGCCGGCCGCCAACCTCATGGTGCCGGAGGGCTCGCCGCTCCACGTCTCCGACTATCTGGTCCCGCTGCTCGGCAAATATGTCTGCTACGCGCTGCTCGCTGTGGCGGTGGATCTGGTGTGGGGCTATTGCGGCGTGCTCTCGCTCGGCCACGGCGCCTTCTTCGCGCTCGGTGGCTATGCCATGGGCATGTATCTCATGCGCCAGATCGGCGCCCGGGGCGTCTATGGCAATCCGGTGCTGCCGGACTTCATGGTGTTCCTGAATTACAAGAGCCTGCCCTGGTTCTGGTACGGGTTCGACTTCTTCCCCTTCGCCATGCTCATGGTGTTCCTGGCGCCGGGCGCGCTGGCCTTCTTGTTCGGATGGTTCGCCTTCCGCTCGCGGGTGACGGGCGTCTATTTGTCCATCATCACCCAGGCCATGACGTTCGCCCTCATGCTGGCCTTCTTCCGCAATGACATGGGGTTCGGCGGCAATAACGGCCTGACCGACTTCAAGGACATCCTTGGCTTCTCCATCTCGGCGGATGGCACCCGCGCGACGCTCTTTGCCATGTCGGCGCTGGCGCTGGCGGGGGGCTATGTGCTGTGCCGGGCGCTGGTGACTTCCAAATACGGCAAGGTGCTGGTGGCGGTGCGCGATGCGGAGAGCCGCACGCGCTTCCTCGGCTACCGGGTGGAGAATTACAAGCTCCTGTGCTGGACCATCTCGGCCATGCTGGCGGGCCTGGCCGGCGCGCTCTATGTGCCGCAGGTGGGCATCATCAATCCCGGCGAATTCGCGCCCGCCAATTCCATCGAGACGGTGATCTGGGTGGCGGTGGGCGGACGCGGCACGCTGGTGGGCGCGGCGCTGGGCGCGCTCATCGTCAATGCGGGCAAGACCTGGTTCACCGGCCTCCTGCCGGAAGCCTGGCTGTTCGCGCTCGGCGCCCTGTTCGTGCTGGTGACGCTGTTCCTGCCCAAGGGCGTGCTGGGCCTGTGGGCCAGCCTCTCCGCCCGCCGCCGCAAGCCCACCCCCGGCGCCGTCGCCGCCAAGCCCGCGGAGTGAGGATCATGGAAGCCTCCCAGCCCCTCACCTCCGAACTGACCCCGGCGCTGCTCTATCTGGACAACGTGTCCGTGGTGTTCGACGGCTTCCGCGCCCTCAACGCCCTCTCGCTGACCATCGAGGAAGCGGAGATGCGGGCCATTATCGGCCCCAACGGCGCCGGCAAGACCACCATGATGGACGTCATCACCGGCAAGACCCGCCCCACCAAGGGCGAGGCGGTGTTTGCCGGCAGCCATGACCTGACGCAGCTGGACGAGGCCGCCATCGCCCAATTGGGCATCGGCCGCAAGTTCCAGACCCCCACCGTGTTCGACATGCACACGGTGGAGGACAATCTGCTGCTGGCGGTGAAAAGCGACCGGCGGGCCTTCTCCAACATCTATTGGCGCCGCACCGCCCATGAGCGCGAGCGCATCGACGAGCTTCTGGAGCGCATCCGCCTGAAGGACCACCGCAAGCGCAGCGCCTCCGAATTGAGCCACGGCCAGAAGCAATGGCTGGAGATCGGCATGCTGCTGGCGCAGGAGCCGCGCCTTCTCCTGGTGGACGAGCCCGCCGCCGGCATGACCGACCAGGAGACCGCCGACACCGCCGACCTCCTGCGCGACATCGCCAAGACACGCTCCGTGGTGGTGGTGGAGCACGACATGGTGTTCGTGCGCGATCTCGGCGTGAAGGTCACGGTGCTGCACGAAGGCTCGGTGCTGGCGGAAGGATCGCTGGACCAGGTCAGCTCCAACGAGCGTGTCATCGAAGTTTATCTGGGGAGGTGAGGGTGGCCGGCACCTTGTCCTTCACATCCCGCGCGCCTGTTGGCGCCGTCCCCGCCTTGGAGGTTTTCGCATGCTGAAGGTCGAGAACCTCGATCTCTATTACGGCGCCGCCCACACCCTGCGCAAAGTGAACCTGGAAGCGCAGAAGGGGCAGGTGACCTGCGTCCTCGGCCGCAATGGCGTGGGCAAGACCTCGCTTCTGCGGGCCATCATGGGCCAGCGGCCGGTGGCGGGCGGGTCCGTCACCTTCAACGGGCAGGACATCACCCGTCTTCCCACCCCCGACCGGGCGGCGCTGGGCATCGGCTTCGTGCCCCAGGGGCGCGAGGTGTTCCCGCTTCTCACCGTGAAGGAAAACCTCGAAACCGGCTATGCGCGCCTGGCCCGCAAGGACCGCAACGTGCCGGACGAGATTTTCGAGCTGTTCCCGGTGCTCAAATCCATGCTGGGCCGGCGCGGCGGCGATCTTTCCGGTGGACAACAGCAGCAATTGGCCATCGGCCGGGCGCTGGTGACGCGGCCCTCCCTCCTGGTGCTGGACGAGCCCACCGAAGGCATCCAGCCCTCCATCATCAAGGATATCGGTCGCGCCATTTCCTACCTGCGCGACAAGGGGGACATGGCCATCGTGCTCGTGGAACAGTATTTTGAGTTCGCGCGTGATTTGGCCGATCGCTTCATCCTCATGGAGCGCGGCGAAGTGGTGGTGAGCGGGGACCGGAGCGGGCTTGATGGAGATGATGTCCGCCGTCTCATGGCCATCTGAGCGCCCCCCCTCTCAAAGGCAGCGCAGCATCGGGCGGGTGGAGCTGGTGGCGGAGGCCTCCGCCGCCGGCACGCACCTGTCCGCGCTGGCCGAGAGCGGCTCGCTGCGCGCCCGGCTGCCGCGCGTGGAAGGCGGGGGCCTTGAGGCCGTGCTGGTGAACACCGCCGGCGGGGTCGCCTGCGGCGATGTCTTTTCCATTTCCATCACCGCCCGGCCGGGCGCCCGCGTCACGGTGGCGACGCCGGCGGCGGAGAAGGTCTATCGCTCCGACGGGGCGGTGTCGGAGATTTCCGTGCGGCTCGTCGCGGAGGCCGGGGCGACGCTCCAGTGGCTGCCGCAGGAGACCATCCTGTTCGACACCGCGCGCCTTGCCCGTTCCTATGAGGTGGATCTGGCCGGGGATGCCCGCTTCCTGTCCTTCGAGGGGCTGATGCTGGGCCGCGCCGCGCGGGGCGAGCAGGTGAAGGAAGGCCATCTGTCCGACCGCTGGCGGGTGCGCCGGGACGGCAAGCTCATCTATGCGGATGCCCTGCGTCTCTCCGGCCCCGTTGCCGATCTCATCGCCCGGCCTGCGGTCGCGGCGGGGGGCGTGGCGCTCGGCACCTGTCTTTACGTGGCGCCCGACGCGGAGGCGCGGCTGGAGGAGGCGCGCAGCCTGCTTGAGCCGTGCGCCTGCGAATGCGGTGCCAGTGCCTGGAACGGGCTGCTGGCGGTGCGTTTCATCGGGCAGGGCATCGAGGCGTTGCGGCGGGATGCAACGTCGTTTCTGATGGGGTTCACGGGCGGTCCTCTGCCGCGTGTCTGGGGTCTTTAGGGAGAAGTGCTGTGCTGCTGACGCCGCGCGAAAAGGACAAGCTGTTCATCGCCATGGCCGCCGAAGTGGCGCGCAAGCGCCTGGCGCGGGGGGTGAAGCTCAACCATCCGGAGGCCATCGCCCTCATCACGGACTTCGTGGTGGAAGGCGCGCGTGACGGCCGGACGGTGGCCGACCTGATGGAGGCGGGCGCCCATGTGCTCACCACCGACCAGGTGATGCCGGGCATTGCCGAGATGATCCACGACATCCAGGTGGAAGCCACCTTCCCCGATGGCACCAAGCTGGTCACCGTGCACCACCCCATCCGGGGCGCGGCCTCCGACGACGTGCCCGGCGAGGTCATCACTCGGCCCGGCCAGATCGTCTTCAACGAGGGGGCCGAGCGGGTGGTGGTGTCGGTGGCCAATACGGGGGACCGGCCCATCCAGGTGGGAAGCCATTATCATTTCTACGAGACCAACGGCGCCCTCGCCTTCGACCGCGAAAAGGCCCGCGGCATGCGCCTCGACATCGCCGCCGGCACCGCCGTGCGCTTCGAGCCGGGCGCCACCCGCGAGGTCTCCCTCGTGCCGCTCTCCGGCAAGCGCGAGGTCTACGGCTTCCGGGGCGATGTGATGGGCAAGCTGTAAGGAAAAAGTCGGATCGTGCTACTTTCTCCTGAAAGTAAGGAGATGGCGATGGCGCACATGGGACACTCCACCGTCACCAGCAAGGGGCAGGTCACGCTGCCGGCCGCGCTGCGGGAGAAGTTCGCCGTGAAGGCTGGCGACCGGGTGGAATTCTTCGAGGGCCAGGACGGCACCTTGAAGATGCGCGTGCGCGCCCGCCCGGCCGACGCGGTGGTGGGCCTGCTGGCGCACCTGAAGCCCGATCCGGCCCTGACCGACGAAGAAGCTGTTGGGGCCGAGGTGATCGCACGGGATGACCGTGCCCGTGGGGGCGGCAAGCCCGGCCGGAAGGGGCGTGCGGCGTGATCGGACTCGACACCAACATTCTCCTGCGCGCGTTGACGGCGGACGATCCACGCCTCTCGCCGGTGGCTGCCGCGCTTCTGGCGCGCCTTACACCCGAGGCGCCGGGATATGTGAATGTGGCTGTGCTGGCGGAATTGTGCTGGACGCTGACACGGCGCTACCGCGCCAGCCGGCCCGACCTGATGCAGGTGATCGAGACCCTGCTGGAGAGCCCCGCCTATGTGATCTCGGATCGGGAAGCAGTGATCGACGCGCTGGAGGTCATGGCGGTCGAGCCGCTGGATTTCGTCGATGCCCTGATCGGCGCACTCAATCGCCGCGCGGGATGTGCTCAGACCTTCACCTTCGACGCCAAGGCCGCGCGCAGCGGCCTCTTTCAGCCTGCGCTGGCGGGAGGAAACTGATGGCCGTTCAGCATTATTTCGGCGGCTGCCAATGCGGCGCGGTGCGCTTCGAGGCCGACCTTGACCTCGACCGCACGATCACCTGCAACTGTTCCCGCTGCCGCCGGCTCGGCTCCATCCTGTCCTTCACCGCGCCCTCGGGCTTCCGGCTCGACCAGGGCGGCGACATGCTGAAGGAGTTCCTCTTCAACCGCCACGTGGTGCGTCACCAGTTTTGTACGGTGTGTGGAATTGAGCCTTTCTCCCTTGGGCAGAAGCCCGATGGCACGCAGATGGTGGCGGTGAACGTGCGGTGCCTGGATGGCGTCGACGCGACCGCAATGACCCCCAAATTCTTCGACGGCGCGAGCCTCTGAGGCCCCGATGACAAAAGCCCATCTTCCCCGGTCCGCCTATGCCCACATGTTCGGCCCCACCGTGGGCGACAAGATCCGCCTGGCGGATACGTCCCTCGTCATAGAGGTGGAGAAGGACTTCACAACCTATGGCGAGGAGGTGAAGTTCGGCGGCGGCAAGGTGATCCGCGACGGCATGGGCCAGAGCCAGGTGACCAATGCGGATGGTGCCGTGGACACGGTCATCACCAATGCGGTGGTGCTGGACCATTGGGGCGTGGTGAAGTGCGACGTGGGCATTGCCGGCGGGCGCATCGTGAAGCTCGGCAAGGCCGGCAATCCCGATGTGCAGCCGGGCGTGGACATCATCATCGGCCCCGGCACGGAAGTGATTGCGGGCGAAGGCAAGATCCTCACCGCCGGCGGCTTCGACAGCCACATCCATTTCATCTGTCCGCAGCAGATCGAGGAGGCGCTTGCCTCCGGCGTCACCACCATGCTGGGCGGCGGCACCGGGCCGGCCACCGGCACGTTTGCCACCACCTGCACCCCCGGCCCCTGGCACATTGCCCGCATGATCGAGGCGGCCGATGCCTTCCCCATGAATCTGGCCTTCGCCGGCAAGGGCAATGCCTCCAAGCCCGCGGCGCTGGAGGAAATGGTCCGCGCGGGCGCCTGCGCCCTGAAGCTGCACGAGGACTGGGGCACCACGCCCGCCGCCATCGATTGCTGCCTGTCGGTGGCCGATGCCTTCGACATCCAGGTGATGATCCACACCGACACGCTCAATGAGAGCGGCTTCGTGGAAGACACCATCGCCGCCTTCAAGGGCCGCACCATCCATGCCTTCCACACGGAAGGGGCGGGCGGCGGCCATGCGCCGGACATCATCAAGGTGGCGGGGCTGGCCAATGTGCTGCCCTCGTCCACCAATCCGACGCGGCCCTTCACCCGCAACACCATCGACGAGCATCTGGACATGCTCATGGTGTGCCACCACCTCGACCCCTCCATCGCAGAGGACCTCGCTTTCGCCGAGAGCCGCATCCGCAAGGAGACCATCGCGGCGGAGGACATCCTCCACGATCTCGGCGCGCTCTCCATGATGAGCTCGGACAGCCAGGCCATGGGCCGGGTGGGCGAGGTCATCATCCGCACCTGGCAGACGGCGGACAAAATGAAGCGCCAGCGCGGCGGCCTGCCGGGCGAGGGCAATAACGACAATCTGCGCGCCCGCCGCTACATCGCCAAATACACCATCAATCCCGCCATCGCCCACGGCATGTCCAAGCACATTGGCTCGGTGGAAGCGGGCAAGCTGGCCGACCTCGTGCTGTGGACGCCGGCCTTTTTCGGCGTGAAGCCGGACCTGGTGCTGAAGGGCGGCGCCATCGCCATGGCGCAGATGGGCGATCCCAACGCCTCCATCCCCACCCCCCAGCCGGTGCATTACCGCTACCAGTTCGGCGCCTTCGGCCGCGCGCGCACGGGCACCTCGCTGACCTTCGTCTCCAAGGCGGCGGTGGAGGATGGCCTCGCGGGCAAGCTCCAGACAAGCAAGACACTGGTATCCGTAGAGAATGTGCGTGGGGGCATCAGCAAGAAGAGCATGGTGCTGAACGACGCAACGCCGCACATCGAGGTGGACCCGGAGACGTATGACGTGCGCGCCGATGGCGAGCTGCTCGTCTGCGAGCCGGCCGAGGTCCTCCCGATGGCGCAGCGCTACTTCTTGTTCTGAGGTCCGGCGTGGCGGATAGTCGCCGCCCAAGCCGCGACACCGCCCGGAGACGATAAAAAATGGCCCGTGCTACCCGCATCATCCGTCACCTGGCCGTTCGCGCGGAGCAGGTGGTCGACACCATCACCCTCGATCATCACGCCCGCCACCGCCGGCGGATCGCGCTGACCTCCGACACCGGCGCGGAATTCCTGCTGGATCTCGACCGCGCCACCGTGCTCGACGATGGCGATGCGCTGGTGCTGGATGACGGCCGGCTCATCCGCGTGAAGGCGGCGCCCGAGACGCTGCTGGAGATCACCACCTTCAACCCGCTGCGCCTGATGCGCGCCGCCTGGCACCTGGGCAACCGCCATGTGCCCACCGAGCTCACCGAGAACGCGCTCTATGTGGCCGATGACAAGGTGATCGAGGAAATGCTGCGCGGCATCGGCGCCGCGACGGTGGCGGTGGTGCGTCCCTTCCGGCCGGAGCGCGGGGCCTATGAGGCGGCGCAGGAGCACATGCACCAGCACGGCCAGCACCATCACGGCGACCATGACCATGGCGATGACCATGACCATGCCACGTGCGGGCACGACCATCACGACGATCACGCCCACACCCATCGGGAGGTTCATGGCCACGCCCACACCCATGACCATGCCCATGACCACGTCCACGAAGAGGCGGGCGCCAGCTGCGGGTGCGGACATCACCACCATCACGACTGACCTGCCGGGCGCAATGCCCGGCTCCGCAGTGCAGGATCAGGAAGAGGCGGCGGCCGGCATCGGCCTGCTGCCCCTTTTTGCGTGGCTGTCCCCCAGCTTCCCCGTGGGCGGCTATGCCTATTCTCACGGCCTGGAATGGGCGGTGGAGGCGGGCGACGTGGCCCGCGAGCCGAGCCTGCTTGCCTATGTGACCGACATATTGGAACACGGCTTTCCCCGCTCCGACGCTATCCTCTTCGCCCATGCCTACCGGGCCGCCGCCGCCGATGATGCCGCCGCTTTGCGGGAGGTGAACGAACTGGCCGTCGCGCTCTCTCCCTCTGCGGAACTGCGGCTGGAGACCTGCCAGCAGGGCCGGTCCTTCCTCGATGCGGTCATTTCCGCCTGGCCCCATCCGCGCCTGTCGCGCCTCGCGCCGGTGCTGCAAGGGGAGGAGGTGGCTTATCCCGTGGCGGTGGCGCTTGCCTGCGCCGCCCATGGCGTGCCCTGCGCCAGCGCCGGCGCGGCCTTCATGCTGGCCCAGGTGCAGGCGCTGCTCTCGGCGGCGCTGCGCCTCGCACCCGTCGGCCAGACCGCCGCCGCTCGCATCCTCGCTGCGCTGTCGCCCCGGGTGGCGCACCTGGCCGATGCCGCGCAAACGCTGGGGCTCGACGAGATCGGCACCGCCACCTTCCGGGCCGATCTCGGCTCCTTCCGTCACGAAACCCAATATACGAGGCTTTTCCGCTCATGAGCGCATCCGGCAACGGCCCCCTTCGGGTGGGCATCGGCGGTCCCGTCGGCTCGGGCAAGACCGCCCTCATGGAGATGCTCTGCAAGACGTTTCGCGAGCGCTACAACATCTGCGCCATCACCAACGACATCTACACCAAGGAAGATGCCCGCCTGCTCACGGTGGCCGGCGCCCTGGAGCCGGAGCGCATCCTCGGGGTGGAAACGGGCGGTTGCCCGCACACCGCCATTCGTGAGGATGCCTCCATCAATCTGCGCGCGGTGGCGCAGATGGAGGCGAAGTTCCCCGGCCTTGACCTCGTCCTGATCGAATCGGGCGGTGACAATCTGGCCGCCACCTTCTCGCCCGAACTGGCGGACATCACCGTCTATGTGATCGACGTGGCCGGCGGCGAGAAGATCCCGCGCAAGGGCGGGCCGGGCATCACGCGCTCGGACCTCCTGGTGGTCAACAAGACGGATCTCGCACCGCTGGTGGGCGCGGACCTCTCCGTCATGGAAGCCGACACCCAGCGCATGCGTCAGGGCCGGCCCTATGTGTTCGCCGCCATCCGCCATGGCAAGGGCGTGGAGGTGGTGGCCGATTTCATCGTCAAGGCGGGCGGGCTCAAGGGGGCCTGAGCGGCCTTCTCAGGCACGCATAGGACACGCACCCATAAGAAAAGCCCGCCCCCCGGCGAGGGGGCGGGCTTTTCTTTTGGTCACCTGCCGTGGGAGATCGGGGCCGATCAGTCCTTGGCGCGTTCCACATAGGAGGCGTCGGCGGTCATGATGACCACGCGGGTGCCGGCGGACACGTGCGGGGGCACCATGGTGCGCACGCCGTTGGAGAGCATGGCCGGCTTATAGGAGGAAGAGGCGGTCTGGCCCTTCACGGTGGGCTCGGTGTCCACGATCTCCAGCGTGACGCGCTGGGGCAGCTCGATGGCGATCGGCACGCCATTGTGCAGGGAGAGCATGCATTCCATGCCTTCCTGAAGATAGACCTTCTGGTCGCCGATCACGTCCTCGGGCACGGCCACCTGGTCGTAATTCTCCGGGTTCATGAAGGTGTAGCCGTCGCTATCCTGATACAGATAGGTGTGGGGCCGGTCCTCCACGAAGGCGCGTTCCACCTGCTCGGTGGTGCGGTAACGCACCGAGATCTTCACGCTGTCGGAGATGCGGCGCAGATCCATCTGCGTAACGGGAGTTCCCTTGCCGGGATGGATGTTCTCGGCGCTGAGAACCACGTAGAGCTTGTCTTCGATATCGACGACATTGCCCTTGCGCAGAGAGCTGGCGATGACCTTGACCACGGCTTGTCTTCCTCGAAACTTTGGCGGCGCCCTCATGCGCCTTGTGGGCGCGCAACATAACGATCCTGACGGGTTTCGCCAGTCTTCCTTTCCGCTGGGCGCCCTCTGGCGCGCAAGGGGGCGCCTGTGACCGGCGCCCCGAGCCCCTGGTGGGACAGGTCGGTCCATCAGGACCGTCGCGGCTTCCTTCTGGCGCGCGGGCGTATCCTCAAGGCGGTGCGGGATTATTTCGCCGCCGACGGCTTCCTGGAGGTGGAGACGCCGGTGCTCCAGGTCTCGCCCGGCAACGAGGCGCACCTGCACGCCTTCGCGACGGTGTGGACCGCCCCGGACGGGCAAAGCCATCCTTATTACCTGCGCACCTCGCCGGAATTTGCCGCCAAGAAGCTGCTGGCGGCCGGTGAGCCGCGCATTTTCGAGCTGGCCCGCGTGTTCCGCGACCGGGAGCGGGGGCGCACCCATCATCCCGAATTCACCATGCTGGAATGGTATCGGGCGGAAGAACCCTATGAGGCGCTCATGGCCGATTGCGCCCGTCTCCTGGCGCTGGCGGCCGAGGCGGGGGGCGTGACCGCCTTTTCCCATCGCGACATGACCTGCGATCCCTTCGCCACGCCCGAAAGGCTGACGCTGGCGGAGGCGTTCGCGCATTTTGCGGGCATTGACCTCCTGTCCTGCCTCGCCCCGGCCGGCCAGGAGCCGGAGGCAGGGCCTTTGCGGGCGGCGGCGGTGGCTGCAGGCATAAGGGTGGCGGAGGATGACAGCTTCGCCGATGTCTTCTCGCGGGTGCTGGTGGAAAAGGTGGAGCCGAATCTGGGGCAGGGGCGGCCGACCCTCTTGTGCGAATATCCGTCCTCGGAGGCTGCGCTCGCCCGGCCCAAAGCGTCCGATCCGCGGGTGGCGGAGCGCTTCGAGCTTTATGCCTGCGGGGTGGAGCTGGCCAATGCCTTCGGCGAGCTCACCGATCCCCACGAGCAACGGCGCCGATTCGCCGTGGAGATGGACGAGAAGGAACGCCTTTATGGGGAGCGCTACCCCATCGATGAAGGCTTCCTGGCCGCCCTGTCCGCCATGCCCGCCGCCAGCGGCTGCGCGCTCGGCTTTGACCGGCTGGCCATGCTCGCCTCAGGCGCGCGGCGGATCGAGGACGTGCTGTGGGCGCCGGTGGAGAGGTAATATTTTCGTGAGCTCGCCACATTTGCGCCGCATCAATGGCGTGCTGCGACGCAGGGTGCATGGTCTCCTCATCGAACACGAGGAGTATTCATTATGTCGTTGACCTCATCACACGGAGCGGTCGGCGCCCCTTTTTCGTTTCGTACGCTGATCGGACCGGTTACTTTGCCCAACCGGTTTGCCTTGACTGATGGAATGAACGTTGTCCGGATACTGGCGGGGCTGTTTTACGCGCCCCACGTCTATCAGAAGCTCACGTCCGTCGAACCGACACTTGCCTTCTTCGCGAAGGCGGGGCTGACGCCCGCGCCGCTCTTCCTGGGTATGGCCGTGGTGTGCGAGGCCTTGGCCTTCCTCGGCCTCACCTTCGGCCTCTTCACCCGCTGGATCGGGCTTCTGTCCTTCGGCTGCATGGTGGTTGCGGCCTATGCCATCCTCCAGACCAAGGGCGTGAACTGGTACTGGGCCAAGGGCGGCATTGAGTATCTGGTCTTCTGGGGCGTGACCTCGCTTGCCATCGCCATCGATGCTTGGCGCAAGGAGCAGGCCCTGAAGGCCTGAGCGTCCCCGGGGCTCTGTCCCGATGCAGCGTCCGGGTCCGAGGCGGTCGCCTCCGGTCCGGGCGCTTTTTTATTGCCATGGAGCCGGTCCCGGCGAAGTGGGCACGGGGCGGGCGAACCACGCGCGTCCGAACCCAGGCATGTCAGCGTTTCGATGAAACCCTGAAAGGCCTCAGTTGCCCCCCTGCGGGCGGGGCGTGACCTGGCTGACGCCGCTGATGAGCACCCCGCCCAGTTCGATGAAGGGCGTGGCCGGCGTAACGGTGCTGGTGCTCTGCTTTTCCATGACGCCGCGCAGCTGCGGGGCGATCTCCGCCAGCTGGGCGAACTTTCCATGGTTCATGGAATCGAGCGCCTTCACATTGGTCATGTCCACCACGATGGCGCCGAGCGACACCAGGTCCGCATCATCCGCATAGGCGCCCAGGCGCTGCTTGTTGCCGGCGAGGAAATCGGAAAAGCCGAGCGCCTTGTCGTCGCGGGACACGACGACGATGAAGGGCTTCAGCGGCTTGCCGAAGCGCTTCAGCTGGGACTTGAACACGTCCACGTCGATGTCCGGCGCCGCCAGGATGACCTGGCCCAGGCGGTTGGGGGGAATCATTTTCCCGCCGATCTTCATCTGCCGGAAGGTCTCCACCGTCAGCCAATTGCCCATGGAATGGGCGATGATGGTGACCGATTCCGCCTTGCTCTGCGCCACCAGGCCGAGCGTGCGCTCCAGGGCGTCGCGGGCGGCGGTGGCGCTGTTGTTGTCATAGACATAATCCTCCGTCTTCCCGCGCGAGGCCCAGGTGAACAGCACCGGCACGCCCGGCTGGCCGGAATCGTGGACCATCTGGGTGAGGCGGAAGAGCGCTTCGGAGAATTGGGTGTTGTAGCCGTGGATGAAGACCACGGCCTGCCGATGCCCGGGCGGCATCTTGGCGAGCTGGGCATTCAGGTCGGCGACGAATTGCTGGTCGGAGTCCAGATAGACGGCCTCCTGGACCACCATGTCCGTGGCGGGATTGGGCGGCTGCTGCTGGGCAAATTCGATATCGCCCGGCTTGTGGCTGGGCGGCACGGTGACGGTGACGGTGGCGAAATCCAGCTTGCTCGTCCGTTCACCATTATAAAGCGTGCCCGGATTGAGATCGCGGGCGCGGGTGGAGGCGACCAGGACGGTGTAGGGCTTGGTCCCCGGCGTCGCCGCCAGCACGGGCGCGAGCACGTCGGGACCGGGCCGGACGGCGCAGCCGGGCAGGGCGGCGAGCACCACAAGAGCAAGAACAAGCCCCAGCCCGTCACCGCCACGCGAGCGGAGACGAACGCCGGAGCGGCGCAGGAAAGACGGCCAGCCGAGCACGCGCGAGGTCCATGGGAGTGACGCAACCGGCCGCACCATAAGCGTGGCCGCTGTCGTGCGCGAGAGGTTCGGTGCGTGTCCTAGGGTAAAGCTTGTCCCAATTGAAGGATGCGGTGCCAAAAATGCAACGGCCCGGCACCCTTATGGGGGCCGGGCCGATCCTTGAAGGGACGGTATGGTCAGGCGCGCTCTTCCAGCGGATGGGTGCGCAGGCGCATGGGATCATAGAAGGGCGTGCGCACCACATAAGCGGTGAAGGTCTCGCCGCCATCCACCACCTCCACCTTGGTGCCGAGCGCGGTGAGGGAGGGAATGAGCGAGACCATGGCCAGCGACTTCATGAGGTGCTGGGAGAAGACGGTGGAATTCACCGTGCCCACTTCGGCCCCATCCTTGAAGACCTTGGCGCCGGGCGTGATGGCCTTGTGATGCTCCACTTCCAGGCCCGCCTGGTGGGTGCGCTCCGTGCCCTTGCGGCGGATGAGCGCCTCCTTGCCCCGGAAGTCGGGCTTGGAGAGGTCCACCGTCCAGTCCATCAGCACTTCCCAGGGGGTGGTGTCTTTGTGGGGCATGTCGAAGGGGAAGAAGAGCAGGGCGCCTTCCACGCGCACGATGTCGAGGCAATCCCAGGACACCGGCATGACACCGAAGGGGGCGCCGCGCTCCAGGATCTTGTCCCAGATGAACACCGCATCCTTGGCGGCGCAGAACACCTCATAGCCCCGCTCGGCGGAATAGCCGCCGCGCGCGATGGACACTTCGATGCCATAGAGCGTGGTGCGGGCATGGCCGAAATAGGGGATGGTCTTCAGGTCCAGAGGCGTGTCGGGCTGGAGGATGTCCAGCGCCTTGGGTCCCTGGAGCGAGAGGATGTGGATGTCCTCGTCGCGGGGGAAGCTCACATCGAGCCCTTCCGCCAGCGCCGGAAGCGCCTCCTCGGTGGCGCCGCCGCCGTGCGAGAGGCGATAGGTGTTCTCGCCGTCGCAATAGATCAGCACGTCGTCGATGAGGCCGCCTTCGTCATCCACCATGGATGAGATCATGGACCGGCCGGGCGCGATCTTGCTCACGTCGGAGGTGACGAGCTTGTTGAGCAGCGTGGTGGCATCCGGGCCGGTGACGTTCAGGATCTTGAGCGCGGACACGTCGATGAGGCCGGCCCGGTAGCGCACCGCCGCCGTCTCCTCATAGGGATCGGTGGCATAGTGCTGGGGAATGGCCATGTCGTTCCAGGATTCCTCAAGCTTGGAGCCCAGGGCCCGGTGACGCTCATTGAGGATCGACTGCCGCAAGTGGGTGGCACCCGTCATTTTTGTCCCCTCGGTGTGCGAAAATCCGCGCCATCCTGGAGATGCACCCTCGTTCTTGTCAATTACTTTTCCTGACAAGAAATTGTCGTCCGCGGCTGCCTCAAAATGCATCTACGAAGGTATTAGAAATCCGGCAAATTGGGGGGTGTGGGCGAAAAATATGCAACCCCCTGCCTCTTTTTAGGCTTGCGCTCCGTTCGCGCAGTGGCAGACTGTTTCTGCGGCGTCAAAAAAGTTCACTGAGGGGAACAGTCGCCGGCCGGTTTTCGACAGTCCTGGAATTTCAGGCCCGAACGGGCGGAGCAAGCGCATGTCCGATGTTAAGAAATGGGGAAGCGAAGAGTTTTGGGGCCTCGGTTTCGAGTGGGACCCCCAATGGCTGCTCACCCCCGCCCAGAAAGACCTCCAGGGCAAGTTGATTGCCCTGTGCGAGGCCACTTTGCGCGCGAACGCGGTGGAAAGCGATGCGCAATACATCTATCCGCGCAAGAATTTTGAGGCCCTTGCCTCGCTCGGCCTGCTCTCGCTGACCGTTCCCAAGGAATTGGGCGGTCTCGGCGAGAACCATGTCTGCGCCGCCATGGTGGTGGAGACCATCGCCCGCTATGGCTGTCCCTCCACCGCCATGTGCTACACCATGCACCTGGGCGCGGTGGCGGCGGCCCTGCTGCGCCATCACGAAAACCCCATCCTCATCGACATCCTCAAGCGCCTGGACAAGGACGTGCTCATCGGCACCTTGTCCTATTCCGACCCGGAAACCGGCTCCCATTTCTGGTACCCCATCTCCTCCAAGGCCGAAGCCCATGGCGAGGGCTGGAAGGTCACGAAAAAGGCCTCCTGGACCACCTCGGGCGGCTTTGCCGACTGGTACATCATCCAGACCACCAGCCCCGGCTTTGCCGGCGACTATTCGGACCTGTCCTGCTTCCTCGTCACCAAGGACGAGGTGAAGGCCAATCCCTCCGAATGGGACGGCCTCGGCCTGCGCGGCAACCAGTCCGGCCCCATCGCGGTGGAGAACGCCATCCTGCCCAAGGAGGCCCTGGTCGGCCCCATCGGCGATGGCGCCAAGTCCAATGACGAGGTGGTGGACCCCTTCTTCCTCACCTGCTCGTCGGCCTGCTGGAACGGCATTTCGCTGGCGGTCATCGACATCGCCAAGCGCCACACCACCCGCAAGACCCACAATGACGTGGGCATGCGGGTCGCCGACTATCCCACCATCCAGGACTATGTGGGCGAGGCGATCATGGACACGAATGCCTGCCGGGCCTTCGTCTTCCAGATGGCGCAGGCGCTGGATTCGGTGACCAACAATTGCGACTGGTCCATCCACAAGGACCTGGACGCTTTGCCGCGCTCCACCCTGTTGCACTGGCTGTGGCAGGTGAAGTTCGAGGCCTCCAAGAACGTCGCCCATGTCACCGACAAGATGCTCCATGCCTGCGGCGGCACCGGCTATCGCCCGGCGCTCCAGATCGAGCGCTATCTGCGCGACGGCAAGGCCGGCTGGGTGATGGGCCCCACCAACGAAGTGTTGCGCCAGTTCGTCGGCAAGGCCTCGCTCCTGGGCTTCGGCGCGCTGGACTATTGGAACAAGTCCATCAACGAGCGGGTGCTCAACAACGAGATCAAGAAGATGAGCGAGGCCGAAAAGCGCGCCTTCGCCGAGAAGCTTCTGGCCGACGTCGCCCCCGCGAAGGTCGCCTGACGCGCTGGCCTCTTCTCGCCCCAAAGGGGCGCGGCCGGCGCGGGCGATCATCGTCCGCGCCGGCGCTTCACAGGCAGGAAGCGCCAGAGGATGCCGTCATGACCACGCTCGATCTCGACGCCCGCTTCGATCCGCGCGAATTGCGCAATGCGTTGGGCCGTTTCGCCACCGGCATCGCCGTGGTGCTGGCCCATGACGAAGACGGCCCGGTGGGTGTCACCGTCAATTCCTTCTCCTCCGTCTCGCTTGATCCGCCCCTGGTGCTGTTCTCCATGGCGCGGTCGCTTTATTCGCTCTCCCGCCTCCAGCGCGCGCCGGCCTATGCCATCAATGTGCTGATGGAAGGCCAGGAGGCCATTTCCAACCGCTTCGCCCGCGCCGGTACCGATAAATTCGCCGACCTGCTCTTGCGGCGGGGGGTAAGCGGGGCGCCGGTGCTCGATCCCATGCTCGCCTGCTTCGAGTGCCTGCCCTATGCCGAATATGACGGCGGCGACCATGTGATCTTCGTGGGCCGGGTCGTGCACCTGCATGTGGAAGGGGAGGGCGATCCGCTCCTTTATTATCGCGGCGGCTATCGCAGTCTCGCCCGTTCGGCCTGAGGAGCACCCATGGACGCCCCCACCGAATTCGTGCCTGCCGGCCCCGTCCGCGCCCGCCTGCCGGAGCGCCTGCGGGTGCACGGCGGGGATTGCGCGGCCGTCCAGCTGCGCCCCGGCGACACCCTTTCCGTCACCGATCCCGAAGGCCTCCAGCCGGCGCATCTTTTCGTCTTCGACGGGGCTGGTGCGCCTGCATTTGCAAGCCTGAGCCTTGAGGCCCTGCCGGCGGGTCTCGCCCTGGCCGATGTGCTCGCCGCCTCCGGCGAACAGGGCCGGGCCGCCGCGCGGCGGGCGCAGTCCGCCGGCTTGGCCCTCGACGCCTCTGCCCGCGTGCTGTTCGCCGACGGTGACCGGCCCGGCCAGTCCGTCCGCTTCACGGCCCCCACCGACCTCCTGGTGTTCGTCGCCGCTGCCGGTCCACTCATGGCGCCGGACGAGCAGGCTCCGCCCACGGACCTGGAGGTGGAAGTCACCCGCGCCGCCGGCGCGCCCGATCTGCCGCCCCCGCTCGGCGCCGTGACGCTGGACCTGCGTATCCCGGCCGCTCAGGCCCGCGCCTTCCGGGTGAAGGCGGGCGACTATATTCAGATCATCGACGTGGAAGGCCGCCAATGCTCGGACTTCCTGGCCTTCGATGCCGCAGCGTTGGAGGAGGGGGCCGAATATGGCCTCGACGCCACCACCACCCGCACGCTCATGGGCGCGGCCTATCCGGGGCCGGGGCTTCATTCCAAATATTTCGACGAGCGCCAGGTGGCCTTGGTGGAAGTGGTGCGCGACACGGTGGGCCGCCATGACACCTTCGCGCTGGCCTGCTCGGCCAAATATTACGAGGACATGGGCTATCCCGGCCATGCCAATTGCTCGGACAATTTCAACGCCGTGCTCAAGCCCTATGGCATTCGCGAGCGGCGCGGCTGGCCGGCCATCAATTTCTTCTACAACACCTGCATCGAGGGCTCGAATGCGCTGACCATGGACGAGCCCTGGTCGCGCCCCGGCGATTATGTGCTGCTGCGCGCCCTCACCGACCTCGTCTGCGCCACTTCCTCCTGCGCCGATGACATCGATCCGGCCAATGGCTGGGACCCCACCGACATTCATGTGCGGGTCTATGACGGGGCTGAGACCATCTCCAAGGGAATTGCGTTCCGCATGACACCCGACGCTGAACCGCGCCTCACCCGCGAGAGCGCCTTCCATCCGCGCCTTGCCGCGCTCACCCGCAACTTCGTGGAATATCGCGGCTTCTGGCTGCCCACCTGCTTCACCGGGGCGGGGCCCATCGCCGAATACTGGGCCTGCCGGGAAAAGGCGGCCGTCATGGACCTCTCGCCCCTGCGCAAGTTCGAGGTGACCGGCCCCGACGCCGAGCTTCTCCTCCAGCGCACGGTGACCCGCGACATCCGCAAGCTGGCGGTGGGGCAGGTGGTCTATACAGCGCTCTGCTACGACCATGGCGGTATGATCGACGATGCCACCGTCTTCCGCCTCGGCCCGGCCAATTTCCGGGTGGTGTGCGGGGAGGAATTCACCGGCGTGTGGCTGCGCACCAAGGCGGCGGAATGGGGCCTGAAGGTGTGGGTGAAATCCTCCACCGACCAGCTCCACAACATCGCCGTGCAGGGTCCGCTCAGCCGCGAGATCCTCGCCGATGTGATCTGGACCTCGGCGGTCCAGCCCTCCATCCCCGAACTGAAATGGTTCCGCTTCGCGGTGGGCCGCCTCGGCGGGCCGCAGGGGCCGGCGCTGGTGGTCTCGCGCACCGGCTATACGGGGGAATTGGGCTATGAGATCTGGTGCCATCCCAAGGACGGCGTCGCCCTGTGGGACGCGGTGTGGGCGGCAGGTTCCCCCAAGGGCCTGACCCCGCTGGGCCTCACTGCCCTCGACATGCTGCGCATCGAGGCGGGGCTGGTCTTCGCGGGCTATGATTTCTGCGACCAGACCGACCCCTTCGAGGCCGGCATCGGCTTTGCGGTGGCCAACAAGGACGAGGATTTCGTCGGCCGCGAGGCGCTCGCCCGGCGCAAGGTCAATCCGGCGCGCAAGATGGTGGGCCTTGTGGTCTCGTCCAACGAGGATGTGGGCCATGGCGACCCGCTTTATCTGGGCCGCGCCCAGGTGGGCGTCGTCACCTCCGCCACCAAGTCCCCCATCCTGAAGCAGAATATCGCGCTCGCCCGGGTGGATGTGTCGCTCGGCGGGACCGAGGTGGAGATCGGCAAGCTGGACGGCCACCAGAAGCGCATCGGCGCCACCCTCGTGCCCTTCCCTCATTTCGATCCGCAGAAGACCAGGGTGAGAGCTTAAGGTATTAGGCCAAGGTCCGGCGTTGCCAGGTCAAGAGAAGGACATGCCGCACACCGCACGCAGCGGTGTGCGGTCACGGTTGTTTTGTCGTCGTGGCGACGAAAGTTGAAGGGTTACATGGCGGATGTGTTTTTCGCCAATTTTGGACTGAAAAATAGGCAGTCCTGCCTAAAAAATCACGCGGACATAACCTAGCGGAACATCTATATCTTAATTGACAACAAATTTTCCCGGTAAGAAAGTCTGTTCCCATAAAGAGGGGAACAATCCATGACAATCACCACCACTACGGACATCGCGTCCGTCCCGGTTGAGGGCGGATTGCAGCGAAAGATCAGTTGGACCGGGGCCTTCTGGATCGCCAGCGGGGTCCCGGCCTTGGTGCTGTTCTCCATTGGCGCCATCGGCGCCACGGTGGGCGCGCCGGCCTGGTTCGTCTGGATCCTGTCCATCATATTCGGCTTCATCCAGGCCTTTTCCTATGCCGAGATTGCCGGCCTGTTCCCGCACAAGTCGGGCGGCGCCTCGGTCTATGGGGCCATTGCCTGGGTGCGCTATTCCAAGCTGCTGGCGCCCTTCTCGGTCTGGTGTAACTGGCTGGCCTGGTCGCCGGTGCTGTCCATCGGCTCGGGGCTGGCGGCCGGCTACGTGCTCTCCATCCTGTTCCCGGCGGACTCGGTGGTGAACACCTGGTCTCTGACCCTGGTGGACCTCACCTGGCTGAAGGCGGGCCTGGCGCTGCGCATCAACGCCACCTTTATCCTGGGCGCCGTGCTCCTCCTGGTGGCCTTCGCCATCCAGCATCGCGGCATCGGCCAGACCGCCAAGGTGCAGGTGATCCTGGGCGTCGTCGCCCTGCTGCCGCTGATCCTGATCGGCCTCGTACCCCTCATCACCGGCGACGTGCTCGCTTCCAATCTCGGCCCCTTCGCCCCCCTCGCCAAGGATGAGACGGGCAAGGTGATCGCCGGCTCGTGGGACATGGCGGGCATCACGCTCATGGCCGGCGGCCTCTTCATCGCCGCCTGGTCCACCTACGGGTTCGAGACCGCCGTCTGCTACACCCGCGAGTTCCGCGACCCCAGCCGCGACACCTTCAAGGCCATCCTCTATTCCGGCCTTCTGTGCATCTTCGTCTTCACCATCGTGCCCTTCACCTTCCAGGGCGTGCTGGGCCTTGGCCAGCTGGTGACTCCGGCGGTGACGGACGCCTCGGGCGCCATTGTGACCCCGGCGGTCTATTCCGGCATCCTGAACGCCGACATCTATTCCGGCATGGGCGTTGCAAGCGCCATGGCGGACATGATCAAGGGCGGGCCGGTGGTGCACAACATCATCGTGGTGATGCTGATCCTGGCGCTGATGCTGGCCATCGTCACCTCGATGGCGGGCTCCTCGCGCACGCTCTACCAGGCGTCCGTGGACGGCTGGCTGCCCAAGTATCTGAGCCATGTGAATGAAAATGGCGCGCCCACCAAGGCCATGTGGACGGATCTGGCCTTCAACCTGATCCTGCTCATGATGTCCGACTATGTGTTCGTGCTGGCCATCTCCAACGTCTGCTACATCCTGTTCAACTTCCTGAACCTGAACGCCGCCTGGATCCACCGCATCGACCGTCCCACCTGGGAACGCCCCTTCAAGGCCCCCACCTGGCTCCTGGCGGGCGGCACGGCGCTGTCCTTCGTCAACCTCGTGCTGCTCGGCATGGGCGCGGACATCTGGGGCGCGGGCACGCTGGTGACGGGCATCATCTGCTCGGCGCTCATCATCCCCGTCTTCTGCTTCCGCCACTATGTCACCGACAAGGGCCGCTTCCCGGCGGCCATGATGGAGGACATGCACCTGCGCCAAGAGGCCGGAGCTTCAACCCGGGCCGGGATGCTTCCCTACCTCGCCCTCGCCGCGGGCGCCGCGGTGGTGATCGTCGCGCGCCTCGTGGCCGTCTACTGAACGGAGGATCGATGACCGACCAAGGCATCAAGAGCCGTCCCCGCTACCAGCCGTTGGACATCGACCCGGCGGGCCGGCACCACCTCCTGGTGGTGCCCAGCGAGGACGTCCCCTCGGACGCGGTGGCGGAGGGCTTTACGCCCTCCGCCTTCGAGGTTTGGACGGTGGTCCGCAAGTCCGCCCTGCCGCCCTCCGCCATCACGGAGGAAGCGGCGGGCACGGTGCGGGCGTTCCGCTCCCCGGCCCATCTCTTCTCCGCATTGGAGGAGCGCTTGGCGCGCGAGACCATGGGGCTGCGCCTCTATGCGGTGGGCGCCGAGGACTTCCTGTGGGACGTCTATGGGGTGGGCGAGAAGGCGGGGCTCAGCCCCCAGGAAATGCGCTTCACCCATTCCGGCACCAAGGCGCGGCGCATCTTCTGCGTCCATTGCCGGGCGGTGACGGAGAAGGTGACCACGTCCATCGTCACCTGCTCGGGCTGCGGTGCCAGCCTGTTCGTCCGCGACCATTTCTCCCGCCGCCTGTCCGCCTTCATGGGCGTCCAGGTGGATGCCGAAGCCCCCGGCGACGTGCCGGCCGCCGAGGAGCTTTACGCATGAGCGCCCCCACTCTGTCCGTCCGCATCCGCGAGATCGAGCCCTTGGGCGCGAGCCTGAAGCGCTTCGCGCTGGAGGCGGCCCATGGCGGCGAATTGCCCACCCCGGCGCCGGGCGCCCATATCCTGCTCACCCTGCGCGACGGCGGGCGGGTGATGAAGAACGCCTATTCCCTGGTCTCGCCCGCTGAGGCGCGGGACCGCTACGAGATCATCGTGCGCCGCGTCGCCCAGTCGCGGGGCGGCTCCGCCTTCCTGCACCATCAGGCGCGGGAAGGGGACGTGATCGACATCGGCTATCCGGTGAACCTGTTCCCGCTCCAATCCAAGGCGCGCAAGCACCTCTTGATCGGCGGCGGCATCGGCATCACCCCGCTTCTGTCCCATCTCCATCTCCTGAAAGAGCGGGGCCTGAAGTTCGAGATGCACCAATTGTGCGCGCCCGAGGAAGCCGGCGTGTTCGAGGCCCTGCTTTCGCCCTATGGCGAGGCGGGCGAGATCCTGGTGCACGGCACCGGGCGGGCGCGCTTTGACCTGGCCGGCATCCTCGCCCGCCAGCCGCTGGGCACCCACGTCTATACGTGCGGCCCCCGTTCGCTGATGGAGGCGGTGGCGAGCACGGCGGCGGCGCTGGGCTGGCCCGCCGGCAAAATCCACAAGGAGAGCTTCGGCGAAAACTCCGGCGGCCTGCCCTTCAAGGCGCTGCTGGCGCGCTCCGGCATCGAAGTGGAGGTGGGCGAGACCCAGTCGCTCCTGGAGGCGGTGGAAGCCGCCGGCATCGATGCGCCGTGCCTGTGCCGGGGCGGGGCCTGCGGCGAATGCAAGGTCAGCGTCCTCGAAGGCGAGGTGGAGCATCGCGACGACTTCCTCTCCGCTGAGGAGAAGGCGTCCCAGAGCGCCATCATGCTGTGCGTCTCGCGCGCCCGTGGCGCCCGGCTCGTGCTCGATCTGTGATCCCTTTTTCGCCGCCCGTGCCCGGGCGGCGGACAGCCATTGCCGAGGATGTGGCCATGACCCTGCAATTCAAGCCGGACGAGACCTTCCGCAAGGATTTCACCTATCGGAACTCGGACGCCGGCATCCTGCGCTTTCCCTTTCCCTTCCCCGAAGACGAATACATGTATTCGGTGAACATCGAGCCCCATGTGCGCGGCGGCCCCACCGCCGCCTTCCAGGCGGCGTTCGATGTGGACGAGCATTATGTGGCCGAGTGCCGGGAGCGGGCGCTGGTGCTCGCCGAGGACCCCAAGCGCTGCCAGGTGCTGCCCCATATGGAGCTGGCCCAGTGGGACACGCTGGAACTCATCATGGAGAGTCTGGCGGCTGATTATCCCGACCTCTTCTCCCTCTCCAAGGACGGCGACCTCTGGACCTGGGTGAACAAGCCGCTCTCGATCCAGCAAACCTTCACCTTCGGCAAGGCCGACACCTTGCCGTGCCCGCCGTTTGAATACATCACCCGCCAGGCCCAGGGCGACTTCACGCTGCAGGATCAGCGGGAGGACAATCTCTATGTGGACGGCGGCATGGTCACCACCCAGGCCGACTGGTCGCTGGAATTCGACATCGGCATGAGCTTCCATGAATGGCACGGGCCGGTGCCGCTCGCCCATGAGAAGGGCGTGTTCGACCGGGCGCTGAAATATCTGCTGCGCCTGCAATATGGCCAGCCGGTGCGGCGGCTCAACTGGACCATGACCATCAATCCGCGCCTGGACACTTCGCCGGAAAACTATCCCGTATGGGGGCCGGACCGCACCACCATCACGCCCGAGAACGTGGCCGAGAAGGTGCATCTGCGCGTGGAGTTGCAGACCCTGTTCCGCCTGCCGCGCTCCAACGCCATCCTGTTCGGCATCCGCTGCTATCTGGCAAGCGTGGCCGAGCTCTCCCGCGTGCCCAAGTGGCGCAAGCGCCTGCATCGGGTGCTGCGCGACCTCCACCCCGCCATCCAGGAATATAAGGGCCTGCCGCGCTACCGGCCGATGGTGATCGATCATCTCGCCCCCTTCGATGACGGCGCCCCGCTCTCCAAGGGCATCCAGAGCGACCTCACCGCGCTCTGATCTCAAGCGGCCGGGGAGGGCGCCTGTCCGCCCCGGCTGCGTCTACGTGCATCTTTCAATCGCCCGCACTGCACATTTTTCGGCCGCGACATGATTGTGACGCTCCCTTAGGTGATATTTCGCGCCCAGGAGAGGCGGGTTTCGGGATTCGCGGCATGGCGGACACCAACGGCACATACCGCGTGCAATACGCGGCCTTGCCCTATCGCGTGCGGCAGGATGGCGAGGTGCAACTGCGCCTGGTGACCTCCCGCGAGACGCGCCGCTGGGTGATTCCCAAGGGCTGGCCCATGAAGGGCATCCCCCCGCACAAGGCGGCCGCGCGCGAGGCCTATGAGGAGGCCGGGCTGCTGGGCTCCATCGCCAGCACGCCCATCGGCATCTATCGCTACGACAAGCGCCTGTCCCTCACCCGCTCGGTGCTGTGCGAGGTGATGGTCTTCCCCATGAAGGTGAAGCGCTATCTGAAGAAGTGGCCCGAGCGCTCGCAGCGCGTCGGCTTCTGGTTCTCCATCGAGACCGCCGCCTCCGTGGTGCAGGAACCCGAATTGGCGAGTCTCATCCTGGAGTTCGGCGCCGTCATGGCCGAGCGCCACGCCGAGAAGCTCGCCAAGGCCGAGGTTGCCAAGGCCGGGGGCGCCAAGGCCGGGGGGGGCAAAACCGCGGGTGGCAAGACCGCGGGGGCCGCCGGGGCGGCCGAGAAGAAGAATGCCGCGCCGAAGAAGGCGGCGCCGAAGAAGGCCAAGGGGGCCGAAGCCGGCCTTGCCGCCACCGTGCCGATGCCGGCCGAAGCGGACATGGCGCCTTTGGAGGCGCCGCAGACGCCTGCCGCCGACACGCCTGTCGGCAAGACGCTTGGTGCAGAGACCTCCGGCACCGAGCAGGCCGCGTCCAAGAAGGTGCGGGCGAAGAAGGGGGCATCTGGGACGGCGGCTGAGGCCGCCAGGGCTGTCTCGGAGAAACCTCTGGCCGAGACCGTCGAGCCCGGCGGCGCTGTCGCCGGCCCGGATGAGGACGCGTCGGCCAAATCCGCGCTGAAAAAGCTCGCGCTGAAAAAGCCCTCACCTGAGACGGCAGCGCCCGAGAAGGTGCCTCCTAAGAAGGCTGCCCTCAAGAAGGCTGCCCTCAAGAAAGCGACCCTCAAGACGGCTGCGCGGAAAGAGGCCGGACCTGAGACGGCGGTGGACGCGCTTGGCGAACCGCACGTGCCGGACGAGGACGTGGCGGCGCCGGCAGACGCGGGCATCGCCGAGGCCGTGGAGCCGGCGACGCCCGCCAAGGCGAAGGCCAAGGTGAAAGCCAAGGCGAAGGCCAAGGCCAAATCCGGCTCCACTTCCGGAGCCAAGCCTGTGCCCGAGGGGCAATCCAAGGTGATGGTCGCCGACGCGCCAGAACCGCCGCTGCCGGACGCCGATGGGGAGGTTCAGCTCGCCCCCGCTCAGGTGGCGTCGGACGAGCCCGGCCCGCCGCCCGCGCCCGCGAAAAAGGCGAGCGCTAAGAAGGCGGTGACCAAAAAGGCGCCGGCCAAGAAGGCCGTTGCGAAAAAGCCAGCCACCATGGAAGCCGCCTCCAAGAAAGCCGCCAACAAAGCCGCGCCGAAGAAATCGGTCACGGGACCGGCCTGACGGAGAAAGCCGCCGGCTTGCCGGTGCGGGCGTGCTGGCGGGTTCCTGCCGATGGGCTCACGCTCTTTTTTGACTCCGGTTCCTTGCGCGGATCTTGGTTCCCCCGGCGCGGCGGGGCTTCAGGGTGCGTGCTCTCACGCCCCCGGCTCCCACAGCTTCCCATAGGCTTGGATCTGGGCGTCCGTGAACGCGCCCATGTCCGCCCCCTGCTGCCAGGCGGCATACCAGTCGGCGGTCAGGGCGATGGCCTCGGGAAACCGCAGGCGCGGAGACCAGCCGAGGGCCGTCCTGGCCTTGGCGCAATCAAGCCGCAGCAGGCTGGCCTCGTGGGGAGCGGTGGGCCGGTCCTCGACCAGGATCCGCCCGGCGCCGAGGGCGCGGACCATGGCGTCCGCCACATCGCGCACCGGCCGGTCGTCGCCGGGATCGGGGCCGATATTCCAGGCCTCGTCCATGCCCTCCGGGTCGGTCGCGAGGCGCTCGGCGAGGGTCAGATAGGCGCCCAGCGGCTCCAGCACATGCTGCCAGGGCCGCACGGAGCGGGGACTGCGCAGCCGGACGAGGCCTTCCGGGCCGAGGCAGCCGCGCACGATGTCCGGCACCAGGCGATGGGCCGACCAATCGCCGCCGCCGATCACATTGCCGGCCCGCACGGTGGCGATGCGGGCGTCGTGGCCGTCCGGCGCGAAGGGGCGGAAGAAGCTGCGCTGCATGGACTGGGCGGCGATCTCGGCGCAGCCCTTGCTGGCGCTATAGGGATCGCGGCCGCCCAGGCGATCGCCCTCCCGATAGCCCCAGACCCATTCCTTATTGTCATAGCATTTGTCGCTGGTGACGATGACCACGCTGGCGACCCCAGGGGTCCGCCGGATCACATCGAGCACGGTGACCACGCCGGTGACATTGGTGGCGAAGGTGGCGATGGGATCGTCGTAGGAGGCCCGCACCAGCGCCTGGGCCGCGAGATGAAGGACCACCTCCGGCCGGCACGCGTCCATCACCTCGGCAAGACGTGCGCGGTCATTGATGTCGCCGATGACGCTGCGGATGCGTTTGTCCAGCCGGGCGAGGGTGAAGAGGTTGGGACTGTCGGCGGGGGCGAGGGCATAGCCGGTGACTTCCGCCCCCAGGCCCGCGAGCCAGGCCGCAAGCCAGGCGCCCTTGAAGCCGGTGTGGCCGGTGAGGAGGACGCGCCGGCCGCGCCAGAAGCGCGCGGGCATCAGGCCCACACTTTCCAGGGGGCCTTGCCGCTGGCCCATAATTCTTCCAACTGGACCTTGTCGCGCAAGGTATCCATGGGCTGCCAGAAGCCCGTATGCTCGTAGGCATGGAGCTGACCGTCCCGGGCCAGCGCCTCCAGCGGCTCGCGCTCGAATGGCGTGCCATCGTCGGTGCCGAGATAGCGCTCCACATCCCGGTTCAGCACGAAGAAGCCGCCATTGATGAAACCGCCTTCGCCATCGGGCTTTTCCCGGAAGGTGCGCACGTCGCCGGAGACGATCTCCAGATAGCCGAAGCGCTTGGGCGGATAGGTGGCGGTGACGGTGGCAAGGCCGCCATGGGCGCGGTGGAAGGCGAGCGAACCGGAGATGTCCACGTCGGCAACGCCATCGCCATAGGTCAGGCAGAATGTGTCATCGGTGACATAGGGCAGGACCCGCCGCAGGCGGCCGCCGGTCATGGTGCTCTCGCCGGTGTCCACCAGCGAGATGGACCAGGGCTCGGCATCGTTGCGGTGAATGTCCACCGTCCCCGAGCGCAGGTTCACCGTCAGGTCGGACATGTGCTGGGCGTAATTGATAAAGTATTCCTTTATCATATAGCCCTTGTAGCCCAGGCAGATCACGAAGTCGTTGATCCCGTGGTGGGAATAGATCTTCATGATGTGCCAGAGGATCGGATGCCCGCCGATCTCGACCATGGGCTTCGGGCGGGTCAACGTCTCTTCGCTCAGCCGCGTGCCGAACCCGCCGGCCAGTATCACCGCCTTCATCTCACCACCCCGACACCGGCGCCCCTGCGCGCCGCTTCAAGGTCTGGCAGCGGCGGGCGGGGTGGGGCAATGCGGGATGCCACCAATTTGGAACGGTGGGCGGGCCGGCCGAGGCCGAGCGCGGCGGCTCCGGTCCAAGGCCGTTCCAAGGGGCACGCCACGGACGCGCGCTCGCGCGGCCCGTGCGTCACAGTCAGTCAGGCCCGGCGGCCCGGAATCGCGAAGGGAAGCGGGGTGGCGGGCCAGCGCCGGGCGCACGAACCGCCGGCTCGATTGCTCCAAGCTGGGAGCTTTATGCCTCCAGATCGGATGCGAACGGGCGGAACGCGCCCGCCGCCATGGGGCCTATCCGCCGGATGCGGCGTCGCGCAAGGTCGGCCCCAGGGCCAAGGTCATGCGGCGGGCGAGGGCGGCGCTGCTGTAATTGCTGTCCGCCGTCACCTCCCGGCCGATCCAGGGCGGCAGGCGGAAGGGCTGGTCGGCGGTCTTCAATTCCACCTCCGCAATGATGAGGCCGGACAGCGGGCCGGCAAACTCGTCCACTTCCCAGACCATATTGTCATAGGGGATGCGGTAGCGCGTCGTCTCGATCAGCGGGCCATTGCAGAGGTCGGCGAGCATCTGGTCCGCGTCATCAACCGGAATGGGATATTCAAACTCCGGGCGGCTGATCCCGCTCTTGGGGCCCTTCACCGTGATCCAGGCAATGGTTTCGCTCCGGCGGATGCGGACCTTTCCCCGCGCCATCCGGGCGAGCAGCCCCTCCCTGAAGGTGATACCCGTGCCCGCCACCTCCCGCCAACCCTCGTTGGCGACAAGGAATTTTCGTTCGATCTCCAGGGCCATGCAGCATCCGGCGCCAGTTTCGGGTGGCCCCTTTTAGCATGTCCGTGGCTATGTTGCACTGCGGGATGATCGGGCACATAGAGCTCTGGCCGGGGGCGGCGGCCGGGGGCGCACCGAGGTGGCGCGCGCGGTATCGGAAGGTGCGATTTGGGCGATGTCCTCAGCGATTTCGCCTCATTGTGCGCACCTTTGCCGGGCTTGATGACCTATGCTTTGCGCCGAATGTCCCCGCTGCCGCCGAAAATCCATCCTGGGCCTGCCCCGCACGGGCACCGCTCTTCCCACGCCGGACACGCCGCCGGCCGGGGAAGCGGGCGCGCGCTTGCGCTGCGATCTGTGCGGCAGCAAGAACATCAAGCTGCTGCGCTTCGCCTCGCCGGCGGAAGCGGTGGCTTTCGTCACCTCGCGGATGTGAAGGGGAAGATGCCAGCCTCAGGCCCGGCCGCGGCACGCCCATCCGGCGGCCAGATCGGGGGGCAGGGGGATGCCATGGCTGACCACCGGGCGTTCCGCCAGCGGCGCGCCATCCGCATCAATGGCATAGACGGCCAATCCCGCCGCATGCAGGCGATCGGCTTCGGCGATCTCCAGGGCGAGATCCAGATCGAAGCAGATGGTGTCCGGTTCCTGGAACAGGGCGCCGGCGGGCGTGCGGATGCATGCCCTGACCAGATATGCGTAAGCAGACGGTGCCACATTCATGGCTGTTGTCTCCGCCCCTGCTACCGCGTTCCCCCGCGGAACGCCTTAAGGTTGCATCGGCAAAACCAACCATACGCCCGCTCATATGGAGCGGCTACAGTCGATTATTGACCGAGACCGAGGGGGAGGAGTCGAGCGGCCGATGGATGCGGTGTTCCTGACGAACCTGATCCTGCTGGTGTGCGCCACGCTGGTGGTGGCCGGCACGGTCTCGAGCCTGGTGGCGGCCCGCTTCGGCGCGCCCATCCTGCTGGTGTTTCTCCTGGTGGGGGTGGTGGCAGGGGAGGATGGGCTCGGCGGCATCCATTTTTCCGACTATTGGGCCACCTATATGGTGGGATCGGCCTCGCTGGCGGTGATCCTGTTCGATGGCGGGTTGCGCATGCGGGCCTCCAGCATGCGCGGGGCGGTGGCGCCCGCCTTTCTCCTGTCCACCGTCGGCGTGCTGCTGACCGCAATCCTGGTGGCGCTGCCGGCGGCCTGGCTGTTTTCCCTGTCCCCGCTCCAGGCGCTTCTGGTGGGCGCCATCGTCGCCTCCACCGATGCGGCCGCCGTGCTCTTCCTGGTGCGCGCCCAGGGGTTGAAGCTGGGCCGGCGGGTGGGATCGGTGATCGAGATCGAATCCGCCACCAATGACCCGGCGGCGGTGGTCATGACCGTCATCCTGGTGGAGCTAATCGCCTCCGGCTCCGCCGATCCCGGTTGGACCATGGTGGTGGGGGTGATGCGGGAGCTGGCCATCGGCACGGTGGCGGGCATCGCCGGCGGCTATCTGCTGTCGGTCTTTCTCAACCGGGTGGAATTGCCCGGCGCGCTCCAGCCGGTGATGGTGGTCTCCTCGGCGGTGCTGCTGTTTGCCGCCACCGCCATGCTGCATGGCTCGGGCTTCCTGGCGGTCTATCTGGCGGGCCTCGTGCTGGGCAACCGGCCCGTGCGGGGGCTGGCGGGCATCATCTCCTTCCACGACACCGTGAGCTGGCTGTGCCAGATCGTCATGTTCACCATGCTGGGCCTGCTGGTGACGCCCCACAAGCTGGCGGAAGCGGTGCTGCCGGGCCTTGCCATCGCCGCCTTCCTGTTCCTGGTGGGGCGTCCGGCGGCGGTGTTTGCCTGCCTGGCGCCGTTCGGCTTCTCCATGAAGGAGAAGGCCTTCATCTCCTGGGCGGGCCTGCGCGGGGCGGTGTCCATCTTCCTGGCCACCATTCCCATGCTGGCCCATCTGCCGGCGGCGCAAGTCTATTTCAACACCGCCTTCATCGTGGTGCTGGCCTCGCTGCTGCTGCATGGCAGCACCCTGGTCCTGGCGGCCCGGCGGCTCAATGTCGCCCTCGCCGAGCCCATGCGCGATCCCCAGCGCTTCGAGATCGACCTGCCCGGCCAGACCGAGCATGAGTTGGTGGGCTATCCCATCACCGCCAAGACCCTGGCCATCAGCACCGCCCTTCTGCCCGCCTGGGCCCGGCTGGTGCTGGCGGTGCGCGAGGGGCGCATCTTGAGCGCCGAGGAGGCGGGAGCGCTGGTGGCGGGCGACTATGTCTATATCCTCGCCCCGCCCCGCCGGGTGCATCAGCTTGACCGTTTCTTCGTGGAGGAGGAAATGGTGTGGGCGGACGACACCGCCTTTCCGTTTGCCGGCGACGTGCGCATGGGCGATGTGGCGGGCCTCTACGGCCTGCCGGTGAGCGAGGCGGAGCGGGACATGACCATCGCCGACGCCTTTGCTGACCGGGCCGACGACCGGCCGGCGCGCGGCATGCGCATTTCGCTGGGACATGCGGTGCTGGAGGTGCGCTCCGTGGATGCCGGCCGGGTCAGCCAGGCCGCCCTGCATTTCGAGCAGGTGGACGGCGAGGGGCCGCCGATCGGCTTTCGGCGGCTGGCGGCCCGCATGGGGCTGCGCCGCCGGGTGGCCGACGGCGGCGGGTCATAAGGGCGGGCGGGGCAAGAGAGCGGGAGTGGACGATGGCGCGTTTCTTCATGCGCGGGCGCGGGGCGAGCGGGGAGGGCGCGCGGGATGCGGCCCGCAAGCTCGCGGATCGCATTCGCGAAATTCTGCAATTGGAGGAGGAGGCCAGCGTCTCCGTCACCGAGATCGCCTGCGGCGATCCGGCCTGCGGCGGTGCGGAGACCGTGATCCTGGTGATGCGGCCGGGGCGGCGGACCGAGGCGGCCAAGCTCCTGAAGCCTCTGGCCACCGTCACCGAGGACGAACTCATTCCCGCTTTGGCCCCCCTGGCCGGACCCGAGGTGCGCTCGGCCTGAGCGCGCAACGGCCCCTTCCCCCGCTGTGCCCTTCAACCGGCGCGCTTCCACCTCTATGAGAAGGGCCACACGAGCCCGAGTGCCATGACCGAAACCTTGATGTCCCCCGCCCCCATATCACCCGCCCCCCTGGCGCCCGCCCTCGCGCCCGTGCGCAGCTTCAACCCGGTCTATAGCGGCCTGCCGACCACCATCTTCGAGGTGATGTCGGGCCTGGCCCGGACCCATGAGGCCATCAATCTGGGCCAGGGCTTCCCCGACGATCCCGGACCGGCGGATGTGCGCGCCAAGGCGGCCGAGGCGGTGGTGGACGGGTGGAACCAGTATCCGCCCATGATGGGCCTGCCCGACCTGCGCCGGGCGGTGGCCGATCATTACCGGCACTGGCAGGGCCTGTCGCTGGACCCCGAAACCGAGGTGATGATTACCTCGGGCGCCACCGAGGCCCTGGCGGGGGCCCTGTTCGCTCTCATCGAGCCGGGCGACGAGGTGGTGCTGTTCCAGCCGCTCTATGACGCCTATTTGCCGCTGGTGCAGCGCGCCGGCGGTATCGCGCGCCTGGTGCGCCTGGAACCGCCCTCCTGGCGCATCACGGCGGAGAAGCTGGAGAAGGTGTTCTCCCCGCGCACCAAGCTCGTCCTGTTCAACAATCCCCAGAACCCCACCGGCATCGTCCATTCCGACGCCGAGCTGCAGCTGCTGGCGGATTTCTGCCTTCGCTTCGACGCCTTTGCGGTGTGCGACGAGGTGTGGGAGCACATCGTGTTCGACGGCCGCCGCCACCGGCCGCTCATGGCCCTGCCGGGCATGCGCGAGCGCACCGTGAAGATCGGCTCGGCCGGCAAGATCTTCGGCATGACCGGCTGGAAGGTGGGCATGGTCTGCGCTGCCCCGCCGATCATGAAGGTGCTGGCGAAGGCGCACCAGTTCCTCACCTTCACCACCCCGCCCAACCTCCAGAGCGCGGTCGCCTATGGCCTCGGCAAGGAGGATGCCTATTTCGAGACCATGCGGGCGGGCCTGCAACGGGCGCGCGACCGGCTGGCGGGGGGCTTGTCCGACCTCGGCTTCGACGTGCTGCCGAGCGCCGGCACCTATTTCCTGTCGGTGGATCTGGCCGCGCTCGACCCGAGCCTGGACGACGAAGCCTTCTGCCTGGATCTGGTGCGCACCCATGGGGTGGCGGCCATTCCGGTCTCGGCCTTCTATGCCGAAGACGCCGTGCGTTCGGTGGTCCGCTTCTGCTTCGCCAAGCGCGATGCAACCCTTGACGGCGCACTGGAACGCCTGGCCGGTGCCTTGCGCAATTACAGGTAGAATGCTGCCGTTGCGGCATTCAAAATGACAGCGCCTTCCCCCGAGAACGTGATCGCCAGTGGCGTCATGTGCGTGTAACGTTCGTTTCAGCGTGGAGCGGTATGAACGCTCCGCGACATCCCGGAGTGTCTGAACGCGAGGTTCTATGTCGGCGGGGAAGGCATCGCGGGGCCTGCGGCCCATTCTGGCTGTGCTGGCCATGGCTGTATTGGCGGGCGGGGGATGGGCCTGGTCCCAGGGTCTGGTGCCCGATAAGTTTCTGCCGTGGAAGAAAAGCAGCGTGTCGGCCGCGCCGCCGGCCCAGGCGCGCGGCGTGCCCGTGCTGGTGTCCACGGCAGTGAACAAGGCCATGCCGCTGCGGGTCGATGCGCTGGGCACGGTGGAGCCCATGGTCTCCGTGACCATCCGCACGCGGGTGGCGAGCCGGGTGGACGCCGTGAAGTTCGAGGACGGCGCCGCCGTGCGCGAGGGCGATGTCCTGTTCGTGCTGGATTCCCGCGACATCGACGCCCAGATCCTCCAGGCGGAGGCCACCTTGTCCCGCGACAAGGCCCAGTTGGACAAGGCGCAGCGCGATGTGGAGCGCTATTCCGGCCTTCTGACCCGCAACGCGGTCTCCCAGGTCCAGGTGGATGACGCCAAGACCACTGCCGACGTGCAGAAGGCCACCGTCCAGCAAGACGAGGCCAATCTCCAGTCGCTCAAGGTCCAGCGCAGCTATTATGAGATCAAGTCGCCGGTGACCGGCCGCATCGGGGTTGCCGGCGTGCGGCCTGGCGCAGTGATCCGGGTGGACGACACCATGGCCACCGTGCGCCAGATCAAGCCCATCTATGTGGCCTTCGGCGTGCCCGAGCGGTATCTGGGCGAATTGCGCGCCACCATGGGCACCTCCGAAGTCCAGTTCCGCCTCCAGGGCGGCGACGCGCGCGTCAATGGCGGCAAGGTGGTGGCCCTCGACAACACCATCGATCCCCAGACCGGCACCTTGATGGTGCGCGCGCTGTTCCCCAATGCGGACGAGCGCCTGTGGCCGGGCACGCTCGGCGATGTCACGGTGACGCTGCGCATGGAGCCCAACATGGTGGCCGTGCCCGCCGAGGCCATCCAGAACGGGCAGAACGGCACCTTTGTCTTCGTGGTGGAGAACAACACCGCCTCGGTGGTGCCGGTGAAGGTCGCCCGCACCGTGGACGGCCAGGCCGTGGTCACGGCGGGCCTGAAGGGCGGCGAGGTGGTGGTCACGGAAGGCCAGCTCGCGCTGCGCAACGGCTCGAAGGTGGATGTGAAGAGCGCCAACGGGGCCGCGACCGCGGGGAGCTGAGCCATGTTCTCGGAACTGTGCATCCGTCGGCCCGTCCTCACCACCTTGCTGATGGTGTCGCTGATTGTCGCCGGCCTGTTCGCCTATCGCCTGCTGCCGGTGGCGGCGCTGCCGCGGGTGGACTTTCCCACCATTTCCATTTCCGCCACCTTGCCGGGCGCCAGCCCGGAGACCATGGCCTCGGCGGTCGCCACCCCCATCGAGCGCCAGCTCTCCACCATTTCCGGCATCACCCAGCTGACGTCGTCGAGCACCCAGGGCTCCACCTCCATCACGGTGCAGTTCGACCTGTCGCGCAACATCGACGATGCCGCGCTCGACGTTCAGTCCGCCCTGTCGGTGGCGCAGCGGCAATTGCCGGCGGAGATGACCACGCCGCCAAGCTTCCGCAAGGTCAATCCGGCCGATGCGCCGGTGATCCTGCTGGCGGTCTCCTCGGACACGCTGCCGCTGTCCACCGTCAATGAATATGCCGACACCATCATCGGCCAGCAGATCTCCCAATTGCCCGGCGTGGCGCAGGTGCAGATCTACGGCACGCAGAAATATGCCGTGCGCATCCGGGTGGACCCCGCCGCCGCCGGCGCCCGCAACATTTCCGCCGCCGACATCCAGAGTGCGGTGGAGGCGGCCGCCTCCAACACGCCCATCGGCCAATTGTCCGGCCCGCGCCAGAGCCTGACCATCGACATGGGCATGCCCAAGGCGGATGCGGCCGCCTATCGGCGCCTGGTGGTGGCCTGGCGCAACGGCGCCCCCGTGCGGCTCGACGAGATCGCCCGCGTCACCAATGGCGTGGAAAACGAGCGCGTGGCCTCCTGGTTCAATGACGACCGCTCCATCGTGCTGGCCGTGGTGCGCCAGCCCGATGCCAATACGGTGGCGGTGGTGGACGAGGTGCGCGCCCATCTGGACGGCTATCGGGCGCAGGTGCCCGCCTCGGTGAAAATCGCGGTGCTGAACGACCGCTCCATCTCCATCCGCGATGCGGTGGACGATGTTCAGAAGACCCTGTTCGAGGCCATCGTGCTGGTGGTGCTCGTCATCTTCCTGTTCCTGCGCAATGTGCGCGCCACCATCATTCCCTCGCTGGCGCTGCCCATCTCCATCGTCGCCACCTTCGGCGCCATGTGGCTGTTGAACTTCTCCATCAACAACATGACGCTGCTGGCGCTCACCTTGTGCGTCGGCTTCGTGGTGGACGATGCCATCGTGGTGCTGGAGAACATCTATCGCCACATCGAGAACGGCATGCGCCCCTTCAAGGCCGCCATCCTCGGCGCGCGGGAGATCGGCTTCACCATCATCTCCATGACGCTGTCCCTGGTGGCGGTGTTCATTCCCGTGCTGTTCATGGGCGGCGTGGTGGGCCGGGTGTTCCGCGAATTCGCGGTCACCATCTCCATCGCCATCCTCGTCTCCGGCTTCGTCTCCCTGACGCTCACGCCCATGCTGTGCGCCCGCGTGCTGAAGCCGGTGGACCACCACAAGAAGCCGCCGCTCTTCTTCCGGCTGAGCGAAGCCATGTTCGACGCCTGGCTGGCAGGCTATCGCCGCAGCCTGGACTTCGTTCTGCGTCACCGGTTCCCCATGCTGCTGGTGACCTTCGCCACCATCGGCCTGTCGGTCTATCTCTACATCACCATTCCCAAGGGCTTCTTCCCCACCGAGGACACCGGCTTCATCACCGGCACGGTGGAGGCGGCCACCGATTCCTCCTTCGATGCCATGGTGGAGCGGCAGAAACGGGTGGCCGATGCGGTGCGCGGCGATCCCAACGTCGCCTATCTCATCTCCACCGCCGGAGCCACGGGTGTCAGCCGCACCACCAATTCCGGGCGCATGTTCATCGCGCTTAAGCCGCGCGAGGAGCGCGCCAAGAGCGCCTTCCAGGTGATCCAGGACCTGCGGCGCCGGGTGGCGGCGGTGCCGGGCGTGAAGGTGTTCTTCCAGCCGGTGCAGAACATCAATATCGGCGGCGTGGCCTCCAAGAGCCAGTACCAGTACACGCTCCAGAGTTCCGACACCGACCTGCTCTATGCCCGTGCGGCCCAGATGGAGGAGCGCCTCGCCACCCTCCCGCAATTGCGCGACGTGACCTCGGACCTCCAGATCACCAATCCCCAGCTCACCATCGACCTGGACAAGGACAAGGCCGCCGCCATCGGCATCACCGAGGACCAGCTGCGCAACGCCCTCTACACCCAGTTCGGCACGCGGCAGGTGGCCACGCTCTACACCTCCACCAACCAGTATGCGATCATCGCCGAGGTGCAGCCGCGCTTCCAGCAGGATGCCAGCGACCTCAGCCGCGTGTATCTGCGCACCACCTCAGGCTCGGTGGTGCCGCTGGAGACCATCGCCGACATTCGCCGCACGGTGGGGCCGCTCCAGATCAACCACCAGCAACAGCAGCCTTCGGTCACCATCTCCTTCAACCTGGCGCCGGGCGTGTCGCTCGGGCAGGCGGTGGAGGCGATCGGAGGGGCCGAGCGGGCGGCCAACCTGCCCCCCACCATCATCACCGGCTTCCAGGGCACCGCGCAGGTGTTCCAGGATTCGCTCTCCAACCAGCCGCTTCTCATCCTGGCGGCGGTGGTGGTGATCTATATCGTGCTCGGCATCCTGTATGAGAGCTTCATCCACCCCATCACCATCCTGTCCGGCCTGCCCTCGGCCGGCATTGGCGCCATCCTGACGCTGATGGCCTTCGGCATGGAATTGTCGGTGATCGCCATCATCGGCATCGTCATGCTGGTGGGCATCGTGAAGAAGAACGCCATCATGATGATCGACTTCGCGCTGGAACGCCGGCGCGAGGGGGCGGAGGCGCTGGAGGCAATCCGGGAAGCGGCGCTGCTGCGGTTCCGGCCGATCATGATGACCACGCTCGCCGCTATCTTTGGCGTGCTGCCCATCGCGCTGGGCGCCGGCGCCGGCTCCGAACTGCGTCAGCCCCTGGGCGTGGCGGTGGTGGGCGGCCTGCTGGTGTCCCAGCTCCTCACCCTCTACATCACGCCCGTGATCTATCTTTATCTCGACCGCATCGACCGCCGCGTGACGCGGGCCGTGTCCGGGGACAGCGGCGAGCCGGTGCCGGGCCCCAGCGTCCACCCCGCCGAATAGGGGCGCGGGGCCGGCCTGGCCCGGCCCCGAAGGCCTGCGTTCCCCATGGGACGGTGCGCGATGAGCGCCTGCGCGTACTGAACATGTGCGCCTGGGGCGGCGGCAGTGAGGGGCGTCCCGCTCGGCGCTGAGCCCTGGCTGGCGCCCATCCCCTGACGGCACAAGGTTGACAGCGGCCCGGCACGGCCCGCCGCGCTGAACCTCGACCCGGCCCGAACGCCGTCGCCTCCATCCCCTCCGGTGACGCGCCGGCCAGACGATGCCCGGCCGCGCGCCGCGTCCACCACGGTCCCAAGTCAGATCCGGCGCCTCAAGCCGCGCGATTCGCCTCTGTGCGGCCCCGCGCGCGGCCGGGCCCTCGCTGCCGCGCGTCCCGGCCTTGTTGCCCCGCCTGACGTTGTTCCCCCAAAGCAGCCCCGTGGCGCCCCCCGGCGCCCCATGGCAGTCTCTGCCTTGTGGGACTGCGTTGATTTCCAGGGGTCAGCGTATTAGAAGGAGATGTGCAGGAAGAAGCCTAATATTGAATTCTTCTAAAGTGCACGAATAGCCTGAAGACGATGGATTTTCAGATCATTGCATATTGGAGCTGTTCAAATGAGCAAGCATGAACATCAAGCTCCCTCCTGGACCCCACAGGCCAAGGCCCGGGCGGTTCCGCTGGTGGGGGAGCAGATGGACAGCCGGGATCTGTTTGCCGCCTCGCGCGTGGTCACCATTTCCCATGGCGATCAGGTCTATCAGCTGCGCCTGACCTCCCAGGGCAAGCTCATCCTGACCAAATAGCCGGCGCCGCGAACCTGCGGCAGGGGAGCGCCCCGGTGCGGGCTTGGTGTGCACCGCACCCGGCTGGGGCAGATTGTGCCTTGCTTCCGCCCAGCTGCTCGGCCATGTGTGCCCGGATTGGGGCAGGCTGCGGCCGGCCGGAGGGGTCCACTTTCCGGCTTGGGCGTTTCTGCTATTGTCCCGCGCCCGAAACGACCCGGACCTGACCTCGCGCATGGCCCTTTCCGCGCCCGCTGGCGGACACCGCATGGCTGCCAGCCCCTCTGCCTCGGACCGCATCGCAAACGGTCTCGACCGCGTCTGTGCCTCCCATGGTCGCGCGGTGGGCGCCCTCGTGCTGTTGTGCCTCCTGGCCTTCCTGCCGGGTTTCTTTGCCATTCCTCCCATCGATCGCGACGAGGCCCGCTTCGCCCAGGCCACCAAGCAGATGCTGGAGACCGGCAATTACGTGGACATCCGCTTCAAGGAGCAGGCGCGCCACAAGAAGCCGGTGGGCATTTACTGGCTCCAGGCGGCCACCGTCTCCGCGGCCGAGGCGGTCATGGGGCCGACCGCGCGCACCAAGATCGCCTATTACCGGCTGCCCTCGCTGGCCGGCGCCATCGGCGCGGTGCTGCTGACCTATTGGGTGGGGCTGGGGTTCCTCACCCGGCGCGGCGCCTTCCTGGCGGCCGGCATGATGGCCACCTGCGTGCTGCTGGGGGTGGAGGCGCGCCTCGCCAAGACCGATGCGGTGCTCCTGTTCACGATCTTGGCTTCGCTCGGTGCCCTCACCAAGGCCTATCTGAATGGCCGCGAGCGGCCCGATCGGGCCTGGGGCGGCTGGCGCCTGCCGGCCATTTTCTGGACCGGCCTTGCGGCGGGCATCCTCATCAAGGGGCCGATGGCGCCCCTGTTCGTGGGCCTGCCCATCCTGACCCTGGCGATCGCCGACCGCTCGCTGGGCTTCATGCGGGCGTTGAAGCCCTTGCCGGGCCTCGCCTGGTGCCTGCTGCTGTGCCTGCCGTGGTTCGTGGCCATCTATATCGTCACCAACGGCGCCTTCTATGAGCATGCGGTGGGCGTCGACATGCTGGGCAAGGTGGCGGACGGGGCGGAGGGCCATTGGGGGCCGCCCGGCACCTATCTGCTGGCGGTGTGGGGCACCTTCTGGCCCGGCGTGGTGCTGGTGGCCATGGCGGTGCCCTTTGCCTGGCGCCACCGGCGCGAGCCGGCGGTGCGCCTGCTTTTGGCCTGGATCGTGCCGGCCTGGATCGTGCTGGAGATCACCGCCACCAAGCTGCCCCATTATGTGCTGCCGCTTTATCCCGCGCTGGCGCTGATGGCGGCCCTTGCTCTGGAGCGTGGCGCGCTCGATGCCGTGCACCGGCGCCTCGCCGGCACCTCGCTCGTGTGGCCCATCCTCGCCACGGTGCTGATCGTCGGCGGGCTCGGCGGCTACATCTGGATTGGCGGCAAGCTGGTCTATTGGCTGGTGGCCCTGCCGCTCCTGGCGGGCTCCATCTTCCTCCTGGTGCGTGCCTCCGCCGGCATGACGCGCAGGGGCGCACAGGCCAGCTTCGTGCTGGCGGCGGGCGGCGCGCTGCTGCTTTACGTGTCCATCTATCAGCTCCTCATGCCCCACATGCGCGGCGTGTGGGTGTCGGAGCGCCTCGCCGAATATGCCCGTGCCAGCGGCTGCCCGGCGGGGAACATCGCCACCGTGCCCTATCAGGAGCCGAGCCTGGCCTTCCTGGTGGGCACCGACACGCGCTTCACCAACCCGGTGGACGCGGCCGATCTGCTCAAGGACCAGCCCTGCTCGCTCGCCTTCATCGGCGCCAATATGCGCCCGCTCTTCACCGACCGGGCGGAGCGCATCGGCCTGCGCTACGAGACCGCCGGCACCGTGGAAGGCTTTGCCTATAATGGCGGGCGCAAGGTGACCATCTATGTGTTCCGGCCTCGGCTGGACGGCGGGAGCGGGCGGTGAAGGCGCGCCTTCACAGGGCCGGGCTGTTCCTGCGCCAGGCGGTCGAGGGGCTGGTGGCGGCCCTTGCCTATGTGCGAGCGCGGCCCGTGCGGGGCACCGCGCCCCGGCTGGTCTCCGGCGGCCTGGTGGAGGCCGCCTGCGCCTTCATCCTGGTGGCCAGCCTCGTCGCCGCCTCCATGATCCTGCTCGATCCCCTGGTGCCCGGCCTGCGGCTGCAATTGCCGCACGGCCTCGTGCGGGTGTTCGAGCGCATTACCGATCTTGGCCTGGGCAGCGTGGTGCTCTGGCCCATTGGACTGGCCCTGCTGGCGGTGCTCGGCGCGCTGCCGGAGCTGAAGGCCATGAACCGTCGGGTGGCGGCGGCGCTGGCGGCGCGCATCGGCTTCGTCTTCACCTGCATCACCGGCGTGGGCGTGTTCGTGCTGGTGCTGAAATATGTGCTGGGCCGCGCCCGGCCCTATATGGCGCTGCACCTGCCCGGCCCCCATCCGGTGCTGACCTTCGACTGGCTCCGGCTGCATGCGGGCTTTGCCAGCTTTCCCTCCGGCCACAGCACGGTGGTGTTCGCCACCGCCTGCGCCTTTGCCGCGCTCTATCCCCGGGCGCGCCTGGCCTTGTTCGCGGTGGCCGGGCTGGTGGCCTTTTCGCGCGTGGTGCTGGGGTCTCATTATCCCAGCGACGTGCTGGCGGGCGGGGCGCTGGCCATCCTGTTCTCCGGCCTGACGGTGAAGGCCTTCGCCGCGCGGCGCCTGGTGTTTTCCGTCGCGGCGGATGGCGCGGTGCGCCCCATGGCGGGCCCGTCCGCCCGCCGCCTGGCGCGCCTGTTCGCGCGCGACCCCCATTCCCAACGATCGGCCCTTGAAGAGGCGAGACCTTGAACGCTCAGACTGCGCTGGCTCCGGCCGCTCCCCGCTACTCGGTCGTGATCGCCGTGCGCGACGAGGTGGACAATGTGGCCCCGCTGATCGAGGAGATCGAGGCCGCGCTGCCCGCCGGTTCGTTCGAGCTGGTGTTCGTCGATGACGGCTCGGTGGATGGCACCGACCGCACGCTGCTGGCCTGCGCCCAGAACCGGCCCAACATGCTCATCATCACCCACCAGGCGCCCTGCGGGAAGTCGGCGGGGGTGGACACGGGCGTGTGGGCGGCGCGCGGCGACATCCTGCTGCTGCTGGACGGCGACGGGCAGAACAACCCTGCCTATTTCCCCGAGATGGTGGCGGCCCTGGAAAAGGGCGGCGCCGGGGTGGGCATGGTGCAGGGCGAGCGCGTGGGCCGAAAAGACACGGCCTTCAAGCGATTTCAGTCCCGCCTGGCGAATGCGGTGCGCAGCGCCTTGCTGCGGGACGGCACCCGGGATACAGGGTGCGGCCTGAAAGTGGTGTATCGCGACGTCTATCTGCGTCTGCCTTATTTCGATGCCCTCCACCGCTTCACGCCGGCCTTGGTGCGACGGGAGGGGTTCGACATCGTGACCGTGCCGGTCAAGGACCGGGCACGGTGGCACGGGCAGTCCAAATACGGCTTCTGGAACCGCCTGTGGGTGGGGATCGTGGATCTCCTGGGGGTGTGGTGGCTCACCCGTCGGCGTCGCGTGCCCAAGGTAGTGAGGGTCTATCCGGATGCTCGTTGACCTCGTCAACGCCGTTGGGGATTATCTCCACGACGTGTTCGTGAACCAGCTCGACTGGTGGGTCATTCTTGGTTTCGTCGCCCAGATCCTGTTCACCATGCGCTTCGTGGTGCAATGGGTGGCGTCCGAGCGGGCAGGGCGCACCGTGGTGCCGTTCGCCTTCTGGACCTTCTCCCTGGGCGGCGGCACGCTGCTTCTGATCTACGCGCTCTATCGCCGCGACCCGGTGTTCATCGCCGGTCAGGCGCTGTCCACCTTCATCTATATCCGCAACCTCCAGTTCGCCCTGCGCGAGCGCAAGGCCAACAAGGCGGCGCTGCCCAAGGCCTGAGCGCCGCCCTGTGCCGTGCGACCTGGCCGCTCAGGCGTCCAGGCGCGCGAGGGCCTGGGCGAGGTCAGCCATGAGGTCGGCGGGGTCTTCCAGGCCGATATGCAAGCGCACCGCGGGGCCTCCGGGCGCCCAGGTGGTGGCGGTGCGGTAGCTGGAGCAGTCGAAGGGGATGGCCAGGCTCTCATAGCCGCCCCACGAATAGCCCATGCCGAACAAGGCCAGCGAATCGAAAAAGGCCGCCACCTTCTCCTCGGGCACCGGCTTCAGGATCAAGCTAAACAGGCCGGAGGCGCCGGCAAAGTCCCGCTTCCAGATGGCGTGGCCGGGATCGTCCTCGAGGGCGGGATGGAGCACCCGCGCCACCTGCGGCTGCGCGCGCAGCCAGCGGGCGACCGTCAGGCCCGAGGCCCAGTGCCGCTCCAGCCGCACCGCCATGGTGCGCAGGCCCCGCGCGGCGAGGGCGGCATCGTCCGGGCTGACGCAGAGGCCGAGATCCCCATGGGTCTGCTTGACCTTCCGCCAGGCGGCGCCGCGGGCGCCGATGGTGCCGAGGTTCACGTCCGCGTGGCCGCCGATATATTTGGTCCCGGCCTGGATGGTGATGTCCACCCCATGGTCCAGCGGCTTGAAATAGAGCTGGGTGGCCCAGGTATTGTCGATGAGGGTGGTGACATCGCGCGCCCGGGCCACCGCCGTGATGGCTGGCACGTCCTGCATCTCGAAGGACTGGGAGCCCGGCGATTCGAGGAAGATGGCGCGGGTCTTGTCGGTGATGAGATCGGCGATCCCCGCCCCGATCAGCGGGTCATAATAGGTCACCGCCACGCCCATGCGCCTCAACACGCCATTGCAGATGGTGCGCGTGGGGCCATAGGCGGTGTCGACCATCAGCAGGTGGTCGCCGGCGCCCAGCACGGACAGGAGGGCGGTGGAGACCGCGGAAAGGCCGGAAGGCGTGAGGACCGTGCCATCCGCCCCATCCAGGGCGGAAAGCGCCAATTCCAGGCCCTCGCCGGTGGGATTGCCGCGCCGGCCGTAGGAATAGCGGCCGGTATGGCCGACGAGATCCGCATAGGTGGGGGACAGCACGGTGGACCCGCGCACCACCGGCGGGTTGACGAAGCCGTCGAAACGCTCGGGGTCCCGGCCGAGGCGGACCACCTCGGTGGCCGGCGCGAATTTTGCATCAAGCTGATCTGAAGGCTTCATCCGGCTCTCCGGGGGGTGCCACACGATTGTGCTGTCTAAACGCTAGGCAGCCTATTGACCACCTGGGCGCGAGAGAATGAGATACATGTCCTTACGACGTCCCGGACGATGGCGTCGATCCCTGAGGGGGGTCGGCGCCTCGAACCGGCACGAAGCTCAGGTGCTAAGAAAGAAGGGACCTTCCGTGAAACGCATCCTGCTTGCTGCGGCTGGATTTCTTGCGCTCGGCGTCGGCGCGGGCCACGCCGCCACTCTCGACGACGTGAAGGCGCGCGGTGCGCTGAATTGCGGCGTGACCCAAGGCCTGCCCGGCTTCTCCAATCCCGACGACAAGGGCAATTGGACCGGCATTGACGTGGACTTCTGCCGCGCCGTCGCGGCGGCCATCTTCAACGACCCCAGCAAGGTGAAGTTCTCGCCCCTGTCGGCGAAGGATCGCTTCACCGCGCTGCAGTCCGGCGCCATCGATGTGCTGTCGCGCAACACCACCTGGACCATGTCCCGCGATACCACGCTCGGCTTCAACTTCGCCGGCGTGATGTATTACGACGGCCAGGGCTTCATGGTGCGGAAGTCGCTGGGCGTGAAGTCTGTGGCGGAACTGAACGGCGCCTCCATCTGCGTCCAGACCGGCACGACCAACGAACTGAACGTGGGCGATTATTTCCGCTCCCACAACATGAAGTACGAGCTGATCGCGTTCGCGACCATCGACGAGACGGTCAAGGCCTATGATTCGGGCCGCTGCGACGCCTTCACCTCGGACCAGAGCCAAGTCTATTCGGTGCGCCTCAAGCTCACCAATGCCGGCGATCACCTGGTGCTGCCCGAGGTCATCTCCAAGGAGCCCCTCGGCCCGCTGGTGCGCCATGGCGATGACCAGTGGTTCGACCTGGTCAAGTGGACCTATTTCGCGCTGCTCAACGCGGAAGAGCTGGGCGTGACGTCCAAGAACGCCGACCAGATGGTTACCTCGGCCAATCCCGAGATCAAGCGCCTGCTCGGCTCCGACGGCAAGTATGGCGAGGCGCTCGGCCTGACCACCGACTGGGCCCTGCGCATCGTGAAGAATGTGGGCAATTACGGCGAGATCTTCGACCGCAACCTCGGCCCCTCCACGCCGCTCGGCATCAATCGCGGCCAGAACAATCTGTGGAACAACGGCGGCCTCCAGTACGGCATGCCGGTCCGCTGACGACATCGCCCGGCGCCGATGGCGCCGGGCCCTTCCGCCCCGCTGCGGGGGCGGGTCAAGAGTAGGTCCGGCGGCCGGCGCCGCCCAGAGACCGTCCGGTTCAGATCGGCCCATAAGAAGACGGGCGCGCGCAAGGGGACACAGAGCTCCGGCATCGCATGGCCCGCAGGCGGGATCGCCCCCGGGCAGTCCGCACCACACTCCACATCAGACGAAACCGAACCCGGCAAGGCGCACGTCAGAGGCGCAGCGGTGGGACATTTTTCGGGACCGAGGGGCTAAATGGCAGATGTTCGCAGGTCGGACGAAGGTCCGGCGCGGCGCTGGTCGTGGACCGACCCGGCGCTCAGGTCCGCCGTCATCCAGGTGAGCCTCGCGCTCATCCTTCTGTGGATGGCATGGTCTTTCTTCGCCAATGCGCAGGCGAACCTGGCGCGCCAGGGCATCGCCTCCGGCTTCGGCTTCCTGGACAATTCGGCCGGCTTCGGCATCACCCAGACGCTCATCCCTTATTCGGAATCCATGAGCTATGGCCGCGCCTTCCTGGTGGGGCTGCTCAACACCCTGCTGGTGGCGGTGATCGGCATCATCCTGGCCACGGTCATCGGCTTCTTCATGGGCGTCGCCCGCCTGTCCCAGAACGTGGTCATCAAGGCGCTGGCCTCCGCCTACGTGGAGATCACCCGCAACCTGCCACCGCTGTTCCAGATCCTGTTCTGGTACCTGGCGGTGCTCTCCACCATGCCCGGCCCGCGCCAGAGCTGGCGCTTCGGCATCCAGCCGCTGCTGGGCGTGCTGGGGGACTGGTCCAATGCCATCGGCCTTGCGGGCCTCGGCGCCTGGTTCAAGGGGCTTGCCGGCGCGGCGGCGGCGCCGGGCATCTTCCTGTCCAACCGCGGCCTCATCATGCCGCGGCCGATCTTCGAGCCGGGCATCGAGACGGTGCTGATCGTGCTCGCCCTCGCGGTGGTGGCCGCCTTTCTTCTGGCCCGCTGGGCGCGCAAGCGGCGCGAAGCCACCGGCCAGCAATTTCCCACCTTCTGGGCGGGGCTTGCGGTGGTGGTGGTGCCGACCGTCATTGCCAGCCTCGTGGTCGGCCGGCCGATGACGTTTGAGACCCCCGAGCTGAAGGGCTTCAATTTCGTCGGCGGCCTGCGGGTCATCCCCGAATTCGTCGCCCTGGTGCTGGCCCTGTCCATCTACACCGCCGGCTTCATCGCCGAGATCGTGCGCGCTGGCATCCTGGCGGTGTCGAAGGGCCAGACCGAGGCGGCCCATTCGCTGGGCTTGCGCGCGGGGCCGACGCTGCGCCTCGTCATCATCCCGCAGGCCATGCGGGTGATTGTACCGCCGCTCACCAGCCAGTATCTGAACCTGACCAAGAACTCGACGCTGGGCGTTGCCGTGGGCTACCCGGACCTGTTCGCCATCTTTGCGGGCACCACCCTCAACCAGACCGGCCAGGCCATCGAGATCATCGCCATCACCATGGCGGTCTATCTCATCATCTCCATCATCACCTCGGCGCTGATGGGCTGGTTCAACAAGCGCGTCGCGCTGGTGGAACGGTGAGGGGGCGGACATGACTTCCACGGATATTCACGCCCCTCACGTCCGCGTCTATGTGGCCCCCGGTGAACTCCTCGCCCCCGAACCTGCTCCGCCCGCCACGCGCGGCGCGTGGGGCTGGGCCCGGGCCCATCTGTTCGGCTCGGTCTCGCAGGTGCTGCTGACGCTGTTCGGCGCGCTGCTGGTGCTGGCCGTCGTGCCGCCGGTCCTGCGTTTCTTCATCTTTGACGCGGTGTGGATCGGCACCAACCGAGAGGCCTGCCTGCCGCAGACGGTGGGTCGGGACGTGGGGGCCTGCTGGCCCTTCATCTGGGCCAAGTGGAACCAGATCCTCTACGGCTTCTACCCGGAGACGGAGCGCTGGCGGGTCAATATCGTCTATCTGCTGGGCATCGCCCTCCTGGTGCCCCTGCTGGTCCCCAAGGCACCCTATAAGCGCCTGAACGCGCTCTTGTTCCTCGCCGTCTATCCGCTGGTGACCTTCGTGCTGCTGACCGGCGGCAACGTGACCATGCGCAATTTCATCCTGGGCAGCTTCGGCCTTGATTTCGGGCTCACCGCCACGGCGGGGGGCCTGTGGCTGTCCTTCTGGGTGCAGTTCGTGCTGGTGGCGGTGCTGGCGGCGGCGCTGTGGGCCTCGGTGTCGCCCTTCTTCGGCACCGCCCGCCCCGATGCCGCCAAGGGCGTCCTGAAGGTGTTCGGCGTGCTTGGCCTCGTCCTGCTGGTGATGGACGTGGACTTCGGTCTCCGCGAGGTGGAGACGCGCCAGTGGGGCGGCATGATGGTGACACTGGTGATCGCGGTCACCGGCATCGTCGCCTCCCTGCCGCTGGGCATTCTCCTGGCGCTGGGCCGGCGGTCCGAACTGCCGCTGGTGAAATACAGCTCCATCATCTTCATCGAGTTCTGGCGTGGCGTGCCGCTCATCACGGTGCTGTTCTTCGCCACCTACATGCTGCCCCTGTTCCTGCCCGGCCGCTTCACCATTGACGGCCTGCTCCGGGTGCTTGTGGGCGTCACGCTGTTTGCCTCCGCCTATATGGCCGAGGTGGTGCGCGGTGGCCTGCAGGCGATCCCCAAGGGCCAGTATGAGGGCGCCATGGCGCTTGGCCTGCGGTCCAGCTTCATGATGCGCCTGGTGGTCCTGCCCCAGGCGCTCAAGCTGGTGATCCCGGGCATCGTCAACAACTTCATCGGCCTGTTCAAGGACACGACGCTGGTGCTTATCGTGTCCATCTTCGACCTGCTGGGCGTCCTGCGCGCGGCCTTCACCGATCCCAATTGGGCCACTCCCACCACCGTGTTCACGGGCTTCGGCTTCGCCGGGATCATCTATTTCGTGTTCTGCTACGGCATGTCCCGCTACTCGATGATGCTGGAAAAGCGTCTCGACCGCGGCCGCCGCCATTGAGGGGTTCGACCATGTCCCAGGCGCAATCCATGTCCTCCGCCACCGCCTCCCTCGCCCCTGCCGCCGACGAAGGCGAGCAGCTCGCGGTCGAGCTGGTCAATGTCAACAAATGGTATGGCGACTTCCATGTGCTGCGGGAGATCAATCTCGCCGTGAAGCGCAAGGAACGCCTCGTCATTTGCGGGCCGTCGGGGTCCGGCAAGTCCACCATGATCCGCTGCATCAACCGTCTGGAGGAACACCAGAAGGGCCGCATTGTGGTTGATGGCATCGAGCTCACCAATGACCTGAAGCGCATCGACGAGGTGCGCCGCGAGGTGGGCATGGTGTTCCAGCACTTCAACCTCTTCCCCCACTTGACCATCCTGGAAAACTGCACGCTTGCCCCCATGTGGGTGCGCAAGATGCCCAAGAAGGAGGCGGAGGAGGTGGCGATGCACTTCCTCACCAAGGTGAAGATCCCCAACCAGGCGCACAAATATCCCGGCCAGCTCTCCGGCGGCCAGCAGCAGCGCGTGGCCATCGCCCGCGCCCTGTGCATGCGCCCGCGCATCATGCTGTTCGACGAGCCCACCTCGGCCCTCGACCCGGAAATGGTCAAGGAAGTGCTCGACACCATGGTGTCCCTGGCGGAAGAGGGCATGACCATGCTGTGCGTCACCCATGAGATGGGCTTTGCCCGCCAGGTGGCGGACCGGGTCATCTTCATGGATGCCGGGCAGATCATCGAGATGAACGAGCCCAACGCCTTCTTCTCGAACCCGCAGCACGAGCGCACCAAGCTGTTCCTGAGCCAGATCCTCCACTGAGGGCGGAGGGGGCCCGGTGCGGCCGGGCCGCCCTCGCGGGCGCGGGACTTGTGCGCGGGACTTGGATGAAACGCGCACCGCCCTGCCGGCGTTGTCCTTGGGAAAGGAGAACGCCATGGATGACGTCAAGGAGCGGCGCGAGGAACGCGCCTTTCATTCCGCCGATGGGGTCGGCCCCCAGGGCGAGCCGGTGAAGCCCGCCGCCCAGGCGCGGCAAGGCATCGGCTCGGGCCGGGTGGTCACCATTCTGGTGGTGGGCTTGATCGTGGTGGTGGCCGGCTTCGTGGCCAGCTTCATGCTGGCGGTTTAGAGCCGGGTCCCCTCACATGGAATCGTTTCGACGATTCCATGTGAATCCGTCTCTACCCCATCAGTGACAGGGTGATTCACCGACCGGCTGGCCCCCAAGCGGTTCCATCCTGTCGGACCGCGCTCACAGGGCAAGTCCCGATCAGGCGGACCCCGCCTGATCTTGAACCATCGCTCCTTCAGCGATCCGGGGTTGTGCCGATGTGCTTCAACGCCCTCGGGCCGCACCGTGCTCTTGGAGCTCGACGCAAGCCGCAAGCCGCAGGGGCGGGTCAAACCCCGATATTGTCGATGAGGCGGGTGGTGCCGAGCCAAGCCGCCGCCAGCAGGCGGATGGGCTCGGCGGCGCCCGTGAGCGGCGCCAACGTCTCCGCGTGGCGAGCCTCCACATAATCCACCCTCAGGCCCGCATCGGACAGGGTGGCCCGCGCCTGCGCCATCGCCACCTCCGGCGCCGTACCCGCCCGCAGCGCCGCCGCAGCCGCGTTGAGCGCCCGGTAAATGACGGGTGCCGTCGCCCGCTCCTCCGGGCTCAGATAGCGGTTGCGGGAGGACAGGGCGAGCCCGTCCGGCTCGCGGGCGGTGGGGCCGGGCACCACCTCCAGCTGGAGGTTGAGATCCGCCGCCATGCGGGTGACCACCTTCAGCTGCTGGTAGTCCTTTTCGCCGAACAGCGCATAGTCCGGCAGGCACTGCAGGAACAGCTTCGACACCACGATGGCGACGCCCGAGAAGAAATGCGGCCGGAAATCACTTTCCAGGCCCTGGGCCGGCCCCGCCATCACGATGGAGGTGGCAAAGCCGGGCGGATACATGTCAGCGGGGGAGGGCGCATAGACGAGGTCCGCCTGCACCTGCGCCAGCTTCTCCAGGTCCGCCTCGAAGGTGCGGGGATAGCGGGAGAAATCCTCATTGGGCGCGAACTGGGTGGGATTGACGAAGATGGACACCACCACGCGCCGCGCCTTGGAGCGGGCCAGCTCCACCAGTCCCATGTGGCCCTCATGCAGCGCGCCCATGGTGGGCACCAAGGCCACGCTCTCCCCGGCCGCGCGCCAGGCGTTCACCTGCTGGCGCAAGGCCGCCACCGTCTCGGCCACCTGAGGCTTTTCCGCCATTCCATCCTCCCCAAGCTGCGCCCCACCCGGGTCTCGCCGGCGGGCGCCGCGGTCACGTCTGTGCGGCGAGCCGGCGCGGCCCCGGCCCTGCGGCGGAGGCGCGTCCGGTGATCCGTCGCGCGCGAAACCTAGTGTGCGTCGCTGCCGGAGGGAAGCCGGTCCGCTCGCCCTTGGTGGCGCCGGTCCTCATGCTTATGTTGGCGCCATGCACCTGCCCGCCTGCCTTCGCCCGTCATTCCCCTTGTCCCCTCCCGCTGCCGGATGCGGGAGCCGCACGCCATGAGCGCCAAGGACGGCAAGGGCCTGCCCACCGCCGGCACCTCTTCGGCGGATGACGTGGCGGCCTTCCTGAAGGCGGCGACGCAGACCGCGCCGCGCCCGGCGGGACGGGGGCGGCTGGCGTTCGCGCTCGATGCCACCTTCTCCCGCCAGCCCACCTGGGATCTGGCTTGCGGCCTGCAGGCCGAGCTGTTCGCGGCGGCGGCGGACCTGGGCGGGCTGGATGTGAAGCTCATCTATTATCGCGGCGCCAGCGAGTGCAAAGCCTCCGGCTGGGTGGCCGATCCCCGCACACTGGGCCGCCTGATGGGCACCATCGCCTGCCAGGGCGGGCAGACCCAGATCGGCCGCGTGCTGAGCCACCTGGAAGGGGAGGGGGAGCGCGCCGGCCTCAAGGCGGCGGTCTTCGTGGGGGATGCCCTGGAGGAGAATGTGGACGCCCTCTGCCAGACGGCCGGGCGGCTCGGGGTTCTCGGGCTGAAGCTCTTCGTGTTTCAGGAGGGCCACGACCGGCGGGTGGAGGCGGGTTTCCGGGAGATCGCCCGCCTCACGGGTGGCGCGTGGTGCCGGTTCGAGCCGGGCGCGGGAGATGAGTTGCGCGCCTTGCTGCGGGCGGTGGCCGCCTATGCCGCCGGGGGGCGGCCGGCCCTTGAGGCAAGCCGTGAGCGCGGCGCCCGTCTGCTCCTTTCGGCGCTGCGGCCCTGACGGCGGTGGCGTCGGATCTCCATCGCGTGGGCCGACGCGGGGCTGCAAGGCAAATGGCGCGCGCGGGCGATCCAAAATGGCCCGCAAGGCCGTATGGTTTGAGAAAGTGGGAGCGTGATTCACCGGTCGGACGGAGTGGCTCCGACCGGATCGCGCCCTCGGAAAGGTTGACCCCGTGGCCCTGATCGCCGGTGCGATCCTGCTCGCCGTGCTGCTTTACGCGGCCCATGTGTGGACCAAGGCCAGCCCCAAGGCCCTGTCCGCCCATCTCATGAAGATCGGGGCAACGCTCGCCTTTGTGGCGGCGGCCGTCATGCTGGTGACGGGGCGGTTCGCCGCGGCCATTCCGCTGGCGGCGATCGGCCTGGCCCTGCTGGGACGAACGGGCGGGGGGCTATCGGGCCTCCTGGGGGCCTGGCGGGGTGGCCCGAAGGCGCCGCGCGTTTCGAAGGTCCGTTCCGCCTGGTTCGAGATGGCGCTCGACCATGACAGTGGCGCCATGAGCGGGCAGATCCTGGCCGGTCCTCACGCGGGCGCCTCCCTCGATGCGCTGGGGGTGCCGGACCTGCTGGCGCTGCGGGCCCAGCTGGACCCGCAATCGCTGTCGCTACTCGAAGCTTATCTCGACCGCCGGGCGCCCGCTTGGCGTGAAGACGGACAGAGCTATGCGGGTCGGGGGAGCGGCGCCGAGCCGGGCCGTGCGGACCGGGGCGCGATGACCGAGGAGGAAGCCTACGAGGTCCTTGGTCTTCAGCCGGGGGCGGATGAGGCCGCGGTGCGCAGTGCGCACCGGACGCTCATGAAGCGGCTCCATCCCGATCAGGGCGGCTCCGGTTACCTTGCGGCTCGCGTCAATCAGGCAAAGGATGTCATTTTGCGTAAGCATCGCTGAACCCGCGCGAATCCGTGTCCTCAGTTGCGTATAGTCATGCAGTCGAAATCATTTCGCTGCAGTAAACGGCAGGCGTCCTTGGCGCTCTTTTCGCTCAGGCCAGCGAAGCGGGCGCGGTAGAGATCGGACGACCCGCGCGACACCTTCTCGGTGTAGGGGGCCGCGCCGGAGAGCGCCGAGCGGGCCTTGGAGAGCGCGGCGTCGAGCTTCGCCTTGGCTTCCTTTTCCCCATTGAAGGCGCCGATCTGGATCTGCCAGCCGGGCTTGGGCGGGCCGCTGTTGGCCACGGCCGCAGAGGAGGTACGCGCCGTCGGCAGGGCCACGGGGGCGGCGGACGCGGTGCGCACGGGCTGGGCGTCCGGCCGGGCCGCCTCGCTGGAGGGCACCGGCGCGCCCCAGACGAGGGCGGGCGGGGCAATCTCTTCTTCCGCAAGTCCGGCGGGCAGGCGGGCCGGGGGCTGGAGATGGGAGACGGCCTGCACCTGCGCCTGGGCGGTCTGGAACTTCTGCGAGGGCGCCGGGGCCGTGGCCGGGGCCTGGGCCGCCGTCTGGGCATAGGCCTGGGTGTGCGTGCCGGGCGCGGCAAGGCCGGGCGCGGTGAGCGTCTGGGCGGCGGGCCGCTGGATGGCCGTGGTCTTCACCGCCACCGGCTTGATGAGTTCATTGGCGGGCTGAGTGGTGGCGCGGACGGGAATGGCCGCCGTGGTCACGGGATCGGCCGCATAGGCGAGGCGCTGGGGCGCCGGGAGCGGCGCCACGGGGCCAGGCGCCTCGGCAACCGGGGTGGGCCGCAGGGCGGGCACCGGCGGGGGATTGTCGTTGGCGGCGGTCTGGATGGTGCGGCTTGTGCGCGCACCGGCATAGGCGCGGTTGTAGTTGTTGGCGATCAGACTGGCCATGCGGGCGTCGCGGGAGGGCGCGCTCGAACCGCCCAGGACCACACCGATGATGAAGCGGTCGTCCTTGTGCACGGAGGTCAGCAGATTGAAGCCGGAGGCGCGGGTATAGCCGGTCTTGATGCCGTCCACGCCTTCCATGCGCGACATGAGCCGGTTGTGATTGCCGATGGCCTCGCCCTTATAGACGAAGGTGCGCGTGGAGAAATACTTGTAATATTGAGGGAAACGATCCTGGATCGCGATGCCGAGGGTGGCCAGGTCGCGGGCCGTGGTCAATTGGCCGGGATTGGGCAGCCCGGAGGCGTTGCGGAACTGCGAGCGCGTCATGCCGATCTGGCGGGCCTTCCGCGTCATCATGTCGCCGAAGCTGGATTCGTCGCCGCCGATGGCCTCGGCAATCACCACCGCCACGTCATTGGCGGAGCGGGTGACCAGGGCCTTGATGGCATCGTCCACCGAGATGGTGGAGCCGGCGCGCACGTTGAGCTTGGAGGGCGATTGCGCCGCCGCGCGGGCGGAGACCGGCAGCTGGCTGTCGAGGCGGAGCCGTCCGGCCTCCAGCTGCTCGAACAGCATGTAGAGCGTCATCACCTTGGTGACGGACGCCGGGTGAAGCTGGGTGTCGGCATTTTCCTCATAAAGGACCTTGCCGGTGTTGCCGTCGATGATGAGCGCCGCTGTGCCCGTCCGCCATCCGGCGCCCGTGGTCGGGGAATCGTCGTCCTCGTCGTCCTGGGCCCGCGCGGCCTTGGATTTGCTGGATTTCGAGGCGGACTTCGCGCTGCTGGCGCTCTTCGACTTGCTGGACTGCGTCTGCTTCTGGGACGACTTCTGGCTCTTGGAGTCCGCCGCGTCGGCGACACCCATGGTGAAGGCGAAGACAAGCGCCGTCACTGCCGCGACAAGCCTGAGGGAAAAGGCGCCATTCGCAAGCGCAATACGCATGAAACTGGTCCCGTTCTGGTCCGGCGGACAGGCCGGCAAAAAGACACGACGCAGCCGCAAGCCCGGCGCGCCGTCACGGTCATGTCGTTCGGTCTGTGACCCTCTCAAAGGGTAGAAACCCGCAGTTACTAAGGCGTAAATCCGGCGCCCTCCGTATTTGTGCGGTGCACAATTTTGTTGACGGCTATGTTGCAGTGCATATTATGAAGCTCGGGCAGGGCAAAACCTCCCAGTGTCAGGGCTGCCGGCGCAAGCCGGTATAGGAAAGGAACTCCCAATGGTTCAGTCCGCTGAAGAGCTGCAGAAGCTCGGTAAGGAAAATGTCGACGTCGCGCTGAAGAGCTTCGGCGTGTGGTCGAAGGGCGCCCAGGCCATCGCCATCGAGGTCGCCGAGTACACCAAGAGCTCGTTCGAGCTGAGCACCTCCACCCTGGAGAAGCTGCTTGGCGCCAAGACCCTGGATCAGGCCGTAGAGATCCAGCAGGGCTATTTCAAGGCCGCCTACGAGGCGCTGGTTTCCGAGTCCACCAAGATCGGTGAGCTCTATTCCGACCTCTACAAGCAGGCCTACAAGCCCTACGAAGCCGTCTTCGCCAAGGTGCAGTGAAGACGCGTCCGTTCGCCGCCCGGGGGCACCGGGCGGCAACTTGACGTACCGCCTCAGCGCCCCTTGAGCGGCGCGAGGCTTTCGTGAAGCCTGCGGGAGCGGGGCCCCAGGCATCATTTTGCGCTTTCCTGGCCTCTGTGGTCTGGCGAAGCCGGGCCTTCATTCCTATTATTCCGGCATGCGCCGAGATGGCAGATCGTCCGCGGTCGCGTCACCGGGAACAGCGCGCAAGATGCCGATGAGACATATCACTTCCATTTCAGCACAGCCCTTTTCGGGCGCCGCCCCCCAGCCGCTCCAGGCCGCCGGAGACAAGCCGCGCCGAGGCGGCGGCTCGGGTCCCGGCACCGCCGTCATCACGCGCACCAAGCCGCAGACCAAGCGGCCGAGCCTGTATCGCGTGCTGCTCCTCAATGACGACTACACCCCCATGGAATTCGTGGTGCATGTGCTCGAACGGTTCTTCAACAAGGACCGGGAAGCCGCCAACACCATCATGCTCCACGTCCACCACCACGGGGTGGGGGAATGCGGCGTCTACACCTACGAGGTCGCTGAAACAAAAGTGACACAGGTGATGGACTTTGCCCGCAAACACCAACATCCTCTCCAGTGTGTGATGGAAAAAAAGTGACGCTGGAACAAGCTTCGTGTCGTCACATGGGTGAATGAGGCCCGCGAGGGTCTTGCAAGGGGGGCGGGCCGGTACAAAGTTTAACGGAGCGGGCACGCGCCGGGATCCTTCAAACCGGCAAGGGTTGGGGCGACGTGCCAGATAGAGGTGTCGATGCCGACTTTTTCACGCAGCCTCGAACAATCGCTCCACCGTGCGCTCGCCTTGGCGAACGAGCGGCACCACGAATACGCGACGCTCGAGCACCTGCTTCTCTCCCTGGTGGATGACCAGGACGCGGCCGCGGTCATGCGCGCCTGCAACGTCGATCTCGACAAGCTGCGCCGCAATCTCATCGAATATGTGGATACCGAGCTCGACAATCTGGTCCAGCGCGGCGGGGACGATTCCAAGCCCACGGCCGGCTTCCAGCGGGTGATCCAGCGCGCCGTCATTCACGTTCAATCTTCCGGCCGCGAGGAGGTCACGGGCGCCAATGTGCTCGTCGCCATCTTCGCCGAGCGCGAGAGCCACGCCGCCTATTTCCTGCAGGAGCAGGACATGACGCGGTACGACGCCGTCAACTACATTTCCCACGGCATCGCCAAGCGGGCCGGCATGTCGGAGAGCCGCCCCGTGCGCGGCGCCGAGGAGGAGACTGAGACGAAAACCGGCGACGATACCAAGAAGAAGGCGGATGCGCTCGACGCCTATTGCGTCAACCTCAACCGCAAGGCCAATGAGGGCAAGATCGACCCGCTGATTGGCCGCGACAAGGAAATCCAGCGCACCATCCAGGTGCTCTGCCGTCGCCAGAAGAACAATCCCCTGTTCGTGGGCGATCCCGGTGTCGGCAAGACCGCCATCGCCGAGGGCCTGGCGCGCCGCATCATCAATGGCGACGTGCCGGAGGTGTTGGCCACCGCCACCATCTTCTCGCTTGACATGGGCGCGCTGCTCGCCGGCACCCGCTATCGCGGCGACTTCGAGGAGCGCCTCAAGCAGGTGGTGAAGGAGATCGAGGCCTATCCCAACGCCATCATGTTCATCGACGAGATCCACACCGTCATCGGCGCGGGTGCGACCTCGGGCGGGGCCATGGATGCGTCCAACCTGCTGAAGCCGGCACTGGCGTCGGGTTCGCTGCGTTGCATGGGTTCCACCACCTATAAGGAATACCGGCAATATTTCGAGAAGGACCGCGCCCTGGTGCGGCGCTTCCAGAAGATCGACGTGGCCGAGCCGACCGTTCCGGACGCCATCGAGATCCTCAAGGGCCTCAAGCCCTATTTCGAGGACTATCACAAGCTGCGCTACACCAACGAGGCCATCAAGGCCGCGGTGGAGTTGTCCGCCCGCTACATCCATGATCGCAAGCTGCCCGACAAGGCCATTGACGTGATCGACGAGAGCGGTGCGGCACAGATGCTGCTGCCCGAGGCCCGGCGCAAGAAGACCATCGGCCTCAAGGAGATCGAGGCCACCATCGCCACCATGGCGCGCATTCCGCCCAAGACCGTCTCCAAGGACGATGCGGAGGTGCTCTCGGCGCTGGAAAGCACGCTCAAGCGCGTGGTCTATGGCCAGGACAAGGCTATCGAGGCGCTGGCCGCCTCCATCAAGCTGGCCCGCGCGGGCCTGCGGGAACCGGAGAAGCCCATCGGCTCCTATCTGTTCTCCGGCCCCACGGGCGTCGGCAAGACCGAGGTCGCCAAGCAGCTCGCCTCCGTGCTCGGGGTGAACCTGCTGCGGTTCGACATGTCCGAATATATGGAGCGCCACACCGTGAGCCGCCTCATCGGCGCGCCTCCCGGCTATGTGGGCTTCGACCAGGGCGGCCTGCTGACCGACGGCGTCGACCAGACCCCCCATTGCGTGCTGCTGCTGGACGAGATCGAGAAGGCCCACCCGGACCTCTTCAACATCCTCCTTCAGGTGATGGACCACGGCAAGCTCACCGACCATAACGGCAAGTCGGTGGATTTCCGCAATGTGATCCTCATCATGACCACCAATGCGGGGGCCGCGGACCTGTCCAAGGCGGCCTATGGCTTCACCCGCTCCAAGCGGGAAGGCGACGACGTGGAGGCCATCAACAGGACCTTCGCGCCCGAGTTCCGCAACCGCCTGGACGCGGTCATCCCCTTCGCCCACCTCTCGCCGGAGATCATCGGCCAGGTGGTGGAGAAGTTCGTGCTCCAGCTGGAGGCGCAGCTCGCCGATCGCAATGTCACCATCGAGCTGTCCGAGGAGGCCAGCGCCTGGCTGATCGAGCGCGGCTACGATGAGCAGATGGGCGCCCGCCCCATGGGCCGGGTGATCCAGGAATATATCAAGACCCCGCTGGCCGATCAGGTGCTGTTCGGCGCGCTCAAGGGCGGCGGGCATGTGCGGGTGGTGGTGGAGGGCGAGGGCGCCAAGTCCAAGCTCGGCTTCTCCTTCCCGGACGGGCCCGTCACCCCCAAGCCCGACAAGGTCACCCCCACCGCCCCCAAGCGCGCCTCGCGCCGCAAGGGCGAGGAGGGCGGTCCCTCCGGCGGTGGACGGCCCAAGGGCGGCCCAGGCGGCTCAGGGGGCGGCGCCAAGCCCGGCCCCAAGGGCGGCCCCAAGTCCGGTGGACCGTCCGGTGGATCGTCCGGTGGCGCGTCGGGTGGGCCGTCCGGCCGCTCGGTGCCCAAGGTGCCGCTGGTCAAGGCCTGACCCTCACGACCGGCGCCTGCCGCTTGCGCTGAGACCATATGGCCCCGTCCGCCGGACCTCCTGGAGGCCCCGGCGGGCGGGGCCTTTCTTTTGGGCGGTGGAGGGCGCGCGTGCGCGCCGTGACCTGCCAGCTCCCCCAAATGCAACGGCCCCGCCGAAGGGCGGAGCCGCTGAATGAAGGCGATGAGAGGAAGGAGGGACCGGCGGGCGCTCCAGACCGCTGACGCGCCCTAGACGGCCATGCGCTCGGCGCCGGGAACCGGCTCGCGCAGCACGTAGCCACGGCCCCAGACGGTCTCGATGTAGTTCTTGCCGCCGGAGGCGTTCGCCAGCTTCTTGCGCAGCTTGCAGATGAACACGTCGATGATCTTCAGCTCGGGCTCGTCCATGCCGCCATAGAGATGGTTGAGGAACATCTCCTTGGTGAGCGTCGTGCCCTTGCGCAGGGAAAGGAGCTCCAGCATCTGGTACTCCTTGCCGGTGAGGTGCACCCGGGTGCCCTCCACCTCGACGGTCTTGGTGTCGAGGTTCACGATCAGGTCGCCGGTCTGGATCACCGACTGGGCATGGCCCTTGGAGCGCCGTACGATGGCGTGGATGCGCGCCACCATCTCGTCCTTGTGGAACGGCTTGGTCAGATAGTCATCCGCCCCGAAGCCGAAGCCCTTCACCTTGTCCTCGGTGCCGGCAAGGCCGGAAAGGATGAGGATGGGGGTCTTGACCTTGGCCACGCGCAGGGCGCGCAGCACCTCGAAGCCGGACATGTCCGGGAGGTTCAGGTCCAGCAGGATGATGTCGTATTCGTAGACCTTGCCCAGGTCCACGCCTTCCTCACCGAGGTCGGTCGTATAGACGTTGAAATTCTCGGACTTCAGCATCAATTCGATGCTTTGGGCCGTCGCACTGTCGTCCTCGATGAGCAAGACGCGCATGGCAATCCCTTTCCTCGAACCAAGACGAAAGGCGGCGTGCCGCCCCTCGCGGTCCCGACAGACAGTGTGATTCGCGTTACGTGTGATGAATCGATAACCGACATGGATTCATGCGGGCAAGAGTCGGTTTGAAAAACTTTGTGCATGAACGCGAAGACTGACTCTGTTCCAAGCACTTACGTTTTTTCGACCCCATGCCGACGTAACGTCGCACTCCCTTTCGAGACCGGAAACACCGGGCGTCGGTCCTGATCCGAAGGATGGCGCGGTAACACTTTGCCGGCACCTTCGGACCCGAACCGGAGGCTTGCAAAACCCATGAGGCGCAAGGATTGCCCTTGCGCCCGAGGCTTCGCGAACCGCGCCCGAACCGTGGAAGCATCATTAATGAAGGCGGTAAACGATTGGTTTCCAGACGGTGCCCGGGCGTAAATTTCCCACCGCGCCTGCCTGGCGGTAAGGAAAGCGCAACGGGTGTGCGCCATGCTCGCTCAACAGGTCCCGAGCGGACCACTGCGTTCAGTGATGCACTTCGGAGTACGGCGTTCCATGAAGTCGCGTGAACCCCTGATCCGCGCCAAACGGTTCAAGATCGAGGATGCCCGTCGGCGGCTCTCCCAGATCGATGCGATGATCGGCGAATTCGAGCGCATGGCGGGCGACCTTGACCGCGACATTGCGGCGGAGGAGACGCGCACCGGCATCACCGATCCCCGGCATTTTGCCTATCCCCCCGTGGCCGCGGCCGCGCGCCAGCGGCGCGACAATCTCGTGCGCTCGTGCCAGGACCTGCGGGTCCAGCGTTCCGAGGCCCTGGACGTGCTCAATGAGGCGGAAACCCAGCTGCAGCTGGCGGAAGCCGCCGGCGAGCGGGAGCGCGGCGCCGATGGCGAAGGCCTCGACCGCCGCATGGCCTGGCGCCTGGGCGAAACCGCGCGCATGTGAATGCCCGCCCCCGAGGGCGAAAGGCCTGCGTGCCAGCGGCACGCGGGCGCGGGTTTCCCGGCGCGCCGGCAGCCTGCACCGCGCGACATGTGCATGTGGCGCCAAGAGCGCGTATGACAGGTCCCGGGACGGATCAGATCAGGCCCTGATCGAACGGATGTGAGCGGCGTCGGGGCGCCAGACGGGAGTGTCGTGACCGATCCATTCAATGCGGACAGCCTGGTGGAGCGGCTGGCGGCCGGAGACCGGGACGCCTTGCGCGAACTTTATGAGGCGACCGCGCCCCGCATGTACGGGATTGCCCTGCGCATCCTGCGCGACGAGGGGCGCGCCCGGGCGGCCACGCGCGCCCTCTACCTGGAAGTGTGGGCCGAGGCCGGCGCTTTCGCCGCCCCGGATGGTCTGGTGGACCGCATGGCCGCGCGGGTGCGCGCGCTCGCCCTGGACGCCGCCCGCGATGGCATGGAGAGCGGCTGCGGGTTCGAGCCTTTCGAGGTGGAGGATGACGCGGATGACCCGCTGGCGCGGGCCCGGCGCAGCCCCTCCCTTCTCAAGCTCCTGACCTGCCTTGGCCATCTGCCGGAGGACCGGCGCCGCATGCTGCTTCTGGCCTATTATGACGGCTGGAGCCGCGATGCCCTGTCCATCTATCTCGACGCCCCGCCCCATGCGGTGAACACCTGGATCTGGCGGTCGGTGACCGAACTTGATGCGTGTCTTGAACCATGATGGGGCCGGAGGATAATCGGCGCCTGGCGGCCACCTATGTGCTGGGCACGCTGGATGGGGCAGAACGCGCGCTCGCCCGCGAGCGGCTCGCCGGGGACCCCGATTTCGCGGCCCTGGTCCGCCTGTGGGAGGAGCGCCTGGCGCCCCTTCATGCGCTGTCGCCCGCCGTGCGGCCGCCGGCGGACCTGTGGGATGACATTTGCGCCGGCCTGCCGTCCCCGGAGCCTGAGGCTGCCACGGACCATGGGGCGGACGAGGCGACCGCTGCCCCTGACGCGAACGGAACCGAGGAGGCGCCTGCGGCCGCATCTCCGCCACCTGGCGCGGACGGCCCGCCGGCCTCCGTCGCGGAGGCGCGGCCGACGGATGCTCCAGCGGCGGAAGCCGTGGGCGGGCCGACCGATGCCGCCCTTTCCCCGGCGGCGCCCGTCGACGGGACGGGGGCAGCGCCATCGCCTTTGCCTCTCACAGAGGTCCCGGTTGACGAAGCCTCGCCCTCCCCAGCGGATACGCAGCGGCCAGCGCCCGACACCGCGCCTGCCGTCTTGCTCCCGATCCCTGACGCGGTGGCGCTGGGACCGACGGAGGGCGCGGACCGAGGTGTGACCGACGAACCGGGGTCCGCTCCCGGCGATGGGCCTGTCGCGGGGGTGGGACAAGGCGGGGAGGGAGGCAGCGCTGGCGCGGCGCTCCCTATTTCGCCCGTGCCAGAGGTGTCGCGCGGGGTAACGCGCACACAAGAGGGACGTGCCCAAGAAGGAAATACCCAAGAGGAACTTGACGAGGAGGGGCTTGCCCGATCGGCACGCGCTCAAGAGGCGGCCGCACCGGTCGCTCAAGAGCTGCCGAGCCCAGAGCCATCGAGTCCAGAGCCGCGCGCTCCAGAGCCGCCCGCTCCAGAGACGCAAACGCCGCCGCCGCCCGCCCAACAGTCGCCCGCCCCAGAGGCTGGCGCCGAGGGGGCGAGCGCGCAAGAGGGGCCGGCTTCAGAGCGCCCAGTGCCGGAAATCCCCGCGCCGGACACCTCGCCGGATGAGGAGCGTCCCGGGCCAGGTTCTACCGTCCATGCCGAGGCGGCCCCGGCCAGCGCGGCGGACGGGGGAGCGCCCTCCGGCCTGCCGCCGGCGTCCGAGCCTGTGCCCCCCGGCCTGCCGCCGGATGCGGGGACAGACGCCGCGTCGCCGCCCCGGCCGCGCGGCCCCTTCGACATCGTGCTGGAGCGCCCCGCGCCCACGGGTGCGGATGGCTCCGCGCCGGCCCTGCCGGAGCCGCGGCGGGACGGTGGCAATCCCTGGCGCCTGACCACTGGGCTTCTGCTGGTGGCCGGCCTCATCGGGGGTGGGGCGGTGGCCTATCGGGAGATGCACCGGCAGCCGCCGCCGCCGGATGTGTTCGCGCCCCTGAAATCGTCGCCCGATCCGCTGATGGTGCTCGCCCTCGACCCGGAAGCGGGGGACGTGGTGGTGCGCCATGTGGAGGCGCCGCCGCCGGCGGGCATGGTCTATCGCATGTGGCTCATCTCCCATGAGCACGGCACGCGGGCGCTCTGCAGCTTCACGCAGGCCGGCCGATGCCCGTCCGGCGTGCTCGGCACGGTGGGACGGGCAGGGCTGCTGGCCGGCACGCTCCAGGTGACGCTGGAGCCCGTGGCCTTCACCTTCGGCACCCCCACCGGCAAGGTGGTCTTCTACGGCCGCGCGCTGACCCGCTGACCGGCCCCAAGCGTTTGCCGCGCCGGCGGTTCATGGCATAAGGCCAGCTTCAGCCGGTGACGGGGCCCCGCGCGTTGCGGCGCCGGCATGCTTGTGGACGGGACGGATCATGACGGTCGCGGTGACCATTGAAGACGCGGTGAAGACCTTCGGGCCCCATCGCGCCCTGTCGGGCATCTCGCTGAAGATCGAGCCCGGCGAGCTGGTGGCGCTGCTGGGTCCCTCCGGCTCGGGCAAGACCACCTTGCTGCGCGCGGTGGCGGGGCTGGAGCAGCTCGACACCGGCCACATTCTGTTCGACGGCGTGGACGCCGCCCAAGTGCCGGTGCGCTTTCGCGGCATCGGCTTCGTGTTCCAGCAATATGCCCTGTTCCGCCACATGAGCGTGGCCGACAATATCGCCTATGGCCTTCGCTCCCGCAGCCGGGCGACGCGCCCGCCGGACGCCGAGATCCGCCGCCGGGTGGAGGAGTTGCTCGCCCTCGTGCAGCTGGAAGGCTATGGCGGCCGCTTCCCGGCGCAATTGTCTGGCGGCCAGCGCCAGCGCGTGGCGCTGGCCCGGGCTTTGGCCATCGAGCCCAAGGTGCTGCTGCTGGACGAGCCCTTCGGGGCGCTGGATGCCCTCGTGCGCAAGGAATTGCGCGCCTGGCTCCGGGCGCTGCACGACCAGACCGGCCACACCACCTTGTTCGTCACCCACGACCAGGAGGAGGCGCTGGAACTGGCCGACCGCGTGGTGGTCATGAGCCAGGGGCGCATCGAGCAGGTGGGCACGCCGGACGACGTCTATGACCGTCCCGCTACGCCCGACGTGTTCGGCTTCATGGGCGCCTCCAGCCGCCTGCCGGTGACCGTGGGCGAGGGGCTGGTGCGCGCTGGCGGCGACGTGGTGGCCGCGCCCATTGAAACAGTGTCGGAAGGGCCGGGCCTCCTGTTCGTGCGCCCCCACGACATCACGGTGTCCATGGCCGGCACGCCCGGCGCGGACGGGGTGGTGCGGGGCTTCCGCCGGCACGGGGCGACGCGCCTCCTGGAAGTGGAAGTGGGCGGCGGCCTGGTGGAGGCCAATGTCACCCCCGCCGTGCGCGTGCCGCCGGGCACGCGGGTGTCGGTGCGCTTCGACCGCGCCCGCCTGTTTCCCGCCGCCGGGGGCGCCGTGGACTGCCGCCCGCCCAAGGCCCACCAGACCGGCGAATATGCCATCTGAGCCCATGCGCGAGGCCCTGCCTGGGGCAAGGCCTGACCTTGCGTCGCTCTTGCTCTTGGCGATGGGGAAAGGCTAAGTCGAAGGTAGCGACTTGTGCTGCAATGCAAACGGCAACACAGAGAGAGTGTGATGAGCGCTGATCCCCTGTTCCCGCGGCCGGTGGACCGCGCGCTGGATGCCTCCTTCCGGTTCGGCCAGTCCATGGAGCCGAACTATTCGGGCGCGGCCTCCTTCCTGCGGCGGCGCTATGCCAAGGACGGCGGGGGCGCCGAGGCCGTGGTGTGGGGCATCCCGCTCGACGTGACCGTCTCCAACCGCCCCGGTACCCGCTTCGGGCCGCGCGCGCTGCGGGCGGCGTCCTCCATTCTGGATGGCGATCCCTACTATCCCTTCGGCTTCGATCCCTTCGCCCGGCTCGATGTGGCCGACGCCGGGGATTGCGTCTTCGACTATGGCATCGCCCATGCCATTCCCGCCGCCATCGAGGCGCAGGCGGCCCAGCACCATGCCCGTGGCACCCATCTGGTGACGTTGGGCGGCGACCATTTCCTCACCTATCCCGTGCTGAAATCGCTGGTAGCCAAGCTCGGCGAGCCGGTGGCCCTCATCCAGTTCGACGCCCACCAGGACACCTGGGACGATGACGGCGAGCGGGTGGACCACGGCACCATGATTACCCGGGCGGTGAAGGACGGCCTTATCCGCGTCGACCGTTCGGTGCAGGTGGGCATTCGCACCCACGCGCCCCAGACCTATGGCATCGACATCATCGACGGCTTCACCGCGGGCGAGCTGGGCCCGCGCGAGGTGGCGCGGCGTGTGATCGAGCGGGTGGGGGATGCCCCGGTCTATGTCTCCTTCGACATTGACGCGATCGACCCCGCCTTCGCGCCGGGCACCGGCACGCCGGTGTGCGGCGGCCTCACCAGCCGGGAGGCCATCTCCATCCTGCGCCAGTTCGGCGGGCTCAATCTGAAGGGCTTCGACGTGGTGGAGGTCTCGCCCCCCTACGACCACGCGGAGATCACTGCGCTCGCCGGGGCAAGCCTTGCGGCCTGCTATCTGTGCCTGCTCGCCGATCGCAAGGCGAAGGGGTTCGACATCTCCCTCTAGGCCGGAGCGCGGTCATGGCCATTCCGGCCTATGCCTATGTCCTCCCCATGTCGGCGGTGGGGCTCGCCTTGGCGGGCCCCATCCTCCAACTGCCGTTTTCCGACCCCGTGGCCATCGCGGCCACCTTCCTGCTGCTGGGCTCCTCCTTCTCGGCGGTGAAGCATGCCGAGCGCATCTCGGCGCGGCTGGGCCAGCCCTACGGAACGCTGGTCCTCACCTTCTCCGTGACCCTCATCGAAGTCTCGGTGCTTGCGTCCCTGATGCTGAACGGGAGCAACAATCCCACCCTGGCCCGCGAGGCGGTGCTCTCCACCGTGATGTTCGTGCTCACCGGCGTGGTGGGCATCTGCCTGTTGGTGGGAAGCCTGCGCCACTACCAGCAAGGGGTGCAGCAACAGGGCGTGACGGGCTTCCTGTCCGTCATCATCGCCATTTCGGTGATCGCCCTGATCCTGCCGGGGGAAACCTCCGCCGGTGTGAACGGCACCTCCAATCCCGTGCTGCTCGCCCTCATCATGGTGGGCGTGGTGCTGCTCTATCTGTCGTTCTTGTTCATGCAGACGGTGCGCTACCGGCTGGACTACCTGGATTCAGACAGTGAAATTGACGACCGGCCCAGCGGCCGGCAGACGCTCAAGGCGGTGGCCTTCCTGCTGCTCAGCCTGGTGGGCGTGGTGATGCTGTCGGACCATGTGGCGGCCGGCGTCGAACATCTCATCGTGCCGCTGAACCTTGCGGACCCCGATGCGGTGATCGGCGCCGTGGTGGTGGCCATGCTGCTGCTGCCGGAGACCATCACCGCCATTCGCGCGGCCCGCAACAACGAGCTGCAGCGGGCGATCAACACGGCGCTCGGCTCCGCGCTCGCCACCATCGGCCTCACCATGCCCGCCATGGTGGCCATTTCCTTCATCCTGTACCGGCCGATCATCCTGGGCGTCGACCCGGAGGACCGGGTGCAACTGCTCCTGGCGCTGCTGCTGTCGGTGGTGAATTTCGGCACCGGCAAGACCAATACCCTCACCGGACTGGTGCATCTGGTTCTGTTCTTCGTATATGTGGTGACGTTGATCCTGCCTTAGGGCGGGACCATTGGGGCGGCGCTCCCGCTCCCGTCGAGAAGGCGTGGACACCCGGGCGCGGGAATGGCATGTTCCGACCCAAAATCGAGCGAGGCGCGGATCGTGAAAGAGTTGCTGCTTTATATTTTCACCTGGTGGAACAAGCAGACGATCGGCACGGCGCTGTGGACCCGCCGGTTTGGCGAGTTCGTGGGCCAGGACGAGTTTGGCAACCGCTATTTCCGCACCCGCAACGGCGCGATCGACCCCACGCTCGGCTTCGAGCGCCGCTGGGTCATCTATAACGGCTATGCCGAGGCGACCGCCATTCCGCCCGGCTGGTATGGCTGGATGCACCACCGCACCGACGTGCTGCCCACCGAGGAAAACTACGCGCCCCGGTCCTGGCAGAAGCCGCACCACCGCAATCTCACCGGCAGCCCCGCCGCCTATCGCCCCAAGGGCTCCGTGCTCGCCGGCCGCGCTCGTCCGCGCGTGACGGGCGACTATTCGGCCTGGACGCCGGGCGAGTGAGTCGCACCGCGTGAGGTGTGCGCGGGCGTCAGGCCCGCGCCCCCACTTGGCGCGTCACTGGCGCGTTTCGTCCCTCAGTTCCCCTCGATCGCCAGTCTTGCGCCCCGCGCCCATGCGCGGAGATGGCGCGCCCCGCTTGGCTTGCCCTTCCGTGGCCGCAATGGGGGTGTTAACGGGGACCGGCGGCAGGCGGATCGCCTCTCCCGCTTCGTGGCAATCCAGCCGCCCGATGGCCGGCCCCTGGAAATGGTTCTGACATGGTGATGTCCCGCTTTGCGTCGTTCCTTGCTTTCGCGACGCTGCTCGCGGCGGGATCGGTGGCTTTCGCGCAGTCGAGAAGCGGCATCGAATCGGCGCCCCTGCTGCCGCCCGCCAGCGTCGGCCCGTCGTCCACCACCACGCCCAGCCAGTCGGCCCGCCCGCAATATCCCCAACAGCCGCCGCCCGGCGCCCCACGGGCCGCCCAGCCCGGCAGCCAGCCGGCGCCGGCCACCCAGGCGGCGCCCGCCGCCCAGACCCCGGTCGCCGCGCCGCCTGTGGCCCCCGGCACCCAGGCTCCGGCGGCCGATGGCAATGATTATGTGGTGGTGCAGCCCTCGGCGGAACGCATCTCCAATCCGACGGCCGTCTTCGCCGGGCTCGACAAGATCACCGGCCGCATCACCTCGTTCGACGTGGCCATCGGCGAGACCGTGCAATTCGGCGCCCTCCAGGTGACGCCGCGCGTGTGCTACACCCGCCCGCCCACCGAGACGCCCAACACCACCTCCTTCACCGAGGTGAACGAGATCACGCTGAAGGGCGAGGCCAAGCGCATCTTTACCGGATGGATGTTCGCCTCAAGCCCCGGGCTCCACGCCGTGGAGCACCCCATCTACGATATCTGGCTGATGGATTGTAAGGCGACGCCGCCGGGCACCACCCGGTCCGCGGGCCAGAAGTAGAAGTCCGCCCGGGCTTTCACCGCATCGTCCAGCAGGCGCTGATAGGCGCGCCGGCTGACCTCCACCGCGCCGAACGTGGCGAGGTGGGAGGTGACGAACTGGGTGTCCAGCAGCCGGAAGCCGCCCGCCTTCAGGCGGGCCACCAGATGGACGAGGGCGACCTTGGAGGCGTCCCGCTCCGTGTGGAACATGCTCTCGCCGAAGAAGGCGGCGCCAAGCCGGACGCCATAGAGCCCGCCCACCAGTTGACCGTCCCGCCAGACCTCCACCGTGTGGCAATGGCCGCGGCGGAACAAGTCGCCATAAAGCGAGCGGATGCGGCCATTGATCCAGGTCTTGGTGCGGCCGGGCTGGGAGGCGGCGCAGCCGGAGATCACAGCCTCGAAATCGCTGTCCACCCGCACCTCGAACAGGTCCGACCGCACGGTCCGGGCGAGGCGGGATGAGACGTGGAAGGCATCCAACGGAATGATCCCCCGCCGTTCCGGCTCGATCCAGTAAAGCCCTGGATCCTCGGCGCTTTCGGCCATGGGAAAGATGCCGCAGGCATAGGCCTTCAGCAGCACGTCAGAGGTGATTTCAACAATATGGTCGCGGGGCCGGCTCATGGGATCATAGAAGCGCATGCAAGCGGGGCGGCGATGTGGCGCTTTGCCGCTTTTGGATCACTCTCGCGGAGAAAGTGCGGTGCAGCAAGAGAAGGGTGGAAAGGTGCCAAGCTACTGAAAACCGATTGTAGTCTTTTTGTCATGAACGCGCTGTACTGCCGCCCAAGGACCCACCGCGCGGTGTCGTCCGCCATTCAGCTCGTGCGCAGCGGACCCGCCTCATGCTCTTCCAGCCTGTTGGCTCCAAACCCGATCCCGCGGCGGTGCGCCCCCGCTATTTCAGCGCGTTCGATCTCTTCGCCTTCGCCATCATCTTCGCCTTCCTGGCGCTGATTACCCATGCGACGCAAGAGACGCTCGTTCCCATCGCCGACATCGAGCGCACGCCCATTTCGCTCGACCCGTGGTCGCTGCCCGAATATGCGCTGCGCACCACCTTGCGCATGCTGGCCGCCATCGTCTGCTCGCTGATCTTCACCTTCGTGTACGGCGCCATCGCCGCCAAGAGCCGGCGCGCCGAGATGGTGCTGATCCCGGTGCTCGACATCCTGCAGTCGGTGCCGGTGCTGGGCTTCCTGTCCTTCACCGTGCTGTTCTTCATGAACCTGTTTCCGGGCCAGGTTCTGGGCGTGGAGCTGGCGGCGGTGTTCGCCATCTTCACCAGCCAGGCCTGGAACATGACCTTCAGCTTCTACCAGTCGCTGAAGACCTTGCCGCGCGACCTGGTGGAAGTGTCCGACAGCTTCCGCCTCACCGGCTGGCAGCGCTTCTGGCGCCTGGAAGTGCCCTTCTCCATGCCGGGCCTGGTGTGGAACACCATGATGTCCATGTCGGGCGGCTGGTTCTTCGTGGTGGCCTCGGAAGCCATCACGGTGGGCGACACCACCATCACGCTGCCGGGCATCGGCGCCTATGTGGCCACCGCCATCGACCATCGCGACCTTGGCGCCGTGGCCTGGTCGGTGATCGCCATGCTGGTCATCATCCTGCTCTATGACCAGTTGCTGTTCCGGCCGCTGGTGGCCTGGGCGGAGAAGTTCCGGTTCGAGCAGTCCGCCGGCGGTCCGGCGCCCAAGTCCTGGGTGCTCGACCTGGTGAAGCGGGCGCACCTGCTGCAGATCATCCTCACGCCCGTCGGCGCGTTGGCCAAGGTCACCGCCCGCATGCCGCTGCGCTCGCCGGTGCGCGTGCCCCACCGCGTGGAGGCCGCCTGGACCAGCCCCACCATGGATCGCATCTGGACGGTGCTGGTGGTGGCCAGCGCCGCCTATGGCGCCTGGATCGTGGTGGATTACGTGGGCCGCGAGGTGGGGCTCGCCGAAGTGGGCCATGTGGTGTGGCTGGGCTTCCTCACCCTGATCCGCGTGGCCGTGCTGATCTTCCTCGCCTCGCTCATCTGGGTGCCGGTGGGGGTGTGGATCGGCCTGCGGCCGAAGGTGGCCACCGCGCTCCAGCCGGCGGCCCAGTTCCTGGCGGCCTTCCCGGCCAACATCGTCTTCCCCTTCGCGGTGGTGGCGATCGTGCGGCTCGGGCTCGACCCCAATGTCTGGCTGTCCCCGCTGATGGTGCTGGGCACCCAGTGGTACATCCTGTTCAACGTCATCGCCGGCGCCAGCGCCTTCCCCAACGACCTCAGGGAAGCCGCCAGTTCCTTCCACATCCGGGGGTGGCACTGGTGGAGCAAGGTGATCCTGCCCGGCGTCTTCCCCTATTATGTCACGGGCGCTCTGACCGCGAGCGGTGGCTCCTGGAACGCCTCCATCGTGGCGGAGGTGGCCAGCTGGGGTGACACCACGCTGCGGGCGGAAGGCCTTGGCGCCTATATTGCCGATGCCACCACGGCGGCGGACTTCCCGCGCGTCACCCTCGGCATCGCCGTCATGTCGCTCTACGTCATCGCGTTCAACCGCACGCTCTGGCGCCCGATGTTCACCTTCGCGGCCCGCCGCCTGCGCCTCGACTGAGGAGACCGACCATGCTCGAAACCGTCTCTCCCGCGGCAGATGCCCCGCTGCTCGGCGTCTCCCACGTGGTCCAGTCGTACCGCAAGGGCGACAACAACCGCATCCTGGTGCTGGACGATGTCTCGCTGTCCATCAAGGAGGGCGAGATCGTCGGCCTGCTGGGCCGCTCGGGCTCCGGCAAGTCATCCCTGCTGCGCATCATTTCCGGCCTCGTGCCGCCCTTCTCGGGCGAGGTGACCTGGTGCGGCCAGAAGATCAACGGGCCGTGCCCGGGCATCTCCATGGTGTTCCAGACCTTCGCCCTCTTCCCCTGGCTGACCGTGCTCCAGAATGTGGAGATCGGCCTGGAGGCGCTGGGGGTGGATGCGGCGGAACGGCGCCGGCGCGCCGAGCAGGCCATCGACCTCATCGGCCTCGGCGGCTTCGAGAGCGCCTATCCCAAGGAATTGTCCGGCGGCATGCGCCAGCGCGTGGGCTTCGCCCGGGCGCTGGTGGTGCATCCCCGCCTCCTGCTCATGGATGAGCCCTTCTCGGCGCTGGACGTGCTGACCGCCGAGACGCTGCGCACCGACATCATCGACCTGTGGACGGATGGCGTCCTGCCCATCAAGTCCATCCTCATCGTCACCCACAACATCGAGGAAGCGGTGCTCATGTGCGACCGCGTCCTCATCTTCTCGTCCAATCCGGGACGGGTCGCCTATGAGATGCCCATCAGCCTGCCCCATCCGCGCGACCGCCTGGCGCCGGAATTCCGCGCGCTGGTGGAGGAGATCTACGCCCGCATGACCAACCGGGCGGGTCCCGGCGCGGCGCTCCAGGGCCACGACCAGCAGCAGCAGGAAGCGGCCACCATCACCTCGCACCTGCAGCCCATCTCCACCAACATCCTGGCGGGTCTGCTCGAAGAGCTGAACGATCCGCCCTATAACGGTCGCGCCGATCTGCCGGAGCTGGCCGACAGCCTGCACATGCCGGCGGACGAGCTCTTCCCCGTGGCCGAGACCCTGCAGATGCTGCGTTTCGCCGAGATCGTGGCGGGCGACATTCTGCTCACCGATGCCGGGCGGGAGTTCGTGGGCGCCGAGGTGGAGGCCCGCAAGCGCCTGTTCGCGGACCATCTCCTGGCCCATGTGCCGCTGGCCGCCCACATCCACCGGGTGCTGGAGGAGCGTCCCAGCCACAAGGCGCCCTGGTCGCGCTTCGCCGACGAGCTGGAAGACCACATGTCGGAGGAGTTCGCGCAGGAATCCCTCCTGGCGGTGGTCAATTGGGGCCGCTATGGCGAGACCTTCGTGTATGACGAGAAGCTGAAGCAGTTCAGCCTCGAAGAAGAAGAGTGATCGGCCGCCCGTCCCTTGAGGCCGGCGGCGCGTCGTCGGTGGGGCCAGGGGGAGGGGCGAATGGAGCGGGCCCGTCTGATCCGGGCAGGGGGGCTCGCCGCAGCCGCGACGGCGCCCGGCTTTGCCGGCCTGGCCACGGGCGCGCTTGAGGCGGGGATCGCCGGCGCCTTCGGGGCCTATCTCCTGGTGGTGAGCTTTCCGCGCCTGCCGGCGCGCCAGCCCCGCGCCAAGCTGGCGGTGGCGGCGGCCTGCTTCGGGGCCTCGGCGGCCATCGGCGCCTTTTGCGGGCTGGACCTGTGGCGGTTCATGCCCGCTGCCATCCTCTTCGCCCTCTGGCAGGCGCGCACCGAGCTGGTGCCGGTGAGCCTGCGGCCGGTGGCGGCCCTGAGCGCCCTGGCCATGGCCCTGTCCGCCGGGCCGCTGCCCCCCGGCCTCTCCCCGCTCACCTATGGCCTTGCCCTCGGCCTGGGCGCGCTCTGGCAGGCGCTCTGGGTGGCGCTGCTGGTGCCACGAGGCGACACCGGCCGCCGCAGCTGGCGGCAGGAGCTGGTGGTGCCGTGGATGGGGCTGTTCTCCCGCGATGCCGGCGCCGTGACGCCCGCCCCCAAGGTGCGGGCGCGTTTCGATCTGGTGATGGCGGTTCTGGCGGGGGTGGGCAGCGTGCTGGTGGTGCTGGTGCCGGTGCCCCATTCGGGCTGGCTGCTGACCACGGCGCTGCGCGTCATGAAGCCGACGCGGACCGAGACCTTGCGCAGAATGCACCGGCGCGGGCTCGGCACCGTGCTCGGATCGGTGGCGGCGGTGGCGCTTCTCTTCCTGGGCCTGCCCCTGGGGCTGCACCTGGGGCTGATGGGCGCCATCGTCGGCGCCATGCTGCTGGTGGGGCCGCAGCGTTACGGCCTCTACAGCTTCTGCCTGACCGTAGTGGCGCTGAACTTCGCGCTCTCGCCGAGCGAGGCGATCACCACGCTCGGCGGCTATCGGGTGGAGCTGACGCTCGCCGGCCTCGCCCTCGGCCTCCTGGCGTGCCTGGCCTTGCCCAAGGACGGCAAGGCCGCCTGACTGGTCCGCGCGGATTCGGGGTCAGTCCTCGCCCTTGGCCAGGAAATGCTCCAGCCAGTGGATGTCATACTGGCCTTCGGCAATGTCCTTGGTGCGCACGAGGGTGCGGAACAAGGGCAAGGTGGTGTCGATGCCATCCACCACGAACTCGTCCAGCGCCCGGCGCAGGCGCATCAGGCATTCGTCGCGCGTCTTGCCGTGGACGATGAGCTTTCCCACCAGCGAATCGTAATTGGGCGGGATCGCGTAGCCCTGGTAGGCATTGCTGTCCACGCGGATGCCGAGCCCGCCGGGCACATGATAATGGGTGATGCGGCCGGGCGAGGGGCGGAAGGTTGTGGGGTGCTCCGCATTCACGCGGCACTCGATGGCATGGCCCTCGATCACCACGTCCTTCTGGGTGAGGGTCAGGGGCTCGCCGGCGGCGACGCGGATCTGCTCGTTGATGAGGTCGATGCCGGTGACCATCTCGGTGACCGGATGCTCCACCTGGATGCGGGTGTTCATCTCGATGAAGTAGAATTCCCCGTTCTCGTAAAGGAATTCCACCGTGCCGACGCCGAGATATTTCATCTCGCGCATGGCCTTGGCCACCGTCTCGCCGATCTGCTCGCGCTGGGCGACGGTGATGACCGGGGAGGGGGCCTCCTCCCACACCTTCTGGTGGCGGCGCTGCAGGGAGCAGTCGCGCTCGCCCAGATGAATGGCATTGCCGCGCCCGTCGCCGAGCACCTGCACCTCGATGTGGCGCGGCTTGCCGAGGTACTTTTCCAGATAGACCGCATCGTCGCCAAAGGCCGCCTTGGCTTCCGAGCGGGCGGTGGACAGGGCCGCGGAGAGGTCGTCGGCTGTGAGCGCCACCTTCATGCCGCGCCCGCCGCCGCCGGCGGCCGCCTTCACCAGAACCGGGAAGCCGATCTCGGCCGCGACCTTATGGGCCTCCTCGTCCGAGTGGATGCCGCCCTCCGAGCCGGGCACCACCGGAATGCCGAGGCGCTGGGCGGTCTTCTTGGCCTCGATCTTGTCGCCCATGATGCGGATATGCTCCGCCTTGGGACCGATGAAGTGGATGTTGTGGTCGTTCAGGATCTCGGCGAAGCGGGCGTTCTCCGCCAGGAAGCCGTAGCCGGGATGCACCGCGTCCGCGCCCGTGATCTCGCAGGCGGCGAGCAGCGAGGGGATGTTCAGATAGCTGTCGCGGGCGGGCGCGGGGCCGATGCACACGCTCTCATCGGCGAGGCGCACATGCATGGCATCCGCATCCACGGTGGAGTGCACGGCCACGGTGGCAATGCCGAGCTCCTTGCAGGCCCGCAGGATGCGCAGCGCGATCTCGCCGCGATTGGCGATGAGGATTTTCTGAAACATCGGCGCGGTTAGCCTTCGCGTAAACTCAATCTGCCGACGGCCGGCAGGAGGCGCCGGCCCGTCTCGTCAAGCGCGCGCCACGCGGCGCGCCGCCTCTCATTCGATGACGAGCAGGGGCTCGCCATATTCCACCGGCTGGCCGTTCTCCACCAGGATCTTGGTGATCGTGCCGGAGCGCGGGGCGGGGATGGCGTTCATGGTCTTCATGGCTTCGACGATGAGAACCGTCTGGCCTTCGCGCACGGTGGAGCCCACGTCCACGAACGGCGCTGCGCCCGGCTCGGGGCAGCGATAGGCGGTGCCGACCATGGGCGAGGTGACCGCGCCCGGGTGCTTGGAGAAGTCGGCCGGACTGGCGGCGGCGACTTCGGGGGCGGCCAGCGCGGGGGCGGCGGGCGCCGCCACGGCGGCAGGGGCCACCTGCACCACCTGGGCGGGGGCGCGCACCACACGGATGCGCAGCGCGTCGTGCTGGACCTCGATTTCCGTTAGGTCGCTCTCCGAGAGGAGCTGGGCGATGTCGCGGACGAGGGCGGTGTCGATCGGGGATTTGGGATTCTTCATCATGCCTATGCGATCGTGCGGCGCGAGGGGCCGCGCGGGGCTCCTTGAGGACTGGTCAGTTCCGAATGTCAAGCATGGTCAGGCCGCACGCTGCGCGGCGAGCGCGGCGATGCCCAGCACATAGCCCTGCGGACCAAAGCCGCAGATGACGCCGCGTGCCACCGGCGAGAGATAGGAATGGTGCCGGAACGGCTCGCGCGCGAACACATTGGACAGGTGGACTTCCACCGTGGTCACGGCCGCAGCGGCGATGGCGTCCCGGAGCGCCACCGAGGTGTGGGTATAGGCGCCCGCATTCAGCACCACGCCGAGGCTGCCCCGCGCCGCGTGGATCTGGTCCACCAGCACGCCTTCATGATTGGTCTGGTGGAACACCAGGTCCAGCCCGTGGCTGGCGGCGGCCTGGCGGCACAAAGCCTCGATGTCGGCCAGCGTCGCGGCGCCGTAAATGCCGGGCTCGCGGGTGCCGAGCAGGTTCAGATTGGGTCCGTTGAGGACGTGGACGGTATCGGGCATCCGGTGCGATCGGGTCCATGGCGCCCCGCGCACATCGCGGGTCCGCCGAGGGGAAGACGTCGCGGCATCATGCCGGCGCCGGCTCTTCGGGCCGCGCGTTTATAAGGTGTCACGGGCCTTAAGAAAAGCGCCCCGCGCGGCGATCACGCGGCGCGGGGCGGGAATGATGCACACCGTCGCAGGGCGGCTCAGTTGGTGGGCTGCTTGCGGGCCTGGTCGATGGCGTCCTTGAGCTTGTCGTAGCCGACAGCGCCGATCACCACGTCATTGCCCACCACGAAGGACGGCGTGCCGTTGAGGCCCAGCGCCTGGGCGATCTTCATGCTTTCGTCGAGGGTGGCGTTCAGCTCCGGCGAGGTGGCCTGCTTCTGGATGAGGGCAGTGTCGATGCCCACTTCCTTGGCGGCGGCGATGGCCTTGGCGCGGTCGGCCTGGCCGCGGCCGGACAGCAGGGCATGGTGGAAGGCCATGTATTTGTCGGGCGCAACCATGCGCACGGCCACCGCCACCTGGGCGGCTTCCACCGAGCCCTGGCCGAGCACCGGGAACTCGCGCAGCACCACCTTCAGCTTGGGGTCGGCCTTGATGAGCTGCTCGATGTCGGAGAGCGACTTGCGGCAATAGCCGCAATTATAGTCGAAGAATTCCACCAGGGTGACGTCGCCCTTGGGGTTGCCCACCACCACGCCGCGCGGGCTGTTGAAGATGAGGTCCTTCATCTGCGACAGGGCCTGCTGGCGGTCCTTGGCCTCGCTGGCGGCCTGGCGCTTCTCCAGCTCGGCGATGGCCTCCTGGAGCACTTCGGGATTCTTGATGAGATAGTCGCGGATGATGGGGCCCATCTCCGCCTTCTCCGCATCGGTGAAGGCGGCGGCGGGTGCGGTGAGGGTGGCCAGCGTCCCGAAGGCGGCGGCAAAGGCGAGGGCGGCACGCAGGCCGGGACGGGGCAGCATCGAAGTCTCCATGAGCAAACGGAACGCGTCAGAACGGGGTGCGACAGAACGGGGTGCGACAGAACTGGGCATCATCACCGTTGCGCCGTCGCGGCGGGGGGCTTGAAGTTCAAGATGTCGTCGGCCTTCAGCCAGCCGGGCGTGCCGGGCTTGAAGCGCTGGCGGGCGCGGGCGGCCAGTTCCTGGCCGGTGCGGAATTCGCCCGCCGCCATATAGCTCTGCGCCGAGGCAAGGTCGGCATTGGCAAGATCTCCCTTGCGGCCATAGGCGGTGGCCAAAGCGCGCCAGGCGGTCACCGAATCAGGATCGCGCTGGGTGGCGAAGGACAATTCGCGGATGGCCTCGTCCGTGTAGGCGGGATTGCCGGATTCCACCAGCGCCTGTCCCAGCATGGCCCGGATGAGGGGATTGCCGTCGGTCATGCGCACCGCCTGCTGGAGCGGGGCCACCGCCTGTCCCGCCCGGCCCGCCTCCAGCAGCGCCTGGCCCTTCAGCTCGATGAAATAAGGGTTGCCCGGCTGGCGGGCGATGAGGGCGTCGATCTTGGCGATGGAGTCGTTCACGTTGCCAAAGCGATAGGCCGAGATGGCACGGGCATATTGGGCCGCCAGCGAGGTGTCGGTGGGCGGATAGCGGCGCAGCACCGCGTCGGGCCGGTCCATGAAGCCGAACAGCTTGGCGCGCATGAGGTCGTGGCGGGCCTGGAGCTCGGGCGGGTCCTTGGTGTTGTAATAGGGGCTGGCCTTGGCCAGTTCCTCCAGCGCCGCAATGCGCTCGCGCGCCATGGGATGGCTCAGCAGATAGGGGTCGACGCGCTGGGAGAGAAAGAGCTGGTCGCTCTGGAAGCGCTCGAAGGTCTCCAGCATGCCCTTGGCGGACTGGCGCGTGGCGGTGAGATACTTCACCGCCAGCCGGTCGGCCTCCAATTCCTGGCCGCGCTGGTAGCTCAAAAGCGAGCGGCGAATCATTTCCTGGGGCGCGGTCATGGCGCCCGCCGCCGCGCCGCTCACCGCATTGGAGCTGGCGCCCGCCGCCGCTCCGGCCGCGACCCCCGCGCCGGCTAGAAGCATGGCCGCGATGGCCATGGTCTGGGCGCCCGCGATCTGCTCGCGCATGCGCACCAGATGGCCGGCGGAGATGTGGCCGATCTCATGGGCGAGCACGCCGATGATCTGGTTGGGCGTCTCCGCATCCATCAGCGCGCCCACATTGATGAAGATGCGCTTGCCGTCGGCCACGAAGGCGTTGAAGGAGCGGTCGCCGATCAGCACCACGTCCACATTCTGCTGCGTCAGCCCGGCGACCTTGAGGATGGGGCGGATATAGTCGCGCAGCAGATTCTCGATCTCGGCATCGCGGATGATCTTGGGGCGGGCCTGCGCCGCCGCCTCGTGGATGGGCAAGGCGAGGCTGGCGACGAACGCGAGCACGAGGTTCAGCGCTGCGCCTGGGCGCGCCGCCCGGCGGCGCGCAACCGCGCCCCGGCCATCGGCGGGCGGGGGCCGACGGGGCTGACACATGCGCTGAATGAGGCTCCACACCACCTTCATCGGTCCGTACGCTCGTTCCTTTGCATTGCGGGCGTGTCCGCTGAACCCTTGGCGGGCCCGCCTCCGCAGGCTAAGCGAAGGAACACGGCCCGACCCTGTGGGTCAATGCGCCCCCGGATCACGTTGGGGCGAACCCTGTAACCACAGCGCGAATGCGGCGACACCACGGCGCCGCCCCCGTGCGAGGATCACGTCTCATGTCCACGCGTCCCTTTTCTCCCTTCTCCGGCTCCGCGCGCTCGGAAGTGGCGCCCTTCATCGTCATGGACGTGATGGCGCATGCGGCCCGCATCGAGAGCGAGGGCGGGCGGGTGATCCATATGGAAGTGGGACAGCCGGCCGCGCCCGCCCCGCTCACCGCCCGCCGCGCGGCCGCCGCCGCGCTGGAGGCGGGGCAGGTGGGCTATACGGCGGCGCTGGGCATTCCCTCGCTGCGCGCGCGAATCGCCCGCTATTACGGCGAGGTCCACGGCACGGCGGTGGACCCGGAGCGCATCGTGGTCACCAACGGATCGTCGGGGGGCTTCATCCTGGCCTTCCTGGCCCTGTTCGCGCCGGGCGATCGGGTGGCCATCGCCGCCCCCGGCTATCCGCCCTATCGCCATGTGCTTTCGGCGCTTGGCTGTGAGCCGGTGCTCATCGAGACCCGGGCGGAAGACCGCTTCGCCCTGACGCCGGAATCCCTGCTGGCCGCCCACCGGGAAAAGCCGCTGAAGGGCGTCTTGGTGGCCAGCCCCGCCAATCCCACCGGCACCATGATGGATCGCCCCGCCTTGGCGGCGCTCTTGGACTGCGCCAGGGATCTGGGTATGCGCTTTGTCTCCGACGAGATCTATCACGGCCTCGATTATGCCTTCCCGGCGGTGAGCGCCGTGGAGCTGTCGGAGGAGGCGGTGGTCATCAATTCCTTCTCCAAATATTTCTGCATGACCGGCTGGCGCGTGGGCTGGATGGTGGTGCCCCCCGGCTTCTCCCGCACCATGGAACGCCTGCAGCAGAACCTGTCCATCTCGGTGCCCACCTTGTCGCAGATCGCCGCCGAGGCCGCCTTTGACGGTCGGGCGGAAATGGACGTGGTGAAGCACGGCTATGAGGTGAACCGCCGCATCCTCACAGAAGGCCTGCCGCGCGTGGGGCTTGACCACTTCCTGCCGGTGGACGGCGCCTTTTATCTTTATGCGGATGTTTCGCGCTTCACCGGCGATTCCGCCGCCTTCGCCACCCGGCTGCTGGACGCCGTGCATGTGGCGGCGACCCCGGGGGTCGATTTCGACCCGTTCCGGGGCAAGCAGTTCCTGCGCTTTTCCTATGCCGGCTCGGAAGCGGACATGCGCGAGGCGGTGGAGCGCATCGGCCGCTTCCTGGCGGCCGAGTGAGGCTCGGGCGGGTAGGCAGTCTCAGGCAGACAGGAACGTCAGTTCCGTCTCGTCATAGCGCCGGCGCTCCAGCTCGGTGAAGCCTTCTGGCACCGTGAAGGCGCCGGCCTTCTCCTCCACCACCACCAGCGCCTCGGGTGCGAGCCAGCCGCCCAGGCGCGCGGAGGCCAGCGCCTGTTCAGCGAGCCCCTTGCCATAGGGTGGGTCGCAGAAGACGAGGCCATAGGCATCGCCCGGCGGGCAGTCGCCCAGGCGGGTGGCATCGCGCCGGAAGATGCGGGTGACGCCGGTCAAGCCCAGCGTCTCCACATTGGTGCGGATGAGGGCGCGGGGCTCCACCGCCTCTTCCACGAACAGGGCGAAGGCCGCGCCGCGTGAGAGCGCCTCAATGCCCAGCGCGCCGGTGCCCGCGAACAGGTCCAGCACCCGCGCGCCATCAGCCGCATCGCCATAGGCATGGGCGAGCACGTTGAACAGGGCTTCCCGCAGCCGGTCCGTGGTGGGGCGGGTGGCGTTGGTGGCGGGCGCTTTCAGCACCCGCCCGCGCAGGGAACCGCCGACGATCCGCATGGCCGTCCCCGATCAGCCCCGGCTGCGGGGGCCGGACGACCGGCCGCGCGGGCCTGAGCCACCGGGCCCACCCTTCGGACCACCTTTGCCGCCGCCTTTGGGGCCAGCCTTGAAGCCGCCGGAGGGACGGCCCTGCGGCCCGCCTTTTGGTCCGCCCTTGCCAGGCCCGGCCGGGCCGCGCGGACGATCATCGCCATAAGCGGGCCGCTTGCCGGCGCCGCCCTTGAAGCCCTTCGGGCCGTCTTCCCGTCCACCGGAGCGGAACCCACCGGACCGCTGGGGCCGTTCGCCACCCTCGGGACGCTCGGACCGTTCGCGGAAGGGCCGGGCCGGGCGCTCGCCGCGCTCCTCGCGGTCACCGCCGAAGCGGCCACCGGCGCGGGGCGGGCGGGCGCCGCCTTCGGGACGCTCGGAGCGCTCGCGGAAGGGACGGGCCGGACGCTCGCCGCGCTCCTCGCGGTCACCGCCGAAGCGGCCACCGGAACGGGGCGGACGGGCACCGCCCTCGGGACGCTCGGACCGCTCGCGGAAGGGGCGTGCGGGGCGCTCGCCGCGCTCGGCGCCGGCGCGGGGGCCGCGCGGCAGGAAGCCCACATCATCCCCCTCGGAGCGGGGGCGCTCGTCGCGGCGGGGCGGACGGGCCCCGCCCCGGGCGGGACGGCCGCCAAATTCCCCTTCATCACGGCTGAAGCCGGGACGGCCCCGGCCGAAGCGGGGCTTCTCGCCGCGCGCATCGTCAAAGCCGCGCTGGCCGCCCTTGCGGGGCGGGCGAGCGTCGAACGACCTGCCCGGGCGGGATTCTTCGCGTGGCTTCACCACGCGCTCCACCTTGATCTCGCGGCCCTTGCGGTCGGAGACGGTGCCGCGGCTCTCCAGCTCACGTTCCTCGTCGCCCCGGCGGCTGCGCACGCGGAAGGAGGCGGTCTCCTCGGCCTCGCCGCGCGGACGGCGGGCGCGGCCACGGGGCTCCGGCTCCGGCTCGGCGCGGCGCGGCGGGCCGCGGCGGACGGGACGACGCTCCTCGTCGCCGTCCTCGGCAGGCTCCGGGCGCGTCCGGCGGGCGGGCGGCTCCACGGGCTGGTCGAGGATGGGGCCGTCAAAGTCGGCCCCGGAGGCGGCGATGATCTCGGCGCCCATCTGGTCGCGCAGGATGCGGGTGCGCACCTCCTCGATGCCGCCTTCCGGCACCTCGCCCAGCTGGAAGGGGCCGTAGGAGACGCGGATCAGGCGGTTCACCAACAGACCGAGGGCGCCCAGCACATTGCGCACCTCGCGATTCTTGCCTTCGCGCAGCGCCACCGTGATCCAGGCATTGGCGCCCTGGACGCGGTCAAGGGTCGCCTCGATGGGGCCGTATTCCACGCCCTCCACGGTGATGCCCTTGATGAGGCCGTCGAGCTGGGCCTGGTCGATCTCGCCCTTGGCGCGCACGCGGTAGCGGCGCAGCCAACCGGTCTCCGGCAGCTCCAGGACGCGGGCAAGGCCGCCATCATTGGTCAGCAGCAGCAGGCCTTCGGAATTCAGATCGAGCCGTCCGACGCTGACGAGGCGCGGCAGGCCCTTCGGCAGGATCTCGAACAGGGTGGTGCGCCCTTCCGGGTCCTTGTTGGTGGTCACCACGCCCCGGGGCTTGTGATAGAGGAACAGGCGGGTGCGCTCGCGCTCCGGCAGGGGTGCGCCGTCGACCGTGATGGCGTCCTCCGCCGTCACGGTGAAGGCGGGGGTGGTCAGGACGGTCCCGTTGACGGCGATCCGTCCCTCCAGGATCCAGTCCTCGATCTCGCGCCGCGAGCCGAGTCCGGCGCGGGCGATCACCTTGGCGACGCGCTCGGCGTCCTTGGTTTGGGCGGGCGGCAGCGCGGTTTTGACGCGCGGGACGCGGTTCTTGTCCTTGCGGGGAGGCTGTGTACGGGGCATGGAGAGGGCGATAGCACGATCCGTGCTGCGAGACGAGGTGGCTGGAGCGTCGGCGTGGGCGAGACTTTCATGCAGATGGCGCTCGCCGAGGCCCGCGCCGCCGCCGCGCGGGGCGAAGTGCCGGTGGGGGCGGTGCTGGTGCGCGGTTCCACGGTGATCGCCCGCGATGGCAACCGTACGCGCGAAAACTCAGATCCCACCGCCCATGCGGAGATGCAGGTGCTGCGCGCGGGGGCCGCGACACTGGGCGCCGAGCGGCTGGTGAACTGCGATCTCTATGTGACGCTGGAGCCCTGCGCCATGTGCGCGGCGGCCATCTCCTTCGCGCGCATCCGCCGGCTTTATTATGGCGCCGCCGATCCCAAGGGCGGGGCGGTGGACAGCGGCCCGCGCTTCTACAGCCAGCCCACCTGCCACCATGCCCCCGAAGTCTATGGCGGCATCGCCGAGCGGCAGGCGGCCGAGGTGCTGCGCACCTTCTTCAAGGACCGGCGCTGACAGATCCTGCGATCCTTCGGGGTGTCGCATGGAACGGGGCGTCACCATGCACGGGCGCCCGTCGTGAAATTGCGGCCGCAATGGTAAAGCCAAGGCAACCGGCCGCTCGCGCCAAAGGGCGGCGGGTGCGGCCCGTTTCAACGGCGCATATCCCTCCACGGCAGGAAACACCGCCATGTCCGCTGGCCAGACGCGCAGGTCGCCCGTTCCGGGATCGAGGCCGGGACGGCTGGTGCATCTGCCGCTGCCGCTCTTCGCCGCGCCGCTGGGGGTGGGGGGCGTTGGCCTCGGCTGGCGGGAGGCGGCGCGCTATCTGGGCGCGCCCGCCTTCATCGGCGAGACGCTCATTGCCCTGGCCGGGGCCCTGTGGGTGATGCTCGTGTTCCTGCACGTGACGCGCGCCGTGCGCCATCCCGGCGCGCTCGCCTCCGACCTCCGGCATCCCGTGCGCTCGGCTTTCGCCGGGGCCGCTTCCATCGGCCTGATGATCGTCTCCGGCGGCCTTGCGCCTTATGCCTTCGACCTCGCCTGCGGCCTCTGGCTGGTGGCGGTGACGCTGCATGTGGCCATCGGCGTGTGGATGGTGCGCGGGCTTCTGGTCAGCGCGCGGGACACGTCCGCCTTGTCGCCGCCGCTGCTCATCCCGCTGGTGGGCAATGTGCTGGCGCCCTCCTTCGGGGTGGCGCTTGGCTATGAGACGCTGAGCTGGGTGTTGTTCGGCGTCGGCGCGCTGTTGTGGGCCATGGTGCAGCCGCTGATCCTGCAGCGGATCATCCTCGGTCCGAAGATGCCGGTCCGCCTTCAGCCGACCCTGGTCATTCTGCTGGCGCCGCCGGCGGTGGGCGCGCTGGCGCTGGCGCGGCTGACCCACGGCTTTGGCCCCGGTCCGCTCATCCTGCTGGGCCTCGGCGCCTTCCTGGCGCTGGTGTTCGCCACCCTGGTGCCGGTGTTCGCGCGGATGCCCTTCGCCCTGTCCTGGTGGGCCTGGACCTTCCCCACCGCGGCCTTCGCCATGTCCACCCTGGCCTTTGCCAACGATCATCCGCACCCGGCGGCGCGGGCGGCCGCCTGGGCTCTGCTCCTCCTGGCCAGCGCCATCGTCACGCTGGTGGCGGGCCTGACGGTGCGGGAGATCTGGGCCGGCCGCCTGCTCCAGCCGGAGACCTGAGGCCGGTCAGGCGAAGAAGGCCGCCAGCGCCGCGCTCACCGCCTCGGGGGCTTCCTCGCAGACGAAGTGGCCGGCCTCCACCGGGGCGCCCGACCGCTTGGGGGCGAACACCTTCCAGGCCTCCAGCGGGCTCACGCCCCGGCTTGGAATGCCCGCCGCGCCCCACACCGCCAGCATCTCGCAATCGATCTGCCGGCCGGCGGCAAGGTCCGCCTCGTCATGGGCAAGATCAATGGTGGCCCCTGCGCGATAATCCTCGCAGGCGGCGCGGATATGGTCGGGGGAGGCGAAGGCGGCGCGGTAATGGGCGAGCGCTCGGGGATCGAAGGCGGAGAGGTCCTTCGCCCCCGTCCAGCTGGCCAGCGTCCAGTCCAGGAAGAAGCCGGGATCGGCGCCGATCAGCTTTTCCGGCAAAGGATGGGGCTGGGCCAGGAGGGCCCAGTGATAGACCTGCAGAGCCCGGGCCCGGTCCATGCCGTGCCACATGGTCAGGGTGGGCACGATGTCCAGCACCGCCAGCCGGTCCACCCGCCCGGGCGCATCCAGCGCCAGGCGGTAGCCGACGCGCGCCCCCCGGTCATGGCCGGCGAGGGCGAAATGGGCGTGGCCCAGATGCTCCATCACGGCCACCAGCGCCGCCGCCATGGCGCGCTTGGAATAGGGGGCATGGTCGCGGCCCGGCTCGGGCGCGGCGCTCCAGCCATAGCCGGGCAGGTCGGGAATGACGAGCCGATGGGTCTTGGCCAAGGCGGGGGCCACCTTGTGCCACATCACCCCGGTCTGGGGAAAACCGTGCAGGAGGAGGAGGGGCGGCCCCTCGCCGCCGACGCGGGCGAAGATGCGCCCGGCCGGCGTGTCGATATTGTGCGACGAGAAACCGGGAAAAAGATCGGCGAGATCAGGCACGGCATCCTCCCTGTGTCACATGTGGGCGCCGCGTTCTTGCGACCCGTGCGCCCGAAATCCTACTTCAAGGCGCGCCAGCCAATATCGTTCCGATAGAAGCCGCCGGGCCATTCGATGCGCGCCGCCGCCCCATAGGCGCGGTCGCGGGCCTCTTTCAGCGTGGCGCCGGTGGCGGTGACATTCAGCACCCGCCCGCCATTGGAGACGATCTTGTTGCCGAGCCGCTTGGTGCCGGCCTGGAAGATGAGGACGCCCTCGCCCTCGCCGGCCTTGTCGATGCCGAGAATCTCATTGCCGGTCTTGTGGGCCCCGGGATAGCCCCGGCTGGCATAGACCACGGTGACGGCGTTCTCGTCCGACCAGGTCACGTCGACGGAGGCAAGGCGGCCGGCGGCGGTGGCGGCGAGCACCTCCAGGAGGTCGCCGGTGAAGCGCGGCATCAGCACCTGGCATTCCGGGTCGCCGAAGCGGCAATTATATTCCACCAGCTTCGGGCCGGCGGCGGTCAGCATGAGGCCGGCATAGAGGATGCCGCGATAGGGCGCGCCTTCCTTCACCATGGCCTTGGCGGTGGGCACCACGATCTCGGCGATGGCGCGGGCTTCAAGCTCCGGCGTGAGCACCGGGGCCGGGGAATAGGCGCCCATGCCGCCCGTATTGGGGCCGAGGTCGCCATCGAAGGCGCGCTTGTGGTCCTGGGCACTGCCGAAGGGCACCACGGTCTCGCCATCCACCAGGCAGAAGAGGCTGGCCTCCTCGCCCTCCATGAATTCCTCGATCAGCACTTCCTGGCCGCCGGCGGCGAACACCTGGTCGACCGCCGAGACGGCCTCTTCCACCGTGAGCGCCACCACCACGCCCTTGCCGGCCATGAGGCCGTCGGCCTTCACCACGATGGGCGCGCCTTCCGCCTTCACATGGGCCCAGGCGGCCTCGGGCGAGGTGAAGCGGGCAAAGCCAGCGGTGGGGATGCCATAAGCCCGGCACAATTCCTTGGTGAAGAGCTTGGAGCCTTCCAGGCGCGCGGCGGCGGCCGTGGGGCCGAAGGCCAGGATGCCGGCTTCGTTCAGCCGGTCCACGAGGCCCGCCACCAGCGGCGCCTCCGGGCCGACCACCACGAAGTCGATGGCATGGTCGCGGCACCATTTCACCAGGGTGTCGTGGGCGGAGAGGGGAATGCCTTCCACCACCTCGGCATAATCGGCAATGCCGGGATTGCCGGGCAGGGCGTAGAACTGCCCCATGTTCGGACTCTGGGCCAGCTTCCAAGCAAGAGCATGTTCGCGGCCGCCGGAGCCGAGGAGCAGGACATTCATAAGGCATCACTCCCGTTTCAGTTTCGCTATCGGCTCCGGCCCTTGCAAACAAGAGGGAAGGCAATGCGCTCTCCGCATGAGAGGTGAAAGCGTTATGCTCTTGTCATCGTTGTCCACTGTTCCGTGATTCCATGGTTGCTTTCTCCCCGCCGACCGCCAACGCCCCCGAATGGAGCGTCACCGAACTGTCCATGGCGCTGCGCCGCACGGTGGAGGACGCCTATGGGCACGTGCGGGTGCGCGGCGAGATTTCCGGCTATCGCGGCCCCCATTCCTCCGGCCACGCCTATTTTTCGCTGAAGGATGAAGGCGCGCGGCTGGATGCCGTGGTGTGGAAGGGCACGTTCGCCCGCTTGAAACTGCGCCCCGAGGAGGGGTTGGAAGTGGTGGCCATCGGAAGGCTGACCACCTATCCCGGCAAGTCCGGCTACCAGATCGTCATCGAGGCGCTGGAGTTCGCCGGCGCCGGCGCCATCATGGCCATGCTGGAGGAGCGCAAGACGCGGCTCGCGCTGGAAGGCCTGTTTGATGCCGGCCGCAAGGTGCCTCTGCCTTATTTGCCGCAGGTGATCGGCATCGTCACCTCGCCCACCGGCGCCGTCATCCGCGACATTCTGCATCGGCTGGGGGATCGCTTCCCCCGCCGCGTCATCGTCTGGCCCGTGCGGGTGCAGGGCGACACCTGCGCCGCCGAGGTGAGCGCGGCCATTCGCGGCTTCAACGCGCTGCCCGCCGGTGGCCCCGTGCCCCGGCCCGACGTGCTCATCGTGGCGCGGGGCGGCGGCTCGCTGGAGGATTTGCTGGGCTTTTCGGAAGAGGCGGTGGTGCGGGCGGCGGCGGAGAGCGCCATCCCGCTCATCTCCGCCGTGGGCCACGAGACCGATGTGACCCTCATCGATTTCGCCGCCGACGTGCGTGCGCCCACCCCCACGGCTGCCGCCGAGATGGTGGTGCCGGTGCGCTCCGAGCTTCTCAACGGGCTGGACCGCCTTGCCGCCCGCCTGCGCGCCGCGCCCCGCCGCCAATTGGAGCGGGCGCGGGCGGATTATCGCGCCTTGTCCCGCCTGCTGCCCACCGCCGAGACGCTCCTGGCCGACCGCCGCCAGCGGCTGGACACGGCTTCCGCCCGGCTACCCCGGGGCCTCATCACCAATGCCAGCGCCCACCGGTTGCGCTTCCAGGCCGCCCATGGGCGGCTCTCGCCCCATGTGCTGCGGGCGCGCCTGGAGCGCGCCGGCGAGCGCAAGGAGGTGCTGGGCGCCCGGCTGGAGCGGGCGACGCGGGCGCTGGCCGAGCGCCGGGCGGACCGGCTCGCCACCCTGTCCACGCGCCTCGATGCGGCCAGGACCGGCTATCTGCGCACCCAGGCGCTGCACATTGCCCGGCGGCGCGAGGGGCTCGCGAACCTGCACAGCCGGCTCGGCCGCGCGGTCAAGGCGCTGCTGCGGGACCAGAGGCGCCAACTGGCCGGTGCGTCCTCCATGCTGGAGGCTTTGTCCTATCACGGCGTCCTCGCCCGGGGCTTCGCCTTGGTGCGCGATGCCTCCGGCCAGGCGGTGCGTACCGCCGGCCAGGTGCGGCCCGGCGCCGGCCTGGAGCTGGAGTTCGCCGATGGCCGCGTGGCCGTCACCGCCGACGGCACGCCGCCCGCGCCGGGGGAGGGCGGCACGCCGCACCGCGCGCCCAAGCCACTGGCCAAGCCGCTGGCCAAGCCACAGGCGAGGGGCGGGGGAACAGGCACAGGCCAGGGCTCGCTCTTCGGCGGCTGATGCGCCCCGGCCGTCGGGCCCAGTTGGGAGCGCAGGGCGGGCACGTGCGCACCGCCCACCCTTACCGTTCCTGCCCAAGGCGCGATTTGCACAGAGGCCATGCGGCGCCCGCCCTTTGCGGATTGGCGCCGAAAACCGTATGTTGACGGCAACGAACATTTGCGGACATCGGCCGGCATGAACAGATTTGAACGTTTCCCCGAGCCCAATGGCGAGGCCGAAATCCGGTATCTCGACGGCGAGTTTCGCGTGCTGCGCCCTGGCAGTTTCGTGCGCTGCGCGGTGACCGGCGAGACCATTCCGCTGGACGAACTGCGCTATTGGAGCGTCGACCTCCAGGAGGCCTATGCCGACCCGCAGGCGGTGCTGCAGCGGGTGCGCCAGCAGGAAGCCAAGCCGGCCTCCTGAGGCGCGCGGGGCAGGATCGGCTCAGTTTTCACGTAGAGGGGGCAATCTCCTCCTGCCGCGGGGTCCCGGCCGTCGCGGCGGGGCAGGGAGCGCGTTCAGCGCGCGTGTGCGGCGTGTCCTGATGTGCGCGCGGCGAAGCGGGCTTCCGCCTGGGCCACCAGGTCGGCCAAGACGTTTGGCGCCTTGGTCACCATTTCGATGCCGAGGGTTCTGATCTGCGCCCGGACCGGCGCAAGCTCCGGCCCGGACAGCCGCACCGCATCCTTCTCCGTGGTGACGGGGATCAGCTCTTGGGCCCGGGCCGTGGCCAGGAGGGCGTCGATCTCCTGCGGCCGGTAGGGATGATGGTCCGGGAAGGCGTGGCGGGCGACCACTTGGGCGCCCACCGCTTCCAGGGTCGCGAAGAATTTCTCCGGCCGTCCGATGCCGGCGAAGGCCAGCACCCGCGCGCCCCGCAGCGCCTGCGCATCGGCGGCCACCGGCACCAGCCGTCCGGCCTGGATGTCCGGGGCGCCGGCCGCGCGCGCGGCGGCCCAGCCGGCCGATCCCTCGCCCACCACCAGCACCGCGTCCGCTCGCGCCATTTGCGGCTTCAACGGCGCGCGCAGGGGGCCGGCGGGCAGGACATGGCCATTGCCCACCCCGGCCGCCGCATCCATGAGGAGAAGGCTCGCATCCTTGACCAGGGACGGGTTCTGGAAGCCGTCATCCATCACCACGTGGGTGGCCCCCTCCGCCAGAGCCAGACGGGCGCCGGCGGGGCGGTGACGGGAGACGATGGTGGGCGCGTGGCGGGCGAGCAGGAGTGCTTCGTCGCCCACATCGGCCGGCCCATGGATCGCAAGATCCACCCGCAGGGGACCGGGCTCGCGCCCGCCATGGCCGCGCAGCAGCGCGAACGGGCGGGCACCCCGGGCCTTGAGCGTGGCGATGAGGGCGATGGCGGTGGGCGTCTTGCCGGTGCCCCCCACGGTGGGATTGCCGATGCAGATCACCGGCAGGCCCACCGCCTCTCCGGGCTCGCCCATGCGGCGCACCGTGACCGCGCCGATGACGGCGCCGATAGGGGAAAGGAGGGCGCCGGGAAGGCTTCCCGGCACGGCCCAGAAAGCCGGTGCCCGGGCGAGCATCACCGTCCCAGCCGCAGCTGGACGAGATAGGGCTCGATGGCGGACAAGGTCCGGTCCAGCGCTCCGCTCAAGGCCGCCGTGGTCCGCCGCGCGGCCTCGGCGGTGCGGGCATGGAGGGTGGGGTCGGCATATTGGTCGAGCACGCTCTCGATGATGTCGTCCGCCGAGTTGACGAGGCCGGCGCCGCCTTCCTCGTCCAGCCGGTCATAGACCACGCCGAAATTCCACACATGCGGCCCATGCAGCACCACCGCGCCGAGCTTGGCGGCCTCGATGGGATTCTGCCCGCCATGGCGCACCAGGGAGCCGCCCACGAACACCACGGGCGCGAGGCGATAGAACAGGCCGAGCTCGCCGATGGTGTCGGCCACATAGATTTCGATGCCCTCGTCCGGCATCTGCCCGCTGGTGCGCGTCAGCGCGGGCAAGCCGGCCTGTTCGGCGATCACCCGCACCGCTTCGCCGCGCTCGGGATGGCGGGGGACGATGACGGTCAGGAGGCCGGGGATCTCCTCGCGCAAGGCCAGGTGAACCTGCGCGATGGCTTCCTCCTCCCCCGGATGGGTGGAGGCGGCCAGGAAAACGGGACGGTCATGCAGGTGCCGCAGCATGGCGTCGAGCGCCACCGGGTCCACCGGCGGGGGCGGTACGTCGAATTTCAGATTGCCCGCCACTTCCACCCGCGGCGCGCCGAGGCCCTTGAAGCGCAGGGCATCGTCGCGAGTCTGGGCGAGGCACAGGTCCACCCGCGACAGGAGCGCGCCGGCGCTGCGGGGCAGGCGGCCCCAGCGCTGGGCGGACCGCTCCGACAGGCGGGCATTGACCATCACGAGGGGCGTGCCGCGCCGGCCGATCTCGGCCAGGAGGTTGGGCCACAATTCGGATTCGGCGATCAGCGCCAGGTCGGGCTTCCAATGGTCCAGGAAGCGGGCGACGAAGCGCGGCGCGTCCAGCGGGATGAACTGGTGGATCACGCCGCGCGGCGCCCGGCGCGCCACGATGCGGCTCGAGGTGAGCGTGCCGGAGGTCAGCAGGCAGGAAAAGCCGCGCTCCACCAGCCGCTCCACCAGCGGCATCACGGAAATGATCTCGCCGACGCTGGCCCCGTGCACCCACACCAGGGGGCCGCGCGGGCGGTCGGCGCTGGCAAAGCCGCGGCGCTCTGGCAGGCGGGAGGGGTCTTCCTTGCCCTTGCGCACGCGATAGCCGAGCCAGGCGGGGGTGAGCAGACCCGCCATCGCGGTCAGCCCCCGATAGGCGCGGAGCGGAACGGGCAGCCCGTGCCCCTTCGTGGCCGCCTTCACCTGGCGGTGTCTCCGCGGCCCAGCAGCGCTTCGGCCCGGGCGGTCGCCTGCTCCAGGCGCTCCTGCACCAGGGCCCGGGCGGCTTCCAGGCCCGCCTCATCCACGTCGCGGGCCACGAAAACGGGCTCTCCCACCACGGCGGCGCCCTTGCCGAACGGCAGGTGCAGGCTGGCGCGATCCCAGCTTTTCAGGAGAATGCGGTTCTTGGTGGCCATGGCGATGGGCAGGATAGGCCGTCCCGAATGGCGCGCAATGGTCACCACGCCGAGACCGGCGCGTCGGGAGATCTTGGGCACGTCGGCGGTCATGGCCACGTTGATGCCCTCCCGCAGCGTCTCAATCATGGCATAGGTGGCGGAGACGCCGCCCTTGCGGTGGAAGTCGCCGGGATTGGTCGCCCCCGACCCGCGAATGGTGCCCACCCCCAACCGCTCGGCGGCGATGGCATTGATCTCCGCATCCGCGTGGCGGGAGATCAGCACCTTGGCCTTGTGGTGCGGCTTCATGATGAAGGGCGTCAGGAAGTGCTGGCCGTGCCAGAAGGTCATGATGAGCGGCAGGTGGGCGTCCATGCGCTCATAAATGTCGGGCGGCTCGACCACGAAGCGGGATGTCTTCGCGACCAGCTTGAAATAGGACGCAAACGCCGTTCCGGCGGCCACCTGAAAGGCCCGGTTGGTGCGCAGACGACGCCACATGCTTCGATGATGTCCCAGTCAAACATATGTCCGCCCCGCGGGATGTCTCCCACGGAGCTGGGTGCATTGCAATCGGATTGTTACAGCACCTTTCGCTTCGTGATCGGCGCGATGCTGCAGTGCGATAAAGGCGTCAGGCGCCGTGCGTGGTGTCCGTCTCCGGGTCGAGCAGGCGGTGCATATGGACCACGAAATAGCGCATCAGCGCATTGTCCACGGTCTGCTGGGCCTTGGCCTTCCAGGCGGCGGCGGCGGAGGCATAGTCGGGATAGATGCCGACGATGTCGAGCTTGGTGAGGTCCTTGAACTCGACGCCTCCCAGCTCCGTCAGCTCACCGCCGAACACCAGGTGCAGCAACTGTTTGTGGTCGGATGACTTGGGCATGTTCACCACCTCCCCGAAGCGAGAGCACGACAAGGATCAGACGCCCGGACCGCCCTTCAGGAGCGAGAGCACGGGGCCATGGAGCGTAAGGCCGGCGCAGACCAGCGCGCGATGACGCGGGTTCGCAGCATTATACCGCGGCACCGCTCCGTCATAGCTCGTTACTGCACCGCACGCTTCATGCACGATCAGATCGGCGGCGGCAATGTCCCAGTCGTTGGCGGCGCCCCCGGCCAGCGTGAGATCCAGCTCGCCAGTGGCCACCCGGGCGAGGCGCAAGGCCAGCGAGCGGGCGCGCGGCATGCGCTGGATGCGGGCATGGCGCTCCATGGCCTCCAACGCGCTGGCGGGGCCGGCAACGCTTGCCCCTTCCAGCGAGGTGCGCCGGGAGGTGTGGATGGGCGCACCGTTGCGGGTTGCCCCGCCGCCCAGGCTGGCGAGGAAAAGCTCCTGGGTGACCGGGGCAAAAAGCGCCCCGGCGATGGGGCGGCCATCCTCCACCAAGGCAGCGGAGATGCTCCAGTCGCTGCCGCCGGCCATGAAGCCGCGCGTGCCATCAATGGGATCGACGACCCAGACCCGGCGCCGGGACAGGCGATCGGGGGAATCCGCGCTCTCCTCGGAGAGCCAGCCATAATCGGGCGCCAGCGCCTGCAATTGCTCGCGCAGATAGGCGTCCACCGCAAGGTCGGCGGCGGTCACGGGGGAATCGTTGGACTTGGTCCAGATCTCCACGTCGGCGCGGAACATGGACAAGGCGATCTCGCCTGCCGCGGTCGCCACCGCCGCCAGATGGCGAGCCATGGCCGCCGGCGCATCCGGCGCGAGGGAGCGGGCGCCGGAGGAGGAAAGGGGTTCAGAGGGAAGCATGGCAAGCCAATAGGCCGGGGGCGAAGGCAAGGCAAGCGGGGCGGTGGCGCAAGCCGCCGCCGTCCTTTGTCGCGGACGGGGCCTTAGATGACGCCGGTCATCACCAGATGCTGCACCCCCGCCTCCAGCGCGAGGCCGGCGAACAGGTAAAGGCCGGCATTGCGGTTCGACTTGAACAGGGCAAGGCACAGATCGGGATTGTCGATGTCCAGCCGCGCCACCTGGCGGCGCAGCATGAAGGCGAAGGCAGAAAGGCCGATCCAGGCGAAGATGCCGGCGCTGGCCGTGATGAGGGCCAGGGCGAAGAACACCACCGTGGCCCCGTACGCCAGTGTCAGGGCAAGCCCGGTGCGCCGCCCGAACAGCAAGGCCGTGGAGCGCACGCCCACCACGGCGTCGTCCTCCCGATCCTGGTGGGCATAGATGGTGTCATAGCCGAACACCCAGCACACCGAACCGGCAAACAGCAGCAGGGCGGGGTCCTCGATGGAGGTGAAGACACTCGCCCAGCCCATCAGCGCGCCCCAGGAAAAGGCGATGCCCAGCACCAGCTGGGGCACGGAGGTGATGCGCTTCATGAGCGGATAGACCGCCACCACGCCCAGGGAGGCGATGCCCGTCACCACCGCAAAGCGCGGCAGGCTGAGCAGCACAGCAAGGCCGATGAGCAATTGGAAGGCGAGGAAGGCAAAGGCGCCCTTCAGCCCCACCTGACCACTGGCTAGCGGGCGGGAGCGAGTGCGGGCCACCTTCTTGTCGATGTCGCGGTCGAGAATGTCGTTCCAGGTGCAGCCGGCACCGCGCATGGCCACCGCCCCCACCGCGAACAGGGCCAAGAGCACCGGGTCGGGATAGGGGTGATGGGCTGCAATGGCCGCCAGCGCGGTGGACCACCAGCAGGGCAGCAGCAGAAGCCAGCTGCCGATGGGCCGGTCCGCCCGCGCGAGGCGCAGATAGGGGCGCAGCGCCGCCGGAGCCCAGCGGTCCACCCAGTTGCCGGCGCCTGCGTCGGCAACGGGCGCGAAGGCGCCTTCCTGTCCCCACGATGTCAAAGCGAACCTCGCGGCTATTTCAGAGCGTTGCCGGTCAGGGTGTCGAACACGCCGCCGCCGGTGGAGCTGGAGCCGGGCACATAGCCGGTGGTCACGCCGAGCGCGCTGGACATGGAGCCCTGGGGCGGCGGGCGGCTGGGACCGCCGGCGCCGGCGCCATTGGCCGCGGCGTCACAGATCTTGTCCCGCAGCTCGGCGGTCTTCTTGTTGTTGGTCAGCGCCGCATTCACCACCTCGGGCGGAATCTGGCACCAATCCTTGTTATCCTGCAGATATTTGGCGACCTTGCCTTCCGCCGTCGTGAAGGTGCGGAAGAGCGGGCACAATTCCTGCGGCGGCTTTTTCGCCTTGCCGGCGGCCTGGAGCAGCTTGCCCTTTTCCTCCATGTCCTGGCGCAGGGCCATGAAGTCGGTCTGGCAGTCGGCAAGCGCGGCGCCGGTTCCCATCAGGAAAAAGGCGAGGGCGGCAGCCGATAGGCGCTGGATGTTAGCGTGCACGGACAAGTCCCCTTCCGCAGCGTCCCACAAGGTCACACATTTTCCTTACAAAGAGCCGACGTATTGGGCAATATCACGGCAGACGGCAATTAAAGTTCTGACGGCGGATTTCCTCCCGCCCGAAAGCGGTCTTGCCGGCGCCAAAAAATGCGCCCGGTGGCGCTTGACGGACATTGCGCCGGACAGTAGGTTCCGCGCAACTTTATGGAAGGTGTGTGCGCACATGCGCAAGATCGTTGCACTTCTCGTACCCTGGGGCGCCACCAACGGGCCGGCTTGATTGCCGGAACGCAGATGGGTGGCGCGTGACGAGGGGCCTTCGGGCCCCTTCGTCGTTTCTGGAACTTCAATCGACGGAACGCGTGAGGAAGGTGCGGCGCTTTAGCGCGCACCGGGGAGCAACTGAGATGAACAAGCAAATGACCGGCGCCGAAATGGTCATGCAGGCGCTCGCCGACCAGGGTGTGGAACATCTGTTCGGCTATCCGGGCGGCGCGGTGCTGCCCATCTATGACGCCATGTTCCACCAGAACCAGGTGCAGCACATCCTGGTGCGGCACGAGCAGGCGGCCGTCCATGCCGCCGAGGGCTATGCCCGCTCCTCCGGCAAGGTGGGCGTCGTGCTCGTCACCTCCGGCCCCGGCGCCACCAATGCGGTCACCGGCCTCACCGACGCGCTGATGGATTCCATTCCCCTGGTCTGCATCACCGGCCAGGTGCCCACCCACCTGATCGGCAACGATGCCTTCCAGGAATGCGACACGGTGGGCATCACCCGCCCCTGCACCAAGCACAATTATCTCGTCCGCGACGTGAACGACCTGGCGCGCGTCCTGCACGAGGCCTTCTATGTGGCGCAGAACGGGCGTCCCGGTCCTGTCGTCGTCGACATCCCCAAGGACGTGCAGTTCGCCACCGGCACCTATATCGGCCGCGAGAATATCGAGCATAAGACCTACAAGCCGAAGCTCTTCGGCGATGCCGACAAGATCGCGGCGGCGGTGGAGATGATCGCCAACGCCAAGCGGCCCATCTTCTATACCGGCGGCGGCGTCATCAATGCCGGGCCGGAGGCCAGCCGCCTGCTGCGCGAGCTGGCCAAGCTCACCGGCGTTCCCGTCACCTCCACGCTGATGGGCCTCGGCGCCTTCCCGGCGGCGAGCAATCAGTGGCTGGGCATGCTGGGCATGCACGGCACCTACGAGGCCAACATGGCCATGCACGGCTGCGACGTCATGGTGTGCATCGGCGCGCGCTTCGACGACCGCATCACCGGGCGCCTCGACGCCTTCGCGCCGGGATCGAAGAAGATCCACATCGACATCGATCCGTCCTCCATCAACAAGAATGTGAAGGTGGACCTGCCCATCATCGGCGATTGCGGCCGGGTGCTGGCGGACCTGGTCTCGGTGTGGAAGGCCAAGGGCGCCCATGTGGAGAAGGACGCGCTGGAGACCTGGTGGCGGCAGATCGACCGCTGGCGGGCGCGCAACTGCCTCGCCTATCGGGCGTCCGACGAGATCATCAAGCCGCAGCACGCCATCGAGCGCCTCTATGCGGCCACCAAGGACAAGGACGTCTACATCACCACGGAAGTGGGCCAGCACCAGATGTGGGCCGCCCAGTTCTTCCGCTTCGAGGAGCCGAATCGCTGGATGACCTCCGGCGGGCTGGGCACCATGGGCTACGGCCTGCCCGCCGCCATCGGCGCGCAGATCGCCCATCCCGAGGCGCTCGTGGTCGACATTGCCGGCGAAGCCTCCATCCTCATGAACATGCAGGAAATGTCGACGGCCGTGCAGTTCGACCTGCCGGTGAAGATCTTCATCCTGAACAACCGCTACATGGGCATGGTGCGCCAGTGGCAGGAGCTGCTCCATGGCGGGCGCTACTCCCACTCCTATTCGGAGGCGCTGCCTGACTTCGTGAAGCTGGCGGACGCCTATGGCGGCGTCGGCATCCGCTGCGAGAAGCCCGGCGACCTGGATGCGGCCATCGCCGAGATGATCTCCGTCAAGCGCCCGGTCATCTTCGACTGCATCGTGGACCAACAGGAAAACTGCTTCCCCATGATCCCGTCGGGCCGCGCCCACAACGAGATGATTCTCGGCGACATGGCTGTCGATCTCGACGAGGCCATCACCGACGAAGGCAAGATGCTGGTGTGACGGACGCCTGACGGCTTCGCCCGGCCGCCGCCCCTCACGGGCCGGCCGGGCGGAGGCCGCTACAAGACACCGCGCCGTCCCTTTTCTCCGGCCCTCCCGCTCCGGGAGGGCATGCCCACCCTCAAGAGACATCCATGTCCCATCCCGCCGAACCCATCGAGCGCCATACCCTCTCGGTCCTGGTGGACAACGAGCCCGGCGTGCTCGCCCGCGTCATCGGGCTGTTCTCCGGCCGCGGCTACAATATCGACAGCCTGACCGTCTCCGAGGTGAGCCAGGAGACCCATCTCTCGCGCATCACCATCGTCACCACCGGCACCCCCATGGTGATCGAGCAGATCCGCAACCAGCTCGACCGCCTGGTGCCCGTGCACAAGGTGCGCGACCTCACCAAGGAGGCGGTGTCGCTGGAGCGGGAACTGGCCATGGTGAAGGTGCGCGGCCTCGGCGAGGCCCGCAGCGAGGCGCTGCGCCTGGCGGAGGCCTTCCGCGCCCGGGTCATCGACGCCACCCGCGAGAGCTTCGTGTTCGAAATCACCGGCAAGAGCGACAAGATCGACCAGTTCGCCTGGCTGATGGAGCCCCTCGGCCTTGTCGAAGTGGCCCGCACCGGCGTGGTCGCCATCGCCCGCGGCCCCGAGCCCATGTGAGGTTCGGCCGGAGGCGTTGCGCGCCGCTATGCACCATGCACTGCGGTAGCCTGGAAGGCATGCTGCACCGCATGGACAGGCGGTGAACGGAGCGCCGCCTTGGGCTTGCCTCGCCGGGTCCGCGTGGATATACGGCGGGGCATCAAGCCCTCGTGCGCCATAGGCGCGCAGGTGGCATCAGCGCGCATCGTCGGCGTCCCCCTTAGAGCCGGATCCGACAAGACGGGATCGACGTGCGATCCCATCTCGTCGGTGAATCCGTCTCTTTCGAAAGTGATAGAGGGCGATTCACCGACCAGATTGATTAAATCTGGTCGGATCGCGCTCTAGAGCTTCGCCGCCGGAGCGGGAGGACGTTCAAGGCCGTTCGGAAAGCACGCTTCGGGTTCGCCGCCGGCCCTCAATCACACCCTTTCAAGAACAGCGCCCACAGGAGAAGATGATGCGCGTTTATTACGATCGCGATGCCGACCTGAACCTCATCAAGGGGAAGAAGGTCGCCGTCGTCGGCTATGGCAGCCAGGGCCACGCCCATGCGCTCAACATGCGCGATTCCGGCGTGAAGGAGGTCGTGATCGCCCTGCGCCCCGGCTCCGCCACCGCCAAGAAGGCCGAGGCCGAGGGCTTCAAGGTGCTCACCCCCGCCGAGGCCGCCAAGTGGGCCGACGTGGTGATGATGCTCACCCCCGACGAGCTGCAGGGCGACATCTATCGCGAGAGCCTGCACGACAACATGAAGCAGGGCGCCGCGCTCCTCTTCGCCCACGGCCTCAACGTGCACTTCAACCTCATCGAGGCCCGCAAGGACCTGGACGTGCTGATGGTGGCCCCCAAGGGCCCCGGCCACACCGTGCGGTCCGAGTATCAGCGTGGCGGCGGCGTGCCGACCCTCATCGCCATCGCCCAGGACGCCTCGGGCAATGCCCATGACCTCGGCCTCTCCTACGCCTCCGCCATCGGCGGCGGCCGCGCCGGCATCATCGAGACCACCTTCAAGGAAGAGTGCGAGACCGACCTGTTCGGCGAGCAGGTCGTCCTGTGCGGCGGCCTCGTGGAGCTGATCCGCGCCGGCTTCGAGACGCTGGTGGAAGCCGGCTACGCCCCCGAGATGGCCTATTTCGAGTGCCTCCACGAAGTGAAGCTGATCGTCGACCTCATCTATGAGGGCGGCATCGCCAACATGAACTATTCCATCTCCAACACCGCCGAGTATGGCGAGTATGTCACCGGCCCACGCATCATCACCCCCGAGACCAAGGCGGAGATGAAGCGCGTGCTCACCGACATCCAGACCGGCAAGTTCACCCGCGACTGGATGCTGGAGAACAAGGTCAACCAGGCCTCCTTCAAGGCCACCCGCGCCCGCGTCAACGCCCATCCCATCGAGGAAGTGGGCGAGAAGCTGCGCGACATGATGCCCTGGATCAAGGCCAAGGCGCTGGTGGACAAGTCCCGCAACTGAGCGGATCGCAGATGCGACAGGGAAAGGCGGGCTTCGGCCCGCCTTTTTTGTTTCTGCCGGGTCGAAACCCGCGGCCCGTGCGGCGGTGGGCGGCCTGCGCTATCCTGCCTGCCGAAAAGGAAGCGCCGTGCCCCAGAAGACCGCCCCCCATCTGTTCCTGCGCCTGGATTTCGCCGATGGCCGCCGGCTCGGCCCGGGCAAGATCGCGCTCCTGGAGGCCGTGCGGGACCACGGCTCCATCCTCGCCGGCTCCAAGGCCATCGGCATGAGCTATCGCCGCGCCTGGCTGCTGATGGATGAGCTGGACCGCATGTTCGAGGACAAGGTGGTGGTCACCTATCCCGGCCGACGCGGCAGCGGCACCGAGCTGACCCCCTTCGGCGAGCGGCTGATCGCCCTTTACCGGGCCATGGAGCGCCAGGCCGCCAAGGCAACGCGCGCGGCCGGAGCGGAACTGGCCGCTGCCCTTGCCCGGGACTTCCAGGCCGCAGGGGAGGGGGCGCGGGAGAGCGAGGCGGGCTGAGGCGCGCGCCGCCTTCCTCTTACGCCTCGCTGTCGGCGGCGAAGCGCGGCGAGCGGCTGTCCACCGCCACCGCCTTGATCATGATCCAAACCGGCATGCCCGGCTCCACCGCCAGCCGGTCCGCGCTCTCGGTGGTCACCAGCGCGCGGATGACGGACGAGCCCACATCCACGCCAATGTCCGAATAGGGGCCTTCCTCCCGCCGGATGTCGCGGATGCGGCCGGGCAGGCGGTTGGTGATGGACACATCCATGGGCCGCGACAAGGAGAGCGCCACGTCGCGCGAGCGGATGCGGGCCCGCACCGCCCCGCCCACCGGCCGCTCCACCAGCGGCACCCGCAATTCCCCGTCCGCAAAGGCCAGGGTGGACAGGAACATGTCGGGATCATGCCGCTTCACGACGCAATCCAGGATGGTGCCGAGGTCGAACCGCCCGACCACCGAGAGCAGGTCGGGCCGGGACATCACCTCCGCCACCGGGCCGGAGGCGAGCGCCTGGCCGCTGGCCATGGCCACCACGGTGTCGGAGAGGCGCAGCACCTCCTCGATGGAATGGCTGACATAGAGAATGGGGAGCGCCAGCTCGTCCCGCAGGCGTTCCAGATAGGGCAGGATTTCCGCCTTGCGCTGCTCGTCCAGCGAGGCGAGGGGCTCGTCCATGAGCAGCAAACGCGGCTGGGAGAGCAGGGCGCGACCGATGGCGACCCTTTGTCGCTCGCCGCCGGACAGCGTATGAGGCCGGCGCTTCAAGAGATGGCCGATGCCGAGCATCTCCACCACGGCGGCAAAGGCGATGGGCTTTTGCCCTGCCGCCCGCCGCTCGCCATAGCGCAGGTTCGTCTCCACCGACATGTGCGGGAAGAGGCGAGCCTCCTGGAAGACATAGCCCACCCGGCGCCTTTCCATGGGCAGGTCGATGCGGCCGGCCGAATCGAAGAAGGTCTCGCCGGCCACCACAATGCGCCCGCTGTCCGGCCGCACGGCGCCGGCCACCATCTGGATGAGCGTGGTCTTGCCACAGCCGGAGCGGCCGAACAGGGAGGTGACGCCCCGCTCGGGCGCCGTGAAACGGACAGCAAGGCGGAAATCCGCCGCGCGCTGGAGCGCCACGTCGATCTGGATCATGCCCGCCCCAATGCCCGCTTGAGCTGCTTGTCCGCAAAGTCCGCCAGCATGAGCGCGCCGAGCGCCAGCACCACCGACACCAGGGACAGGCGCGCCGCGATGGCATCGCCGTCGGGCATATGGGTGGCGCTGTAGATGGCCAGCGGAATGGTCCGGGTCTGACCCTCGATGTTGGAGACAAAGGTGATGGTGGCGCCGAACTCGCCCAGCGCCGACGCGAGGCAGATGAGCGCCCCCGACAGGATGCCCGGCGCCATCAACGGCAAGGTGACGGAAAAGAACACATCCACCCGCGAGGCGCCGAGCGTGCGGGCCGCCGTCTCCAGGCCCTTGTCCACCGCATCGAGGGAGAGGCGGATCGCATTGACGGACAGGGGAAAGCTCACCACCGCGGCGGCCACCGTGGCGCCGGCGGTGGAGAAGATGAGCCGGATGCCGAACCAGTCATAGAGATATTGGCCGAGAAAGCCCTTCGAGCCCAAGGTCAGCAGCAGCAGATAGCCCACCACCACGCGCGGCAGCACCAGCGGCAGATGCAGGATGCCGTCCAAGAGCCCCTTGCCAGGGAAATGGGTGCGCGACAGCAGCCAGGCAAAGGCGATGGCGGGCGGCAGGCTCCACACCGTGGCCCAGAAGGCCACCTCAAGGCTGAGATGGACCGCCGTCCATTCATCCGGGGTCAGCATGCGGGGGGTCCTCAATGGGATTTGCGCCGGCAGGCGGCGGGGGCGCAGCTATCCTGCACCGGCAGGGCGCGGCAGGTCAGGCCTCTTTTGAGCGCAAGGCTGCCCTGGCCTTGGGCAAAGGCCGGGGCAGCCGCGCTTCAATGCTCCAGGGGAAGGTTCAGAGCACCGTGAAGCCGTATTTGACGAAAATGGCCTTCGCCTCCGGCCCCTTCAGATAGGCGAAGAACGCCTTTGCCGCCGGCGTGTCCTGCCCCTTCACCAGGGCGAAGGGATAGACGATTTCCGGGTGGCTGGAGGCCGGGAAGATGCCGGCCACCTTCACATTCTTGGCCACGGCCGCGTCGGTGGCATAGACGATGCCGGCGGCCGCCTCGCCGCGCTCAACCAGTGCGAGGGCCGCCCGCACGCTCTCGGCGCCCACGATGCGGGGACGGAACTGGTCCCAGACGCCGAGCTTGGTCAGGGCCGCCTTGGCATAGATGCCCACGGGCACGCTTTCCGTGATGCCGGTGGCGAGCTTGCCGTCCGGGCCCAGCAGCGTGTTTGCATCGAGCTTGTCGTCGATAACCACGGTGCGCGCCTTGTCGGCGGGCACGATCAGGACCAGGGCATTGCTCAGCAGCGGGGTGCGGCTGGCGGGAATGATGAGGTCCTTGGACTGGGCATAATCCACCCATTTGTTGTCCGCCGACACGAAGATGTTGGCGGGGGCGCCCGCTTCCATCTGCTTGGCAAGGTCGGAGGAGGCGGCAAAGGAGAAGCGGATCGTATCCTTGGAACTCTCGCCATAGGCCTTGGCGATGTCCTGAAGCGCATTGGTGAGGCTGGCGGCGGCAAACACCGTCACCTGCTCGGCGCGAGCGGCCACGGGCGCACTCAGGACGGCGGCAGCAAGGCCGGCGGCAATGAACAGGCGCCGGGACAGGCGCGAAAACGGCATGGACGACGACATGAAGCAAACCCCGACGTTATATCCAATCGTATATAGCAATTCTTGCCGCACCGCAGGGTCGCCCGTCAACTGCGGGAAAGTGCGACCGGCCGTTCCGTCGGTCCCGGGCGCCCTTCCGGGCGCGCGGCTTGTCGCAGCGCGGAAACCCGTGCCATAAGCGGCACAACCGAGACACGTGCGTCAGCCGCCCTTTCTCCAGGTTGTTCGGGCCCCGGGTCCGCGGTCTCAGGTCTTCGGCGCCCGCGTTCCTGGATTCGCAGGTCCGGGAGATGGACGCCGTGCGAACACGGATGGAAGCTGCGAGCGGTGACGGAGCCCCCCATGTCCATGAGTGCGCGCGCAACCCCGCACGCCGATCTGCTTCCCCTCGTGGTGGACCTGGACGGCACCCTGACCCCGTCCGACACACTCCACGAATCCTGCCTGGCGTTGCTGAAGACGCTGCCCACTGCGGGACCGGCTCCGATCTTCGCCGTCCTGCCGCACCTGAAGGCAGGAAAGGCCGCCTTCAAGCGCGCTGTTGCCGAGGCAGTGGTGTTGGATCATGAGGGCCTGCCGCTGAATGGGGCCCTGCTCGACTGGCTGAAGGAGGAGCGCCGCGCCGGCCGGCCGCTCTATCTGGTGACGGCCGCGGACCAGTCCATCGCCGATGCGGTCGCGCGGCACGTCGGCCTCTTCGATGCAGCCTATGGCTCCGGGGAGGGGGTGAACCTGTCGGGCACCCGCAAGCTCGCCTTGATCCGCAGCCGCATCGGGGACCGGTTCATTTATGCCGGAGACGCCCCGGTGGATGCCCCCATTTTTGCCGCGGCGCAGGCGGCGGTGTTGGTGGGAGACGTGAAGCGGCTCGAAGCCCAGATCCCTGCGGACAAGGCGGTCCTCCGGCGCTTCCCAAGCCCAGTTCCGGGCCTGCGCACCTGGGCGCGCGCTCTCCGCCTCCCCCATTGGTCGAAGAACCTCCTGGTCTTCGTTGCCCCCCTCCTGGCCTTTCACCATGCCCCGCCCGGCGTGCTCTGGCAGGCCCTTCTGCTCTTTTTTGCCATGGGGCTTCTGGCGTCTGCGACCTATATAGCGAACGATCTGCTCGACCTGCCGGCGGACCGTCGCCACCCCCGCAAACGCCTGCGCCCGTTTGCGTCGGGGCTGATTGCGCCGAAGCAGGGCGTCATGGCCGCGGCCCTCCTGCTGGCCGTGTCGCTTCTGCTGGCGCTCACGCTTCCCCTCCCCGCAGAGGGGGCGCTGGCGGGGTATCTTATGGTAACGTTGTGCTATTCCTTTTTCCTGAAGCAGCAACCTATTGTCGACGTCTTTGTCCTGGCGGGCCTTTTTACGCTGCGTATCCTTGCCGGATCTCTGCTCCTGTCCAGTTCTCCCTCGCCCTGGCTGCTGACATTCTCAATGTTCTTCTTCCTAGGTCTCGCCATGGTCAAGCGTCACGCGGAGCTGGACCGCGTGGTTCGTGAAGGCGGGAGCGGGGTTGCCTCCCGCGGCTATACCGCGCGCGATCTGCCCCTGCTCCTGGCCGCAGGCGTTGCATCAAGCTTCGCGGCCATCGTCATGTTCATGATCTATTTGATCGGCGAGCAGTATCCCAACGGCATGTATAGCCATCCGGGTCTTCTGTGGATCATGATGCCGGTTCTCCTCATCTTCATCCTGCGGGTGTGGCACCTGACCGTACATGGCCGCATGAATGAAGACCCGGTCATGTTCGCCCTTAAAGACAAGGTTTCCCTCGCGCTTGGCGCCTTCGCGCTCGGTGCCGTGGCCCTGGCGCTCTAGGAGGGACCATGGCAGAGCTCTCCCGCGCCCGACGTTCCACCTCCCATCTCTCCTGGGGCGGCGTCATCCGGGCCGAGCATCGCGTCCTGGACCCAGCCTATCCCCTTGCCGCAGCTGCGTTAATGGCTGAGCTGCCGGCCCGGAGCGCGATCCCGCACGGGCTCGGGCGCTCCTATGGCGACGTGGCGCTCAATCCCGGCGGCCTGCTGATCGACACCCGACGGCTCGACCGCTTCATTGCGTTCGATTCACAGAACGGCATTGTCACCTGCGAAGCCGGGGTGACGCTGGCTGACATCCTGCGGGCCACCTCTCTCCCCGCGGCCGACGGCTCCGGCTGGCTGCTCCCCGTCACCCCCGGCACGCGCTTTGTCACCGTCGGCGGCGCCATCGCCAATGATGTCCATGGGAAAAATGCCCATGTTTTCGGGAGCTTCGGCTGTCATGTGGAGTCTCTGGATCTGGCCCGGAGCGACGGGCAGGTGCTCACGTGCTCGCCCACGCATCACCCCGAGCTCTTTGCGGCCACCCTCGGCGGCCTGGGCCTGACCGGCTTGATTTTGCGGGCAACTTTGCGCCTGCGCCGCGTCAGCGGGCTTGCCCTTGAAAGCGAGGAGATTCGCTTCGGCAAGCTGGCCGACTTCTTCGCCCTGGATGCCGAGAGCCAGGATCAATGGGAGTATACGGCCGCCTGGATTGACTGCCTCGCCCGCGGCGAACAACTTGGGCGCGGCCTTTATTTGCGGGCGCGCCACGCCGCCGGCGTCGCGGCGCCTCCGCCGGCTGCGGGGCCCCGCCATTCCGTGCCGGTCACGCCCCCGCTTTCGCTGGTCAATGGCTTGTCGGTGCGGGCTTTTAATGCCGCCTATTGGCGCAAGCTTGGGACCTCGAACCGGGTGCGGCGGGTGATGCCTTATGAGGGCGCCTTCTTTCCCCTGGATGCCGTGGGTGGCTGGAATCGGTTTTACGGTCCCGCGGGCTTCTTCCAATTCCAGTGCGTGGTGCCCCCGGAGCAGGCCGAGGCCGCAACGCGTGCTCTGCTTTCGGCCATCGCCGCCGCCGGGCAGGGCTCCATGCTCGTGGTGCTGAAGCGTTTCGGCCATGTGGTGTCTCCCGGCTTGCTTTCCTTCCCGATGCCCGGCATCACGCTGGCGCTGGACTTTCCGAATTTCGGAGCGGGCACCGTGAGGCTCATGAAGCGGCTGGAGGCCCTCGCCCTGGAGGCTGGCGGGCGGCTGTATCCCGCCAAGGATGCGCTCATGTCCGCCGAGAGTTTTGCGCGGGGCTATCCGGGCGTGGCGGCCTTCCGTCCGCATATGGACCCTGCCCTGTCCTCGGCGTTTTCGCGCCGGGTCGGGCTCACTGGCGGGGGAGAGGCGTGATGAGCGAACAGGGACGTCGGGTCGCCATCTTCGGGGCTACGTCGGAGATTGCGGTTGCCTTCGGACGGCTGTGCGCGGAGGCTCATGACAGCCTCGTGCTGATCGGCCGGGACAGCGAAGCGCTGGAGCGCCTCGCCGCCGACCTGAAGGTGCGCGGTGCGGACGCCGTCGCCATCCTGCCCGGCGACTTCAACCATATCGATGGCCTGGAGGAGGTCGCGCAGGAGAGCTGGGCAGTGTTCGAGGGCATTGATGTCGCCCTCATCGCCTATGGTTCCCTGCCCGACCAGGGGGAGGCGATTGCGGATCCGGGCGTCGCCGCCGCCGCGCTCCACATCAACTTTGTCAGCCCGGCCTTGCTGAGCGACCTTCTCGCCGCCCGTTTCGAGGCGGCCCGGCGCGGAACTTTGGCGGTCATCACCTCGGTGGCCGGCGATCGGGGCCGCCAGAGTAACTATGTCTACGGTGCCGCCAAGGGCGGTCTTCAGGTCTTCCTCGAGGGCCTGCGCCACCGCCTTTTCAAGGCCGGGGTGGCGGTGGTGGACATCCGCCCCGGCTTTGTGGCGACGCGCATGACAGCGCACCTGCCCCAAGGGGGGCCTCTTTGGGCCACGCCCGAACGTGTGGCGCAGGACATGGATAGGGCGGTGCGGCGGCGGACGGCGGTGGTCTATACGCCCGGCTTCTGGCGCCTCATCCTGGCCATTGTGCGGACGCTGCCACGCCCGGTTTTCCACCGCACCAAGCTGTGAGAGAGAGGCGATCCGTCATGCCCCAGGCGAAGCGACTGGCTCGGGCATGAGCCGCGATTTTTTCTTCTTTCTGATGATCGGCGGACTGGCTGCGCTGGTCAATCTGGTGGGCCGCATCGCCTTTAACCTGGTGGTCGACTACCAGGTGGCCATCGTGCTCGCCTATCCGCTCGGAATGGCGGTGGCCTTCCTGCTCAACCGCCGTTTCGTGTTTCGAGCCGAGGCGCACCCCGCCGCCGGGCAGATGGTGCGCTTTGCCCTCGTCAATATCCTGTCCCTCCTGCAAATCTGGGTCGTGAGTGTGGGGCTGGTGGAATGGGGCCTCCCCATGATCGGCTTCATCTGGCATGCGGAAACAGTCGGCCACGCCATTGGTCTCGGCAGCCCGGTCCTGACCAGCTACTTCGCCCACAAGCATTTTTCCTTCCGCCCCGCGAAGGCGGATGGCGAGGCGCGACCGCGCTGAAATGTGCGTCAGGGAGGCGCGATCCCGGCCAGCGGCCCGCCTCTATAGTGAGGACGGGGGGCCGTCTGATCCCGCCAGCTTTGGACGCAAGGAGCTTCGCCGCGCCCATGCGGCCGCTCCTGAGGCAAGGGAGAGGGGAATGGCCAGGGCCATCAGATAGGTGGCCGGCAGCGTATATTGCGCGTTGATGGCCGGAAACGAGCTGACGTCCACGAGCGCCACAAGGGCAAGCCGTGTTCCCACCAGCGTCCAGGCTGTCGCTGCGCTCAACCATGCCGCGTCCAGGCGCCGGTCTGTTAGGCACCGTGCACCCGCCCAGGCAAACGCCAACAGGGCGAGGGCGACCAGAGGCGGGAAGACGAACGGCGCCGCCCGCAGCAGGGCGCGAATGATGTGGCCGGCCGCATTGGCACTGCGATTCCAAAGGCCTGCGGGATTGAGGGCGGCGACGGTCGCATCCACATGGAGTGTTCGATCCCCGGCCGAGCGCGCCACGGCGCCCCCCACTTTCAGCGGAAGGGAGAGCTGGGTCCCGTCCGAGAAAATCGCGTCCAGTACGCAGGTGCCCGGGCAGGCATAGTCGGCCCGGAAGCGATCATTGGCGGCGCCTTCATCGTCCCGCATTTGAACCAGATCCGGACTCGGCATGCGCTGGATATGCGCGCGGACCTGGATGCCTTGGTCATCGCGAATGGCAAGCGAGGGCCAAGCCTCGCCTGGCGCTCGCCGCACCCAGCCGAGCGTCTCGCGCCGATCGCTGGTGGGGCCATAGGTGCGCGGATAGTTCAGAAACGACCAGTAGACATTAAAGAGCGACTCGTTCGGCTCGTCCCGCGTGGTGGCCAGATCATAGCTGCCCCGGGTGACCAGAGCCGCCGTCGTCAGGGCCTCCCAGAACCGCCCGGGTACCTGAAGCCACTGCGCGCCGGAAAGATGGGGAAGGTGGGCGTAGAGGGTGGGGCGGCAGGTCAGGGTACCAGCAGCGCAGGCGGAGCGGATGTCGGCGGCCATCTGGGAAAATGCCGCTCGTGCGCGCATGGGCGATGCGTAGTCACCGGCATTGGCCGCCGCGTCGCGCAAGGCCCAGACGAACCAGCCTCCGGCGATCTGTCCACACGTGTGGGGCAGGGCCGTGCAGCCAGCCAGGTACCAGTGCGCCAGCGGGCCGTCGGGGCGGAGATCGGCGGCGAGGCGGGCGAAGCTGGGGCTCACCGCCGCGGCCTTTTCCATGGCGACGGTGCTCACCGGCACCTGCGAGATCTGCCCGCCATCTTCGATGCTCGAAAGCGCGCCCACCGCGTCCTTGAACGCGCGGTCCTGGAAATCGACTCCAATGAACGCGCCATAGGTCATGAAGTTGAGGGTGAACAGGGTCAGGAGCAGGGCCGCACAGCCAACCGCCGCCCCGGCCAGGCCTGGAGCGAGGCGTGCCGCGCTCTTCCAGCTGACGCCGTTGAAGACCAGTCCCGTCAGCAGAAGGACGCAAAGCCCGGGAAGGAACCAGATCCCTTCCTCGCGGGTCATCAGGGCCCACGCCAGGGTCGCTCCTCCACCAAGTCCAAGCAGAAGACGCGCCTTCCATCCCTCTGGCGGCGCGAACATCAGCAGGGTGCCACAGGCAAAGATCATCAGGGTCTGGCCCCAATAGATCTGGTCGCGCAGGATGCGATGTACCCCCATCTCGAAGCCCGCCGGCACCAGCAAGACGAGGAGTAGGGCGCCGTAGAAGGCGATTTTAGACCGCGTCAGCCGCAGCACCGCCCAGGCTCCCACCAGGGCGGCGCCCAAATGGAACAACGCATGGCCGAAGGAGATGGGGTTGCCGAGAAAGACGGAAAGGGCCACGAAAATCGGATAGCCGGGGCCCTTCATCAAGGTGAACTGGTCGAAGGGGCCGAGCCATTGCCCCGCAGCGATGTGGCTGGCCATCCGCATGAAATAGCCGTCATCGTGACCGGCGGCCGGGATCAGCAGCAGCCGGCTGTTCACCTCCACATAGAAGCGAAACCCCAAAAGGACGATCAGGAGGAGAACGTCTCCCCCGGTCAGGCGCGGGGTGAGCCCCGCTTCGGATCGCGTCCCATCGCGCAAGCTTCCCACCCCTTCTCTGCCTCGTGCCATCAGCCCTTAAGCTCAACCAAGGGCGGGCGGTGCATCAGAAGGCCTTGAAGGTGATGATGGTGCGGGTGTCCTGGATGCCGGGAACGCCCTGAACCTGTTCGTTCACGAAGTGCCCGATGTCGACATCGTCGCCCACATAGAATTTGACAAGGAGATCGAAATCGCCGGCCGTGGAATAGATCTCGGAGGCAATTTCCTTGTCGGCCAGGGCGTTGGCCACCTCATAGGAGCGGCCCAGCTGGCATTTGATCTGCATGAAGAAGGGAACCACGGCGAACCTCCAGGACAGGCCGGCAAAGTGGACAAATCGCCGGCCTCTGGCAAGTCTGCGCCCCTGCGATCCTTGAAGGCGGAAGGAGGGTTGGCTACATGACACGGATCTCGTCGGGGTGTCCCACATGATGTGGGGCTGAGAGGCAGGCGCCAACCCGCGAACCTGATCCGGATCATGCCGGCGCAGGGAAGCGAGAGCGGTCGGGCGCTGGGCGCACGGCTTTTCGGGCTTTCCACCGGTGCGGGAGGCCCCTATGGCAAAGCGCGTTCCCCCCATCGCCGTCACTGTCGCCGGCTCCGACTCCGGCGGCGGCGCAGGCATTCAGGCCGATCTGAAGACGTTTTCCGCTCTCGGCGTCTATGGCGCCAGCATCCTTACGGCTCTGACCGCCCAAAACACGCAGGGTGTCACCGCCATTCATGACGTCCCGCCGGATTTCATCACCGCTCAGTTTGACGCCGTCTTTTCCGACCTTGACGTGGCCGCGGTGAAAATCGGCATGTTGTCGCGGCCGGCTGCCATCGAGGCGGTGGCAGCTGGGCTCGACCGATGGACGCCAAAGGCGGTGGTGCTCGACCCGGTCATGGTGGCGGCTTCCGGCGCCCGTCTCTTGGACCCGGAAGCCATCCATACGTTGAAAAGCCTGCTGCTGCCCCGTGCCCATGTGGTCACGCCCAACCTGCCAGAGGCGGCAGCCCTGCTTGATGCGCCGGTGGCCCAGACGGAGGCGCAGATGCAGCACCAGGCGGAGCGTCTCCTGGCACTGGGCGCGCGCGCTGTGCTCATGAAGGGGGGCCATGGGGAGGGGCCGGAGAGCGTGGATCTGCTGGTGGACGCCACCGGCGTGGTGCGGCTTGCGGCGCCCCGCCATGCCAGCCGAAACACCCATGGCACGGGCTGCACATTGTCGTCGGCCATTGCTGCGGGGCTTGCCCACGGCGAAGGCTTAGGGGCGGCCGTAGATGCCGCAAAGGCTTACATCACCGGCGCAATTGCAGCCGCAGACGGGCTGAATGTTGGCCACGGCCACGGGCCGGTGCACCACTTCTTCGCTGTCTGGGCGTGAGGCGCCCACGTCTCCCGCGGGGGTGTGGCTATTCGTCTTGCTTTCATCGTTTCGTACGTTAATACGAACACTGGTTCGCAAAGATGGAACGCCATGTCGCAACGGGAAAAGGGTACCGACCGCAATCTCGAGACGGGAGCCCAGGTCATCACCGGGCAGCTGGGAAAGACCATCCAGCGGCTGAGGAAGGCCTATAACCTGTCCTTGTCGGACCTGTCGGAACAATCCGGCGTAGCGAAGTCCATCATCAGCCAGATCGAGCGCAACGAGACCAATCCGACCCTCGCCACCATCTGGCGCCTGTCCCAGGCGCTGGACATGTCCGTGGAGCGGGTGCTCGCCTCATCGGACGAAGCCCCCTTCGTTGAAAAGCTGACGCGCGCCGACACTCCCATCCTGCTCTCGGAAGACGGCCGCTGTCGCTTGACCATCATCGGTTGGATCAAGACCGTTGAGTGGCTGCAATATTATGACTTCCAGGCCGAGCCGGGAGGCGAGCTGGAATCCGATCCGCACCAGCGCGGCTCCATCGAGTGCCTGAGCGTGATTTCCGGCACCCTCGAGGTGGAAGTGGGCGGCGTGACCGAGACCGCCAAGGCGGGCGAGACCCTTCGCTATCGCTGCGACCGGCGCCACGTAATCCGCAACGTGAGCACCGAGCCGGCCCATGCCTTCATGGTCTGCCTGCTGAAGGCCGCCGTTCTCGACTAGGACGGCGCTTTCTCCTCAATAGACATCGCGCCGATAAAGGCCTTCGGCCGCGAGGCGCTCCACCACATCCGCCCCCAAGATGGAGCGGAGGGTCTCATCCACGCCGCCCGCCATGCCGGCAAGGCTGCCGCAGACAAAAATGGCAGCCCCCTCGGCCACCCAGGCCTTCAGATCTTCAGCCGCTTCTGCCAGACGCTGCTGCACATGGATGCGACTCTCCTGATCCCGCGAGAAGGCCAGATCCAGGCGGGCGATGCCGCCAGAGGCCACCCATCCCGATATCTCCTCGCTAAAGTAGAAGTCATGGGCGCGGTTGCGCTCGCCGAAGAGCAGCCAGTTGCGATCCCGCCCGGCCTGGATGCGCGCCTTGAGATGGGCCCGCAGCCCGGCAAGGCCGGTGCCATTGCCGATCAGAATGAGGGGGCGCTCGGCCGGCGGGGCATGAAACCCCGGATTGTGCTTGATGCGCAGCTCGATCTCGCCCCCGACCGGAGCGTGGGCGGTGAGCCAGCCCGAGCCGACACCCAGGCTGCCATCGGGCGACCGGGTCTGCCGCACCAGCAGTTCCAAGCGTCCATCCTGCGGAATGGACGCGATAGAATAGTCCCGATCGGGCAGGGGGCGGATGAGGTCAGCAAACCCTTGAGCCGTGATGCCGGCCGGCACTTGGCCGGGCAGGGCGCCGCGCAGCGCCACCCCTTCCAGCGCGAGCGCTGCGCCGCCGGCCGCCACGGAAGCGGCGGGGTCCAAAGATAGCGCCGCCAGGGCCGCGCGCACGCGGCCGGGGTCATTTCGCGGCTGGATCTGGGCAATGTCACCCGCCTCCCACACCGGCAGGGGGCCAGGCGGCGGCTCCAGCACCACATGGAACGTGGGCAGGCCGACGCCGCCGGGATTGAGGCACCGGCGCTCCACCAGGCGCCAGGGCTGCGCCGCCGGTGTGCTCCAGTCGCCGGCGACCGTCTCGCCCGTCAGCCGAGACAGGCGGACCTGCCAGGTGGTGAGGGCGGCCGCGTCATCGCCGTCCATCTCCACGGTTCCGAAGAGGGGCTGGGCGCCCTTCTCCCGAAGGGCAGCCTCCAGGCTTCGGCCAAACCCGCAGAAGTGTCCATAGGTGTGGTCCCCAAGGGCCAGTAGAGCGAACCGCATGGTGTCCAGCCGGACCTTGGACCTTGGAAAGGCGCGGGAAAATGCCCGGGCCGCATCGGGGGCTTCCCCTTCCCCGAAGGTGGAGACAATGAACAGCACCTGGGTCTCCCGGGCCAGGGCGGCGGCGTCGAGCGTCGCCAAGGGGGTGACACGGGGGGCAAGGCCAACCGCCTTCAGTGCGGCGGCGGTGGTCCACGCCAGGCGCTCCGCTGTCCCGGTCTGGCTGGCAAAGGCCACCAGCACCGATTGTCCGCTTGCGGCCTGCCATCCCTGCACTTGCGCGGCGGCGCGCCGGGCCTCGGCTTTCTTCTTGCGGCGGTCCAGATAAAGCAGCCAGCCGGTGACGGCGAAGAGCGGCATGAGCAGGCTGGCAATCATCATCAGGATCAGACCAGGCAGCCCGAAATAGCTGCCGGCATGAAGCGGGAAGATGCTGGCCATGAGGCGTTGGCCGAGGGGGAGATCCTCGAACCGGCGATGCTGGCGAACCGCGCCGAAGGGGTCGATGACCAGGGTGTTGTTGGCACGCTCGTGGGCCGGGTCCGGCGGCTGGTAGGTGATGGTAAGGGGTTGATTTCCCTGGGGCAGGCGGAGGGTCGCCATGGAATAGGGGCCGGCTTCGCGCACGAAGACGTCCCACATGCGGGCGAGGTCCGGCGGGGCAGTGACCGGCCTCCCGGCGCCCCCTGGGGCACCGGGAGTCGGCGCCGGCGCGCCGGGGCCTTGGCCGGGGCGGGGACCCTGCTGGGCAGGGCGGGGCGTGCCCGTTATGTCGAACAGGGCGTTTCGATACCAGTCATAGGACCAATAGAGGCCGGTCAGCGAGGCAAGAAGATAGAAGGGCAGGACCCAGGTGCCGATGACCGAATGAAGTTCCCACAACAGGTTCCGGCCACCGCGTTTGAGATTGAGGTGGAACCAGGAGCGTGCCTGTAGAGGCCGACGCGGCCAGCGCAGATAAAGACCAGATAGGCTGAGAACAACAAGCGCGATGGTAGAGGCGCCGACGATCTGCTTTCCCACATCTCCCGCAGCCAGCCAGCGATGAATTTGCATGGTCAGGCGAAAGAAGTCCTGGCCCTGGACGGCCCCGAGCAGGTGGCCGTCATAGGGGTCCACATAGCGCATCTCTCCTCGGGGACCGCCCGCCCCGCCGGGGAGGGGGGCGAGGGTGACCCGTGCGGCCCGCTCGGGATCGGCATAGACCGTCAGCGCCGTGACGGTGCGCTCGGGAACCTCTGCGCGGATCTTCTCGATGAGCGCCGCGGGTGGCTGCGGGCCGCCCGGCCTTGCGTCGACGGTGATCACACCGGGGTTGAGGGCGCGCAGGATCTCGTCCTCAAAGGACAGCATGCCGCCGGTGACGCCGACCACCGCCAGGACGAGCCCAGCCGTGATGCCGAGCAGCCAGTGGGTCTGGAACCATAGGGCTTTCAGCATGTCTGGTCCCCCAGAGCGCGGGGAGGGATGAGGATGAGGCGCGCGGAAGGCTTCAAGTAAAAGCCGGGGCCAATAAGTCGCGGGACCATTCTGCAATGCCGGGCTCTCGCGCGCCCGCCTCAAAATGAAACAAGATCCGGCCATAACAAGGCAGATGACGCAAGGCAACGGCACGTGAATTGAATAGAATTATTGCAATTCAAAGAAGATGTTTCTTACCGGGCCACAGGCGCACGCGTCGGTGCAAACAAAAAGCCGCCCCGGATCTGGACGGGGCGGCTTCGATCACAGCGACATTGCCGGCGCTTGGCCGACACTTGTCCGGCGCTGACTTCAGCGCTCCACGAACGCCTTTTCGATCACATACTGGCCCGCCTCAGACTGGCTGCCCTCCTTGAACCCGCGCCCCTCCAGCAACTCGACCATGTCTTTCAGCATCTGCGGGCTGCCGCACAGCATCAGGCGATCATGCTCCGGGGAGAGATCGGGGACACCCAGGTCGGCCGACAGTTTCCCGGAATTGATAAGGTCAGTAATGCGGCCCTGGTTACGGAAGGGCTCGCGGGTGACTGTCGGATAATAGCTGAGCTTCGCCTTCACCTCTTCGCCGATATATTCGTCGTTGGGGAGAGTATGCGTCAGGTATTCGTCATAGGCGAGCTCGGGCACCGTGCGGGTGCCGTGCACGAGGATGATCTTCTCGTAGCGCTCATAGGCATCCGGGTCCTTGATGACGGACAGGAAGGGCGCAAGCCCCGTACCGGTGGACAGAAGGTAGAGCCGCTTGCCAGGCAGAAGATTATCCTGGATCAGCGTGCCCGTGGCCTTGCGTCCCACCAGGATTTTGTCGCCCACCTTCAGGTGCTGAAGCCGAGAGGTGAGAGGGCCATTCTGCACTTTGATGGAGAAGAACTGGAGGTCCTCCTCATAATTGGCACTGGCCATGGAATAGGCCCGCAGAAGCGGCTTGTTCTCCACCATCAGGCCGATCATGACGAACTGGCCGTTCAGGAACCGGAAGCCGGAATCGCGGGTGGTGGTGAAGCTGAAGAGCCGGTCCGTCCAATGGTGGACGCTCTTGACGGTTTCCTCGTTGAGATTGCTCATGGCCTGTCGATGCGTTGCCCAAGCGGCGCGCGGAGACTCTATATACCCCGCGCGTCGGATGTGATTTCCTGCAATCCACTTTAGATGCGATGCGCCGGGAAGGGAAGCTCCCTTTCCCTTCCCCTCGCGTCCCGCAGCTCCAGGCGCACAACCATGAAGTGGACCACCTGATCTTTAGCTTAAGCCAGGCAGTCCCCGCATTCCTTGATGCAGATCACAGGCCGTCTTCGGCCAGGTTCATCAAATACTTGCCGTAGCTGGACTTGATCTGGGCGCGGGCAATTTCGCGCAGCTGGTCGGCAGAGATGTAACCGGAGCGGAAGGCGATTTCCTCCGGCGCCGAAATCTTCAAACCCTGCCGCTTTTCAAGGATTTGCACGAACTGGCCGGCCTCGACGAGGCTGTCCGGCGTGCCAGTGTCCAGCCAGGCGAAGCCGCGGCCCATCATGCTGACCTTCAGCTCGCCCCGCTCGAGATAAGCCCGGTTCACATCGGTGATCTCGATTTCGCCGCGGGGTGAAGGTTGCAGATCCGCAGCAATTTCAACGACGCGATTGTCGTAGAAATACAACCCTGTGACCGCAAGGTTCGACTTGGGGTTGAGGGGCTTTTCTTCCAGCGAGAGCACCGTCCCGGTGGCGTCCACCTCCGCCACACCGTAGCGCTCAGGGTCAGTGACGGGGTATCCGAACACCGTTGCTCCCACCTCGCGGCTGGCGGCCTCCTCCAGCAGCTCCGGCAGTCCGTGGCCGAAGAAGAGGTTGTCGCCCAGGACTAGCGCAACCCGGTCGTCGCCGATGAAGTCCCGTCCGACAATGAAGGCGTCCGCGAGGCCGCGGGGCGTGTCCTGGATGGCATAGCTGATGGAGATGCCGAACTGGCTCCCGTCCTTCAGCAGCTTCTGGAACAGGGCATTGTCGTGAGGGGTGGTGATGACCAGGATGTCCCGGATGCCCGCCATCATGAGAGTGGCGAGGGGATAATAGATCATCGGCTTGTCGTAGACGGGCAGCAGCTGCTTCGACACGACCAGCGTGATGGGATGAAGACGGGTGCCCGACCCGCCGGCGAGGATAATGCCCTTCACGGTGCCTCCGTTGGCGCTGGGGCGAGCAGGCGGTCGACGACCTCGGCGACCCGGGTTTCCCACGGAGCCGCGCGGAAGCGGAAGGTCCGCTCGAACAGGCTGGAATCAAGTTCGGAATTGGCCGGCCTTTGAGCCGGGGTGGGATAGTCGGCGGTGGTGATGGGCGCCACTTCCGGCGTGCGACCCGTGTGGCGGGCCGCCTGGCGGATGATCTCGCTGGCAAAACCGTGCCAGGTGGTGGCACCGGTGCCGGCTAGATTATAGGTGCCCCAGCGCGCCGTCCCCCCGGCGGCGGCCTCGGCGGCGGCCATCAGGCCTTCGGCGATGTCGCGCGTGGCGGTGGGGCAGCCCTTCTGGTCGGCGACAATGGTCAGCCGGTCGCGGTCGCCGGCGAGGCGCAGCATGGTCTTCAGGAAATTGGCGCCATAAATGCCATAGACCCAGGAGGTCCGCAGGATCAGATGGCGCTCGGTGGCGGCGCGCACCGCCGCCTCGCCGGCTGCCTTGGTGCGTCCATAGACGCCCAGCGGCTTGATGGGATCGCTCTCCACATAGGCGCCCACTTTGGTGCCGTCGAACACATAGTCGGTGGAGATGTGGATCACCGGAATGCGATAGCGGTCGCAGCGCTCCGCGATCAGGCCGGGGGCCATGGCATTGGCGCGGGCGGCCAGCTCCGGTTCCTTCTCGGCCTTGTCCACCGCCGTATAGGCGGCGGCATTGATGACCACGTCGGGCCGGCGCGCCTCAAGAGCACGGGCGACCGCGGCGGGGTCGGCAATGTCGACGGCCGCCCGGTCGAGGGCGGCAAGGTCAATGCCGCGCTCGGCGGCAAGCGCCTGGGTTTCCCGGCCCACCTGGCCGTTGGCGCCAAACAGGAGGACGCGCATCAGGAGGCGAGCCCCAGGCGCTGGCCGGCATAATTGGACCGCAGCGGCGCCCACCAGGCCTCATTGGCCAGATACCATTCGATGGTCTTGCGCAGGCCGGTCTCGAAGGTCTCGCGCGGGCTCCAGCCGAGCTCCGTGTTCAGCTTGGTGAAGTCGATGGCATAGCGCGCATCGTGGCCCGGCCGGTCGGTGACAAAGCGGATCAGGCCCTCGCGCGGGCCGATCTTCGCGTCGGGGCGGATGTCGTCCAGGATGGCGCAGATGGTGCGCACCACGTCAATGTTCCGCCGCTCGCTGGCGCCGCCCACATTATAGCTCTCGCCCAGCCGCCCGGTGGTGGCGATGAGATAGAGCGCCTCGGCGTGATCCTCCACGAACAGCCAGTCGCGCACATTCTCACCTGTGCCGTAGACCGGCAGGGGCGCGCCTTCCAGCGCGTTGAGAATGACGAGGGGGATCAGCTTTTCGGGGAAATGGTAGGGGCCGTAATTGTTCGAGCAGTTCGACATCACGGTGGGCAGGCCATAGGTGTGGTGCCACGCACGCACCAGATGGTCCGAGCCCGCCTTGGAGGCCGAATAGGGCGAATTGGGCTGGTAGGGCGTGTCCTCACGGAACAGGCCCTCGGCGCCCAGCGTGCCGAACACTTCGTCGGTGGAGATGTGGTGGAAGCGGAAGGCTGCCTGCGCGTCCGCGGTCAGCCCGCGCCAGTAGCGCAGGGCTTCCTGAAGCATGGTATAGGTGCCGACAATGTTGGTCTCGATGAAGGCTGCCGGACCGTCAATGGACCGGTCCACATGGGACTCGGCCGCCAGGTGCATGATGAGGTCCGGCTTGAAGCCGTCGATGGCCCCGCGCACCGCCTCGGCGTCGCAGATATCGCCGCGCACGAAGCTGTAGCGCGGATTGTCCTGGACCGGACCCAGCGAGGCCAGATTGCCCGCATAGGTCAGCTTGTCGAAGTTCAGGACGTGTGCGCCGAGACCGATGAGGTGGCGGACCACGGCCGAGCCGATGAAGCCCGCGCCGCCGGTGACGAGGATGCGTTGTGCCATGTGTGCCCCGTTTTCCCTGTCACGCGTAGACGAATGGGCTGTCGAAGTCCTTCAGGCGCGGCAGCACCCGGTCCTTGTCGGACAGGATGGCCTCAGCCACGGGCCAGGTGATCGCGAGATCGGGGTCATCCCAGACGATGCCGCCTTCGCATTCCTTCGAATAGGAGCCGTCCACCTTGTAGAGGACCTTGGTGTTGGGCACCAAGGTGCAGAAGGCATGGGCAAAGCCGCGCGGCACGAACAGCTGCTCCCGCCCTTCCGCGGTCAGCTTGGCGCCGGCCCATTTGCCATAGGTGGGAGAGCCCTTGCGGATGTCCACCGCCACGTCGAACACCTCGCCCTGCACCACGCGCACCAGCTTGGCCTGGGCGTGGGGCGGCACCTGGAAGTGCAGGCCGCGAATGGTGCCGATGGGCTCGGAGAGGGACTCGTTGTCCTGGATGAAGTCGCAGTCGATGCCGTTCGCCGCATACCGCGCCTTGACGTAGGTCTCGCTGAAATAACCCCGAGGATCGTTGAAGCGGGGGGGCGTAACGAGGATGACCTCGGGTATGTCCAGGCGCGTGAAGACCGTCATGTGCGCAGCAAAAGCCCCCAGATTGACCGCTGAAAAAGCGCGCGGACGTTAGCCCTCGGGGGGCTTAAGGTCAATTGCACGAACGCCGCAAGACCAATTTGTGTTGCGGTGCGGTACGCCCATCGCGCCGCTTCCGTTTTTGTGTGGTGCGGTATTAAGGTGGGTGTGGTTCAGCCAGCCGCTCGGGTCGGGCTCCTCCCTGTGCCCCAGCGGCCGTCCCCGTCGCGCCGGGCGCTGTCAGGACCGGTGATAAATGTCCTCGAGGCGCACGATGTCGTCCTCGCCCAGATAGGAGCCGGTCTGCACCTCGATCAGTTCGAGCGGGATGCGGCCGGGATTGGCCAGCCGGTGCACGGCCCCGAGGGGAATATAGGTGGATTGGTTCTCGTGAACGGTGGAGACCTTGTCATCCACCGTCACCTCGGCGGTGCCATGCACCACCACCCAATGTTCCGAGCGATGATGGTGCTTCTGGAGCGAGAGCTTGGCACCGGGCTCCACCACGATCTTCTTCACGTGGAATCGGTCGCCCCGGCAGATGGTCTGGTAGGTGCCCCAGGGCCGATGCACCTTCAGGTGCTCGTCGGCGGCATTGTGCTTGGCCGCCTTCAGCGTGGCGACCATGGCCTTCACATCCTGGCTCCGGTCGGACGGCATGATGAGGACGGCATCCTCGGTCGCCACCACGGAGAGGTGGTCGAGCCCGATGCCCGCCACCAGCGGGCCTTCCGAGCGCACATAGGAATTGTGGCTGTCGATGAGCTCGACGGCGCCAACCGTCACGTTGCCGCCGGCATCCTGGTCGCCGATTTCCCGCAGCGCATCCCAGGAGCCGATGTCGGACCAGCCGAAGTCACCGGCCACCACCGCGGCGTGACGGGTCCGCTCCAGGACGGCAAAATCGATGGACTTGGCCGGGGCGCCCATGAAGGCCTCCGGCTCCAGGCGCACGAAGCCCAGATCCTCCCGCGCGCCCTCGGCGGCGGCCAGAGCGGCGGCGGTCAGTGCCGGCTCGAAGGCCTCCGCCTCGGCAATCATGAGACCGGCCGGGAAGAGGAAATTGCCGGAGTTCCACAAATAGCCGTCGGCCAGATAGCGTTCGGCGGTGGCGCGGTCCGGCTTCTCCACAAAGGCGGCCACGTCCTGGCCGCCCTGCGGGAGCGGGGCGCCGGGGCGGATATAGCCATAGCTGGTGCGCGGGCTGTCGGGCGTGATGCCGAAGGTGACGATGCGCCCGCTGGCGGCCAGATCGGCCGCCACGTCCACAGCAGCCCGGAAGGCCTCGGGCTTGGTCACCACATGGTCGGCGGCAAGCGCCAGGATCAGCGCGTCCGGCCCATACATCTTGCGCACCACCGCTGCGGCAGCAATCAGGGCGGGGGCGCTGTCGCGGCGGGCAGGTTCCAGCACGACGGTGGCGTCAATGCCGATCTCGCTCGCCTGCCGGCGGGCGAAGAAGCGGAAATCATCGGAGGTGATGACCACCGGCGCGGTGAAGCGCACGCCCGGCGGCACGCGCAGAAGCGTGTCCTGATACATGGTGTGGTCGCCGGCCAGCGCCAGGAACTGCTTGGGCAAGGTGTTGCGGGACAGGGGCCACAGCCGTGTGCCCGCGCCGCCGGCGAGAACCATCGGGATGATCTTCTGTCCGGCGTCCATCGTCACGTCCATCCGCTTCACCAACGCTGTCGGCCTAGTGGCACAACTCGCCCCCCGGGTCCAGGGAAGCCCGGGCGCGGCCATGGGGTGACCGGCCTTGCAAAAGAAGGGATTGCGCCCGCCCGGAGCACCGCTCACACTCCCCTTGCATAAAAAATAGACCTGAAAAACCGGGTCTGGGATTGGAAACGAAGGGGTGGGTTACATGTTGGCTCTGTTGGTGATTATCGCCTGCGGCCTCTTCGCCGTTGGCTATGGTGTATGGGCCGGCCGTGAGGTCATGGCCGCCGATCCCGGGTCCCCGCGCATGCAGGAGATCGCCGGGGCCATTGCCGAGGGTGCGCAGGCCTATCTGCGGCGGCAATATCTGACCATCGGCCTTGTCGGCCTTGTCATTTTCGTTGCGGTTGGCCTGTTCCTCGGCTGGCTGGTGGCCATTGGATTTGCGGTGGGCGCGGTCCTGTCGGGCCTGGCTGGCTTCATCGGCATGAACGTGTCCGTGCGGGCCAATGTGCGCACAGCCCAGGCAGCGACGCGCTCCCTTGCGGGGGGGCTGGACATTGCCTTCAAGGCAGGCGCGGTGACCGGCCTCCTGGTGGCGGGCCTCGCGCTTCTTGGGGTTGCGGTCTATTTCGCCATCCTCACCCACGGCATCGGCCTTGCGCCCGGCAGCCGCACGGTGGTGGACGCCCTCGTCGCACTCGGCTTCGGGGCCTCCCTCATTTCCATCTTCGCGCGTCTCGGCGGCGGCATCTTCACCAAAGGTGCGGACGTGGGCGGCGATCTCGTGGGCAAGGTGGAGGCGGGCATCCCCGAGGATGACCCCCGCAATCCCGCCACCATCGCCGACAATGTGGGCGACAATGTCGGCGATTGCGCCGGCATGGCCGCCGACCTGTTCGAGACCTATGCGGTGACGGTGGTCGCCACCATGGTGCTGGCGGTGATCTTCTTCGCCGGCAATGCGGCGACGCTGAACGCCATGCTGCTCTATCCGCTGGCCATTGGCGGCGTCTGCATCCTCACCTCCATCGCCGGCACCTTCTTTGTGCGGCTGGGGCCCACCTCCTCCATCATGGGGGCGCTCTATAAGGGCTTTGCGGCCTCCGCCGGCTTGTCGGTGATCGCGCTGGCCCTCGTTACCTGGCTGCTGCCGGGATTTGGCCTGCTGCCCGGCTCCACCATCACCGGCACACAGCTCTTCCTGTCCGGCGTGGTGGGCCTGGCGGTCACCGGCGCCATCGTCGTCATCACCGAATATTATACGGGCACGGGCTATCGCCCGGTGGTCTCCATCGCCCAGGCCTCGGTGACCGGGCACGGCACCAACATCATCCAGGGCCTGGCGGTATCTCTGGAATCCACTGCCCTGCCGACCTTGGTCATCATTGCGGGCATTCTGGCCGCCTATGGCCTTGCGGGCCTGTTCGGCATTGCCATTGCGGCGACCACCATGCTGGCCCTGGCGGGCATGGTGGTGGCGCTCGACGCCTTCGGGCCGGTCACCGACAATGCGGGCGGCATCGCCGAGATGGCGGGCCTGCCGGCGGAGGTGCGCCATTCCACCGATGCGCTGGATGCGGTGGGCAATACCACCAAGGCGGTCACCAAGGGCTATGCCATCGGCTCGGCGGGCCTCGGCGCACTCGTCCTGTTCGCGGCCTATAACCAGGATCTGAAATATTTCATCGCCCAGGCGGGGCAGGGGACCTATTTCTCCGGCGTTACCCCCAATTTCTCGCTGGAGAACCCCTATGTGGTGGTGGGGCTGCTGTTCGGCGGCCTTCTTCCCTTCCTGTTTGCCGCCATGGGCATGACGGCGGTGGGTCGGGCGGCCGGCGCGATCGTGGAAGAGGTCCGGCGCCAGTTCCGCGAGAAGCCGGGCATCATGGCCGGCACCGAGAAGCCCGATTATTCCCGCGCCGTGGACATGCTCACCAAGGCGGCCATCAAGGAGATGATTATCCCCTCCCTGTTGCCGGTGCTCTCGCCCATCGTCTGCTATTACGTCATCTATCTGGTGGCGGGCGGCGGGGTGGCCGGCAAATCGGCCGCCTTCTCAGCGGTGGGGGCGATGCTGCTCGGCGTCATCGTCACCGGCCTGTTCGTCGCCATCTCCATGACCTCGGGTGGCGGTGCCTGGGACAATGCCAAGAAGTCGTTCGAGGACGGCTTCGTGGATAAGGACGGGGTGCGCCACTACAAGGGCTCGGACGCCCATAAGGCCTCGGTGACCGGCGACACCGTGGGCGATCCCTACAAGGACACCGCGGGCCCCGCGGTCAATCCCATGATCAAGATCACCAACATCGTCGCCCTGCTGCTGCTGGCGGTGCTGGGGCATTGACCAAGGCCCCGGGGCGCCTTCATCGGCGCCCCGGTGCCTTACCATAGGGGATCAATCCACGCTGACCCAGTGTGCGCCCGCCGGCGCGCCGGTCATCAGGAGGCGGTCGCCTTGGGGCGTTGCATCCACGGCCACGCCGTCCATGCGGACCGTGCCGGACGGGCAGGGGAGGGAAAGGACGACCGGCATGGCGGCTGGGCTGTCATAGGTCAGATGAAAGCCGCTGCCGTCCCTGCGCCAGCTCACGTTCACCAGGCCCTGTGGGGTGGGCATGCGAACTGTGCAGGTCCTCAGGGGACCGGGCTGCGGGGCAATCAAGGCAGAGCCCCAGCCGTGCCGATGAGGGCGGATGCCGCCCACGAAGCGCGGCAGGATGTTGGCGGGAGCGGATCCCCAAGCGTGGTTCCAGTCCTGGTTCGGCTTGTAGGCGTGATCCCAGGCTTCCCAGGTCAGGGTCGCGCCACGCTCGACCATGTGACGCCAGGAGCGGTCCCCCGGTGCCGTGATGAGGGCCAGGCCCTCGCGCTCGCGCCCGTTCTTGAACAGGGCCTCAAGCAGATACTGGGCGGCATAGACCGAACAGGCCATGCCCTTGCCGACCAGGAAGTCGAGCATGGGCACGCGCCGCTCGGGGGAAATCAGATCGAATGCGACCGCAAACAGGGTGGCGTGGAAGGAACAATGTGGCGTGCTCGCCCCATCGCGCACCAGACCGCTGCCGGGATCCACGAAGGTCCGTCGGAACAGGCGGATCTTTCGCCGGATCTCCTCCTCATAGCTTGCGACTTCCTCCCGCCGCTTCAGCGCCCCCGCGAGATGTCGCATGAGCTTCAGCGATTGGATGTGAAAGGCGTTGACCACGGAATTCTCTGGTGTGAAGACGAAGCCATCCCGCTCGCCGCGCGGCCAGTCCACCAAGTCGCCCTTCAAGTGCTTCGGGTCGGTGGTGATGAGGCCGTCGGCGCGTTCGCGCGCGCGGAGCAGCTTGCCCTTCATGGCCTCGTAGCGGCCTGCCAGCCATGCCTTGTCGGCGCTGCGCATCCATTCCTCATGGACCATGAAGACCAGATGGGACGCCCATTCCGTCGGCCAGGTGGGAGCGTCGATCAGATGGTCGATGGTCGCCCGGGCGATGGTGGGGTCAGGGTCGCAGCAATAATGGCTCAACTGGTTGATATAGGCATCGGCTTCGTAGGGGATCCGCTCCCGGTCGCCATCCACATAAAGGCCGCAGAAGGTGGTCGCCTTGATGGTGTAGCGGCACAAATCCCAGATCGCATTGAGCATGGGATCGTCGCACTGGAAGGTGGCGGCCTCGTCCAGCCAAGAGGCGGCGAAACGCGCGAGGCGGACCGCCTGGTGGACGCCGAACGGCACGCCTTCCGGCCATCCCTCGATCTCCACCCATCGGAACGGCAGGATCACCCCCCAATCCGCAGGCGTCAGGATGGCGGGCGGCTGCAGGTGCCGGCCAATCGGCTCGGGCTCCACACGGACCGGGCCAGGAGAGTGGGCGGGCAGGTCTACTCTTGCATAGCGCACGGAGCCCGACGGTGAGCGGTTAATACGCCCCTCTCTCAGGTCTTCTCCGAAATGAAGCGTCAGGCCGGGGCTGCCGGGGTGCCCGAGTTCCAGGTTGCCGAAGGCCACCCGACCAAAATCCAAGAGGAACGTACCGTCCGGCAGCCGTGCCATGGCGACGGGCGGCTGGCGAAAAAGGCCAATCTGGCCCGCTCCCGCGCCGGGCGGACTGGACTTTGTCATGGGGCCAATGTCCCCCTGGAACCGGACACGCCGAGGCGGCGAGCGCCGTTTGCAGTGCAGCAGGGACGATAGGTGGCGCCACAGCGTCATGCAACCACCGGCTGGCACGGCCGGGTTGCAAGGCTGACCTGTGGCGGAAGCGGTGCCTCGCCCTTCCTTTGCGTGGCGTGATCGTGTAGGAGAGCGCCCGACTTCTTGCCTTGATCCGCCCCCCTTGGGGCGAAGACGATGGAACCATGCAGACTGTCCTGATCGTCATTCACCTCATGGTGGTCCTCGCCTTGATCGGCGTGGTGCTGATTCAGCGCTCCGAAGGGGGCGGGCTCGGCATCGGCGGCGGCGGGGGCGGCGGGGGCGGCTTCTTCACCGCGCGCGGCACGGCCAATGTGCTCACGCGGGCCACGGCGATTCTCGCGGCCCTGTTCTTCATCACCTCCATCTCGCTGACCATCCTGGCCGGCTGGGGGCGCACGCCGCCCGCCATCCTCAATCAGACGGCGCCGACCGGTCCGTCTGCCCCGCAGAGCGGTGGCTCGATTCTCGACCAGATCCGTCCGCAGGCGCCCGCGTCCTCGACACCGGCTCCGGCCGCTCCGGCCCCCACGGGTCCGCAGGTTCCCAAGTCGCAGTGATCTAAGTCGCAGTGATCTAAGTCGCAGTGACCCCGGTCGCTGCGATCGCATCGCAGCGATCCTGTCGCAGGTTTTTCGTTTCGCTCTTCACGCGCCGCGGTTCGCTGCGGCGTCACGTTTTCCCCAGGCGGGGCGAGGGCGTGCAGGCCATCGCCCTCGCCGAATCGCGTTTGCGCGGAGTAGAGTAGAAGCCCATGGCGCGCTATATCTTCATCACCGGCGGCGTCGTGTCCTCCCTGGGCAAGGGCCTCGCCTCCGCAGCTTTGGGCGCGCTTCTCCAGGCGCGCGGCTACACTGTCCGGCTCCGCAAGCTGGACCCCTATCTGAACGTCGATCCGGGCACCATGAGCCCGTATCAGCATGGCGAAGTGTTCGTCACCGACGATGGCGCCGAGACCGATCTGGATCTTGGCCATTACGAGCGCTTCACCGGCCGCCCCGCCACCAAGCGGGACAACATCACCACCGGCAAGATCTACCAGGACATCATCACCAAGGAGCGGCGCGGCGACTATCTCGGCGCCACCGTCCAGGTGATCCCCCACGTCACCAATGCCATCAAGGAATTCGTCCTGGAGGGCAACGAGGCCTATGACTTCGTGCTGGTGGAAGTGGGCGGCACGGTGGGCGACATTGAGGGCCTGCCCTTCTTCGAGGCCACCCGCCAACTGAAGAACGAGCTGCCGCGCAACCATTCCATTTTCATCCATCTCACCCTGCTGCCCTTCATCCCCTCCGCTGGCGAGTTGAAGACCAAGCCGACCCAGCATTCGGTGAAGGAGCTGCGCTCCATCGGCATCCAGCCCGACATCCTCTTGTGCCGCACCGACCGTCCGGTGCCCCGCGAGGAGCGCCGCAAGCTCTCGCTGTTCTGCAATGTGCGGGAGAGCGCGGTGATCGAGGCGCGGGACGTGGACAACATCTATGCCGTGCCCGCCGCCTATCACGCCGAAGGGCTGGACACGGAAGTGCTGGCCGCCTTCGGCATCGAGCCGGCCCCCGCGCCGAACCTCAAGCGCTGGTCGGTGATCGAGGACCGGGTGCGCAATCCCGAGGGCGAGGTCACCATCGCGGTGGTGGGCAAATATACCGGCCTCAAGGACGCCTATAAGTCGCTCATCGAGGCGCTGGCCCATGGCGGCATCGCCAACAAGGTGAAGGTGAACCTCGACTGGATCGAGAGCGAGACCTTCGAGCGCGAGGACCCCGCGCCCTTCCTCGACCATGTGCATGGCATCCTGGTGCCCGGCGGTTTCGGCCAGCGCGGCGCCGAGGGCAAGATCCGCGCGGCCCAGTTCGCCCGCGAGCGGGCCGTGCCCTATTTCGGTATCTGCTTCGGCATGCAGATGGCGGTGATCGAAGCGGCGCGCAATCTTGCCGGCGTCACCAAGGCCAATTCCACCGAGTTCGGCGAGACCTCCGAGCCGGTGGTGGGCCTGCTCACCGAATGGCTGAAGGGCAACGAGCTGGAGCGCCGCAACGCCGCAGGCGACCTTGGCGGCACCATGCGCCTCGGCGCCTATGAGGCGCGCCTAGCGGACGAGAGCCGGGTGGCCTCCATCTATGGCTCCACCGACATCTTCGAGCGCCACCGCCACCGCTACGAAGTGAACACTGCCTACAAGGATCGCCTGGAGGAGTGCGGCCTGCGCTTCTCCGGCATGTCGCCCGACGGGCTGCTGCCGGAAATCGTTGAGTATGCCGACCATCCCTGGTTCATCGGCGTGCAGTTCCATCCTGAGTTGAAGTCCCGTCCCTTCGAGCCGCACCCGCTGTTCGCCTCCTTCATCCGGGCGGCCATGGTGCAGAGCCGGCTGGTCTGACGACGGGACGTCCCGGGGGGCGCTGGGGGCCTTCGGGCCCCGCGCCGCGGCGATTCGCAGGAGGCCGGGCCCGGCGGTCCGGCCTAGCTTGAGCTGCCGGCCGCTCAAAGGGGCCGGGGTCATTGGTTCCGCCCGTGTCGGGTTGCCCTTGCGTTGGCGGACGTGCCACAAGTCGGCACCGGAAAGACAGGGGGTTCCCATGCCACGCGGCCTCGACCATGTCGTCCATGTCGTGCGCGATCTCGATGCGGCGGGGGAGGTGTACGACCTGCTCGGCTTCACCGTCGGCCCGCGCAACCGCCACCCCTGGGGCACCCAGAACCGCATCATCCAGACCGACGGCTTCTTCCTGGAGCTGTTGGAGATTTCCGAGCCCGACAAGATCACCGAGGGCGACAGCGGCCATTTCTCCTTCGGCGCCTTCAACCGCGATTTCCTGGCGCGCAACGGGCAGGGCCTGTCCATGCTGGTGACCGAGGGCAAGGACCCGGCGGCCGAGAAGGCTGCGTTCGATGCGGCGGGAGTGGGCGGATTCGATCTGTTCGACTTCTCCCGCCTCGCCCGCCGTCCCGATGGCGGCGACGTGGAAGTGGGCTTTTCCCTGGCCTTTGCCCGCGACGAAGCCGCCCCCAACACGGGCTTCTTCACCTGCACCCAGCACAAGCCGGAGAATTTCTGGAACCCGCAATTGCAGCGCCATACAAATGGCGTCACGCAGGTGGCGGGGGTGGTGCTGGTGGCCGAGCGCCCCATCGATCATGTCAGCTTCATTGACACCTTCTGCGGGGTGACCCCGCGCCGGGCGACGGACGCCTGGTATGTGGCAAAGACCCCTCGCGGTGACATCGACCTCATGACCCGCGCCACCTTCTGCGAGCGATTCGGCACCACCGCGCCGGAGGGCGAGGACCTGCGCCTGGCGGCGGTCCGCTTCACATCGGTCGGGGCGGCGAGCATGCGGCGGGGCCTTGCGGCCCGCAAGATGATCGAGGAAGCCATGGAGGGCATGCTGGTTGCGCCCCCCCGCGCCATCATGGGCGCCGCCATCGTGCTGGAACTGGAATAGCGGCGCACCGCAACCGGGCCTGCAGGGGCGCCGGGCCGGGGAAGATGAGGGACACGTGAAGGCGACCATCGCAGTACCCGCCACCCGCCGCAAAGCGGCGCCTCAAGCTGGCCTCGGCTTTGAGCTGGAAGCCGCGCGATATGCGGCCGGATTCAGGCCGATCGCCGGGGCGGATGAGGCCGGGCGGGGGCCGCTTGCAGGACCGGTCGTGGCCGCCGCCGTGATCCTCGATCCCCAGCGCGTGCCGCGCGGCCTCGACGATTCCAAGAAGCTGACCGCCGCCCGGCGGGAAGCCCTGTTTGCGGAGATCTGTGCCACGGCGGAGGTCGCCGTCTCCCTGGCGCCGCCGGCGCGGATCGACCGGGACAATATCCGCCAGGCGTGCCTGTGGGCGCTGTCGAGCGCCGTGCGCAGCCTGCCGCGCGCGCCGGCTCTGGTGTTCGTGGACGGCAACGACCCGCCGCCCGTCTCCTGCGCCCTGGAAATGGTGGTGGGCGGCGACGGCCTCATCGCTTCCATCGCGGCGGCCTCCATCGTGGCCAAGGTCACGCGCGACCGGCTGATGGCGGGGCTGGGCTCGGCCTTCCCGGCCTATGGCTTCGAGCGGCACATGGGCTATGGCACCCGCGCCCATGGGGACGCCCTGCGCACCCACGGCCCCTGCCGCCACCACCGCGCCACCTTCGCCCCCGTGCGCGAGCAGCAATTGGCGCTGTTCGGCGAGGACGCCTGAGGCGCCTCAGGCGGCGCCCGAGGCGACGAAATGGGGATTGCGGCAGGTGGGCTTTCCGTAGCAGAGGTCCTCGCCCGCAAAGGTCTTCACGCTGCCCCCCGCGGCTTTCAGCACCGCATGGCCGGCGGCGATGTCCCACTCCATGGTGGGGCCGAAGCGCGGATAGAGGTCGGCCACGCCCCGCGCCACCAGGCACAGCTTCAGCGAGGACCCGGCGGCCCGGAACTCCGCCACCTTCCGGCCGTTGAGGAATTCCGCCATGGCCTGGGCATCCCCATGGGAGCGCGAGCCCACCACCACCAGCCCCTCCGGCGGCACGGGGCGCACATGGATGGGCCGCGTGCCGTCCTTGTCGGCGAAGAAGGCGGCGTCCGCCGCCCCCCAATAGGTCTCGCCCAAGGCCGGCGCCGCCACGATGCCCAACACCGGGATGCCCTGGTCGATCAGGGCGATGTTGACCGTGAACTCGCCATTGCCGGACAGGAACTCCTTGGTGCCATCCAGAGGATCCACCAGCCAGAAGCGGCTGCCCACCACGGTGGGGCTGAGGCCCTTGGAGGCTTCTTCCTCCGAGATGACGGGAATGTCCGGCGTCAGGGTGCGCAGATGGGGCAGGATGATCGCCTCGGCGGCCTCGTCCGCCTGGGTAACGGGGCTGCCATCGTCCTTGGTGCGGGCCTCCGCCGCGCCATAGAAGGCCAGCGTGGCCCGTCCCGCCTCTTCCGCCACCGGCCGCAGCGCCGTGAGCAATGCCTTCAGCCTGGCCCCGTCCATCATCTCTCCCCGCCGCGCAGCAGCCCTCGGGCCTCCAGCGCGGCGATGATCTCCTCCGCCGCTGCCTCTGGGGCAAGGGACGCGCTGAGGATATGAATGTCTGGATTCTCCGGCGCTTCATAGGGGCTCGAGATGCCGGTGAAATTGGCGATCTCGCCGCGCCGGGCCTTCTTGTAGAGCCCCTTGGGATCGCGGTCCTCCACCACCGAGAGGGGGGCATCCACGAACACTTCCAGGAACTGCCCCACCGGCAGGAGATCCCGGGCCATCTGCCGCTCGGCCCGAAAGGGGGAGATGAAGGAGACGAGCACGATGAGGCCCGCATCCGTCATCAGCCGCGCCACCTCGCCCACCCGGCGGATATTTTCCACCCGGTCGCGCTCGGTGAAGCCGAGGTCGCGGTTGAGGCCATGGCGCACATTGTCGCCGTCCAGCATGTAAGTGTGCTTGTTGAGCGAGAAGAGCCGGCGCTCCACCAGATTGGCGATGGTGGACTTGCCCGCCCCCGACAGGCCGGTGAACCAGAGCACGAATGGCTTCTGGTCCTTCTGCGCGGCCCGGGCCGTGCGGTCCAGGTCCACCGCCTGCCAATGGATGTTCTGTGCCCGGCGCAGCGCGAAATGGATGAAGCCAGCGGCCACCGTCTCATTGGTGAAACGGTCGATGAGGATGAAGCCGCCCGTGTCGCGGTTGTCCTGATAGGCATCGAACACCACCGGCTGGCTGACCGAGAGGTTGCACAGGCCAATTTCGTTCATCTCCAGCTGGCGCGCGGCGGTCTGCTCCAGCGTGTTCACATTCACCTTGTGCTTCAGCGCCGTGATCGAGGCCGTCACCGTCTTGGCACCGATCTTCATGAGATAGGATCGGCCGGGCAGCAAGGCGGTCTCGTTCATCCACACGACGGTGGTCTCGAACTGGTCGGACACCTCCGCCGGATCATCCACGCCGGTGATGACATCGCCCCGGCTGCAATCGATCTCGTCGGCCAGGGTGAGGGTCACCGACTGGCCGGCGACGCCCACGGGCAGGTCGCCATCCAGATAGACCCGCGTGACCGTGCTCTGGCGGCCGGACGGCATCACCCGCACCACATCGCCCGGCGCCACCGTGCCGGTGGCGATCAGGCCGGAAAAGCCGCGGAAATCCTGGCTCGGCCGGTTCACCCATTGGACCGGCATGCGGAAGGAGGCCGAGCGGGTGTCCGTGACCGTCTCCACGTCCTCCAGATGGGCCATGAGGGTGGGCCCCTCATACCAGGGGGTGTTTCCGCTCTTCTGCGTGATGTTGTCCCCCGCCAGGGCGGAGATGGGAATGGCGGTGATGTCCGCGATGCCCAGGCGGCTGGCAAAGCCCGTGTAGTCGGCGAGGATCTGATTGAACACGTCCTGGCTGTAATTCACCAGGTCCATCTTGTTGATGGCCAGCACCACATGGCGGATGCCCACCAGCGAGGCGAGATAGGAATGGCGCCGGGTCTGGGTGAGCACCCCTCGCCGGGCATCGATGAGGATGACGGCGAGGTCGGCGGTGGAGGCGCCGGTGACCATGTTGCGGGTGTACTGCTCGTGGCCGGGCGTGTCGGCGACGATGAACTTGCGCTTGGCGGTGGAGAAGAAGCGATAGGCCACATCGATGGTGATGCCTTGCTCGCGCTCGGCGGCCAGCCCATCCACCAGGAGGGCGAAGTCGATGTTCTGGCCTTGCGTCCCCATGCGCCGGGAATCGGCCTCCAGCGCCGCCAGCTGATCCTCGAAGATCATCTTGCTGTCATAGAGCAGCCGGCCGATGAGGGTGGACTTGCCGTCATCCACCGAGCCGCAGGTGATGAAGCGCAGGAGGCTCTTGTGCTCATGCTGGCGCAGATAGGCGTCCACATCGGTGGCAAGCAGGTCCGCCTGCTGGTCCTGGTAGGCGACGTGGGCCATCAGAAATACCCTTCCTGCTTCTTCTTCTCCATGCTGGCGGCGCTGTCATGGTCGATGGCGCGTCCCTGCCGCTCGGAGGTGGTGGTCAGCAGCATCTCCTGGATCACCTCCGGCAAGGTGCGTGCCGTGCTCTCCACCGCCCCGGACAGCGGGTAGCAGCCGAGCGTGCGGAAGCGGATGGACTTCATCTGCGGGGTCTGGCCCTGCGGGATGCGCATGCGCTCGTCATCCACCATGATGGTCAGGCCGTTATAGGAGACCACCGGCCGCTCGGCGGCGAAATAGAGCGGCACGATGGGGATGTTCTCCTTGTAGATATATTGCCAGATGTCCAGCTCGGTCCAATTGGACAAAGGGAAGACACGGATGGTCTCGCCCTTGTTCTTGCGGGCATTATAAAGATGCCACAGTTCGGGCCGCTGCTGCTTGGGGTCCCAGCGATGGCCGGGGGAGCGGAAGGAGAAGATGCGCTCCTTGGCGCGGCTCTTCTCTTCGTCCCGCCGCGCCCCGCCGAAGGCGACGTCGAAGCCGTAATGATCGAGGGCCGCCTTCAGCGCCTCGGTCTTCATCACATCCGTATAGAGGCCGCCATGGTCGAACGGGTTGATGCCGCGGGCGAGGCCGTCGTGGTTGATCCATTCGAGCAGCTCGAAACCCAGGTCCCGCGCCCGCTGGTCGCGGAAGGAGATCATCTCCCGGAACTTCCAGGTGGTGTTCACGTGCAGGAGCGGGAAGGGCGGCGTGCCCGGCGCAAACGCCTTCATGGCCAGGTGCAGCATCACCGCGCTGTCCTTGCCCACGGAATAAAGCATGACCGGCTTTTCCGCCTCGGCCGCCACCTCCCGCATGATGTGGATGCTCTCGGCCTCCAGCCGCTGGAGGTGGGTAAGGTCCGGGACCATCCGGGGGGGCGTGGGAAGGCGGGTCAGCATGGGGTGTTCCGAGGGGCCTGTCTGAAAAGGTCTGATCTCAATCGAGCGTGTCTCAGCATGCAGGGCGCGCCGCCGCGCGTCTGATCCTAAACGCCAGCCGCCTCGTCCGCACCCTCAAGGCCGCCCGCCGCCTTGGCCCCCGAGAGGGCATCGGCGCGCCCATGACGGGGCCGCAACAGAGGGAGAGGGCTTCGATACGGGACATGAGCCGGACATTAGTCCAGAGAAAACACCAAACACAAGTGGTGAAATTTGTATTTTACAAATTCACGCACTTTCAACGTGGGAAGGTGCGGGAGCTGGCGTCTGGCTTCTTCCTTTTGAGGTTGTTAAACTCCGCATACGCTCTTTCTTACGGTGGGGGATCTCTTGACTGAAAAACCCCAAATCCGATAAAAGGAATGTCATGCAGATTCAGCGAAATGCAGAAAAAATCGACCTTCTGACCGTGACTTTTGAGGGCGACCTTGGGAGTTTTGCACTCCAGGCTCGTTCGGTTGCAAGGTTTTTTGATCCGACTTTACTTAATAAATTCATGGTTGTTTGGAATAGTGCGGCAGCCCCGGCCCCTTTGCTCACCGTCATCTCTTCTTTGCCTGAATGGCTCTCGCAAAAGGTTGAAGTCGTCCTGAGGCATCAGATTTGCCAGACGCAGTCTCGGGCCAAGGGGTGGCAGGTTCAGCAGGTCATCAAGCTGAAAATGCTCTCGCTTTGCGAGATGCCGCTCGTTTTGGTTCTGGATGCTAAGAACCACCTGATCAATCCCGTTTCGCGGGAGGATCTTTTTTCTCAGTCCGGCTTGCCTTTCGTCTCTCCGGTGAATTACGAGGCCAAGCACGCGTTTCGAGCTCTGCTTGAAGGCGGATTTTCTTACTTCGGTGTCGAGCTTTCTCAGGAGCTTTTGGAACTGGGACTTCCGACGACGACCCCGTACATGATGTATCGAGACATTGCGGCGGGTCTTATCCAGGCTATCGAAAGATTGGACCGAAAAGAGTTTTCTTATACTTTCCTCGAGGGGGCTCTGAAGCATCGCTCAACGGAGTTCTTGTTGTATTATGCATATTCAGTTTATTTGAATTCATCCATTCAGGATATCTATGAGTTCAAGTCTGGCGGAAATGTCACATTCTTCAAGTCGTCTCCAAAAGACCAGAATGGCATTGATATGTTGATACGTCGCGCGTTTCTGCCGACCACGAAGTTCTTCGCCGTGCACAGAGTTCGTATGCCGAACCTATGCGAGGCGGAGATTGACGCATTTTCCAAACTGTGGGCAGAGCGCGGCCTGTTTGAGAGCGAGGCGGCAGCTCTCGATTATATTCAGTCTTACAAGGTCGATGCGGACGCCGAAAAGGTCGAGGCCAGCGCGGCTGTCGTGGAGGCCTGAGCAGTCACTCTGCCATTCGACGCCGACCTCGGAAGGAGTCCGCGGTGTTTTTCGACCCTAAGCGCTCCGTTCCGCATCTGGTTTGCGCACTTCTCGTCGCGGCGAGCTTTTGGCTCTGCCTCGACCTCGCTCGGGCGAGGGATCTTACGCCCGGAATTGAGACCCGCCGGGCGGAGTTCTTGAATCGGCAGAACGACAAGCCGTGGCCGGATCTGGCCTGCAAGAGCGACGAGGTCGAAGATCCCTGCGTCCTGGGGCAGATAAACACAGCGCTGTCCGTGCTCTATACGGCACTACCAGGGGATACTGCGAGTGGCGACCGGGCCAATGCCTACCTGATGCAGGCCCTTGCGCGCTTTGATATGGGAGATTGGAAGCGCCAGTTCCATTGGAAAGTTGGCGCGCTGTTCCGGATTGTGGAGCTTTTCGGCGCCGGATCGACGTCTGCCCTGCACATTTCCAGTGATGTGGAGCGCGGCTTGAACGCCAAGTTTTCCGACTGGGCTCGGGAAAAATGCACTCTGGCGGATGCTACGCGGAATGTCTGGAACATCTGGGGGTCCGAGAATATCAGCGCGCAACGAGATGGCGCCTGTTGGGCGATCGCGCAGGTGTTTCAGTCAAAGCGGAACCACTCGGATCTTATCTATGCCGATGGGTCGACGGTGACCCAGCAGGCGGTCGCATGGCATGACTTTTTTGTGAGGTATTTCCGCGAGCGCGCGATGGCTGGGCTTCCGGTCGAGTTCTTTTCGCCGACATATTCGAAATATACCTTGGCTGTATATTACAATATATTAGAATTTTCACAGGATCGAGCACTCAGAGATCAGGCGAAGACCGCGATCGATTTCTGGTGGGCGTCATGGGCTCAGGAGCAGGTGGGTGGTATTCATGGCGGTAGCCGCGCGCGCTCCTATCCCGGGCTCGTGGAGAGCGGCACGCCGGTGGCGACGTCGGCTTATCTGTATTTCGGCCTGGGCAGCGGCGGGACAGAGCCCATCGCCTTTGCGGAAATGACCATGGTGACCAGTGGTTATGAGCCGCCTGATGTTGTGAGGGAAATGGCGGTGAGCGCCTCCACGCGTCGGCCCTATGAGGTGAGGACGCGGGCTGTGGGGTTTACCCGCGCGCCGAACCGCGATGGCTACTATTTTCTCTCGGACGATTCCGGGCATATCCTGCGGTATTCTTATGTGACGAGCTCGTTCATCATGTCGTCGGCGGTGAATGAGGTCCAGGCGGCGCCCAAGCTGGCGGCGATCAGTTCGCAGAACAGATGGGCGGGGATTGTCATGTCCGGCGATCCGAAGGCCCGCGTTGTGGTGATGCCGGAGGTCATCGGCAAGAGGAGCAGCTACAACGCCATCGCCGCTGTGCAGGACAAGGCCACGATGATCGTGCGGCGCTTCCCCCCACCTTTCGGCCGCAACGCCGCCAATATGCGGGTGTGGGTGGGCGAGCCGCTGGCGCGGACAGAGGCGGATGGCTGGCTGTTCCTGGAAGGCGCGGCCTATGTGGCGATCCGCCCTGCGTGGGGGAGCTACGCCTGGGCCGGCAACTTCGTGACAGCCGAAGACCAGAATGCCGCGCTCGTGATCGAGGCGGGGTCCAAGGACAATTTCGCGTCTCTCGACGCCTTCATGGCCCATGTGCGGGCTCTCGAGATTGTTGTCGACAAGGGAAATGTAACGGTGCGTCAGCCTGCTGAAGGTATTGAGGTCACGCTGGCTGCGGATTTTGCCCCCCTTGTGGGTGGGAAGCCAATGCAGTTCAACCCGTCCTATGTGGTGGAAAGCCCGTTTCTTAGCCAGCGATTTGGAGATGATCGCGCATCGATCAAATTCCACGATCGAGAGATGGATCTGAAGCTCCAATAATCCCGCAGAGCATGCCGTTTATTTGAGCGCAATGGAACCAGCCCCGCCCCCGAAAAGGGACGGGCGCATGTTTGAATCGGTCCGTGGTGCCTGTATGGTGCATGTCGTGGGTCGGTGGAGAGAGGTGGGAATGTCCAAAATTGGTATCGGCGTCGTCACCTACAATCGGCGCGCCTATCTTGAGCGTTGCCTCGCCAAGATCCGGGCTCATACCAAGTCTGAATATTTGGTTGTCGTCGCCGATGATGGCAGTCAAGATGATACCGTCGACTTTTGCAGGTCTTCCAAGGTGCGCGTGATTACCGGACGCAACCGGGGCGTCTGCTGGAATAAGAATCGCGCATTGTTTGCATTAGAGGCGTTGGGTTGCGATCCGATCCTCTTGGTGGAGGACGACTGCCTCCCCACCGAAGACAATTGGGATTTTCATTGGCGCGTGGCCACGGCGCTGTTCGGTCATGTGTCGTATGCGCATCCGAAGCTTCAGCAATGGGCGATCTCCGGCACGGGAACGGCCATTGATCCCATCGTGAACAACAAGTCCACGGCTCAATGCTCCAGCATTTCCGGCTCCCTGATGCGGTCCGTCGGTTTCTTCGACAGTCGCTTCAAGGGCTATGGCGTCGGCCATGCGGAGTGGACCACACGCATCAAGCGTGCGGGCGGAGGCTTCAAGACCGTCGAGTTGGAAGACGGCGTCAAAGCCAAGGCCAACCTCTACATTTCCGGCGGTATGATTGCGGACGACGCTCCGACCTTCAAGGATCGGGACAATGTTCAGAAGAACGAGGAATTGTTCACCCGCATCAAGCAGGAGCCCATCTACCGCCATCCCTGGCACACGGATGAAGAGCGGGACGACTTCATCGCCGAAATGGAGGCGAACAATATCAACGTGCAGCGCTACGTGCGCACGTTCGTGACGGATAAGCAGAAAACACTGCTCTCGCCGTGGCTTTACCGGCAGCCGGTGCAAGTGGCGCTGGAGCGGTTCCTGCGCGAAGAGGAGGGCTTTGCCAACAAGGGGTGGCTCGCTTCCGCGACGCAGGGGATTGCGGTTGAATCGGGCGAGGTCGTACCCCCGTTCAGTGTCGCGGCCGTTTCCCTCCTGCGGGATCGCTTGCCTGCCGGGGCGCGGGTCCTGGAGTTGGGCTCCTCGACCTTTTCCACGGCATGGTGGGCGACGCACGCCAAGCTGGCCCTCACGGTGGACACGGAGGCTCGGGCCGTGTCTGAGGTTCGGGCGCTCCTTGGTGATGAGGCGCCGGTCGTTCACGTGGTTGATGTGCCCGAGATGATAAAGACCGCCCGCGCAAGCGGTGGACAGTTCGATGTTGTCTCGGTTCCTGGAGCCCTGTTCCTGGAGACGTTGGCCGTGTCGATCGCATCCCTGTCCGCGTCCGGTATCATTGTTGTCAATGACAGCCAGTTGCCCAAGGTGGCGCACTCGATTGAATCCCTCAAGGAAAAGGGATTTAAGCAGTTGAAGCTGGTTGGATTGGCGGCGGGCGGCGCAGTCCTCAAGACCACGTCTATTTTGTATAGGACGCAAAATATCTTGGGGGTGTGATCCTCGATTTGCATTCCACCCGTAAAGGATGCTCGCCCTAAAGGGATATGTTGCGGCGTGCGTCTTCTTTATTTGGAATGGTGCTAGTTGTGTCGCTCATCCCGCCTTATGAGTCGGTGGCCCTTGCGGTGGGATGAGCTCGTTGCTTATCGATGTGCGTGGCATCGATTTTTCCCGTAAACAGCCCCTGCTGGCGGAGCCTAATGTGAAACCTTGGTCCTGGTGGAAGGGCCTTGGCCAGCTCGGTGCAGCAGCGGCAGGCGTCAGCCGGTTCATCACGGCGCCCACCTCGCCCGAGGAAGCGGTAGCCTGAAAACCGCATTTTGCGGGTTGCGATGCTGCATATCCAGCTCCGCTTGGGCGGCGGCGGGTGTCGATGAGGGAGCGCGCGGGGGGGGCAGGGCCTAGACGGCTGCGAGACCTCCCAAAAATCTTAGATCTTTACGGTCGTAGGAAGAGGGACGCGCGGCCGTGCTCCGAAAGACAGCGCGACGACGCGTCCCATCACCTTCACACAGTCGTCTTGCGGTTGATGAACACCGTGTCGGACCGGTTGAGTTCAGGAAAGCCGCGCTCGTACATCTGCTTGCAGATCAAGAAGACGGAGAATCCGAGTGCGTCCATGATCTCGACGGCCTTGTTGAACGGGGTGTGCAGCTTGTTTCCCAGGTTCATGCCAAGTTCCAGCTGAACAAAATCCGTGTGCGCAAGCATATTTTTTGCGCCGGCAATCACCTCGGTTTCATGTCCCTCGACATCGATTTTCAGGAAGTTCACACGGCTCAGCGCGTTGGCCGTGGCGAAAGAGTCAAGGCAGAGCGTCCTGACTTCAATATGTTCCCGGCCCCCGGCGGAGGACACGACCTTGTTGCCAGTGGAGGTGCCGCGGGCCTCCATGATCAGACTGCCATCGCGCGCGCTGACCGCTGCCTGAACCCCAACCACATTCGGAAAGCCCGAAAGAGCCTCGCTGGCCTTTTCGTAGCTCGCGGGCACTGGTTCAAAGAACCAGATCTTCGCTCCTGGATAAAGTTGAGCATAGGACACAGATGACTGGCCGACATTCGCGCCAACGTCAAGAATTGTCCTGAACTGGTAACCCGGAAGACGGTACTCAATCTCCCGAAAGGGTTGAGGAAGTCGAGCAGATTGGGCCGAGCTAGACCCTTCAGTATTTCCAGCCATCTATTGCCTCCCTTGCTTGCAAAATTTTATCTTTTGCATGTTATGATTGTGTTTTCAGCAAGGGCGCCCCATCATTCCTAGCCGATGGACGTCCCTGCCGGTCAGTCAGCGCGGGGAAAACGAAAGAAGATCCGCGCCTTAGACGCGGATCTTGTCCATTCGGCCAGGAACACTCGCAAGAATGGACCTGATCTGAGTCTCGTCTTCGGTCTTACCTTGAACGCTGCCTGCTTCCCACGCCGCGCGTATTTGCGCGCGCTGCATCAAAACGCACGCTGGCTGGCCTGGCCCGTCCTGGCCCACCGGGCTCCCCGTGGTCACCGCCAAATCCAGGAGTTCCGGAAGCCAGTCGACGCCGGACAGGTCCGCGTCCGCGCGGAGCAGGCAGATCCAGTCGCCGGTGGCCTCGTGCGGCGACCAGCTGGGCGCACGGCGCACGCGGCTGTCGCGTTCCAGCCGTTGCAGGGGCTCGGGCGCATCCGGGGCGGGGTGGGAGACGCCGTCAAGGATGACGGCCTGGAATGGGACCGCGCTGCCCAGCAGCCCGCGGGCCACCGCAGCGCTGACGGTGCCGCCGTCCTCCCCCCAGACGACGATATCCACGAAGGGATAGCCGACACGGGTTGGCGGGATGTGTGGCCCGGAGGCCGGCGTGTTCGCGCGGTCGGGCGTTCCGAGCAAGGCGGCAAGGTTGCGGGCGGCAACGGCGTCTTCGCTGCCCGGGTCCAAGGGGGAGGGCGGCACAAGCGCCTGAACCCGGCGGGGCGCGTGAAGGACGATGGTGCCGGGCGCTGAGGTCGCCATGGTCAGCGACAGGGCGCCGGCGGCGATCATGTCGCACTCGGCGGCGGACAGGACGAAGTCGAACGGCAGCAGCCGGGCGCGCGGGCCGGCATGGCCTGTCCACACCGCGCGATCATAGGGCTGGCCGTCCCCGGCGGTGCCGGTCAGACGAAGCGCCAGGGCCAGGAACGGGTTCTCGCCTTCTGTGCGCGCCTCGAAGGACAAGCGCACCCCATCCCCGACGACAGTGGGAGCGTTGGGCGAGAGGGCGAAGGAGAGCTGGCACCCCGCGCCCTCGGTGTGCAGGCGCAGCCCATAATGGGGCAGGCGGTCGAAGCGAACCTCCTGCGGCCGGCACACATGATAGGACACGCGGGTGCCCGGCGTGGACGGGGCCAGGAACACGTGCGCGGTGACTTCCTCGCGCGCCGACACATGCCCCTTGCTGGCCCGTGTCCAATCCCGCAGGCTGGAATTCAGCAGGATGTCCGGGTCATCGGCAGCCGGGCCGCTGCCACTGCTCACCAGCGCATCCAGCGCCTTGATGCGGGCAAGGCCGGTCTTGTCGTCGGGCGCCACCTCGAGAAAGGACTGCCACGCCGCCAAGGCGAGAGGCGTGGCGCCCAGAGCCGTGTAGCTCTCGGCGAGCACGCGCCGCGCCTGCTTGTCGGCGCCGTCCAACTTGAGTGCCTTCTGGCCGGCCCGCAGGGCTTCCAGCGGACGCGCGAAGGTCAGCAGATGCCGGGCCGACTTGACCAGGCTTTCCTTGTACGCCGTGTCACCTTCCGGGATGGCCTGCCAGAGGCGCAAGGCATCCTCGGCCCGTCCCTCGGTATCCGCGATTCGGGCCAGAATGACGGCGGGGCGCGGATTGGACGGGTCCAGGTAGGCGGCGCGCTCGGCCAGAACCCGGGCCTTCTCCTGATCCTTCAGATTGTAGGCGACGCGCGCGCCCAGCCACAGGGCCTTCACCAGCGTGCTGTCGATCGCCAGCGCGGCTTCCACATAGGCCAGCGCGGCGTTCAGATCGCCCTTGCGCTCGCACTCGCGCGCCTCTTCCACCAGCTCATTGAGAGACATTTGCCGCGGAATGGTCACCGTGCCGATGACCACCCGGCTTTCAGCGGTTCGGATGACGAGCTTGCGGTCGGTTTCTGGAGACCGGTCGAGGTCCGGCGGCACCGGAATGGCGAACGCATGCCGCCCATCGCCGATGCCCGACGTCACGAGGAGGGAACGGAATTGGTCGGCGGTGGCGGTTGCGATCACCGCGCCCCCCCAGACCGCTTCCACGTCCACCCGCCGGTGCGGCGCGGCCTTGTCGAACACCCAGCCTTGGCAGCGTCCGTTCGACAGCCCGTCCAGCCATCCGCTGAACTGCTGGGGCGGGGTGGCCGGTGCCGGCGCGGGATCAGGAGCGGCGGCGAAAACCGGGGCATAATCCGGGGCGGGCGAGGGCGCGGGGGCGGGCGATGGCGGGGGAGCTGGGCGCGCCTGCGTCTCCCGCACCGGCACTGCCGAAGTCCTGTCTTGGGGGGCAAGGGCCTGCGCCTCCCAAGGGGCGGTCGCGCGATCGGCAAGGGGCTCCGTCGGGGAAGGACGTGACGGGGCCCACGCTGTGGGGGGCGCCTCCTGGGACGGCGAGGGTGCACGGGGCGCCGGGGCTACGCGCGAAAACACGATGGTGCGCACGTCGCCCGCCGCGGGTGGAGCCGGGGGCGGCGCGGACGTTCTGGGCCGCGCCGGCATCGGCGAGGCGGGGAGAACTGACGGCGGCACGGGAGGGGGCGGGGGCTGACGAGGGGCCGGCTGCCACTGGGCCTCCGGCCTTTCCACCGGCCGGGAGGGGGGAGAATCGGAGAACACGATCTCGACGGGGCCGCCCGATCCTGCCGGGCGATCTGACGCGGGACCCACCTTCACCATGACGCCGCCGCCCTTTTCACCCTGCGTCCCCCGTTCCGCACTGCCGCAGACCTTCGCTCCACCGGGGCGGAGAGAAACGGCACCGCCATGCGGGCCGTGACATGCTCAAGTACAAAGGGCAATGCCCTCCGGCGCATGGTCACGGGCCACAGCACACGGGCCACCCTGCGTTGGCCCAGACTGGCATGGGCTGACCCTGCCATCGGATCCGGCAGGGTCAAGCTCAGGCGTCAGGGCCACAATTGCACAGTCAACAGTACCCTCCAAGAGGCCAATGCGCCTCGTGGATCTGGCACCGGAAACCGAGGCGGAAAATCACTCCTCGGGCTTTTCTTCCTTCTCGGCATTCTCCCAAAGGAAGATGAGATCACCCTTCTGGGCACGAACCATGCCGGGCCGGAAGCGGTTCACATGCTTGCGGCCAAACACCACCCGCAACGAGCGGGGATATTCTTCCACCGGGGCGTCGCTGCGGAATTCACCGTCCAGATCGAAGGGTTCGGGAGCCACAGTGCCGTGGGCGAACACGGCGAGCCCGCTGATGGCGAGGGCCTGCTTGTAGGTGTTCAGGAATTCCACATAATCGCTCAGCGTCGGCTTGAAGACCGTGCGCTTGTCGAAATTGCCGGGCAGGAACAGGCCCTTGCGGGCAAGCTCGGAATCGGCGTCGTAGTAATTGTGCTGCACCACCGTGAAGGAATTGGCGGCCCGGAGCATGTTGATGAGAGCGGTGCGGAACGCCGCGCGCCCGGGAAGCTCCTGAAACAGGCTGATGGCGAACGTCGCCTGGCTGACACTGCGCTCGTCGAAGGTCAGGACGTCGGCGACTTCAGCCGGGATGTTCTTTTCGCGGCAGGCGGCGACGGCGGCTTCTTGTACGTCGATCGCAAGGCCGTTGCCAGGAGACATGGAGGTGGCGAAGCCAAACGACTTGCCCGTGCCCGCCCCGAAGTCAATAAATGACAGGTTCTCATACTTCATAACAGTCAACCCCTTCTGGATACCGTGGAGATCCGCGGACGACCCTCCTGTTGAGAGCCAAAGGCATTCAACCGAAGCCCCAGGCCCTGAGTTCGGAGACAGCCGCCCGCACCGGAGTGAATCCGGAAACCGCCTCCAATCCTGCAAACCTCACGCTCCGCAGCTCGGCATCCGACATGGACACCATGCGCTGCAGCGCGGAGGTCACCGAATCCGGACTGGTCGTATCCGCGAGGAACGAGGACACGCCGTCTTCTATAAATTCTGGCGCTCCGCCCAGAACGGGCGCGAGCGAGATACAGCCGCACGCCATGGCTTCCGCCGCCGTGCGGCCGAACGCCTGGTAGTCCGACAGATCGAGGAAGAAGTCGCAGGACTGCAGCAGCTCGGCCACCTGCGGCTGCTTCAGCTTGCCGATCAGCTCCACCCCGTCGGGAAGGGTGAAGCCCGCATGGGCCAGATCTTCCGCGTCCACGCCGAAGGTGAGCACATCCATGGGGCCGAACTCGCCCGCGGCGGCCCGGCTCAGCACATCGATGGTCCGGCGCGGGGCGCGCCGGGGCGTGTCCGGGCGGACCATGGCGCACAGGCGCCGTCGTCCGCCATTCACCCGCGCACCGGGCTTATAGATGGTGTGATCGATGGAGGGCACCACCTGCGCCACGTCATGGGCATGCGCCATCTGGACGATGTCGCACAGCCAGCGCGTCTTGGCGAAATAGGTGCAGTTCTTCAGCACCGCGAAGCTGCCCACCGCGATGGTGTGCTCGATGCTCGCGGCATCATAGAAGAGCGGCTCGTAGTCCTGCACATAATAGCCCACGCGGAACGAGGGCGAGCGCACCCCTTCCAGCGATTCCGCGATGGTGTGGGCCGAGGTGTTGGTGGTGGCGATGACGAGATCCGCCCCCGCCGTGATCTTGGACAGATCCTTGGGGCCGACGAAGGACAGAACCCCCTGCTCGATCCACTCGAAGCGCTCATAGACCTCGCGGAACGAGGCCACGTTGCGCTCGTTCACGGCGATGCAGGCGTCCACCGACAGGTCGCGCAGGGCGGTGACTTCCTGCATCACCGAATGGGCGCCGCCGCTGCCCCCGCGCACGGGCAGGATGAAGATGATCCGAGGGCCGCTCATGACAGCATGGTCTCAAGCTGGGACAGCTTGGCCCGGAGCCGGGTCATGGCCGGCTCGCGCTGCATCTGCTGTTCAAGGGCAGGAATGGTGACGCCAAGATGCTTGTTGCGCAGCTCGAAGCCACCGGCGCGGGTGAGCTTGGACCGTGTGGCGGACCCGAAGCTCACGCTCTTCTCGTGATAGACGAAGCAATCATCGGCGATGACCAGCTTGAAGCCGGCGCGGCGGGCGCGCAGGCACAGGTCCGTTTCCTCGCCATAGCCCATGGGGAAGGCGTCTTCGTCATAGATGTCGCACTGCTCGAACACGGCCCGCGCAATGAGGGTGCAGAAGCCGTTGAGCACCGGCGCCGTGGGATAGGCGCGCTCGGTGTGCGCCTCCACGATGGCCTGGATCTGCGGCACGTGGCGGCTCTCGATGAAATCGTTGTTGGACCAGGAGCCGTCCGGCTTCTTGGCGTGGGGGATGGACTGCCAGGTGGCCGCGTTGGACAGCGCGCCCACCATGCCCGTGTTGGGCACCACCGGCACCGCTGCGTGCAGCTTGCGTAGCCAGCCTTGGGACACCACCGTGTCGGAATTCAAGATCACCACCCACTCCGCGCTGGTGAGCTTGACGGCCTCGTTGATGGTCTTGGTGTAGCCACGGTTGATGTCGCGGCGATACAGCACGATCCGCGGATCTGACGCGGCGAGCTTCCGTAGAAGTTCAGCTGTATATCCACGACTGCCATCATCCATCAGAAGGATTTGGAACGGTGTATCGGTACGGTCCCGCACCGCTGCGACGCAGTCCACTACCACGTCGGCACCGTTGTAAACCGGTATGATGATCTGGGTGAAGGGTATGTTTTGACCATATTGCGGTGCCGCAGGGGAAGGTCCCGCGATCCCGGGCATCACCTTCTCGTCCAGACCGCGCTCATGCACCTCGCCCAGGACGCGGCAGGCGGCAAGGGCGCCATTGAGGCGGTTGTCCTCGAATGTTGCCCCGCCGAAAGGCGAAGGCGCCGCCACCGGCGGGCACAGGACCAACCCGGTGCCCGCGCAGGCGATGGTGAGATAGACGTCTTCGCCGGGCTCGAACTCGAAGGTGCCGTCCGCATTGCGCAAGGGAAAATCCACCGCGCCGAAGGGGCGGAACACCCGCGCGCGCTTGAGCATGCGCAGGCGCTCGAACTGGGTGCCGGTCCAGCGGGTCAGCATGAAGTCGGCCTGCACATGGGCCGCATCCGTTTCCGCCTTGGGCAGGCGGGCATAAAGCCGGATATCGGCCTTCGCATCGGACAGCGAGCGCGGCAGCTTGAGATAAAACACCAGGGGAGCGGACTGTCCGGTGCGGATGCGGAGCGCCCAACTGGGGGCATCGGCGAACCGTGCGCCATCGATTCGATCAAACAGGGCCGGGCCGGCTGCTGCGTCCACATGGCACCAGAGGTTCTCGGCCACCTCATGCAGACCAGCCTTGAGAACCCCTGCCAAGCCCTGCGGCCACCGCCGGGGCTCGTGCCCGGGTGAAAGTTCCTCTTCCTCCGGCGACCCCTCCGCGTCAGGCGCGGGAGGCAGATGAAGGGGCCCCTTGATCCGTTCGCCCGTGCCGAGATCCCAGATGCTGATGGGGCAGCCGGACGCGCCCCGGATCAGCGCGGGGATCGTGCAGGAGAAGCCTGCGAACCCCTCATCCGGCCCCAGGGAGGGATGGGGGGGCTCCCCCGCCTCCAGAGTGGCGAACAGCCGGCCGGCACATTCGATGGTGACCCAGGACTGCGCCGCCCCCTCGGGAACGCCAACGCGCCCGAACAAGAGGCTTCGCTCGGCATCAAAAAAATAGCCATCCACGAGCAGCGACCTTGCGTTGGTATTATTATAAGCTCATCCCGTGGCGGAAGTTTACCGCAGCGCAGCACGCGTGCGCAACGAAAGATCGCAAAATTACGACGTTTGGTAAGATAATATGACTGTTTTTTAGTATCCAAGTCCACCTTCCGCAGCGCACGCTTGGGTTGCCGAGGCAACGCGCCGAGGACGCCCCACGGCGCAAGCGGGAGTTGGGGGGTATAATGAGGTGCTTACGTCACAGGTCTGTCACGCGGACTCACCTGGAGCTGCACAGGTTTCCGTTGGGAGACCGGCTCGTCCTGGAACGTCTCCCTTGCCGTGTTCGCAGGTCTCTATGCTGCGTCGGTCCGGGCACGTCGGCCCGCTTTTGCGCTGCGGCATAAAAGTGCGGCCAGACGGCTGGTGGGCGGTGACGGGCTCGAACCGCCGACCCTCTCGGTGTAAACGAGATGCTCTACCAACTGAGCTAACCGCCCGTGCGTCTCCGCTCTGCGCCAGGGCGCACGTGGGGGACACCGTCGCAGACCGACGCCTGCATATAGGATGAACGCGGGAGGCCGTAAACCTGCCCCGCGCACGTCCTCCACGCGCCGGTGCAGCCGCCCTCGTCGGCCGCCAGGGCGGCGCTGTTGGGGCGGGAGGGCCGGTGGGGGATGTGAGGCGGCTTCGGGAGCGGGAGACCGGGCCTGCGCCTGTTTGCCTGCAAGGGGCTGTCGCGACACGTACGTCGCCCTGCGTTAAGGTCTGGTTTGGGAATCAGGAACGGCGTAGGGCGCCAGCGGATCAGGCGGCGGCGGGGGATGGGATGACGCGCGCAGGGGGCAGCCTGAAAGGCTTTGCCGGGGGAGCGGGGGGCATTGCTCCCGCCCTGCTGCTGGCGCCGCTCCTGGCCGGCTGCGGGCAGCCCTTGAGCCCGTCATTTCCCCTGTTCGGCGCCTATTTTCCCGCCTGGCTTGCGTGTGCGGCCTTCGGCATCGTCGGGGCCCTGGTGGTGCGGGCGGTCTTCATCCGCATCGGACTGGACGATGTCCTGCCCTGGCGGCTCCTGGTCTACACGTGCCTCGGCGCGGGCCTCGCCTTCGCGCTGGCGCTCCTGGTCTATGGGCGCTGAGCCATGGCGCCCTCCGCCTATTCTCCCCGCAAGAGCCTGATCGGCTCCACGGTGGCGGCGCTCATCATCGCCGCGGGCGTCGGGCTGGGCTGGCTCTATTTCCACAAGGCGGATCTCAATCCCCTGTCCGAGGACGCCATTCTCACCGCCAATGTGGTCCATGTGGCCGCCTCGGTGCCCGGCCGCATCGTCACCATTGCGGTGGCCGAGAATGGATCGGTGCGGCAGGGGGAACTGGTCTTCGCGGTGGATGATGAGCCCTATCGGCTGGCCGCGCAGCAGGCGGCCGCCGATCTGGCGGTAGCGGAAGCGGCGCTGGAGACGCAGCGCCGCACCATTTCCGCCGAGAAGTCCAATGCGCAGATCGCCGGCGAGCAGGTGACGCGGGCGCGCACCAATCTGGCCCTGGCCGAGCAGACCCTGGCGCGCCTCTCCGCCCTCCTGCCCAAGGGCTATGTGACCGCCCAGCAAGTGGACGATGCCCGCACGGCCCGCGACGATGCCCGCGTCAGCCTGACCCAGGCGCTGAAGCAGGCGGAAGCCGCCGACGTGCTGGTAAGCACGTTGGATGGCGCCAAGGCGCTGGTCGATGCCCGCCGGGCGGCGCTCGCCATCGCCCAGCGCAATCTCGCCAGCACGCAGGTGCGCGCCCCCCATGATGGCCGCGTGGTGGGGCTGACGGTTGCCACCGGAGAGGTGGTGGCGCCGGGCCAATCCCTGTTCACCCTGGTGGTGACGCAGGCCTGGTACGCCTCCGCCTCCTTCCTGGAGACCGAGCTGGACCGCATCGCGGTGGGTGATTGCGCCCGCATCTATGTGCTGGCGAACCGCTCGATTCCCATCGAGGGGCGGGTGGAGGGCATCGGCTGGGGCGTGACCTCGGAGGATCTGCTCAATATTCCCCGGGCGCTGCCCTATCTGCCCAAGTCCTTGAACTGGGTGCGCATCTCCCAGCGCTTCCCGGTGCGGATCCGCCTCATCGACCCGCCGGCCGATCTCATGCGGGTGGGGGCTTCCGCAGTGGCGGTGGTGCGCCATGGCGACCGCTGCTGAGCCGGCCGGCCGGGGCCTCGTCCGGCAAGTGATCGCGGATCTCGCGCCGCTGCCGGGGCGCGGCGGGCTCACGTGGCGGGCGGCCCTCCTGTGCGCCATCGTGGCGGCGGTGGCCATGGCCTATCACATCCCGGAAGCGGCCATCTCCTGCTATCTGGTCATCTTCGTCATGAAGCCCGATGGCAGCCAAAGCCTGCTGATGGCCATCGGCCTCGTCGTGCTGGTAACGCTGGTGGTGGCCTTCGTGGTGCTGCTCGCCCAATGGACGGCGGATGCGCCCCTGCTGCGCCTCGCCGCCATGGCGCTGGTGTCCTTTGGGCTCCTGTTCATCGGTGCCGCCAGCAAGCTCGGCGAGGTGGGCGGCGTGATCGCTTTGGTCATCGCCTTCGCCCTGACCCTGGTGGACCAGGTGCCGGTGGGTGATGTCATCACGGTGGGGCTGCGCTATGCCTGGGACATGGTCGCCATGCCCATGGCGCTCATGGTGGGGTTCAATCTGCTGCTGGGGCGTTTCCCGGTCGCGTTGCTGCGCGACACGCTGCGACGCCGGCTGATGGTGGCCGCCGACCGGCTGGAAGGCGTGGAGGGGGCGGCGGAGGAAGGTGACGCGCTCCTGCGCGAAGGCAATGGCGAGGCCCAGCAGCAGGCCGGACGGGTGCGCCTTCTGCATCTGGTCTCCACGGACGCGGCGCGCCAGATCGCGCGGGACGTGGACGCCTCCTATCTTCTCCTCCTCGCCGCCGCAGGGGGCGAGGCGCTTCCCGGCGCAACCCGCACCACCCTCGCCGAGCAGGTGCGCGCCGCCTTGGCGGCGCTCAACCGGGGCGAGGCCATGCCGGTGCCGCCACCCGCCTCGCGCGAGGCCGGCCCGGCGGAGCGGGACATGCGGCTTGCCCTCGCCGTCATGGCCGGGGCGGAGCCGCCTTCGCCCCAGGCGGCAGGGGGCAAGGCAGGCTTTTTCGCCGCCGATGCCTGGACCAATCCTGATTACCAACGCTTCGCGCTGAAGACGACGCTCGCGGCCATGGTCTGCTACATTCTTTATGCGGGCATGAATTGGCAGGGCATCCATACGGCCATGATTACCTGCTACGTGGCGGCGCTCGGCACCACGGGAGAGACCGTGCACAAGCTCGCACTGCGCATTGGCGGGTGCCTCGTGGGCGCGGCCATGGGGGTGGCGGCGATCCTGTTCGCGATCCCCCATCTTGAAGGCGTGGGCGGGCTCATGGTCCTGGTCTTTGCGGGCACGCTGGTGGGGGCGTGGGTGTCGTCCGGCCCGGAGCGCATCGCCTATGCGGGGGTGCAGATTGCGCTCGCCTATCTCCTGTGTGTGCTCCAGGGCTTTGGACCGAGCCTCGATCTTGGCACGGCGCGGGACAGGGTGATCGGCATCCTCCTGGGCAATCTCATCGTCTATCTCGTCTTTACCCGCATCTGGCCGGCGCCCATCGAGCCGGTGGTGCGCACCCGCCTGTCGGAGGCCCTGGCGACGCTGGCGCGGATCGCGCAGGTGCCGGCCGCGCTGCGGCCAGGGGCGGTGGGTCAGGCGGCGCTGGTGAGCGAACGCCTGACGGAGGCCGAGGACGCACTGGCCCTCCTGCCGTTCGAGCCGCCGGCCCTGCGCCCCGCCCCCGAGGGGGAGACGCGGCTGCGCAAGGTGTCGGAAGATGTCGAGGCCCTCAACCGCGAGGTGCTGTTCACGGACGCCGATCTTGAATCTGTTGCCGGCGAACTTTCTGCCCTGTCCTCGGCCGTGCGGGGGGGCGCGGCCCTTCCGGCGGCACCGGAAGATGCAACCATACCCGTGCCGATCCGGGCGCGGCTCGACCGCCTGCGGGCGGCGGTGGCGGGGTGAGCGCCATGGTGGCACGGCGCATGTCGCATTGGGGAGCCGGCTTCGCCCTGGCAGCGGCGCTGCTCGTGGGCGGCTGCGCCACCAATGCGGTCAACATGGCCCCCGCCGCCCCGGACCAGCCTTGGAGCGGGCGGACCGGGGAGGGGGGCCTCTACATGGCGCAGGCCGAGCCGGCCGCGCCCGCTGCCGCTCCGTTGGACAGCCAGGGGCGCCCGGCGGCGCCGGATTTCCGCGTCGCGCCCAATCCCGCGCTGGCCGACCTGCCACCTCCGCCGCCGCTCGACCCCAGCCATGCCTACAAGCTGCCGGAACTCATCGACATCGCCCAGCGCAACAATCCCGCCACCCGCTCCGCCTGGGAGCGGGCGCGGCAGGCGGCGCTGGCGGTGGGCATGGTGGAGGCGACCTATCTGCCGCTCATCACCGCCAATGTGGTGGGGGGCTATCAGACCACATCCAATGCCCTGCCGGTGCCGGTGGGCACGCAGCGTTATTTCGACACCACGGCGGAAGGCGTCGCGCCCTCGATCGCGCTGCAATGGCTGATCTTTGATTTCGGCCAGCGCATGGCGGTGGCGGGGGCGGCCAAGCAGGCGAGCGTCGCCGCCAACGTTCTGTTCAACGGCGCCCACCAGAAGCTCATCTTCGATGTGACGCGCACCTATTATGCCTATGGCGCGTCGGCTGCCCGCACCCGCATCGCCCGCGAGGCACTGGTCAATGCGCAGGCCATCCGGTCGGCGGCGGAGGGACGGCAGGCCGAAGGTCTCGCCACCACCGTGGAAGTGGCGCAGGCCCGCCAGCAGGTGGCGCAATCGGAATTGCGGCGGGTGCAGGCGGAAGGTCAGGAGCGGGATGCCTACCAGGCCCTTCTGAATGCCATGGGCGTGACCGCGACCTTGCACCTGAAGGTGGCCGACAGTTCAGCCCGCCGCCTGCCGGACGTATCCTCCGTGCCCACCGATGCCATGATCCGCCTTGCGCTCGCCCAGCGACCCGACGTGATGGCCAGCTACGCGGCGGTCAAGGCGAGCCAGGCCGGCATTGATGCCGCCAAGGCCGAATTGCTGCCCAAGGTGTTCGTGGCGGGGGCCGTGGCCACCGGCAACGGCTCGTTCAATGCCAATGGCCTGCCCACCATCGGCCAGCAGGCCACCGGTACGGGCGTCCTGGTGGGCGCGACCGTGCCCCTTTATGATGCCGGCTTGCGCGCGGCGCAGGTCAAGCAGGCGGAATCCCGGGCGGCCACGGCGGAGGGCACCTTCCGCAAGGTGCAGAGCGACGCGGTGGCCGAGATCGTGGCCGCCGGCAATGCGCTGCGCACGGCGCTGGAATCCTACAAGGCCGCCACTGCGTTGGCCGCCGCCGCCGCCATCACCTATGACGCCGCCTTTTCTGCCTACAAGACCGGCCTGGGCACGGTGACGGCCGCCACCGCCGCGGACACCGGCCTGCTCGATGCCCGCCAGGCGCAGGCGGAGACCCATGCGGCCGCCCTCATCGCCGCCGCCAACCTGGCCTTCGTTGTGGGAGCCATGACGTCGAGCCAGAACACGCCCTATTTGCTGTCGCAATAGGTGCAGGGGCCGCAGGGACTCGGCCCGCGGGAATCGGGGGCACAGCAACCTTAACCGCCCGTCAACCGCGCCTTGCTAGAACGGCGTCATGCAAACCCGTTCGCGCCTGCGCTCCTTCCTGTCCATGCTCCTCCTCTACATCGTGTCGGGGAGCGCGATCGCCTACTTTGCCTATCACGCCTACAATGGTGATCATGGGCTGAATGCGAAGCGCAATTACGAACAGGAGGCCGCGCGGCTGGAGGCCGAGCTGGCGAGCCTGAAAGCGCAGCGGCGGGCCATCGAGCACAAGGTCTCGCTGCTGGATCCCCGCAATCTGGACCCCGATCTCCTGGACGAGGAAGGTCGTCGGCAGTTGGATTTCGTCAATGCGAAGGACCTGGTGCTCTTAAAAAGATGGAATTGAACGAAGATTTGGTTCACGATGTACGTGAACCAAAAGTGAGTTCAATATAGTAGAATCAAGCGTTTGCAACGTGTTGCGGTGCAGCATGCTGCATTTCGCGCTTTGCGGTGATTTCGAGGTGCGCTAGAGACTCTGTGGTTGCAGAGACGCCTCGAGGAAAAGATGGCCGCGAGAAAAACCGCCGCGAAGCCCGCCGCACGGTCTGAGACCGTATCGGGTGGCGTACCCGCCTTCACCAAGGACCAGGAGCTCGTCGCCTATCGCGAGATGCTGCTGATCCGCCGCTTCGAGGAAAAGGCCGGCCAGATGTATGGCATGGGCCTCATCGGCGGCTTCTGCCACCTTTATATCGGCCAGGAGGCCGTGGTGGTGGGCATGCAGATGGCCATGAAGAAGGGCGATCAGGTCATCACCGGCTATCGCGACCATGGCCACATGCTCGCCACCGGAATGGAATCCAAGGGCGTCATGGCCGAATTGACCGGCCGGCGCGGAGGCTATTCCAAGGGCAAGGGCGGCTCGATGCATATGTTCAGCATCGAGAAGCAGTTTTTCGGCGGCCACGGCATCGTGGGCGCGCAGGTCTCGCTCGGCACGGGCCTCGCCTTCGCCAACCATTATCGCGACAATGGCTCGGTCTCCGTCACCTATTTCGGCGACGGCGCGGCCAACCAGGGCCAGGTCTATGAGAGCTTCAACATGGCGGAGCTGTGGAAGCTGCCCGTCGTGTATGTGATCGAGAACAACAAGTACGCCATGGGCACCGCGGTCACCCGCGCCTCCGCCCAGACCGACTTCTCCAAGCGCGGCACCTCCTTCAACATCCCCGGCGAGCAGGTGGATGGCATGGACGTGCGCGCCGTGAAGGCCGCCGGCGAGCGGGCGCTCGCCTTCGCCCGCGAGGGCAACGGCCCCTATATCCTGGAAATGCAGACCTACCGCTATCGCGGACACTCCATGTCGGACCCGGCCAAGTACCGGTCCAAGGAGGAAGTCCAGAAGATGCGGACCGAGCACGATCCCATCGAGCAGGTGCGTGCCCGCCTCCTGGAAGGGGGCCTGGCCACCGAGGAAGAGCTCAAGAAGATCGATGCCGAGATCCGCGACATCGTGAACGAGGCGGCGGACTTCGCCAGCCACGATCCCGAGCCCGACGCGTCCGAGCTCTATACCGACATCCTGCGCTGACCCGTCGGCCCGACCGCACGGAGCGTCATCATGGCCGAGTTGAGCCTTCTCCTCATTCTGCTCTCCATTGTCGGCATCGCCGGCAGCTGGGGCCTGGCGGTCTATGAGGGGACGCTGGCCGAGGAAGCGGCGGGACGGGTCACCCTGGTCCGCCGCATTGCCCTCATCGTCTGGCCGTTCGCCGCCAGCGGGCGCATCGACCCGAACAATGTGCACGGGAAGCGGGCCAACAAGGCCCGCATTGCCCTCATCGCCTCCGTCATGGTCGCGGCCGCCGCGGCCTCCGTCTACACCAATCTCACCCATGTGCGTCCGGTGAAGGCCGCTTCCGCGGTTGCGCCCGCACCGAGCAAGAGCTGACAGCCATGCCCATCGACATTCTCATGCCGGCGCTCTCTCCCACCATGGAGAAGGGCAACCTGACGAAATGGGTCAAGAAGGAAGGCGACACCGTCAAGTCCGGTGACGTGATCGCCGAGATCGAGACCGACAAGGCCACCATGGAAGTGGAAGCGGTCGACGAGGGTATCCTCGGCAAGATCCTGGTGCCCGAAGGCACCCAGGACGTGGCCGTGAACACGCCCATCGCCGTCATCGTCGCCGAGGGCGAGGATGTGAACGCCGCCCCCGCCCCGCAGCAAAAGGCCGCCGAGAGCGCGCCGCCCGCCGCGCCCCAGCCCTCACCGGTGGCCGCCGCCGCCCCGGCCCAGCAGGCCGCCGTGCCCTCCGCCGTCGCCAACCCGCCGGTGGTCACCGCCCAGCCCGACCCGGAAGTCCCGGCGGGCACAGAATTCGTCACCATGACCGTGCGCGAGGCCCTGCGCGACGCCATGGCCGAGGAAATGCGCCGCGACGGCGACGTCTTCGTCATGGGCGAGGAAGTGGCCGAGTATCAGGGCGCCTATAAGATCACTCAAGGGTTGCTCCAGGAGTTCGGCGCCAAGCGCGTGGTGGACACCCCCATCACCGAGCACGGCTTTGCCGGCATGGGCGTGGGTGCTGCCATGGCGGGCCTGAAGCCCATCGTGGAGTTCATGACCTTCAACTTCGCCATGCAGGCGATCGACCAGATCATCAACTCCGCCGCCAAGACGCTCTACATGTCCGGCGGCCAGGTGCAGTGCTCCATCGTGTTCCGCGGCCCCAACGGCGCCGCCGCCCGCGTGGCCGCCCAGCACAGCCAGGATTATTCCTCCTGGTACAGCCACATTCCCGGCCTCAAGGTGGTGGCGCCCTATACGGCGGCCGACGCCAAGGGCCTGCTGAAGGCGGCCATCCGCGATCCCAACCCCGTCATCTTCCTTGAGAACGAGATCCTCTACGGCCACTCCTTCGAGGTGCCGAAGCTCGATGATTTCGTGCTGCCCATCGGCAAGGCCCGCATTGCGCGCCCCGGCAAGGACGTGACCCTGGTGGCCTGGTCCATCGGCATGACCTATGCGCTGAAGGCGGCGGAAGAGCTGTCCAAGCAGGGCATCGAGGCGGAGGTCATCGACCTGCGCACCATCCGCCCCATGGACGTGCCCACCATCGTGGAAAGCGTGAAGAAGACCGGCCGCTGCGTGACGGTGGAAGAGGGCTGGCCGCAGTCCGGCGTCGGCTCCGAGATCGTCGCCCAGCTGATGGAGAAGGCGTTCGACTATCTCGACGCCCCCGTCCTGCGCGTCACCGGCAAGGACGTGCCCATGCCCTATGCCGCCAACCTTGAGAAGCTGGCCCTGCCGTCGGTCGCCGAGGTGATCGCCGCGGTGCACGCCGTCACCTATCGCTGAGCCCGGGGGAGCGGACCATGCCCATCGAGATCCTGATGCCGGCCCTGTCTCCCACCATGGAGAAGGGCAACCTCGCCAAGTGGCTCAAGAAGGAAGGCGATACGGTCAAGTCCGGCGATGTCATCGCCGAGATCGAGACCGACAAGGCCACCATGGAAGTGGAGGCGGTGGACGAAGGCGTCCTCGCCAAGATCCTGGTGCCCGAGGGCACGCAGGACGTGCCGGTGAACCAGCTCATCGCCGTGCTGGCCGGTGAGGGCGAGGATGTGGCGGCGGCTGCGGCCGGCGCCGGGTCTGGCGCCAAGCCTGCACCGGCTGCCGCCCCTGCTGCTGCCCCGGCTCCCGCTGCCGCTCCGGCGCCTGCCGCTGCTCCGGCTCCCGCTTCGGCCCCGGCCCCTGTGGCTGCCCCTGCGCCCGCCGCCGCTCCGGCTTCGGCTGCTTCGGGCACCCGCGTGTTCGCCTCGCCGCTCGCCCGCCGCATCGCCAAGGACAAGGGCATCGACATTGCCGCCGTGGCTGGCTCCGGCCCCCATGGCCGCGTGATCGCCCGCGACCTCGATAACGTGCAGCCCGGCGCCAAGCCGGCGGCCGCGCCCGCCGCTGCCGCTCCGGCTCCGGCCGCTGCGCCTGCCCCCGCCGCCGCGCCGAAGGCCGCCGCCGCGCCCGTCACCGGCCCGACCGCCGATCAGGTCAAGGCTCTCTTCGAGGCCGGGACCTACGAGGAGGTCATGGCCGATGGCATGCGCAAGACCATTGCCCGTCGCCTGGTGGAGAGCGAGCAGCTCACCCCCACCTTCTACCTCTCGGTGGATTGCGACCTCGACGAGCTGATGGCCCTGCGCGAGACGGTGAATGGCACGGCTCCCAAGGACAAGGACGGCAAGCCCGCCTTCCGCGTCTCGGTGAACGACTTCATCATCAAGGCGCTGGCGCTGGCGCTCCAGAAGGTGCCCGCCGCCAATGCGGTGTGGGCTGAGGACCGCATCCTGCGCATGAAGCATTCGGACGTGGGCGTGGCGGTGGCTATTGATGGCGGGCTCTATGCGCCGGTCATCAAGAAGGCCGAGACCAAGACGCTGTCCGCCATCTCCAACGAGATGCGCGACCTTGCGCTGCGCGCCCGCAACAAGAAACTGAAGCCGGAGGAATATTCCGGCGGCAGCACCTCCATCTCCAATCTCGGCATGATGGGCATCCGCGATTTCGTCGCCATCATCAACGCGCCCCAGTCCTCCATCCTGGCCATCGGCGCCAGCGAGCAGCGGGCGGTGGTGCGTGGCGGCCAGATCGTGGTGGCCACCCAGATGACCGCCACCATCACCTGCGACCATCGCGTGATGGACGGTGCGCTGGGCGCCGAGCTCCTGACCGCCTTCAAGCAGTTCGTGGAGAAGCCCTTCTCCATGCTGGTGTGAGGGATCGGCGCGCGGGGCCTTGCTCCGCGCGCCGCTTCGCCGGGGATGGGGCGTAAAGGCTGCGACAGATCAAACCTTTCGCGGCAGTGAGGGTGTAGCAGGGCGGGGATGGGGCGCTTTAGCGCCGACATCGATCAAGGCAAGAGAGCGAGACAGCCCATGAGCCACACGCCCCACCAACTGGCGGCCGACTTTCCCGACTTTGCGGGCAAGATCCACGAGCTGCGCCAGTCCGACGCCCATTTCGCCCATCTGGTGGCGCAATATGACGCCGTCAATGACACCGTCCACAAGGCCGAGACCAATATCGAGCCCATGGACGATCTGGACCTGGAAGAAAAGCGCAAGGAACGCGTCCGCCTGAAGGACGAGATCTACGCGCTGCTGTCCCGCTGATCGCCAGGCCCGGCGGCGCCCGAACGCCGCCGGGCCGGTTCATCCGCGCGGGTCGCCCCCATTTGCCGGGTCGGCCACGTCGAGGGTGCAGGCGGGGCCTCATCGTTCCCACCACCCCCTCCCATCGGGACGGAGGGGAGGAGACACCCCATGGCTGATGCATATGATGTGATCGTGATCGGCGGCGGACCGGGCGGCTATGTGGCCGCCATCCGCGCCGCCCAGCTCGGCTTCAAGACCGCGGTGGTGGAGAAATCCCATCTCGGCGGCATCTGCCTGAACTGGGGCTGCATCCCCACCAAGGCCCTGCTGCGCTCGGCCGAAATCTATCACTACATGCAGCACGCCAAGGATTACGGCCTCTCGGCGGACAATGTGTCCTTCGATGCGTCCGCAGTGGTGAAGCGCTCGCGCGGGGTCTCGTCCCAGCTCGCCACCGGCGTCGGCTTCCTGATGAAGAAGAACAAGATCGACGTCATCTGGGGCAAGGCCAAGCTCATCGGCGGTGGCAAGATCGAGGTGCAGGCGGCGGAGAACCCCATCAAGGGCGCGCTCGGCGGCGGCACCTATTCGGCTAAGCACATCATCGTCGCCACCGGCGCCCGCCCGCGCGCGCTGCCCGGCCTTGAGCCCGACAAGAAGCTCATCTGGACCTATTTCGAGGCCATGGTGCCCGAAAAGATGCCCAAGTCCCTGCTGGTGATGGGCTCGGGTGCCATCGGCATCGAGTTTGCCTCCTTCTACCGCACCATGGGCGCCGAGGTGACCGTGGTGGAAGTGCTGCCCCAGATCCTGCCCGTGGAGGACGAGGAAATCGCGGCGGTGGCCCGCAAGCGGTTCGAGAAGCAGGGCATGAAGATCCTGTCGGGGGCCAAGGTGACCGGCGTCACCAAGCATGCCGACAGCCTCACCGCCCATGTGGAAGACGCCAAGGGCGCCAAGCTCGACATCGCCGTGGACCGGATGATCTCGGCCGTGGGCGTGGTGGGCAATGTGGATGGCCTCGGCCTTGAGGCGCTGGGCGTGAAGATCGAGCGGGGCATCATCTCGACCGACGGCTATGGCCGCACCAATGTGCCCGGCCTCTATGCCATCGGCGACGTGGCGGGCGCGCCCATGCTGGCGCATAAGGCCGAGCATGAAGGGGTGATCTGCGTGGAGACCATCAAGGGCCTTCACACCCATCCCATGGACAAGAACAAGATCCCCGGCTGCACCTATTGCACGCCGCAGATCGCTTCCGTCGGCCTCACCGAGAAGAAGGCCAAGGAGCAGGGCCGCGAGATCCGCGTCGGCCGCTTCCCCTTCATCGGCAACGGCAAGGCCATCGCGCTCGGCGAGCCGGACGGCCTGGTGAAGACCATCTTCGACAAGAAGACCGGCGAATTGCTGGGCGCCCACATGGTGGGGGCTGAGGTCACCGAGCTGATCCAGGGCTTCGTGGTGGCCATGAACCTGGAGACCACCGAAGAAGAACTGATGCACACGGTCTTCCCGCATCCCACCCTCTCGGAAATGATGCACGAGGCGGTGCTGGACGCCTATGGCCGGGTGATCCACACCTGAGGCGAAACATCCGACCCACGGAGGCGATCCGTGGGTCGTTCTTCATGGGGCGGACAAGCGTGCATCCCGCGCGGAGCTGGGCACCGGATGCCGCCCTCGACGTTCGCGGCCGCGAACGCTACATCTAGGCACGAATGCTCCTGCCGCCGGCGCGGCACGCGCGAAGGTCTTCTTGCTCATGGTCACGGTCGTCAACACCCTGAACAGGCCCCGCCACCCCGAAAAGGCCCACCGGCCCGAGACGGAGGTGCTGCGCAAGCCCGAATGGATCCGCGTCAAGGCGCCGGGGTCCGCCGGTTGGGGCAAGACCGCCGAGATCGTGCGCGCCAATGGCCTGCACACGGTGTGCGAGGAGGCCGGCTGCCCCAATATCGGTGAGTGCTGGGAGAAGAAGCACGCCACCTTCATGATTATGGGTGACACCTGCACCCGCGCCTGCGCCTTCTGCAATGTGCGCACCGGCCTGCCGGCGCCGCTCGACCTGGACGAGCCGCAGAAGGTGGGCGAGGCGGTGGCCAAGCTCGGCCTCTCCCATGTGGTCATCACCTCGGTGGACCGGGACGACCTGGCCGATGGCGGCGGCGCCCATTTCGCCCACACCATCCGCGCCATCCGCGCGGCGAGCCCCGGCACCACCATCGAGATCCTCACCCCCGACTTCCTGCGCAAGCCCGGCGCGCTGGAAGTGGTGGTGGAGGCCCGCCCGGACGTGTTCAACCACAATCTGGAGACGGTGCCGTCCAAGTATCTGACGGTGCGTCCCGGCGCGCGCTACTTCCACTCCCTGCGCCTGCTCCAGCAGGTGAAGGAGCTGGACCCGTCCATCTTCACCAAGTCCGGCATCATGGTGGGCCTCGGCGAAGAGCGGAACGAGGTGCTCCAGCTCATGGACGACCTGCGCTCGGCCGAGGTGGATTTCATCACCATCGGCCAGTATCTCCAGCCCACCCGCCGCCACCACAAGGTGGAGCGGTTCGTCACGCCGGACGAGTTCAAGGGCTATGAGACGGTGGCCTATGCCAAGGGCTTCCTGATGGTCTCCGCCAGCCCGCTCACCCGCTCGTCCCACCATGCGGGCGAGGATTTCGCCCGCCTGCGGACGGCGCGCGAGGCCAAGCTCGGGCGGGCCTGACACGTGCCGAGCTTTTCCAGCAGCCGGGTGGTGAACCACGGCGCCGGCGACATGTTCGCGCTGGTGGCGGACGTGGAGCGCTATCCCGAATTCGTGCCGCTCTGCCAGGCCCTGCGCGTGCGCCGTCGGGCGCAGAGCGGGGAGGGCGTGGAGATATTGGTGGCCGACATGACGGTCGCCTACAAGCTCATACGCGAGACCTTCACCTCCCGCGTGACGCTGGACCGGCCGCGCCTGACCATCCATGTGGAATATCTGGACGGTCCCTTCAGCCGCCTGGACAATCGCTGGACCTTCAAGGACCTGCCACCGGCCCGCAGCGAGGTGGGCTTCTTCATCTCCTATGAGTTCCGCTCGCGCACGCTGGGCCTGCTCATGGGCGCCATGTTCGACGCCGCCTTCCGCCGCTTTGCCGATGCGTTCGAGAAGCGGGCGGACGAGGTGTACGGCCGCGTCTCCTGACCTGCACCTTGGACGGCGGGGCGTGCCCCGCCGCCGGATGGGACCTCAGGCGCTTTTGGCTTCGCCACTCTCCACATAAGCGCGGAAGCCGCCGAAGGCGGTGATGTCCGTGCAGCCCTGCGTGCCGCTCGCTTCCGCCAGGAAGCCGGTCACGTGCCGCCCATCCTCCAGCTCGACCGATCCAAGGCCGAGCGGGGAGGGAATACGGGCAAGCAGCCGGCCGATGCTCTCGACGGGCAAGGACCACACTTCCCCCTCCAGAGTCGCGCCGCCCTGCGCCACCCGCAGCACGCCGGGCCGTGCCACCGCGCCCTTCAGCAGCCACATGCGATAGGTCGGAGCCGTGCGGGCGACCGACACGAAGCGCCCGCCCAGCTCCAGAAGCTCGCCATTCAGCTTCATGCCGGACAGGTGCGCGCCGAACACGCACACCTCCATGCGTCCTTCCTCCTTCGGGGCGGGGAGAGTGGCCATGGCGGGCGGCGGCGCATCGCTCGATCCGAGCGGCAGTGGGGTCGCGGCGACGAAGGCGCGGGCGATGGCCGCCACCTGCCCGTCCCGCCCCGCAGGCGCCAGGAGCGTGATGCCATAGGGAATGCCGTCGGCGGAGATGTGGGCGGGCACGGCGGTGCCGCACAGGTCCATCAGGTTGACGAAATTGGTGTAGGTGCCATTGCGCGAGTTCAGGCGGATATTGTCGGCCATCACCTCGTCCACGGTGTAAGCGGTGGGCGCGGTGGGCAGGACGATGGCGTCGAGGCCGGCGAGCACCGGCTTCACCTTGGCGGTGAGTTCCTTCAGCCGATAAAGCGCGCGGAAGGCATCCGCCGCGCTCGCCCGCCCGCCCGGCTCGGTGATGGCGCGGGTGACAGGGTGCACCTCGTCCGGCCGGGTGGTGAGGAGGGGCTCGGCCACGATCCAGCGCTCGGCCACCCACGGGCCTTCATAAAGCAGGCGTGCCGTCTCGGCGAAGGGGCCAAAGTCGAACTCCACCAGGGTCGCACCGATCCCCTTGAGGCGCTCCAGGGCGGCCTCATAGGCAGCGGCCGCGTCCGCATCGCCGAAGAATTCCCGCTGGGTGGGGGGCAGGATGCCCAGCCGCAAGGCCGGCGGGGCGGTGGTGAGGGGGGCGAGGGGCAGGGGGCGGGAATAGGCGTCCTCGGGGTCGAAGCCCGCCATCACCTCTAGCGCCGCCATGGCATCGTCCACGGTCAGGGCGAAGACGGAGATGCAGTCCAGCGTCCGGCACGCCGGCACGAGGCCCGTATTGGGCACAAGGCCGAGGGAGGGCTTCACGCCCACGATGTTCTGCAGCATGGCCGGCACCCGGCCGGAGCCGGCGGTGTCGGTGCCAAGCGCGATGGGCACGATGCCCGCTGACACCGCACTCGCCGAGCCGGACGAAGAGCCCCCGGGCACCAGCTTGGCATTGAAGGCGTTGCGGGGCACGCCATAGGGCGAGCGCGTGCCCACAAGGCCGGTGGCGAACTGGTCGAGATTGGTCTTGCCGATGATGAGCGCGCCCGCCGCCTTGAGCCGCGCGACCACCGTCGCGTCCTTTGCCGGATCATAGGCGAAGGCGGGGCAGGCGGCGGTGGTGGGCAGGCCGGCCACGTCGATATTGTCCTTCACGGCCACCGGGATGCCATAGAGCGGCAGGTCCGTGTGGCCCTTTGCCTCCAGCTCCGCCGCCTCCGCCAGCACCTCAGCCTCGGGCCGCAAGGTGATGAAGATGGCGGGATCATCATGGGCGGCAATGCGCGCATAGGTCGCCCGCACGGTGTCGCGGGGCGTGGCAGCGCCGCTGCGATGGGCGGAAAGGAGCGAAGCAAGGGTTTCCATGACAACTCCGGGGCGGACAACGGATGCCACATGGGCGCCCGTTGCGGACAAGGTGAGGCATGCGGCGCACCGCAGGGATGTTCCCAGAAAGCAGGAACCGCGCCAGGAGGAAGGGGCGGCGTGCCCCGGCGGGAAATGGCGGGACTGCTGGGTTTTTGGCGGGATGGGCGCGGCGCGTCGGCGGGGGGACTGGAATGCGATCGGCTGCCATTTCGCTCGAAGACTAATCAAGAAGAGCAATAAATAGGCAATAATGGTGCGCTTGCATGCAGTTAAGGCCTGCTGGCTTCGGGCAACAGATGCGGGGTGAAGCGCTGCGGACGAGCCGCTCCCGCTGCCTTCCGGCGGGGTGGGAGAGCCTATCTCCCGTGGCCTACGGGCGAGCGGGATGCGAGGAAGGTGTCCCCTCATCACCCGCCCTGACCGGGTGCGATGGGAGAGGCCGGTGGGGCGAACGGGGCCTCATGACCCCCGCGCCCACCCTCAGCGGGCGGCGGGTGTGCTCGCAGATGGCGGCTCGGCCGGTGGCGCACGGCGCTCTGCGGTCAAGTAGGAGGCGGCGAAGGCGAGCGAAAAAATGAGGGCGCCGATGAGAAGACGGGTTCCTGGGTCCATGATCTTACCCTGCGTCATGTCTTCAAGGTAACCAAGGATGCCCGAAAACGAAAGCGCCCGGATCTCTCCGGGCGCCAGTGTCGCAAGGAAGCCGCCTCAGTCGCGGAAGACCACCGTCTTGTGGCCGTTGGGGATGACCCGGTCCTGCAGGTGCCAGGCCAGAGCCCGGGCGAGGACGCGGCGCTCGATGTCGCGGCCCTTGCGCACCAGGTCCTCGGGGCTGTCCTGGTGGCTGATACGCTCCACGTCCTGCTCGATGATCGGGCCTTCATCGAGGTCCGAGGTCACATAATGCGCGGTGGCGCCGATGAGCTTCACGCCGCGCATATGGGCCTGGTGGTAGGGCTTGGCGCCCTTGAAGCCGGGCAGGAAGGAGTGGTGGATGTTGATGCACTTGCCCGACAGCTTGGCGGACAGCCCGTCGGAGAGCACCTGCATGTAGCGCGCCAGCACCGCCACTTCCGAGCCGGTGGACTGGAACAGGTTCCACACCTCCGTCTCCTGCTCCAGCTTGGTGGCCTTGGTCACCGGCAGGTGGTGGAAGGGGATGCCGTCAAAGTCGAGATGGGCATAGGTCTCGCGCGGATGGTTGGAGATGATGCCGGTGATCTCCATGGGGATCTCGCCGATCCGCCAGCGATAGAGCAGGTCCGCGAGGCAGTGGTCGAACTTGGAGGCGAGCAGCAGCACGCGGCGCTTCTCGGCCTTGTCGCGCAGGCTCCAGGTGAGGCCGAAGGTTTGCGCCACCTCGGCAAATCCCGCCCGGATCTCGGCGGCGCTGGCCTCGCCGATGGCCACGTTGAACACCACGCGCATGAAGAAGCGCTTGCTCTCCGTGTCGTCGAACTGCTGCGCCTCCAGGATGTTGCAGCCCTTCTCGAACAGGAAGGTGGAGACGCCCGCGACGATGCCGGGGCGGTTGGGGCAGGACAAGGTGAGGATGAACTGGTCGGACGGATGGGTCATGGCAGGTCGTGTCCCGAAGCTGGACGATCGCGAAACAGAGGTGAGGGAGGGGGAGGGCGGCGCGCGACGCGCTGCCGTCAACCTCGGCCGGTGCCGATCAGCTCAAAGCCCAAGGGCGCCGCTGCCGCCGTCAGCGCGCGCACGATGGCCGGGGCGAAGGAGCGGGCGATGACGAAGCGATAGCGCGGGCTGCCATCCACCTGCCAGAACAGGAGCGGAATGAGCGCCACCGCCGTCGCCGCGGCGCTGCCGGGGCCGAAGACAGAGGGGTGGAGGTCCAGAGCCACCAGCTTTTCCAGCGCCGCACCCACCTGTGGGCCGGACAGGTCCAGCACCAAATTGGCGTCCGACTGGTCGGTGAGTGAGGCAAGTCCGGCAAAGGGTTCGCCGAGCTTGTCCAGCAGGCCGTCCCCGCTCGCGCCGGGAAGGCCGATGAGCCAGCGGTCCGGCGCGGTGCCCACGGCGATCAGGCCGCCGCCCTCAGCCACACGCGGGCCGTCCGGCAAGGAAAGGCCGAAGGCGCTCAAGGCGGCGGCGCGCAGGTCGCCGCCCTTGCCCTTGCGCGCGGCGAGGGTGGCGAGCGCCAGGTCCTCGACAACGGTTGCGGTCACGCCGGGAAAGCCGGCCACCGAGCCATAGATGCCGGCGGGAACGAGCCGCGTCGGCGGGATGTGCGCCAAAAGGTCAGACACGGAGCCGCTCCCCTTCAGGATCCACGAAGCCCGGATGGCAGATTTCCACCTCGATGTCGCCGCCGCGCACCGGGTCATAGGCGCGCACGCGCTCGCCGATGCGCTCCGGGCCGCGCTTGATGAGGCCGAGGCCGATCCAGGTGTTCAGATGCGGGGAGAAGGTGACCGAGGTCATGTAGCCCTCGTCATTCTCCACCTTGGGTTCGGCCCCGACTGCCAGGAAGTGCGCCCCCGCGCGCAGCCGGGCGGTCGGGTCCACCGGCTTGAAGCCGATGAAGGTGGGCCGGTCGGCATCCAGGAAAGCGGGCCGCTGGGACATCACGCGGCCGATATAGTCCTTCTTGGTGGACGCCATCTTGCCGAGGCCCAGGTCGCGGGCGGAGGTCTGCCCGTTCAGCTCATTGCCGGAGACGTGCCCCTTCTCGATGCGCATCATGGCCAGCGCCTCGGTGCCATAGGGCGTGATGCCGAAGGGCTCGCCCGCCGCCATCAAGGCGCGGGTGAGGGCCTCGCCCTGGCGGGCGGGGACGGCGATCTCATAACCCAGCTCCCCCGAGAAGGAGAGGCGGAAGATGCGCGCCTTCACCCCGCCGAGCACGCTGCCCTGGAGCACCCCCATGAAGGGCAGGCCCGCATTGGAGACATCGTGTGGGGCATCCACCACCTTGGCCAGCACCTCACGGGCGCGGGGGCCGGCGATGGAAATCTGCGCCCATTGCTCGGACACGGAGGCGAGCTGCACATCCAGCTCCGGCCACAGCACCTGGAGGCAGAATTCCAGGTGCTGGAAGACCTTGGCCGCATTGGCCGTGGTCGTGGTCATCACATAATGCTCGGGGCCGAGGCGCGCGGTGGTGCCGTCATCCATGACGATCCCGTCCTCGCGCAGCATCACCCCATAGCGCGCCTTGCCCACCGCCAGGGTGGAGAACATGTTGATATAGACCCGATCCAGGAAGGCGCCCACGTCCGGGCCCTGGAGGTCGATCTTGCCGAAGGTGGACACGTCGATGAGACCCACCGAACTGCGGGTGGCCTTCACCTCGCGGGTCACGGTCTCCAGCCAGTCCTTCTCGCCGGGCTTCGGGAAATACTGCGCCCGCAGCCACAGGCCCGTTTCCACGAACACCGCCCCCTGCTCCTGTGCCCAGGCATGGGTGGGGGTGGGCCGCACGGCGCGGAAGTCCTTGCCGCGATGGTGGCCGGCCAGCGCGCCCAGGGCGACGGGGGAATAAGGCGGCCGGAACATGGTGGTCCCGGTCTCGGAGATGGGCTTGCCCGTCAGCTCCGCCATGATGGCGAGGCCGGTGACGTTGGACGACTTGCCCTGGTCGGTGGCCATGCCCAACGTGGTGTAGCGCTTCAGCAGCTCCACCGCGCGGAAGCCTTCCTTGTGGGCGATGGCCACGTCCTTGGCGCTGACATCGTTCTGGAAGTCGACGAAGGCGAGGCCCTTGCTGTCCTTCACATGCCAGAAGGGCGCGAGCGTCACCGGCCGGTCCTCGGCCTGGGGCACCGGGGTGGCCTGGGCGGAAAAGCCGAGGTCACCAACGGCTTCCGCCGCCCGCGCCGCGCCGCCCGCCAGCGCCCGCGCCAGGGAGAAGTCCGCCGCCGCCGCGCCCGCGACCGTCATGCCGGGCGGGTTGGTGCCGGGCACGAAGGCGGCGATGTCGGACCGATAGACCGGCTTGCCGCCGAAATGGCAGGTCAGCGCCACATTGGGATTGGAGCCGCCCGACATGGCCAGCACATCGCAGGCGATGGTCTCGGTGCCCTTGGGGCTGCGCACGGTGACCGAGGAGAGCACCTTGCCGGAGGTGGCAATGATCTCGCCGCCGGCAATGACGCGCACGCCGCGCTTCTTCGCCCGCTCCATCTGGACCGCCGGCGGCTCCGCCCGCACATCCACGATGGCCGCGATCTTCAAGCCCGCCGCCGCCGCATCGAAGGCTGCCGACCAGGCATAGCCATTGTTGGCGAACACCACGACGGAGGAACCGGGCGCCGCCGCATAGCGCACCGCATAGGTGCGCAGCGCCTGGGCGGACATGACGCCGGGCCGGTCATTGCCGCCGAACACGATGGGCCGGTCGAGGGCCCCGGCGCATAGCACCGCGCGCTTGGCGACGATCTTCCAATAGCGCTGGCGCGGCATGTGGGGCGCCGGCACGGCCAGATGGTCGCTCACCCGCTCAATGGCGCCATAGGTGCCGCCGTCATAGACGCCGAACACCGTGGTGCGGGGCAGGATGCGCACATTGGGAAGGGAGGCCAGTTCCGCCTCGGCCGACGCCAGGAAGGCGCGGGCGGGAGCATCATCAATGCTGACCATCTCGGAGGTGAGGCGGCCGCCCAGGCGGAAGTCCTCGTCGGCGAGGATCACGCGGGCGCCGGAGCGCCCGGCGGTGAGCGCCGCCATGAGGCCGGCGGCGCCGCCGCCGATCACCAGGAGATCGCAGAAGGCAAAGGCCTTCTCGTAGGAATCCGGGTCCGGCAAGCCGGAGGCCGAGCCGAGGCCGGCCGCGCGGCGGATGGCCGGCTCATAGACCTTCTCCCAGAAGGACGCCGGCCACATGAAGGTCTTGTAGTAGAAGCCCGCGCCCAGGAAGGGGGAGAGCCACTGGTTCACCGACAGAACGTCGAAGTCCAGGGACGGCCAGCGGTTCTGGCTGGTGGCGTCGAGCCCCTCATAAAGCTCGGCCATGGTGGCGCGGGTGTTGGGCTCGCGCCGGTCGCCGGAGCGCAGCTCCACCAGCGCGTTCGGCTCTTCCGAGCCGGCGGTGAGGATGCCGCGCGGGCGGTGATATTTGAACGAGCGGCCGACCAGACGCACGTCATTGGCCAGGAGCGCCGAGGCGAGGGTATCGCCGGCAAAGCCCTTCAAGGTGCGGCCGTCGAAGGTGAAGGAGAGGGGACGGGAGCGGTCGATCAGGCCCCCGGTGGCAAGGCGGCTCATGGGGTCACCTCCGCGCTTTCCGTCGTGGGACGCGCGAATTCGGTCGCGAAGATCTCGTGGGTGCGGGTGTCGCGGGTCACCACCAGCCAGCGGCGGCAGCCGGCGCCATGGTACCAGAGCTCCCGGTGGGGACCGGCGGGATTATCCCGCAGATAGACATAATCATGGAAGGCGTCGGCGGCGCCGGGCGCGTTCGGGTCCGGGCGCTGCGGATTGGCGTCGCCCAGATAGGAGAATTCGTGAGCGTCGCGGACGCCGCAGAAGGGGCAGGGGATGCGCATGGTTCAGCGACCGTTCTTCAATGCAGGTTCGGCTGCGCGCCGACCCCCTTTTCATCGATGATGTGGCCGGTGCGGAACCGGTCCAGCCGATAGGCGGCGTTGAAGGCGTGGGGGGCGTCCTTGGCGATGGTCCAGGCGAAGCACCAGCCCGAGGCGGGCGTCGCCTTGAAGCCCCCGTAATTCCAACCGGTGTTGAGATAGAGGCCGGGCAGCGGCCCCACATCGATGATGGGCGAGCCGTCCATGGACATGTCCATGATGCCGCCCCAGGTGCGCAGCACCCGCAGCCGGCCGATGAGCGGCATCAGCGCCATGCCGGCCTCCGCCACATCTTCCACCACCGGCAGATTGCCGCGCTGGGCATAGGAATTGTAGCCGTCAATGTCGCCGCCGAAGACAAGGCCGCCCTTGTCCGACTGGCTGACATAGAAATGGCCGGCGCCAAAGGTGATGACGCCCGGCACCAGGGGCTTCAGGCCTTCGGAGACGAAGGCGGTGAGCACATGGCTCTCGATGGGCAGGCGCAAATCCAGATGGCGGGTCAGGCGCGAGGTGGAGCCGGCCACCGCCAGCGCCACCTTGCCGGCGCGGATGGGGCCGCGATTGGTCTCCACCCCCACCACCTTGCCGTTCTCCCGCAGGAAGCCCACCACCTCGCAATTCTGCACGATGTCCACGCCGAGCCGGTCGGCGCCGCGGGCATAGCCCCACACCACCGCATCATGGCGGGCCGTGCCGCCGCGCCGCTGCAGGAGGCCACCCTGGATGGGGAAGCGGGAATTCTCGAAATCCAGGAAGGGCGCCATGGCCCGCACCTGCTCGCGGTCCAGAAGCTCGCTGTCGGCGCCATTGATGCGCATGGCATTGGCCCGCCGGGCATAGGCGTCGCGCTGGGCGTCGGAATGGCAGAGATTCAGGACGCCGCGCTGGCTGACCATGGCGTTGTAGTTGAAGTCCTGCTCCAGGCCTTCCCACAGCTTCATGGACCATTCGTAGAAGGGCTCGTTGCCGGGCAGCAGGTAATTGGAGCGGATGATGGTGGTGTTGCGCCCGGCATTGCCGGAGCCCACATGGCCCTTCTCCAGCACCGCCACATTGCGGATGCCGTGCTCCTTGGCCAGATAATAGGCGGTGGCGAGGCCATGTCCGCCGCCGCCCACGATCACCACGTCATAAGCGGGCTTGGGCGCCGCATCGCGCCAGGCCGGCGTCCAGCCCTTCTGGCCGGAAAACGCGTTGGCGATGAGGCTGAAGACCGAATAACCCTTTGACATGCCCGTCGGCTCGCTCTCGGAAGGGGAGGAGTGACCCCTCGGATCAACGTAATATCTCACCCGCGTGACGGGGATGATATAAATGTTACTTATACTGTGCCGTCGCATGTGACGGCGGCGCCGCTGGAGCTTGTCATGGCCGTTCGGGGAGAGGCGCTGCCCTTCGATTTGCGCACCCTGGAGATCTTCCTCGCCGTCTGCGACGTGGGCGCCATGGCGGGTGCCGCCCGGCAATTGGGGCTCACCCAGCCGGCGGTCTCCCAGGCGGTGGCGGACCTGGAGGCGAAGACGGGCGCGGTGCTGTTCGACCGCTCGGTGCGCCCCATCGGCCTTACCCCCGCCGGCGGTGTGCTGCGCCAGCGGGCGAGCGCCTTGCTCTCGGAGGCCCGACAGATCGCGCCCATGCTGCGCGAGACGGAGAATAGCCGCTTTCCCCTGCTGCGGGCCGGGCTGGTGGATTCCCTTTCCCGCGTGCTCGCCGCGCCACTGGGCGTGCGGCTCATGGGCCTGGCGGACGAGGTCTCGGTGCTCGCTGGCCTCACCTCCTCCCATGCCAGCGCCTTGCTGACACGCCAGTTGGACCTGCTGCTGGGGGTGGACGAGCTGGAAGAGATTGCCGGCCTCGAACGCTTTCCCATCATCTCCGAGCCCTACATCCTGCTGCTGCCCGCCGGCCGTCCCCGCCCCGCGCGGCTCGACGACATCTCCCGCCTGGCGCAGGACCTGCCCATGGTGCGCTTTTCCGCGCGCTCCAAGACCGGCATCGAGGTGGAGCGCCATTTCCGGCGGCTGAAGCTGGATCTGCCGCGCCGGCTGGAATTCGACACGCCGCAAGGGGTAACGGAAGTGGTGGCGCGGGGGGAGGGGTTCGCGGTGTCCACCCCCCTCTGCATCCTGGAGGCGGGCATCGACATGGCGCGCCTGACCTGCTGGCCCATGCCGGGACCGGCCTTCCTGCGCGGCCTCACCTTGGTGGCGCGCCGGCAGGAGTTGGGGCGCGCGCCGCGCGAACTGGCGGCCTTCTGCCGCGCGGAGCTGGCGCAGCGCGCCCTGCCGGAATTGCGCGCCTGGATGCCCTGGCTAGGGGAGGCGCTCTCCATCCAATCGTGACGATGATGCCTTATAGCGTGCGCCGATCCGTGCGCAGCAGGGCGGGCCACAGATCAGATGGATTCAATCTGATCGTATCGCCCTCTAGGATGAGGCCGGGGTCGCCAGAGGGGTAGAAAATGAGGCTGGATCGCCGTCGCTTCGTATCGTGTGTCGTTTGCACCGCCATGGGCTATGCCGCCACCGGAGGAGAGGCGGGCGCGCAGCCGGCGCCGTCTTCGGGCTCGGGGATTTCACGGGCGGTTCTGGACAAGATCCCGTTTCCAGGCGAGGCCTATATGACCCTTCTGGTGACGGCCGACCTGGAGCCGGGCGCCGTGATCGCCCGCCACACCCATCCGGGCGTCGAGAGCGTCTATGTGGTCTCCGGCGGCGGGGTGGTGCGGCTGGAGGGGCGCCCGGAGCGCGCCATGGCCGCGGGAGACGGGCTCATCATTCCCGCCGGTGTGCCGCATCTGTTCGAGACGGGCGCGGACAAGACGCGGATCGCCATCACCTATGTGGTCGAGAAGGACAAGCCGCTGGTAAGCCCGGCGCCGCTGTGAGGCAGACGCGATCCGGGCGCGGCATCGGTTGGATGCCGCGCCCGGACCATCAGGTGTGTGCCGCTCTCATTCGGCCGGGGCGGGGAGGGCTTCCGACGTGTGGTCGAGCATTTCTTCGTGCATCTCCTTCTCCATGGCGATCTGGCGGACGATGAAGACCACGAAGAAGGCCCCCGCCAGGGCAGCGAACAAATATTCAAAGCCGTGGAAGGGGTAGATCTCCGCCATTTCGGAGACCTTGGCGAGGGACGTGACACCGGTATTCATAACGCATGTCTCCTGTGATCGGATGGCGTGAGGGTCAGAGCTTGGCTTCCTTGCGCTGGATCGCCTCGAAAGCGGCTTCCACGCCGGAGGAGGCCGGATAGGTGGCAGGGATGTGCTTGCCGTCGAGGCCGTGGATTTCCACGGCGGGCGCGACGCGCAGCAGGCCGGCCATCTTCAGGAGCTTGCCGATGACGAGGCCGGGGATGAGGCCGAAGCCGAGCGCGAACACCAGCGAGCCGATGATGTTGCCGATGGGCGTGACCACGGGCAGGCCTTCGGCATTGCGGCCGAACCAGCCGGCACCTTCCGACAGGGCGATGAGCGTGCCGTCGGAGGGCATGATGGCCGGATAGCCCCACAGGGCGAAGCCCGCCACGATGCCGCCGAACAGGCCGCAATAGCCGTGCACGGCCACCGCGCCCACCGCGTCGTCGATCTTGTATTTCCGCTCCACCCAATAGTGCAGCTTGTAGGCCAGGATGGTGCCGGCGATGGCGATCATCATGGCGACCACGGGGTGATAGAGGTCATTGCCCGAGGAGGCGCTGATGAGGCCGGTGAGACCGCCCGAATAGGTCCAGTAGGCGTTGCCATTGCTGACGAGATAGGCGGTGACCATGCCGCCGAACAGGGCCATGAGGAAGTTCATGGTGACGCCGGACAGCGTGATCGGAACGCCATAGATGTTGGTGGCGGTCCAATAGGGCGCGGCTTCCGTGCCCACGTTCGCGATCGGGATGTGGCAGGCGGCATAGAAGCCCCAGAAGCCCACATAGATCATGAACAGGCCGATGGTGATGAGCCAGGGATTGTGAGCCGGGATCTCCCGCGGGGTGCCGTCGGGGGCGAACTTGCCGATGCGCGGGCCAAGGTGAATGAGGATGCCCAGCGTGGCAAACCCGGCCACCGAGTGCAGGATGGCGGAGCAATACTGGTCATGATAGCCCAGATACTGCGCCATCCAGCCATTGCCGGCCCAGGCCCAGGCGGCGGGAATGACCCATGCGATGGCGCCCACATAGACGGCGATGATGAAGAAGCCCGAGGTCTTCGTGCGCTCGATGAGGGCGCCCGAGACGATGGAGGCGGCGGTCATGCCGAACAGGGCGAAGGCCGCCCAGAACACGCCGGAGATGCGGTCCGTGAGATTGGGCGCGATCTTCGTCGACCAGGGCTCAAAGCCGGTCTGGAAGCTCAAAGAGGTGGAGGACACCGGCCATCCTTGGAAGGCGATGTAGATCCACATGCCAAACAGGAAGAAGGCAAGACCGACCAGCGGAATCGCCATCGTGTTCTTCAAAAGCGTGTGCTGGACATTCTTAACCCGCGCCGCGCCGACTTCGTACATGCAGAAGCCGACATGGATGAAGAACATGAGGACGACCGTCAGGAAGAAATAGAATTCCGTGAATATGGTCGTCAGGGCTGTCAATTGATCTGTCATGCTGATCCCCAAACCCGTTGCCCTCAGCCGGTGGGCCTTCGCCAGATGTTGCCAGAACAGCGGGCTCGACCAGATCACCGGCATTTCACTCTCGAGCAACTTTTATGCCAGGGAGGCGCAGCCTTTGGCTTGGCCGCTGCGGAATGTCGTTACGGAATCCTCAAGGGAAGAAGATCCAACGCTAAGTCGTTCGGCGCGCGCCGATTTCCAGTTTTTGCCCGTTACTTTGCAGCCTTTGGGGAAGGGTCAATAAAACGGCCTGATGGTGGGCTGTGACGCGAGTGGTCGTGCCATCTGCACAAAGAACAACCTGAGATGTGTCGGTCTGCCCGCTGAACGGGCGGCAAGCGGTTCTGCCCAATAAAAAGCCCCGGACGCGATGTCCGGGGCCTGAGAGCAGGGTGGGAAAGAAAAGGCGGTTTGCCGCCGGTCAGATGTCCAGCGTGTTGTCCCGCTCCCATTGGGTGAGATGGCGGGAATAGGCGTTCCATTCCTCGGTCTTGAGCTTGAGGTAGCCGGAAACGAAGCTCTCGCCGAGGCTGTCCTTGAGCACCTTGGACTTCTCCAGCGCCCGCATGGCGTCCAGCATGTTGAGGGGCAGCTTCTTGGCGCCCTTCACCTTGTGGCCGTCGGTGTACATGTTGATGTCGAGGCGCTTGCCGGGATCGCGGGCATTGGTGATGCCGTCAAGGCCCGCCGCCAGCACGCCCGCCTGGAGCAGATAGGGGTTGGCCGCGCCGTCTGCGAGGCGGAACTCGAAGCGTCCCGCATCGGGAATGCGGATCATGTGAGTGCGGTTATTGCCCGTATAGGTCACCGTGTTGGGCGCCCAGGTTGCGCCGGAAATGGTGCGGGGGGCGTTGATGCGCTTGTAGGAATTCACCGTGGGATTGGTGATGGCGCACAGCGCGTCCGCATTGTGGATCAGGCCGCCGATGAAGTTATAGCCGAGCGAAGAAACCCCCAGCTCGCCCTTGGGATCGGAGAAGGCGTTCTTGCCCTTGTTCCAGAGCGAGACATGCACATGGCAGCCCGAGCCCGTCAGGTTGATGAAGGGCTTGGGCATAAAGGTGGCGCGCAGGCCATGCTTCTCGGCGATGGACTTGACCATGAACTTGAAGAAGACGTGCCGGTCGGCGGTCAGCAGGGCCGCGTCATAATTCCAGTTCATCTCGAACTGGCCGTTGGCGTCCTCGTGGTCGTTCTGGTAGGCGCCCCAGCCCAGGGTGAGCATGGCGTCGCAGATTTCCTTGATGACCTCGTAGCGGCGCATCAAGGCGGACTGGTCGTAGCAGGGCTTCTCGGCGCGGTCGGAGCCGTCCGAAATGGCGGTGCCGTCGGCGGAGATCAGGAAGTATTCGCACTCGACGCCGGTCTTCATCTCGTAGCCGAGGCTGGAGGCGGCCGCGAGCTGCTTCTTCAGCACCGTGCGCGGGGCCTGCGCCACTTCCTGGCCGTCCATATAAAGGTCGGAGGCGAGCCAGCCGATTTCCGGCTTCCAGGGCAATTGGATAAGGGAGGAGGCGTCCGGCACCGCGAACAGGTCCGGGTCGGCGGGGCTCATGTCGAGCCAGGTGGCAAAGCCGGCAAAGCCCGCGCCCGCCTTCTGCATGTCGCCGATGGCGGAAGCGGGAACCAGCTTGGCGCGCAGGCCACCGAACAGGTCCACGTAGGAGATGAGGAAATATTTGATGCCCTTCTCCTGCGCGACCTTTTCAAGGTCGGCGGAGGCGGCGATGGAGGCGCGGCCTTCGGCTTCGCGCGGCAGGTCGAACGAACGGGTCATGTGCTGTCCCCTGGAAGGTCTTCGTTTTCGTTACGCAGGACCGCGCCGGTTGTGCCCGGCGCGGTGTAAGGCTGGGATCAGAAGCCGGTGCGGCCCGGGATCCAGTTGGTGCCCGCCAGCGGCACGCCAGCCATGGCGGCGGCCTCGATGGTGAGCGAGACCAGGTCCTCCGGCTCCAGATTGTGCAGGTGGCTCTTGCCGCAGGCGCGGGCGATGGTCTGGGCTTCCAGGGTCATCACGCCCAAATAGTTGGCGAGGCGACGGCCGGCCTTGATGGGGTCGAGGCGGGCCCACAGGTCCGGGTCCTGGGTGGTGATGCCCGCCGGATCGCGGCCCTCGTGCCAGTCGTCATAGGCGCCAGCGGTGGTGCCCAGAGCCTGGTATTCGGCCTCATATTGCGGGTCATTGTCGCCCAGGGCGACGAGGGCCGCCGTGCCGATGGCCACCGCGTCGGCGCCGAGCGCCAGGGCCTTCGCCACGTCCGCGCCGTTGCGGATGCCGCCGGAGACGATGAGCTGCACCTTGCGATGCATGCCCAGATCCTGGAGCGCCTGCACCGCCGGGCGGATGGCGGAGAGGATCGGGATGCCCACATGCTCGATGAACACGTCTTGCGTCGCCGCCGTGCCGCCCTGCATGCCGTCCAGCACCACCACGTCGGCACCGGACTTCACGGCGAGGGAGATGTCGTAATAGGGGCGGGAGGCGCCGACCTTCACATAGATGGGCTTTTCCCAATCGGTGATTTCGCGCAGCTCCTCGATCTTGATTTCCAGGTCGTCCGGCCCCGTCCAGTCGGGATGGCGGCAGGCGGAGCGCTGGTCGATGCCCTTGGGCAAGGTGCGCATCTGGGCCACGCGGTCGGAAATCTTCTGGCCGAGCAGCATACCGCCGCCGCCGGGCTTGGCGCCCTGGCCGATCACCACCTCGATGGCGTCCGCCTTGCGCAGGTCGTCCGGGTTCATGCCGTAGCGGGACGGCAGATACTGGTAGACCAGGGTGGAGGAGTGGCCGCGCTCCTCCGGCGTCATGCCGCCATCGCCCGTGGTGGTAGAGGTGCCCATGGCCGAGGCGCCACGCCCGAGCGCTTCCTTGGCGGGAGCGGACAGGGCGCCGAAGCTCATGCCGGCAATGGTCACCGGGGTCTTCAGGTGGATGGGCTTCTTGGCAAAGCGGGTGCCCAGCACCACATCGGTGCCGCACTTTTCGCGATAGCCTTCCAGCGGATAGCGCGAGACCGAGGCGCCCAGGAACAGCAGGTCGTCGAAATGGGGCAGCTTGCGCTTGGTGCCGCCGCCGCGAATGTCATAGATGCCGGTGGCCGCGGCGCGGCGGATCTCGGACAGCGTGTGCGGATCGAAGGTGGACGAGAAGCGCGGCAAGGTGCGCGGGACATTGGTGTGGGAGGTCATCTGATCCTCACGCGAGAAATGACGTTTGACGGGGCGCGGCGGGCGTCCTCTCCCGCGGCCGGGAGAGGGAAAAGCGCTCAGTAGGCGCCGGCATTGTCGATGTGGAAGTTGTAGAGCTGGCGGGCCGAGCCGTAGCGCTTGAACTCGGACACATCCACGGTGCCCGCGAGGCCCGCGGCGGTGAGCTTCTCGTGCAGGTGCTGCTTGTGCTCCTCGCGCAGCTCCTTCTCGATGCAGTCGGCACCGAGGCTCTTCACCGAGCCGCGCACGAAGAGCTTGGCCTCATAGAGGCTGTCGCCCAGCGCATCGCCCGCATCGCCGAACACGATCAGCGAGCCGGCCTGGCCCATGAAGGCGCTCATATGGCCCACCGAGCCCTGCACGATGATGTCGATGCCCTTCATGGAGATGCCGCAGCGGGCCGAGGCATTGCCGTCGATCCGCAGCATGCCGCCATGGGCGGTGGCCCCCGCCGACTGGCTGGCATCGCCCCGCACATGGACGAAGCCGCTCATCATATTCTCGGCCACGCCCACCCCGGCGTTGCCGTGGATGATCACGCTGGCCTGCTGGTTCATGCCGGCGCAATAATAGCCCACATGGCCGTCCACCTCGATGGTCAGGGGGGCGTTGACGCCCGCCGCCAGCGCGTGGCGGCCATTGGGGTTGAGCACGCGCCAATGGCGGGTGTTGCTGTCGCCGGTGGCCTTGTGGAGCGCGGCGTTCAGTTCGCGCAGGGTGGTCTCTGCGAGGTCGAACGTGACGTCGGGATTGAAGGCGTTCATGCGGCGCGGTCCCAGAAATAGACGGTGGCGGGTTCGGGCTCGAAGACACGGGCCTTGGAGATGCCCGGCAGATCCACGAGCGCGCGGTATTCGGAGCCGAAGGCGACATACTGGTCGGTCTCGGCCATCACGGCGGGCTTGCAGGCGATGGGGTCGCGCAGGACGCCGAAGCCGCTTTCCGTGCCCACCACGAAGGTGAAGAAGCCGTCGAGGTCGCCAAGGCCGGCTTCCAGCGCCTCGCCCAGGGACTTGCCCTGCTGCATGCGCCAGGTGAGGTAGCCGGCTGCCACTTCGCTGTCATTCTCGGTGGCGAACGAGATGCCCTCGCGGCGCAGGTTGCGGCGCAGGTCGTTGTGGTTGGAAAGCGAGCCATTATGCACCAGGCACTGGTCGGCGCCGGTGGAGAAGGGATGGGCGCCGGCGGTGGTCACCGCGCTCTCGGTGGCCATGCGGGTGTGGCCGATGCCGTGGGTGCCGGCCATGCGCGGCAGGTCGAAGCGCTCGGCCACCGCGCGGGGCAGGCCCACTTCCTTGAAGATTTCCATGCGCGAGCCGGTGCCCACGATGGCCACCTCGGGATGGCGCGCGGCGAGGGCGGCGCGCACCTGGGCCTCATGGGCCTTGGGCACCTCGATCACCGCATGGGTGGAGCGCACCACCAGCTTGGGCGTGCCGCCGGAGGTCAGCGAGATGGAATTGGCCAGCGCCTCGAAATCATAGCCGTCCACGGCGCGCAGCGAGAGCTTCACATGGTCCTTCTCGCCCGACCCGTAGATGGCGAAGCCGGCGCTGTCCGGCCCGCGATCCGTCATGACGCAGAGCATGGAAGAGAGCATGGCGCCGAGGTCCGGCTCCAGCTTGGGGTCCTTCAGGAAGATACCAACGATGCCACACATGGCGCACTCCGGGCCGGTCAGAAACCTTGACCAAAGTGGTACGCCGCCCAACGCCTTCCGTCAACAATCTAGAATAAAATTTTCTTCATAGGAAAAGGTGGCGGGCAAAGCCGTCAGCGCGTGTCGCGGGCGTAGACGATGACGGACAGATAGGTCATCGGCCGCACAATGAGCTCTTCCGGGCCATGGGCGGCGCCGGAATCGAACATGAGCGAATCGCCGGGGCGCAGGTGATAAGTGCGGTCCGCGTGGCGATAGACCACCTCGCCCGACAGCATGTAGAGGAACTCCACCCCCGCATGGCGGAAGCCCGTGTAAGGCGTCGCCTCTTCCGACAGGGTGATGAGATAGGGCTCCACCACGATGTCACCGCCCAGGCCATGGCCCAGCAATTCATATTGGTGGCCGACCTTGGTGCCCCGCCGTTCGATGATGACGCCTTGATGGGCGCGCACGAAGGAACAGTCGCGCCGCTCCTCAAAGGCCGAGAAAAGCGTGGTGATGGGGACGTTCAGCGCCTTGGCAATGGATTGCAGCGTGCCGAGAGAGGGCGAGATCTGGCCGTTCTCGATCTTTGAGAGCATGCCCACCGAAATGCCGGCCGCGCCCGCAAGGTCGGAGACGGTGAGATCGAGCTGGCGGCGGATGGAGCGCACCTGCACGCCGAGGGCATGTTCCAGGGTGCTCGCGCTTGCCGCCGGTGCGTTCGATCCGGTCACATAATCGACCGCCTCGCTCTGATCCGCGGCCTTCGCCTTGCGCTCCGCCACCCTCGTCCCTCCCTGGCCAAGACCCCGGAGGCAGCTTGCCAGTTTCTGGAGAAGAAAAAAGCTCTTTTCTCGCGACAGCGCCGGAGGCGATGGCGTTTTGGCGCGATCAGGTGCCGGGAGCCTCGCCGGAGAGGTGATCCAGGTGCGTTCGGATGTGCGCAGCCTCCGCCGGGGTGCGGGCGAGGGCGATGGCGCGCAGGAATGCCTCGCGGGCCTCGCTGGCCCGGCCCATCTGCTTCAGAAGGGCTCCTTTCACTCCGAAGAAATGGAAGTAGCCGGAGAGGGGCACGGCGAGGGGTTCGATGAGCGCCAGGGCCGCTTCCGCGCCGGCCACTTTCGACACCGCCACCGCCCGGTTGAGGGTGATGACGGGGGAGGGCTGCATGCGCTCCAGCGCGCCATAGAGAAAGGCGATTTGCGGCCAGTCGGTCTCGGCCGGGGTGGCGGCGCGGGCATGCAGGGCGGCGATGGCCGCCTGCACCTGATAGGCGCCGGGCACCTTGTGACGCATGGCCTTGTCGATGAGCGCCAGCCCCTCCGCGATCATGGGCCGGTTCCACGCGGTCCGGTCCTGGTCCTCCAGCAGCACCGTGCTGCCATCGGCGGAAAAGCGGGCGGGAGCCCGGGCATGCTGGAGCAGCATGAGGGCGGCGAGCCCCATGATTTCAGGCTCGGCGGGATAAAGGCGCAGCAGGAGGCGCGCGAGGCGGATGGCCTCGTCGCAGAGCGACCCCCGGCCGGCGCTCTCCGAAGGGCCGGCGGAATAGCCTTCGTTGAACAAGAGATAGACCATGGCCGCCACCGCCCCGAGGCGCTCCGCCCGCTCCACCGGGCCGGGCGGCTCGAAGGGCACGCCGGCCCCCGCCACCTTGGCCTTGGCGCGGGTGATCCTTTGTTCCATGGCGCTGTCGGAGACCAGGAAGGCGCGGGCGATCTGCGCCACGCTCATGCCGCACACCACCCGCAGCGCCAGCGCGATCTGCTGCGTGGCGGGCAGGTCGGGATGGCAGCAGATGAAGAGCAGGCGCAGGATGTCATCGCGATAGTCGGCGCCATCGAGACGCTCGGCCATGCGGGCCTCCGCATCGTCGAGGTCGGAGACCTCCTCTTCCGGCGGCAGTTCCGCCTGCCGGCTGCGGCGGCGGACATGGTCAAGCGCCGCATTGCGCCCCACCAGGATGAGCCAGGCGGCGGGATCGCGTGGCGGGCCGTTCTTGGGCCAATGGGAGAGCGCCCGGAGCGAGGCCTCCTGGAACGCCTCCTCGGCGAGGTCCAGGTCGCGAAAATAGCGCAGAAGGGCCGCCACCGCCTGGGGCCGCGCGCCGGCCAGCGTGGAGGCGATGAAGTCCAGCTCGCTCACGCCGACGCGCCGCCGGGGAAGAACAGGCCGATGGGACGGATCTCATAGGAGCCGCCGGGATTGGCCTTGCCGAGCGCCCGGGCGATGTCGAGGGCTTCATCCAGGTTCGCGCAATCAACCACATAGAAGCCAAGCAATTGCTCCTTGGTCTCCGCGAAGGGGCCGTCGAGCACGAGGGGCGGGTCGCGGTCCTTGCGCAAGGTGGTGGCGGCGGTGGTGGGCAGGAGGCGGGCCACGGGGCCGAGCTTGCCGGCGCGGGCGAGGTCCTCCTGGACCACGGCGAGGCGGGCCATCACGGCCTCGTCCTCCGCCTTGGACCAGGCGCAGACCACATCCTCCTGGTGGTAGCAAAGAATGGCATATTGCATGGGACGCTCCCCTCCTGTGCTTTGGCCCGGCCTGCCGAAGGAACGCGCGACGCGGCCGTGCGCCGACAGCCGGGCTCTGTTTTTTCTCAGGCGCCGCCCGCCGGTGTCAGACCGGCAGGCGCAAGGTGGCGCGCAGGCCGCCCATGGGGCTGTCGGCCAGGATGATGTCGCCGCCATGGGCACGGGCGATGTCGCGGGCGATGGACAGGCCAAGGCCCGAGCCGCCCGCATCCTGGTTGCGCGCATCGTCTAGCCGCAGGAAGGGGCGGAACACCTCGTCCCGCTTCTCGGCGGGAATGCCGGGGCCGTCATCGTCCACGTTCACGATCAGCCAGCGGGCATCGCGGGTGCCGGAAATCTCCAGGCTCTTGGCATAGCGCACCGCATTGCCCACCAGATTTCCGATGCACCGACGCAGCGAGTCGGCCTTCACCTCCACCAGAGGTGGCCCGAGGAAGCTGGCCCGCGCCACCGCGCCGGAGCGCTCCGCATTGGCGCGCAGGTCCTCGATCAGCTGGGCCATGTCGGTGAGGGCGGATTGCTCGCCCGGATCGCCGCGGGCGAAGGCGAGATAGGCTTCCAGCATGCCCTGCAATTCGTCCACGTCCTTGCGCAGGGCGTCCACCTCCGGCCCCTCGGGCAGGAAGGCCAGCTCCAGGCGGAAGCGGGTGAGGATGGTGCGCATGTCGTGGGAGACGCCCGCCAGCATCGTGGTGCGTTGCTCTATCTGGCGCTCGATGCGCCGCTTCATCTCCAGGAAGGCCACCGCCGCCCGCCGCACTTCGCGGGCGCCGCGGGGTCGGAAATTCTCCACGTCGCGCCCCTTGCCGAACGCTTCGGCTGCGTCCGCCAGCATCACGATGGGCCGGATCTGGTTACGCAGGAACAGGATGGCCACCGCGAGCAGAACCAGAGAGGTGCCCACCATCCACAAGAGGAAGATGTGGGAATTGGATGCATAGGCCAGCCCGCGCGAGGCAAAGACACGCAGGACCACGTTGGGCAGCTTGATCCGCACTTCGAGGAGGTCGGAGCGCCCCACCGTATCCATCCAATAGGGCTGCTTGAGGCGCCGGCTCAGTTCCCGCGAGAGCACGCCGTCCAGGATGGAGAAGAAGGGCCGGGCGCTGGGGGCGGGCAGGGGATCGGGGGGCAGCACGTCGACGGTGAGCTGCAGATTCTGCCAAGCGATGCGGCGCAGGACCGTGGCGTCCTTCTCCGTGGGAAAGGCGGAATAGAGCGCCACCACGGCGGCAATGTCCTGGCTGACGGCGGCGGACAGGCGCCGCGTCACCGAATTGTAGTGCCGCTCCATGAACACGAACGCCACCACCGACTGCAGCAGCACCATGGGCATGACGATGATGAGCAGCGAGCGGGGATAGAGCCCCTTGGGCGTGATGCGGTTGAACCACGCCCCGAACCGGGCATTGACCGCCCCGAGGCGCGACATGAAGCCCCGCATCCCGGACCGGCCCGCCGCCATCATGGTCATGGGGTCACCACCAGCCGGTAGCCGACGCCGCGCACCGTCTGCACATAGATGGGATTGGCCGGATCGCGCTCCACCTTGCGGCGCAGGCGATTGACCTGCACGTCCACCGCCCGCTCGCTGGCCGCCCCGTTGCCGGCGAGCGCAAGGCGCGGCACCGTCTCGCCCGGCGCCTCTGCGAGGATGCGCAGCATGTCGCGCTCGCGCTCGGTGATGCGCACGATCTCCCCGCCCTTGGCCAGTTCCCCCCGGCCGAGATGGAAGACGAAGTCGCCGAAGCGTACCTCCTCGATGGCTTTCGGCGGCGGCGGGGCGGCGCGCTTCAGGATGGAGCCCACCCGCAGCAACAGCTCGCGCGGCTCGAACGGCTTGCCCAGATAATCGTCCACCCCCGCCTCCAGGCCGGCGATGCGGTCCGGCGTGTCCGAGCGGGCGGTGAGCATGAGAATGGGCACCGGATTGGTGCGGCGAATGTCGCGGGCGAGATCCAGGCCGGATTCGCCGGGCATCATCACGTCGAGGATGAGCAGGTCGAAGGTCAGCCCTTCCATGCGGCTGCGGGCGTCCGCGGCGGACGCGGCCATGGTGATGCGGTAGCCGTGGCCGGTAAGGAAGCGGGACAGAAGGGTGCGGATGCGGCTGTCGTCGTCCACCACCAGGAGATGGGGGGCATCGTCCGCGACGGAGGCGGGGGGCAGGTCGGTGGCGGTCTCGGGGCTCATGGTGTGGCCGTCTGCGATCGGAGGAAAGGGCACTTATGGCTCAAGCGGAGCGACCGCGCTCCGCCTTCTGGATCAGGTTTTCCACCTCGGCGCGATCTTCCGGGTCGATCATGGCCACAAGAAAGCGGCGCACCGTCTCCCGCGAGCCGGGCCCGCAGGCCTGGAGCGCCTTGTGGATGCGCCGGCTCTGCACCGCCATGAAGGCGCGCGCCAGGGCCTCGCCCTTGGGGGTGGGATAGAGCAAACGCTGGCGGCGATCGGACGCGCCGGCGCGGCTGTCGACGAAGCCTTCGTCCACCAGTTCCCGCAGCACCCGGCCGAGCGACTGTTTGGTGATGCGCAGGATGTCGAGCAGGTCGGTGACGCGCATGCCGGGATGGCGGTTCACGAAATGGAGAACGCGATGGTGCGCGCGGCCGAAGCCGAGCGGCGCCAGCGCCTCGTCGGGATCGGCAACGAAATCCCGATAAGCGAAGAAAAACAACTCGATGAGGTCCACCATGGGAGGACCTTCCGCCGGCGCGGCGGGGGAATGCGCATCTGCCAGAGGCGGCGCAATGAGAGGATTTATGTCAGCCATGTTGACTTTTTTCGATCCGATCATTACTCACACAGTCGCGGTGGCGAAAGGATCGGTCTCGAACCGTGGTTCTGGAGTTCGATCATTGCGCTCTTGCCGTCTGTGACCATATTTCAGACGGAAAGTAACCGTACCGGGCATGGCTGCAAAGTCGCGGCCGCCAGGGAGGCAAGGGCCGTCTTAAAGGAACGGCCGCATAGGAGTGAAGACCATGAGTGGTGGAGAACCTTTCGACAAACGTGACGGGTGGATCTGGTATGACGGGGCCATGGTGCCCTGGCAGGACGCCAAGCTGCACGTACTCTCCCACGGTCTTCATTATGCCAGCTGCGTGTTTGAAGGCGAGCGCGCTTATGGCGGCCGCATCTTCAAGAGCGCGGCCCATTCCGAGCGCCTGCGCCTCTCGGCCGAGATGCTGGACTTCACCATTCCCTATTCCATCGAGGAAATCTGCGCGGCCAAGCAGCAGACGCTCGAGAAGAACGGGCTCGTGGACGCCTACGTGCGCCCGGTCGCCTGGCGCGGCAGCGAGATGATGGGCGTGTCCGCCCAGAACAATAAGATCCACCTCGCCATCGGCGTGTGGGAATGGCCGAGCTATTTCGATCCCGAGCAGCGCCTGAAGGGCCTGCGCCTGGACCTGGCCGAGTTCCGTCGGCCCGATCCGGCGACCATCCCCTGCAAGGCCAAGGCCTCCGGCCTCTACATGATCTGCACCATCTCCAAGCATAAGGCGGAGCGTCGCGGCTTCGCCGATGCGATGATGCTGGATTATCGGGGCCTGGTGGCCGAGTGCACCGGCGCCAACATCTTCTTCGTGAAGGATGGCGTCATCCACACGCCGAAGCCCGACTGCTTCCTGGACGGCATCACCCGCCGCACCGTGATCGACCTTGCCCGTCGCCACGGCATCGAAGTGGTGGAACGGGCCATCAAGCCCGAGGAACTGGCTGATTTCTCCGAGTGCTTCATCACCGGCACCGCCGCCGAGGTGACGCCGGTGGGCGAGATCGCCGAGTGGCGCTTCACGCCGTCGGGCATCACCCATCAGCTGATGGATGCCTACACCGCTGAAGTGCGGCCCAAGCAGGCCGCGGCCTGATCCCAGCTTGAGCGGCTGGACGGACACAGCGGGCGCCGGCCGAAAGGTCGGCGCCCGTTTTTGCATTTCGGGGCGGGGTTTGGGGCGGGTTAGGGGGGCGGTTTCCTCGCCCGCTGCCCGCCGCGCTTCAATCGGTGCCGATCGCGATCAAGCTTAGGCGCTGCTGTCGCTTGCCCCCGCTGGCGTTTTGGTGTCTCTCCCCGGTGTCGCGGGCACCGCGGTAGCGGCCGGCCCCGCGCTTTGGACGGGGAAAGCCGAGCCGCCCTCCGCGCCGAAGGGGGACAGGGGATGGATTTGGCCGGCGAGGTCCTGGTCTTCATTTTCATCTATGTGCTGATGGTGCTCGCCACCCTGGCGCTGCGCGCAAGAAAGGCCATCGGCACCGAGCATGCGCCCTTGATCTCGCGCATCGTGATGGACCTATCCCTGCCGGCGCTGATCTTCTCGCACCTGGCGGGAACGCGGTTCAATTATGAATATCTGGCGGCGGGGCTCGTGGTCTGGGCGGGCGAGCTGGCGGCCTGCCTCCTCGCGCTGCTGGCCGGCCGGGCCTTGCGCCTCGACCGGCCGGCGCTCGGCAGTTTTCTCCTGTGCTCGACCTTCGGCTCCACCTCGCTGGTGGGCAATGTGCTGCTGGATGTGGTCTATCGCGGCCACCAGGGGCTCATCGCCATCGGCCTCTTCATCGGCCAGTTCGGCGTCGGCCTGCCCAACAACACCGTCGGGCTGCTCATCGGCATGCGCTACACCGCCACCGGCGGCGGCGAGCCCATGGGTCGCCTGGTGCTGCGCTTCCTCTTGTCCATGCCTGTGGTCGCCATCCTGGCCGGCCTGGGCTGGAGCGCGCTCCAATTGCCGGTCCATGGCGGCGCGCTGACCGCCCTGTTCGGCGCGACCACCTTGATGGGCGGCTCCCTGCCGCTCCTGGCGGCCATGGTCACCGGCCTCACCCTTCAGCCGGTCTCGGTGCGCGGCGTGCTTCCGGCCATCGTGGCGAGCCAGCTCCTGCAATTGGTGGTCAAGCCGCTGCTCGCCTTCGGGATCATGGCGCTCCTGGCCCTGCCGGTGGACCACCGCATGGTGATGATGCTCTCGGCCATGCCGGCCTCGCCACTGGCCGTCATCTATGCCGCCCGCTATGGCGGCGACACCACGCTTTCCACCACGCTGGTGAGCGTATCGCTGCTCCTGTCCTTCCTCACCCTGCCCGTGATGGTTGCCTTGCTTTAAGTCACGCACCGGCCCTGCGGCATTTGTTGCACAGCCGCAACATCCGGCCTCTATTAGCCGTTGGACGAACCCCCTGAGGACAGCCCCCATGCGTCGCCCGCTCTACAAGATCCTCTACGTCCAAGTCTTGGCCGCGGTGGTGATCGGGGTGGTCGTCGGCGCGCTCTTTCCCCATTTCGGCGAGGCCATGAAGCCGCTCGGCGACGGCTTCATCAAGCTGGTGAAGATGATTATCGCGCCCGTGGTGTTCTGCACCGTGGTGGTGGGCATCGCCAATATGGGCGACGTGAAGCGGGTGGGGCGGGTTGGCGGCAAGGCGCTGCTCTATTTCGAGGTGGTCTCCACCTTCGCCCTGGTGATCGGCCTCATGGTGGGCAAGGTGCTGCAGCCGGGGGCGGGCTTCAATGTGGACCCGGCAACGCTCAACGCCGCCGCGGTGGGGCAGTTCGCCAATGCGGCCAAGCACACATCCCTGGTGGACTTCTTCCTCAACATCATTCCCGAGACGCTGGTGGGCGCTTTGGCCAAGGGGGAGATCCTTCAGGTCCTGTTTGTCGCCATCCTCACCGGCTTTGCCCTCACCCGGCTGGGCGAGACCGGGGCGCCCATCCTGAAGGCCATCCGCAAGGTGGAGGAACTGGTCTTCTCCATCGTCGCCATCGTCATGCGGGCAGCCCCGGTCGGGGCGTTTGGCGCCATGGCCTTCACCATCGGCGCCTATGGGCTGGCCGCCATCGGCAATCTCGTCGAGCTGATCGCCACCTTCTATCTCACGGCCATCCTGTTCGTCCTGCTGGTGCTCGGCACCATCGCGCGCCTGTCCGGCTTCAACATCCTCAAGCTGTTGCGCTACATCCGCGAAGATCTCCTGATCGTGCTCGGCACTTCGTCGTCCGAAAGCGCCCTGCCGAGCCTGATGCGCAAGCTGGAGGCCGCTGGCGCCTCGCGCGGGGTGGTCTCGCTGGTGGTGCCCACCGGCTATTCGTTCAACCTGGACGGCACCAACATCTACATGACGTTGGCGACCCTGTTCATCGCCCAGGCCACCAACACGCCCCTCACCATGGGCCATGAGCTGACCATCCTGGCGGTGGCCATGCTCACCTCCAAGGGCGCCGGCGCGGTGGCCGGAGGCGGCTTCATCACGCTGGCGGCGACGCTGGAAGTGGTGCCGGAAATTCCCATTGCCGGCATGGCGCTGCTCCTGGGCGTGGACCGCTTCATGGCGGAATGCCGTTCGCTCACCAATTTCGTCGGCAATGCGGTGGCGACCCTGGTGATCGCACGGTGGGAGGGGGAACTGGATCAGGCGCGCCTTGCCCGCGTGCTCGATGGTGACCTCGACGTTGGCCCGGACGTCGACCCGGACGGTTCCGACGTCCAACCTGCCCGCGCCGGCTGACCATGGACGCACCCGTCCCCCTCTCCGAGCCAAAGGCCGGAGCACGCCGGGCCCTGCCGCGCTGGCGCAGCCTTCCCGTGCTGGTCCTGCTGGGGGCGGTCGGGGGTGTGCTGGCAGGGGCGCTGCTGCCCGGCTTCGGCGCGGCACTGGGGCCACTGGCGGACCTGTTCGTGCGCATGCTCCATCTGGTGGTGGCGCCGGTGGTGTTCTGCACCTTGACGCTCGGCATCGCGGAATTGGGCGATGCCCGCAAGGTGGGATGGCTCGGCGGCGGGGCGCTGCTTTATTTCGAGATCATGTCCACCTTGGCGCTGATTCTCGGCCTTGCGGCCGGGCTGTGGCTGCGGCCGGGGGAGGGGCTCCACATCAACGCCGCCACCCTGGACCCGGCGCTGGTGCGGGATTTCGCGGCGCAGGCGAAGGCCACCGGGCCTGCGGCCTTCTTCCTCGGCATCATCCCCGAAACGCTGGTGGGGGCGCTGGCGCAGGGCACCATGCTCCAGGTGTTGTTCGTCTCGCTCCTGTGCGGCTTCGCCCTGGCGCGGCTTGGCGCGGCCGGCGCGCCGCTGCTGCGGGGCCTGCGCCACCTCCAGGATCTCATCTTCCAGCTGGTCACCCTGGTGATGGCGGTGGCGCCTTTGGGCGCGTTCGGCGCCATGGCCCTCGTCGTGGGCAAATATGGTGTCGCCGTCCTGGTGCCGTTCCTGTGGCTGGCGGGGGCCATGTATGGTACCCAGCTCCTGTTCGTGCTGGTGGTGTGCGGGGCGGTGGCACGGGCCTGCGGCTTCAGCCTCTTCGCCGTGCTGCGCCTGCTGAAGGAGGAATTGTTCGTGGTGCTGGGCACCGCCTGCTCGGAAAGCGCCCTGCCGGGCACCATGCGGCGGCTTGAGGAGGCGGGGGTCTCCAAGGGGGTTGTGAGCCTGGTGGTGCCGGCGGGCTATTCCTTCAACCTGGACGGCACCAACATCTATATGACGCTGGCCATCCTCTTCATCGCCCAGGCCACCGATACGGCCTTGTCCGCCGGCCAGATCGTGGCGCTGCTGGCCACCGCCATGCTGACCACCCGCGGCATGCCGGGCATTCCCGGCTCCGTCTTCATCGCGCTTGCCGCCACCTTCGCCATCGTGCCGGCCGTTCCCGCCGCCGGCATCGCGCTGCTGCTGGGGGTGGACCGGTTTCTCAACACCGGCCGCTCCCTCACCAATGTCATCGGCAATGCGGTGGGGGCGGTGGTGGTGGCCCGCTGGGACAGGGGCTATGACCCCGCCCGCTTCGAGGCGGTGCTCGGCACGGGGCGGCCGACATGAGCGCCTCGGCTGCGCCCCGCCGGACCGGCTGGCACCGCTCGCTCTATATGCAGGTCCTGGTGGGGGCGCTGCTGGGGGCGGGCGTGGGGCTCGTCGCCCCCGGCTTCGGCGCCGCCATGGAGCCGCTCGGCCAGGCTTTCATCAAGCTGGTGCAGATGGTGATCGATCCGCTGGTGATCTGCACGCTGGTGGTCGGCATTGCCGGCAGCCGGGGCGAGGCGGCCATGGGGCGCATCGGCGGCAAGGCGCTGCTTTATTTCGAGGGCATGTCCACCTTCGCCCTGTTCATCGGGCTGGCCGTGGGCTTCCTGATCCAGCCGGGCGCCGGCTTCCAGGTGGACCCGCGCACCCTCGACATGGCGGAAGTCGCGCCTTACGTGGATGCCAGCGCCCAGCACACGGTGGCGGGCTTCCTGCTGGCCATCATTCCCACCACCCTGGTGAGTGCCTTCACCTCCGGCGACATGGTGCAGGTGCTGTTCGTCTCGCTTCTCACCGCCTTCGCGCTGCTGCGCCTGGGACCGGCCGGGGAGCCCCTGCTGCGCGCCATGCAGAAGCTGGAGGGGCTGGTCTTCGCCCTCGCGCGCCTCGTCATGCTGTCCGCGCCGCTCGGCGCCTTCGGGGCCATGGCCTTCGTGGTGGGGAAGTTCGGCTGGCACGCCATCGGCAGCCTGCTGCTCCTCATCGGCACGCTCTATCTGGCCGAGATCGCCTTCATCGTGCTGGTGCTCGGCACCGTCGCCCGGCTGTGCGGCTTTTCCATCTTCAAGCTGCTGCGTTACATCAAGGACGAGATCCTGCTGGTGATCGGCACCTCCTGCGCGGAGAGCGCCCTGCCGGGCCTGATCCCGAAGCTGGAGCAGGCGGGCGCGCGTCCGGCGGTGGTGCGCCTGGTGGTGCCCGGCGGCTATGCCTTCAATTCCGACGGCACCAACATCTATCTCACCCTCGCCATCCTGTTCATCGCCCAGGCGACCGGCACGCACCTGTCGTTCGGCCAGCTCGCCGGGCTGCTGGCGGTGGCCATGCTGACGTCAAAGGGGGCGGGCGGGGTGAGCGGGTCGAGCTTCATCGCGCTTGCCGCCACCTTGAGCGTGGTGCCGGACCTGCCGCTGGCCGGCATCGCCCTCATTCTCGGCATTGACCGCTTCCTCTCGGAAGCCCGCTCCACCACCAACATGATCGGCAATGCGGTGGCGACCCTGGTGGTGGCCAGGTGGGAAGGCGCCCTGGACATGGATCGCCTCAGGGCGGCGCTGGACGGGGAGGGTGGGGTCCCGGCGACGGGGGAGCGGGCGGCGGCCTGATCCTCGCGATCAACCGCCCCGTAGCGCCTTGATCTCGTCCACGCTATTGGTGCCGGCCAATTGCATGACGATGGCAAGCTCGCGCTCGATCACGCCCATCACCGACGAGACGCCGCCCGCCCCGCCCAGAATCAGGCCGTAAATATAGGGGCGGCCGAGGCCCACCACGTCGGCCCCGCGCGCGAGCGCACGGAACACGTCCTGCCCGCGCCGCACGCCGCTGTCGAGAATGATGGGCACGCGCCCCTGCACGGCCTCGGCGATGGCGGGCAAGGCGGAGATGGTGGCCGGACTGCCGTCCAACTGGCGCCCGCCGTGATTGCTCACCTGGATGGCCGACGCGCCCGCGATGATGGCCCGGCGGGCATCCTCGGGATGAAGGATGCCCTTCACGACGACGGGCAGCCCGCTCTCCTTCGCCACGAACTCCACCGCCTCCGGGCCGATGCGCACGGCGAACGCGCCATTGAGCGCCTCGATATTGGCCCCTCCCGGCCGGCCCGCGAAATTGCCGAAGCCGACGGGAAAGCGGAACCGGTCCATCCCGTCCCATTCCCGGTCACCGGTGGCGGTGGTGTCCACCGTCAGCACGATGGCGCGATAGCCCGCCGTCCTGGCGCGCTGGATCAGGGCGCGGCTGAAGCCCTGATCCTTCATCAGGTAAAGCTGGAACCATTTCGGCCCGGGGGTGGCCGCCGCGATCTGCTCCAGCGAGAGGGTGCTGACGGTGCTTGCCGTCATCAGCGTGCCGGACGTGCTCGCACCCCGCGCCGTGCCCGCTTCCGCCGTCACATGGGCCAGGCCCTGCAGGCCGATGGGCGCCAGGAGGATCGGGGAGGCGAGGGGGATGCCGAGGAGGGAGGTCCTGAGGTCCGGCGGTCCCTTGTCGGTGAGCACGCGCGGCAGAATGGGCAGCCGCTCGAAGGCGAGGCGGTTCTCCCGCAGGGTCCATTCGCCGCCCGCGCCATGGGCGAAGAAGTCGAACGCGCCCTTGGGGATGGCGGGGCGCGCCATGGCCTCCAGCCGTTCGAGATCGGGGATGTCCAGGGGGCCAATGTGGGTGCCGGCCTTGTAGGGCCGCAGATAGGTGGCCCGCACCGTCTCGCCCGCGCCGGTTGGTGGCGCCCCGGCTCGGGCGGATCCTGCCCCGCTCAAGGCTGCGGCGGCGGTGACAAGGGAACCAGCCAGGATCGTCCGCCGCGTTGGAAACATTTCCCCCTCCGCTCCGCCGCCCCCTGCGATGATCGTGCGTCTCAGGGCTTCATCTTTTGTCCGGCCCGCCCGGCGCCGCCTGCCAGCGGGCGGCGGCCCTGTCGTCGCTGGCCTTGGCGGCCACCCAGTCCCCGGCGGTGCCGCGCTCTTCCTTCTTCCAGAAGGGGGCGTCGGTCTTCAGCCAGTCCATGAGAAAAGCGGCGGCGTTGAAGGCGGCTTCGCGATGGGCGGAGGCGGTCACCACCAGCACGATCTGTTCGCCGGGCACGATGCGGCCGAAGCGGTGGATGACCCGCGCGCCCTGGAGCGGCCAGCGGCTGCGCGCCTCTTCCACATGACGGGCGATCTCGTCTTCCGCCATGCCGGGATAATGCTCCAGCACCAAAGCGGTGAGCGGGGCGCCGCCCGTGGCATCGGGGGGATCGGCCCGGCACAGGCCGGTGAAGGAGACCACCGCGCCCACCTCGCCGGAGCCCGAAAGCGCGGCGATCTCCGCCGCCACGTCAAAGGGCTCGGCCTGGATGGCGACGGAAAAGGGCAGGGCCGAGGTCACGGCGTCAGCCTCCGGTCATGGGCGGGAAAAAGGCAATCTCCCGCGCCGTGCCGATGGGGGTGTCCGGCTTCACATGCCGCCGGTCGATGGCCGCGCGCACCACGTCAGGTTTCTCGAAGGCATGGGCATGGGCCTCGTCCTGCCTCGCCAGCCAGCGGGCAAGATCGGCCACGGTGCGCACCTCGGGGGGAGGGGATACGTCCTCCTGCGCCAGTCCCACCCGTTCGCGCAGCCAGGCGAAATAGAGGATCTTCACGCGTCATCCTCCACCAGGTGCCGGGCGCCGGCGCGGAAATAATCGTAGCCGGTGTAAAGCGTCAGCACGGCCGAGACCCACAGCAGGCTCAAGCCCACAAAGCTGACGCCGGGCAGAATCGCATCGCCCGCCGGCCCGGCCAGCAGGAAGCCGACCGCCACCAGTTGCAGCGTCGTCTTCCATTTGGCGAGCCGCGAGACCGGCACGGAGACCCGCAGCTCCGCCAGGAATTCCCGCAGGCCCGAGACCAGGATCTCGCGGCACAGGATGACGACGGCCGCCCACAGCGACCAGCCGCGTATGGTGCCGTCGGAGGCCAGCATCAAAAGGCAAGTGGAGACCAGGAGCTTGTCGGCGATGGGGTCCAGCATGCGCCCGATGGCCGATTGCTGCGACCAGGCACGGGCGAGATAGCCGTCGAAGAAATCGGTCACGGCGGCGGCGATGAACAGGCCCAGCGCTACCCAGCGCAGCCATTCCCCGCCATGGAAAATGTCCGACCAGAACAGGCAGGCCGCCACCATGGGCACGGCGGCGCAGCGCGCATAGGTCAGGAGATTGGGCAGCGACAAGGCCAGTCGGCGCTCGTTGCGGGGCTTGGGGGTGCCAGAGGGGCGGGTTGCGGCTTCGGCCATGGCAATCAGTCTTCTGGCGGTCAAAAGGGCTGCGGCAGGATCGCGGCGTGCGGGACCATGCCGAAGAAAACGGGCGGGGTCGAGGCGCGCGTCACGATTGCGGCTGCTCGTGGAAATAGCCGTAGATGGCCAGTGCCGTCGAGGCGTTGATTCCATCCACCTGCTCGAGATCGGCGAGCGAGGCCCGCTCGATGGCCTTCAAGGTGCCGAAATGGCGCAGCAAGGCGCGCTTTCGACTCGGCCCCACGCCGGGGATGGCCTGGAGGCCGGCATCGGTGATGTCTTTCTTGCGCCGCGCCCGGTGCGAGCCGATGGCGAAGCGGTGGGCTTCGTCCCGCAGGCGCTGGATGAAATAAAGCACCGGGTCCCGCGGCTCCATGCGGAAGGGCGGCACGCCCTCCACGAAGAATTGCTCGCGCCCCGCCTCCCGGTCGACGCCCTTGGCGATTCCCACCATGGGCACGTCGGTGATGCCGAGCTCCGCCATCACGGCGCGGGCCGCGCTCATCTGGCCCTGTCCACCATCGATGAGCACCAGGTCGGGCCAGGGGGAGGTGTCTTCGCTGGCGGGGGGCTCCGGTGCCGGCGCGACCCCGGTGGAGTCGGGGCCGGCTTCGGGCACCGGGGCGGGTGCGCGGGGGGCTTCCTTCAGCAGGCGGGAGAATCGGCGGGTCAGCACCTCCCGCATCATGCCGAAATCGTCGCCGGGGGTGATGTCGGACGACTTGATGTTGAACTTGCGGTACTGGCTCTTCAGGAAGCCTTCCGGCCCCGCCACGATCATGCCGCCCACCGCATTGGTGCCCATGATGTGGGAATTGTCATAGACCTCGATGCGTCGGGGCGGGGCGGGCAGGCGGAAGGCGGCGGCGACGCCCTCCAGCAGGCGGGCCTGAGTGGCGGTCTCCGACAGCTTCCGGCCCAGCGCCTCGCGGGCATTCTGCAAGGCGTGGTCGACAAGATCCTTCTTCTCGCCGCGCCGGGGACAGGCCACCTCCACCTTGAAGCCGGACTTTTCCGACAGCGCCTCGGCGATGAGCGCCTGCTCCTCCACCTCGTGGCTGATGAGCACGAGGCGCGGGCAGGGCTTGTCATCATAGAATTGCGACAGGAACGCGCCCAGCACCTCCGCTTCCGTGAGCGAGCGGTCGGCGCGGGGATAATAGGCGCGGTTGCCCCAATTCTGCCCGGTGCGGAAGAAGAAGACCTCGATGCAGGTGGCGCCACCCTCCTGGTGGCAGGCGAACACGTCCGCCTCCTCCACCGAGCGGGGATTGATTCCCTGGCTGCCTTGCACGGCTGAGAGGGCGGCGAGGCGATCGCGCAGCCGCGCCGCACGCTCGAACTCCAGCGCCTCCGCCGCCTCCTCCATCTCGTGGGCGAGCTGTTCCTTCACCGCGCGGGAACGGCCAGCCAGGAAGGCGCGGGCCTCGTCCACCAGCACCTTATAGTCGGGCGGCGCGATCTCGCCCGTGCAGGGGCCGGCGCACCTCTTGATCTGGAACAAGAGGCAGGGGCGGGAGCGATTCTCATAATAACTGTCGGAGCAGGAGCGCAGCAGGAAGGCGCGCTGCAGCGCATTGATGGTGCGATCCACCGCCCACACGCTGGCGAACGGCCCATAATAGGCCCCCGGCCGGTTGCGCGCGCCGCGATGCTTAAGGATCTGCGGCGCCTCATGGTCGGCGCTGATGAAGATGTAGGGAAAGGACTTGTCGTCCCGCAGCAGCACGTTGAAGCGCGGCTTCAGCTGCTTGATGAGGTTGGCCTCCAGCAGCAGCGCTTCCGGCTCCGTGCGGGTGGAGACGAACTCCATGGACACCGTCGCCGCGATCATGCGGGCGATGCGATTCGTATGGCCCACCGGGCGGGTGTAGCTGAGCACGCGCTTCTTGATGCTCTTGGCCTTGCCCACATAGAGCACGCCACCGTCCGCACCGATCATGCGATAGACGCCGGGGCCGCTGGGCGCATGCCGCACTGCGGCGAGAATCGCAGCGCGGCCGGTGGCCAGCGGACCCTCGGCCACCTCTTCCTCCGGCTCTCCCATCTGCGGCAGCAGGGCGTCGTCGTCCAACTCCTCGGCGGCGGCGAGGTCGGGCGGGGTATCGGGCAGGTCCTGGGCGGGGCGCGAGGCGGCGGAGCGAGGGGTCATGGCCGGGAAGTTAGGCATTCGGGCCGGCCGGGGCCAGGGGGCGTGCGCAATCCGCAAAGGGGCGGGCGGGAGAATCGGCAGGGAATCGCTCTGGCACCGCGGGAGCGGAGGCCGGGAGGGGGCCTTCACCCTTCATTGACCATTTCCAGCATTTGCAGCGGGTCGCGCGGGAGCCGCCAGACTTCATTTGCCATTTCCCCTTAGTGGAGAAGGCAGCGCGCAGCCACGGCTGCGGCAGCGAGCGAGGAGTGTTGAGGATGAAGATCCAAGCCAATGCGGCGTCTGCCGTGGCAGGGCTCGCCATGCTGGGCGCCCTCGCGGTGCCTGCAGGGGCCGCCGACATGAATACCGGCTACGGCTATGGCTATGCGGCAGCGCCGCCGCCCATGTCCTGGACCGGATTCTATATCGGCGCCAATGCGGGGTGGGGTTGGGGCAGCTCCGGCACCTATTCTCCCAGCGGATTCATCGGTGGCCTCCAGGCCGGCTATAACTGGCAATTCGCCGGTTCGCCGTTCGTGCTGGGCATTGAGACGGATTTCGATTGGGGCAATATCAGCGCCGGCGCCTTCAGTACCACTTACCTGGGTACGGTAAGAGCCCGTGCCGGCTTCGCCTTTGAACGTATTCTGGCTTACGGAACCCTCGGTTTCGCCTACGGGCAAGGTCAGTATGAAGTTTGGGGGCTGAGCAACAGCCAGACTCAGACGGGCTGGACAATTGGAGCGGGCGCGGAATACGCGCTTGATCGCAATTGGAGCGCCCGTGCCGAGTATCTTTATGTCGATATGGGTAGTTCTACTTACTCTTCCCTGCTTGGTCCTGCCACGCTCGGGTTTGACGGGAATATCGTTAGGGCAGGTATGAACTATCGTTTCTGAACTCTTAAGCTGCCTCGGGGCAGTAAAAGCCTTGTGACCTCGTCTGGGCCATGGAACTTGTCTCGAATTGTGTTCCGATGTAGGCTCAATGTCACAATCTCGCCGGGTTTTCTTCCGGCGGTGTTGCAGACAGGTTACAGACGGGCCGCCTGACCCGATGTATGGTCCTGGTCATCGAGTTTTGTATCGCAACAAAGGGTGTAACCATGTTGAAGCGCGCTCTCGCCGGGGTCTCTGCCCTGGCTCTCCTCGGCGGCGCCGCCTCTGCGGCCGATCTCGCCACCAAGTACCCGGTCAAGGCCGTGGCCCCGGTGGTCCCGGTGTTCTCTTGGACCGGCTTCTACATCGGTGGCAACATCGGCTGGGGCTGGGCTGACAACTCCCTGAACGTGTCTCCCGTTTACGGCGTGACCCCCACCTCCATCTCCGTGGGCAGCGGCAACGGCTTCCTCGGCGGTCTGCAGGCTGGTTACAACTACCAGTTCGCCAACAACGTGGTGCTCGGCCTCGAAGCCGACATCGAGTGGACCTCCATGGGTTCCAACTCGGTGGTGCTCAGCAACGGCAACGGCGTGGCCAATGCCTCGGTGAACTACTTCGGCACGATCCGTGGCCGCCTCGGCTACGCCTTCGACCGCGTGCTGCCCTACATCACCGCTGGTGCGGCTTACGCCAACCACGACTTCGGCAACGTGTGGGGCGTCAGCACCTCGCAGACCAACTGGGGCTGGACCATCGGCGGCGGCGTCGAGTACGCCTTCACCAACAACTGGACTGCCAAGCTCGAGTATCAGTACATCGATCTGCAGAGCAACTCCTACACCATCCCGGCGACCCTCGGCTCCATCAGCGCCGACACGAACCTGAACATCGTGAAGCTGGGCGTGAACTACAAGTTCTGATCTTCCGATCAGGACCCTTTTGGGAAGGCCCTGGGCGAAAGCCCGGGGCCTTTCTGCTTTTTGGCTCCCGCGACTCATGTTGCGGCGCGTCATGAGTCTCTCCCCGGCCCCGACCCGGCACCGCCGGGCCTGTACGTGCTGGGCGCTCTCGCGTCCCGCCAGGACACCTCCGCGGCGCGAAGGCGGATCGTCGGCACCGGGTCGAGCGATGAAGGTGGCGAGGCAGACCGGCTCATCCCTCCATGACAGACCCCGAATGGGCCCGCACTGAGGAGCGCATGGGGAAATCCCGTGGCGGCGGAAAGATGCGGTGTGGCCGACCGGGTGCCTCGGCGCCGAGCGGGGCGAGGCCGCCGGCTCATCCCTTCAAGTCATTGGAAAGTCAGGGTCTTCCCAAGGTCATGCCGAAGCGGGAAGGGCGTTCGGGTTGCCATTGAGACACCTCTGGCGCGCCATCGGATTGCCTTTTCTGCGCCACCACCCGGCCCGTCTTGCCCATCACATTTGCGACGATCAGGAACGCATGCGGGGCCTTAGTCATTGGAACCGCAGGCCGCCTGTGTGGCCGTTGCTGGATCTTCGGACCCGGGACGCCAGTGGTCAAAGCGGCAAGTGGCACGTGGTGGGAGCCCTCGGGCTCCACGGCTCCGGCCGGTCCGCTTGGCCTTCTGAGTCAAGTGAGGTAGACGAACATGAAGTCGGTTCTCGTTTCCGGCGCCCTTCTGGGCGCAATGGTGGCTGCGCCCGCCATGGCAGCGGATCTCGCCAAGCCGCAATCCTATCCGGTCAAGGCCCAAGTGGTGGCGCCAACCCCGGTCTTCTCCTGGACCGGCTTCTATATCGGTGCCAATGCCGGCTATGCCTGGGGCTCCGGCAAGGGCGCGGCCGACTATTATGGCGTATCGCCCGACGGATGGTTCGGCGGCGGCCAGGTGGGCTACAACTACCAGTTCCAGAACAACGTGCTGGTGGGTGTGGAAGCCGACCTCCAGGGCAGCGACATCTCCGGCAGCGCCAATGGCGTGAACAGCAAGCTGGACTATTTCGGCACGGTGCGTGCCCGCCTCGGCTATGCCTATGACCGGTTCCTGCCCTATGTCACCGGTGGTATGGCCTACGGCAAGAACACCATCAATGATTTCGGCTATAGCGATTCCAACACCCATGTGGGTTGGACGGTGGGCGGTGGCCTCGAATACGCCATCACCAACAATTGGACCGCGCGTGCGGAATATCTCTACGTGGATCTCGGCAAGAAGACCTACGACAATATCGGTGACGCCGGCATTGCGGCCAGCACCGCCCGCGTGGGCGTGAACTACAAGTTCTGAGCCTTACACCGCCGGTCGGCGGCCCTCCGGGCCGACGGACAGCGATCTGCTGCGCGCGGGCCTCACACCGGGGCTCGCGCGTTTTCGTTTGCATGCTTATGACCAACGCTGCGGCTGGGCCGTAATATGGCGACGCAATTGTTGAAGGGCGGGAGGTATCCCGTTCACCCTGTTGCCTCGCATCCGCCCCGTGTCCCGTGATAGACGCGTTCCGCACATCAGGAGTGAGGCTCAAATGGCGCACGATTCGGCTTCGCTGGATCGCCCCCCGGTGCGGATCGGGGTCACGGGCATCGGCATCATGGGTTCCAACCACGCCCGCGTTCTCTCCCAGCTGGCTGGGGTGGAGCTTGTGGCGGTGGCTGACCCCGACCAGGCCCAGGCGGAACGAGTGGCGGGCTTCCTCGGCTGCAAGGCGGTGGGCGACCACCGCGCGCTGCTGGATCTTGGCCTCGACGCGGTGATCGTGGCTGCACCCACCCATCTGCATCACCCTGTGGCGCTCGACGTTATCAATGCCGGCGTGTCCGTCCTGGTGGAAAAGCCGGTGGCCTCCACCGTGGCGGAGGGGCGCGAGATCGTGTCGGCCGCCCGCGCCAAGGGCGTGACGCTCATGGTCGGCCATGTGGAGCGCTTCAATCCGGCGGTGCAGACGGTCAAGAACGCCATCCGCGATGAGGAATTGCTCTCCATCGCCATCACGCGGGTGGGGCCGTTCCCGCCGCGCATGTCCAATGTGGGCGTGGTGATCGACCTTGCCGTGCACGACATCGATCTCATCCGCTGGTTCACCGGTTCCGACATTGTCGAGGTGCAGCCGCAGACCTCCAGCGCCATGGCCGAGCGCGAGGACATCGCGCTGCTTCAGTTCCGCACCGCCTCCGGCGTGCTCGCCCACATCAACACCAACTGGCTGACGCCCTTCAAGGCGCGCACGGTGCATGTGGCGACCCGCAAGAAATACGTCATGGGCGACCTGCTCACCCGGCAGGTGACCGAGTGCTTCGACTATCGCCCGGACGGCTCCTATTCCATGCGCCACCTGCCGGTGGCCTATTCGGAGCCGCTGCGCTCGGAGCTTGAGAATTTCGTCGAGGCGGTCCGCACCAAGAAGCCGCCCATGGTGTCGGGGGACGAGGGCGTCGCCAGCCTGGAAATCGCCATTCAATGCCTCGCCGAACGGGCCGAGGCCACCTTGCGCGCCGACCGCCTGCGGGCGGCGGGCTGACCGCCGTTTTCAAGGGACATTTCATGACCTCCCACGTGACCTCGCAAATGGCTCCCATTCCCTTTATCGACGTGGCCGCCCAGCGTGCCCGGCTCGGCGCGCGCATCGACCGCGCGGTGTCCTCGGTGCTGGAAAGCTGCCGCTTCATCAACGGTCCGGAAGTGGCGATGCTGGAGGAACAGCTCGCCGCCTTCGCCGGCGCCAAATATGCCGTCTCCTGCTCCAGCGGCACGGACGCGCTGGCCATGCTGCTCATGGCCTGGGGCGTGAAGGCGGGGGATGCGGTCTTCTGCCCGGCCTTCACCTTCTGCGCCACCGCCGAAGTGGTGCCGTGGGTGGGCGCCACCGCCGTGTTCGTGGACGTGCTGCCTGATACCTTCAATATGGATGCGGCCTCGCTGGAGCGCGCCATCGGGATCGCCAAGGCCAAGGGCCTGACCCCCAAGGTGGTCATCCCCGTCGACCTGTTCGGCCAGGCAGCCGATTATGACGCCATCCTGCCGGTGGCTGAGGCCCATGGCCTCAAGGTCCTGTGCGACACGGCCCAGGGCTTCGGCGCCACCTGGCGCGGCCAGCGCACCGGCAGCATCGGCCATGCCACCGCCACCTCCTTTTTTCCGGCCAAGCCGCTGGGCTGCTACGGCGACGGCGGCGCCATCTTCACCGATGACGCCGACCTCGTAAGCGTGCTCAAGAGCGTGCGCGAGCACGGCCAGGGCACGGACAAGTATGAGAATGTGCGCATCGGCATGACCGCTCGCCTGGACACCATCCAGGCCGCGGTCCTCCTTGAAAAGCTCGACATTTTCGAGGACGAGATCGCCGCCCGCGACCGGGTGGCCGTCCGTTACAATGAGATGCTGGGCGATGTGGCGACCGTGCCCGTGGTGGACCCCCGCGCCACCTCCATCTGGGCACAATACACCATCCGCCTCGCCCCCGGCCGGCGCGATGGCCTCGCCGATGCCCTGAAGAAGGAGGGCATCCCCACCGCCGTCTATTATCGCATCCCCATGCACCGCCAGCCGGCCTACAGCCACTTCCCGAGCGATGCCGCCCCCGTGGCGGAGGCGCTCTGCCCGGAAGTCATCAGCCTGCCCATGCATGCCTATCTCGACGAGGGTACGCAGGATCGCATCGTCGCGGCGGTGCGCCGCGCGCTGGCCGCTTGAGGGGGCAAGCGCCGCCGGTTTGCCGCTGCGACAGGGTACGGCAAGAGGTTGAAGGGGCCAGCCTGGCACAGGCTGGCCCTTTTTCATGAAAGCGTGTGTCCGCCCGTTCCATGCCTGCGGGGGCAGGGCCAGGCCGCTCGCCGGGGCTTGGCGTCAGTTTGCGATACAATCGCAGGGGATCGTGCACTAGCCTGCCGGCTCCCTGGTCGATTCTTTAGGCCCATGTTCAAGAGCATCCTCTCCGTCGGCGGGCTGACCCTGCTTTCCCGCCTCGCCGGCTTCGTGCGGGACGTGGTGATGGCGGCCGTGCTCGGCGCCGGGCCGGTCGCGGATGCCTTCCTGGTGGCCTTCCGCCTACCCAATCATTTCCGTGCCATTTTCGCGGAAGGCGCCTTCAACGCGGCCTTCGTGCCCACATACTCCCGGCTGCGCGAGCAGGGCGGCGTTGCCACCGCGCGGGCCTTCGCGGACGAGATTCTCACCGCCATGGCGCTGGTGCATGCGGTTCTGCTGGCCCTGGCGCTGGGCTTTACCGCCGATTTTGTCGGCCTGCTGGCGCCGGGCCTCAAGGAGGACCCGGACCGATTCCAGCTGGCGATCGCCCTCACGCGGATCACATTTCCCTATCTGGCGCTGATTTCGGTGGCGACGCTCATGTCCGGCGCGCTGAACGCCTCGAACCGCTTCGCCATGGCGGCCGCCTCGCCCATCCTGCTGAATGTCTGCATGATCGGCACATTGCTCTCCGCCGCGGCCTTCCCCACCGCCGGCCATGCCGCGGCCTGGGGCGTGCTGCTATCCGGCATCGGGCAGGTCATGCTGGTGGGCTGGGATGCCGAGCGCAGCGGCATCGGCCTGCGCTTCGGGCGACCGCGCCTGGATCCCGGCACGCGGCAGTTCCTGAAGGCACTGGGGCCGGCCATCATCGGTTCGGCGGGCGTTCAGATCGCGCTGTTCGCAGACACCATCATCGCCACCTTCCTGCCCTCCGGCGCGCTGTCGGCGCTTTATTATGCCGACCGCATCAATCAGTTGCCCATCGGCGTGGTGGGTATTGCCATCGGCACGGTCCTCCTGCCGGAGATGTCGCGGCGCCTGGCGGCGGGAGATGATGCGGGGGCGGCCCACGCCCAGGCGCGCTCCATCGAGTTCGCCATCCTGCTCTCCCTGCCGTTCGTGGTGGCGGCCCTGCTGATCCCCGACCTGACCATGCGGGCCCTGTTCGCGCGCGGGGCCTTCACGCGCGGCGACGCGGCCGAGGCGGCGGCCACGCTCCAGGCGTATGGCGTGGGCCTGATCGCCTTCGTGGTGCTGCGGGCCTTCATCGCCCCCTTCCATGCCCGGGGCGACACCACCACCCCCATGATCGCGTCCCTGACCGCCGTTGCCATCAATGTGGCGCTGAAATTCGCGCTCATGGGCACGCTGGCGCAGGTGGGGCTGGCGCTGGCCACGGCCATCGGCGGCTGGATCAATCTCTGCCTCCTCATCCTCTTTGCCCGCCGGCGCGGCCTGCCGCTGGGCGACTTGCGCCTGCCGGGCAATCTGGCGCGCCTTGGCGCTTGCGGCATGGTGCTGGCCGGCGTGCTGCTGGGCGCCGATCCGCTGGCGCGGTCTATCGCGGCCCATCTGTCGGCGTGGCGGGAGGAAGCTGTATTCCTGATGGTGGTTCTGGCGGGGGGGCTGGCCTATGTGACCATGGTGGTCGCCTTCTTCGGCCGCCGCTTCCTGGCCCCGCTGCTGCGCCGGCGCGGTGGTGCTCCGCCGCCGCCGGCGGCACCATAGTCCCGCAAGGGGGTGCCCGATGGCGGGGATGACGCAGACGTGACCTAGCGTCATGCACCGTTTAACGGCCGCATTGGCGATTCAGTTGCCTTGGAAGATGTCGTTAGGGATTTTGCATCGCACACGGCTGTGCTATGCGAGCGGCTGTGGCAAACGGCTCGTCGGTTGCGGGAAGCGCCGTTCTTCGCCCTGACAATGAAAGGGCGCGCCTTAAGTCGCCCTGTCGGAGCACTCTATGTCCGTCCAGCCGCATCGCTTTGCGATCACAGCGTTTGCCGTCTCTTCCGTTCTCGCGCTTGCCGCCTGCGGCCAGCCGCAGCAACAGCAGCAGGCTGCGCCGCCTCCGCCCACCGTCACGGTGGCCAAGCCCCAGACGCGCTCCATCACCGACTATGACGAATATGTCGGCCGCTTCGCCGCCATCAACCGGGTGTCGGTGAATGCGCGCGTGAACGGCTATCTGGACAAGATCAGCTTCACCGACGGCCAGTTGGTGAAGGAGGGCGACCTCCTCTTCACCATCGACCAGCGGCCCTACAAGATCGCCCTCCAGCAGGCGGAAGCCAATCTGGCCCAGGCCAAGGCGAATCTGGACTATGCCACCACTGACCTCGAGCGCGCCCGGACGCTGATCGAGGACAAGACCTCCAACGCCATCTCCAAGCAGACCTTCGACCAGCGCACCCAGACCCAGCGCACCGCCGCCGCCACCGTGCAGGCGCAGGAGGCGGCTGTGGCCCAGGCCAAGCTGGATCTTCAGTTCACCGAATTGCGCGCCCCCGTTTCCGGCCGCATTGGCGATCGACAGGTTTCCGTGGGCAATTATGTGGTGGGTGGCACGGGCGCTTCGCCGACGCTGCTGGCCATTATTGTCTCCACCGATCCGATCTATTTCGAGTTCACCTTCGACGAGACCTCTTTCCTGCGCTACCAGCGCCTCCTGAACGGCGCGGACACGAGCGGCTCGACCGTCGACCTCAAGCTGATCGACGACAAGGGCTGGCCCTACCACGGCAAGATGGACTTCCTGAACAATGTGGTGGACCGGGCGACCGGCACCATTCGCGGCCGGGCCGTGTTCGAGAACGCCAAGGACCTGTTCCGCCCCGGCATGTTCGGGCGCGTCCGGGTGGCCGCGTCCCAGCCCTATCAGGCGCTCACCGTCCCCGACACCGCCATCGGCAGCGAGCAGACCCAGAAGTTCGTCTATGTGGTCGGCCCCGAGAATGTGGTGCAGGTGCGCCCCGTGGTGCTCGGCCCGCTGGATGGCGCGCAGCGTGTCATCAAGTCCGGCCTGAAGCCCGACGACGTGGTGGTGGTCAACGGCCTGATGCGCGTGCGCCCGGGCGTCAAGGTCACCCCCCAGGAGGAAAAGCCAGCCGCGGCGCCCTCGGCCCAGGCCAAGTGAGGGGGACCGCACCATGCGCTTGTCCCATTTCTTCATCGACCGCCCGATCTTTGCCTGGGTGGTCTCCATCGTCGTGCTGATCCTGGGCGCGGTCACCTATGTGCGGCTGCCGGTCGCGCAATATCCCGAGATCGCCCCGCCCGTCATCAACGTGACCGGCCAATATCCCGGCGCCAGCGCCGAGACCGTGGCCGAGACCGTGGTGGCGCCCATCGAGCAGCAGATCAACGGTGTGGAGGGGATGATCTATATCTCCTCCAATTCCACCGCCGACGGCCGCTTCTCCATCGCGGTGACCTTCGATCTGGGCACCAACCTGGACATCGCCCAGGTGCAGGTGCAGAACCGCGTCGCCATCGCCACGCCGCGCCTGCCTTCCGAGGTGCAGCAGGTGGGCGTCGTCACCGCCAAGTCCTCGCCGGACCTGATGCTGGTGGTGTCGCTCTACTCGCCCGATGGCAGCCGCGATCCGCTCTTCCTGTCCCATGTGGCCAACGTCCAGATCAAGGACGTGCTCTCGCGCATTGACGGCGTGGGCTCCATCACCGTGTTCGGCGGCCGCGACTATGCCATGCAGGTCTGGCTGGACCCGACCCGCCTCCAGGAGCTGAACCTCACGGCCGGCGACGTGGTCACCGCCTTGCGCGCCCAGAACGTGCAGGTGGCCTCCGGCGTGCTCAACCAGCCGCCCGTGCCGGACCAGCGCGCCTTCCAGGTGGCGGTGCGCACGCTGGGCCGCCTGTCGGACCCCGAGCAATTCGGCAATGTGGTCATCAAGCAGACCGACACCGCCCTGGTGCGGCTGAAGGACGTGGCCAAGGTCGAGATCTCCGCCCAGGACTATTCGTCCACCTCCTACCTGGACAAGGACCTGTCCATCTCGCTGGGCGTGTTCCAGCGGCCGGGCTCCAACGCGCTCGCCACCGGCAACGCCATCGTCAAGGAAATGCAGCGCCTCGGCCAGGAACTGCCGAGCGGCGTGAAGTACGCCATCTATTACAACCCCACCGAGTTCATCCAGCAGTCGGTCGAGGCGGTGATCCACACCATCGGCGAGGCCATCGTGCTCGTGGTTCTGGTGGTGATCCTGTTCCTGCAGACCTGGCGGGCGGCGATCATCCCCATCCTCGCCATCCCCATCTCGCTTGTGGGTACCTTCTTCTTCATGTCTCTGTTCGGCTTCTCGCTGAACAACCTGTCGCTGTTCGGACTGGTGCTGGCCATCGGCATCGTGGTCGATGACGCCATCGTGGTGGTGGAGAATGTGGAGCGCAATATCGCGGCGGGTCTCTCGCCGCGGGACGCGGCCTACCGCACCATGGACGAGGTGGGCGGGGCGCTGATCGCCATCTCGCTGGTGCTGGCCTCGGTGTTCATTCCCACCGCCTTCATCACCGGCATTTCCGGCCAGTTTTATCGCCAGTTCGGCCTGACCATTGCGGGCTCGACCCTGATCTCGCTCCTGGTGTCGCTGACCCTGTCGCCGGCCATGTGCGCGGTGCTGCTCAAGCCCCATCGCGAGAACCACAAAGTGGCCTGGTACGCCCGGCCGCTCCATGGCTTTTTCCGCATCTTCAATCGCGGCTTCGAGGGGCTGGGCAATGGTTATGCCTGGCTCACCTCGCGCCTCGTGCGGGTGGTGGCTCTTGTGCTGGTGGTCTATGCGGGCATCCTGGCCTTCGGCGGGCATCTGTTTGTGTCGACGCCCCAGGGCTTCATCCCGCAGCAGGATCGCGGCTATCTGATCGTGGTCGCCCAATTGCCGCCCGGCGCCTCCATGCAGCGCACGGAAGCGGTGATGCAGCGCGCCGCCGATCTGGTTCTGGGCACGCCCGGTGTTGGCCATATCGTCAACATCGCCGGTTTCTCAGGGGCCACCTTCACCAATGCTCCCAATGCGGGCGCCATGTTCGTCATCCTAGAGCCGTTCAGCCAGCGTCAGGATGATCCCGGGCGCTCGGCGGGGGCTGTGCAGCGGCAGTTGTTCGGCAAGCTCGCCTCCATTCAGGAAGCCATGATGATTGTGGTGCAGCCGCCGCCCGTGCAGGGCATCGGCAACGCCGGCGGCTTCCGCATGATGGTGGAGGACCGTACGGGCGCCGGCTACAAGGCGCTCCAGAACGCCACCTATGCCATGATGGGTGCGGCGGCCCAGACGCCGGGCCTGATGCAGGTCTATTCGCTGTTCGAGACCTCGACCCCCCAGATGTATCTCGACATCGACCGGGCCAAGGCGCAGCTGCTGCAGGTGGACATGGCGAATGTGTTCGCCGCGCTCCAGACCTATATCGGCTCCACCTATGTGAATGACTTCAACCTCTTCACCCGCACCTTCCGCGTGCAGGTGCAGGCGGATGCGGCGTTCCGCATGGACCCGAACGACATCCTGAAGATCCGGGTGCGCAACGCCAGTGGCGAGACCGTGCCGCTCGGCTCGTTCACGACCATGCATGACCTGACGGGGCCCTACCGCGTGGCCCGCTACAACCTCTATCCGGCGGCGGAGCTCGATGGCTCGCCGGCGCCGGGCTATTCCCAGGGCCAGGCCATGCAGATCATGCAAGGCCTCGCCGCCCAGGTGCTGCCCCAGGGCTTCGCCTATGAATGGACGGCGCTGGCCTACCAGCAGCAGCGGGCCGGCAACACCGCCATCTTCGCCTTTGCGCTGGGCGTGGTGTTCGTCTTCCTGGTGCTGGCGGCGCAGTATGAGAGCCTGACCTTGCCATTGGCGGTCATTCTCATCGTGCCCATGTGCCTGGTGGCTGCCTTGGGCGGGGTGATCCTGCGCGGGATGGACAACAACATCCTCACCCAGGTGGGCTTCGTGGTGCTCATCGGCTTGGCGGCGAAAAACGCGATCCTGATCGTTGAATTCGCCAAGCAGCTGGAAGACCAGGGGCAGGGGCGCCGGGAAGCGGCGGTGGAAGCGGCGCGCCTGCGCCTGCGGCCCATCGTCATGACCTCGCTGGCCTTCATCCTGGGCGTGGTCCCGCTCGTTTGGGCGGTGGGCGCGGGCGCCGAGCTGCGCCAGGCGCTGGGCACGGCGGTGTTCTCCGGCATGATCGGGGTGACCGTGTTCGGCCTGATCTTCACGCCGGTCTTCTATGTGTTTGCCCGCTGGATCGCGTCCTTCGGGGCCAAGCGGAAGGACAAGGCGGCCGGCAAGGCGGACGACGACCATCGCCCGCAGGGGGATTACATCGCGCCGGCCGAATAGTCGGCCGCACGCCCTCCCTGCAATCTTCAGCGTCCCGCCCCGGCCTCCGGGGCGGGACGTTTGCTTTCCGGCCCCTCACCGACCACCTCCCTTGACCGTCTCCCTTGACCGTCTCCTTGGCGCGGTGCAGTTCTGCGGCCGAACAGCGGCGCGGCTCTCGGGCGCGCCCGACCGATCCCGCTTGCGAGCTTTTTCATGTCCCTCCCGCCCAATGCGTCCGGCCTGCCCTTCGACGACATCCGCAACCTCGTCGCCACCATGCCCGGCCCGGACATCGGCGCTCGCGTCCTGGCGGAGGACCGCCAGTCGCAGCTCTTGAAGCCGCCGGGCGCTCTGGGGCGGCTGGAGGAGATCGCCATTCACCTGGCCACCTGGCAGGGCAAGGGCATTCCCACCGCCGACCGGCCCATGGTGGCGGTGTTCGCCGGCACCCATGGGGTGACCGCGCATGGCGTGTCGCCCTATCCCTCCGAAGTGACGCGGCAGATGCTGGACGCCTTCACCGCCGGCAAGGCCGCGGTGAACCAGATCTGCGCCACCTTCGATGCGGGCCTGCGGGTGTTCGACCTCGCCCTGGACCTGCCCACCGGCGACATCACCCGCGAGGCGGCGCTGGATGAGCGGGCCTGTGCTGCCACCATGGCGTTTGGCATGCAGGCCATTGCTGGCGGGGCGGACGTGCTGATCCTCGGCGAGATGGGCATCGGCAACACCACGGTGGCCGCTGCCATCTGCCATGCCCTCTATGGTGGCACGGCGCAGGACTGGGTGGGCGCCGGCACGGGCGCCACCGGCGCGGTGCTGGAGCGCAAGATCGCGGCGGTGCGCACGGCGGTGGCGCTCCATGGGCCCGCCAGCGGCGGCGATCCGCTGGAAATCCTGCGCCGTCTCGGCGGCCGGGAACTGGCGGCCATTGCCGGGGCGATCCTGGCGGCCCGGCATGAGCGCGTGCCCGTCATCCTGGACGGCTATGTGGTGACCGCCGCCGCCGCCATTCTCCAGGCCCTCGATCCCGGCGCGCTCGACCATTGCCTGGCCGGCCATGTGTCCGACGAGAAGGCCCATCGCGCCCTGCTCGACCATCTGGGCCTGCGCCCGCTGCTGGATTTCGGCATGCGCCTTGGCGAGGGCTCGGGCGGCGCGCTGGCGGTTGGGCTCATCAAGGCGGCGGTGGCCTGCCACAAGGGCATGGGCACCTTCGCGGACGCCGGCGTCTCCGACAAGGACTGAGCCTCATCCCCCCGCGCGGGTGGGAAGCCGGCGGGAGGCGGGAAAGGCGATCTGCGCCCGCGTGCCGCCTTCCGGCCGGCGCGTGAGGGCGAGGCGCGCGCCATGAAGGTCCGCAAGGCCACGGGCAATGGCGAGGCCCAGGCCAGCACCGCGGCCGCTGACCGGGTCGGTGGTGCTCTCTCGTGAGCGCGCGGCTCCGGTGAGCGGAAGCTCCGCATCGCCGATGCCGGGCCCGGTATCCTCCACGCGGATGAAGGGCTCGCCGGCGGGCAGCACGCCGGCGGTCAGGCGCACCTCGCCGCCGGCGGGGGTGAATTTCACCGCATTGGTCAGCAGGTTCAACGTGATCTGCCGCATGGCCCGCTCGTCGGCCCATAGCCGAGGGGCGCTGTCCTCCTCGCCGAAGGCCAGCGCCACCCCCCGCTCGGCCGCAGCCAGCCGCATCATATGCGCGCAATCCTGCATCAGCGGGCCGAGCGAGACGGCGGTCTCCAGCAAGGTCCGGTGGCCGGTCTCGATGCGGGCGAGATCCAGGATGTCGTCGGCCAGCGCCAGGAGATGACGGCCGGAGGTGTGGATGTCCCGCGCATAGCCCTGATAGGCCGGGACGGTGTGGGGGCCGAGCACTTCGTCGGCCATCATTTCCGAGAAGCCGATGACGGAATTCAGCGGGGTCCGCAATTCGTGGCTCATCTCGGCGAGGAAGCGCGATTTGGCGGCATTCTCGCCCTCCGCCTGCCTCAGTGCAGAGAGCGCGTCCTCCAATGCCCGATGCCGGGCGTGCGCCTGTGCCTCAAGGTGCGCCATTCGCCGGCGCAGCCGGTGGACATAGGTGGCAGCGCCGGCCAGGGCTGCGGCCGCGCAGGCCAGCAGCATCCGCGCCCCCGGCTCTACCTCCGCGCCAAAAGATGCGAAGCCCGACACGGCGGCTGCTGCCCACAGAGCAGGAAGCATCAGGCACGAGAGCGGGGCGGGCGGAGCGGGCAGGGCGAATCCGTGGTCCTGCGCCCGTGCCACCGGTTCAGGGGGCAGGGCGTGCCGGTCGCCAGAGGGTAAGGGTCGATCCATGGCCCTTGCGTTCCGCGCCCCGGCGGAGGGGTGAGTCCGTCCGCATGAGGATGACCCCGACTCCTGCGGCAAGAGGGTTAGCAGAAGGTTAACAAGGAGCGAACGCAGCGCCCTCGCGGGGTCTCATGCCCGGGAATCCGCCGGCGGCCGCCACGAACGGCGATCCCGGCGCACCAGCCGATTGCATACAAACAAGAAGGATGGCACGTCAGTGGGATGTCCACGCGCGATCTCGTCACGGCCATTCTCGTCCTGGCGGCCCTTGCCGGCCTGGCGCGCCTGCTCACGCGGGCCGACGAAGCGGTGGGACCGGCGCGGGCCGTGGATGGCGACACGCTGGAGATTGTCGGCCAGCGGGTGCGCCTGTCCGGCATTGATGCCCCCGAATTCGGCCAGACCTGCGGCACCGACGTGGCCATCTGGCCCTGCGGCGCGGAGGCGCGCACCCATCTGGCAAGCCTGGTGCGCGGCAAGATCGTGACCTGCCGGGGCAACCGGCACGATGGCTACGGGCGTCTGGTGGCCATGTGCTCGGTGGGGCAGGGGGAGGGCGCCATCGATCTTGCCGCCGACATGGTGACCTCGGGTTTGGCGGTGGCCGCCAGCGGGCGCGGCTACAAGACGCTTCAGTCGGAAGCCCAGGCCAGGGGCCGGGGCATCTGGTCCGGCCCATTCCAGCGCCCGGCGGATTGGCGCGCCGCCCATGCCGCCGGTCCCTGAGGACGGCGGCAGGCGCCTTGACGCGATGGGCGCATCATGGTCTGTCGGCGACAAAATGCGAGGAAACGCCGGACCATGAAGCTCTATCTCTCCGCCCGCTCGCCCAACCCCCGCCGGGTGCAGTTCTTCCTCGCCGAGAAGGGCATATCCGTGCCCGAGGTGATGGTGGACCTGGCCGGCAAGGAACATTTGGGCGAGGCCTTCCTGCGCATCAATCCGCGCGCCAAGGTGCCGGTGCTGGAGCTGGACGACGGCACCCACATTGCCGAATCCATCGCCATCTGCCGTTATTTCGAGGCGCTTCAGCCGGAGCCGAACCTGTTCGGCACCACGCCGCGCGAGCAGGGCTTGGTGGAGATGTGGCAGCGTCAGGCGGAGATCGAGCTGATGCAGGCGGTGCAATTCGCCTTCCGCCATCTCCACCCCGCCATGGCCGAGCGGGAAGTGCCGCAGGTCAAGGAATGGGGCGAGGCCAATAAGGCCAAGGTGATGAACTTCCTCGGCTTCCTGGATCGCCACCTGGCCGACCAGGCCTATATTGCCCTCGATCGTTTCACGGTGGCCGACATCACCGCAATCGTGGCCATCGACTTCATGCGCGCGGCCCGGATCGCGGTGCCCGAGGAGATGGTCCATGTGGGGCGCTGGCGCGCGCAGGTCTCCGCCCGCCCGGCCGCCAAGGCGGGAGCCTGAGGCATGCGGGTGACGGTGGTCGGATCGGGGGATGCCTTCTGCTCCGGCGGCCGGGGCACCACCTGCTTTCATGTGGAGGCCAATGGCTTCCGCATGGCCATCGACTATGGCGCGAGCGCCCAGCTTGGATGCAAGAGCCTCGGCCTGAAGGTCGAGGAGCTGGATGCGGTGGTGCTCTCCCATCTCCATGGCGACCATTTCGGCGGCTTGCCCTTCCTCATTCTCGACGGCCAGATGGGCGCCCGGCGCGCGCGGCCTTTGCGCATCTTCGGCCCCCCGGGCACGCAGGCGCGCCTCCATGTGCTGATGGAAGCGCTTTACCCCGGCATCGGCACCAATGGCTGGCGCTTCGACTGGTCCGTGGAAGAGGTGGAGCCCGGCACGCCGGCTGAGGTGGGCCCGTTCCGCCTTCTGACCACGCCGGTGCTGCATTCCTCCGGTGCGCCCTCCACCGCGGTGCGGTTCGAGGGGCTGGGCAAGACGCTCGCTTATTCCGGTGACACCGCCTGGACGCCCGTTTTGTTCGAGGTGGCTGAGAAGGCGGACCTCTTCATCTGCGAATGCTACCGCTATGATGGCGCGCCCACCGGGCATATGGCCTACCAGACCATCGCGGCCCATGGCGATGGCTTCTCCGCCCGGCAGATCCTGTTGACCCACATGAGCGACGAGATGTGGGCCCACCGGGCGGAAGTGGACGCCGCCCGCTTCCTGGTGGCGCGGGACGGCCTCGTCCTTGATGTCTGAGGACCGCGGGCGGGACGGGGCGGAGCGTCTGGCGGACCTGGTCGCCGCCATCCGGGCCTGCCGGGTCTGCATGGAGGCGCCGCTGGGGGCGCCCATGCCCCATGAGCCACGCCCCGTCCTTCGGGTCTCGTCCACCGCCCGCATCCTGGTGGCGAGTCAGGCGCCGGGCACCAAGGTGCATCTGTCCGGCCTGCCCTTCACCGATGCCTCGGGCGATCGCCTGCGGGCCTGGATGGGGGTGGACAAGGCCGTCTTCTATGACGAGGCCCGCATTGCCATCGCGCCCATGGGCTTCTGCTTCCCGGGCCAGGATGCGGCGGGCGGCGACCTGCCGCCGCGACGGGAGTGCGCGCTGCTCTGGCATGACCGGCTGTTCGCCACGTTGCCGCCCTTCGACCTGGTGCTCGCCATCGGCCGCCCGGCCCAGGCCTATCATCTCAAGCGACTGGGCCTTGGCCATCTTCTCGGCAAGGGGTTGACCGAGACGGTGGCCCAGTGGCGGCAGGTGCGCGAGGCGGGAGGGACGCGGGTCTATGCGCTGCCCCATCCGTCCTGGCGCAACACGGGCTGGCTGAAGCGCCACCCCTGGTTCGACGCGGAATTGGTGCCGGAACTTCAGGCAGATATTCGTGAATTTCTGCGCCCGCGCGAGGCGCCCCGGGGCTGAAAGGCGATACATCGGCGCCGTCCGCATTATAATGGGTCGGCACGGGAGCCCTGACATGCATGCCACGTCCGCTTGCGTATTCGACGCCTATGGCACGCTGTTCGACCTGCGCTCGGCCTTGAAGCATCATCTGCAGGTTCTCGGGGCGCCGGCGGAGCGGTTCCTGGACGTGTGGCGCACCAAGCAGCTGGAATATGCCTGGACCTGTGCCCTGATGGGCCTGGACCGCAACTTCCTGGCCGTCACCCGCCAGTCGCTGGATTATGCCTTGCGGGTGTGTGGCATCGCCGATGATTCCGGCGCCGCCCTGGTGGACGAGATCGCCGAAGCCTTCATGGTGCTCGATCCCTACCCGGATGTGGCCCCCGCCTTGCAGGACCTCCGGCGCAGCGGCCGCCGCATCATCATCCTGTCCAACGGCACGCAGGAGATGGTGGCCACGGCGGTGGACAAGGGCGGCCTCGGGGACCTCGTGGACGAGGTCTTGAGCTGCGAGGAAGTGCACACCTTCAAGCCGGACCCGCGCGCCTACCAATTGGCCTGCACCCGCCTCGGCCTCGACCGGGACGACATCATGTTCGTCGCCTCCAACACCTGGGACGTGGCCGGGGCCACCGCCTTCGGCTTTCGCACGGTGTGGGTCAATCGCGGCGCCGAGCCGGCCGAATATCCATCCCTTGCCCCCCTCGCCACCGTCTCCAACCTGACCGACCTTCAGGCCCTGGTGGAGCACGTGGACGCCAGATAAGGCCTTCCTCACCGCCGCCGCCCATGCGAAAGGAGACGCTCGGGCGAGTGCGCCCGTTCGGGTATGGAGTGGAGACGGCCTGATGAGCGATGTGACCGAAACCGGCGTGCGCGAGGCCCTGGCCAAGGTGCGGACCCCCGACGGGGTGCCCTTGTCCGCATCCCCGGCCTTGTCGGGCATCGTGGTCACCAGCGGCAAGGTCTATCTTTCCATCAATGTGGATGCCGCCCAGGCGCGGGCGTGGGAGCCGGTGCGGGTGGCCGCCGAAGAGGTGGTGCGGGCGCTGCCCGGCGTCGCCTCGGCGCTGGTGGCGCTCACCGCCGAGCGCAAGATGGCCGGCCGGCCCGGCGGGGCGCCCCAAGGCGGGCCGCAGGGCGGTCCTCAGGGCGGCCCTCAAGGGGGCGGCAAGGCCATCGAGGTGCCCGGCGTCGGCGCCATCATCGCGGTGGCCTCCGGCAAGGGCGGCGTCGGCAAGTCCACCTTGTCCATCAATCTGGCGCTGGGCCTGCGCGATCTCGGCCTGAAGGTCGGCCTCCTGGACGCCGACATCTACGGGCCCTCCGTGCCGCGTCTGTCGGGCGTGCATGGCAAGCCGGAGACGGTGGACGGGCGCATGATGGTGCCGCTGGAGAATTTCGGCCTCCAGCTCATGTCCATCGGCTTCCTGGTGGACGAGGCGACCCCCATGATCTGGCGTGGCCCCATGGTCATGTCGGCGCTCACCCAGATGCTGCGCGAGGTGAAGTGGGGGCCGCTGGACGTGCTGGTGGTGGACATGCCCCCCGGCACCGGCGATGCCCAGCTCACCATGGCCCAGCAGGTCAATTTGGCTGGCGCCGTCATCGTCTCGACGCCCCAGGATCTGGCGCTGATCGACGCCCGGCGCGGCATTGCCATGTTCCAGCGGGTGAACGTGCCCATCCTCGGCGTGGTGGAGAACATGTCCTATTTCATGTGCCCCCATTGCGGCGAGCGCTCGGACATTTTCGGCCATGGCGGGGCACGGCACGAGGCGGAGGAGATCGGCGTGCCCTTCCTGGGCGAAGTTCCGCTCCACATGCGCATTCGCGAGATGTCGGATGCCGGCCTGCCCATCCTGGTGTCCGACCCGCAGAGCCCGCAGGCGGAGGTCTATCGCAATATCGCCCGCGCCGTTCAGGCCTCCATGGGGCGGGTGGGTGCCAGTGCCCGCAAGGCGCCGCGGATCGTGATCGAGTAGCGGCCGACCTACGCCTTTAGTCCCATATGCGGGCGGTCGCCAATGCAACCGCCTTCCGGTAGAAGAGGGTAGGGCGTTCCGTCGGCAGGCCGGCCGAACCGGGATGCCAGAAGAATTTCATAGGGAGTCTCAGACATGAAACGCCGTGAGTTCCTGACCACTGCGGGCGCGGGCGTCGCCGCCTCCACCGCCGTCGCCATGCCGGCGATCGCGCAGTCTCAGCCCGAGATCAAGTGGCGCTGCACCTCCTCCTTCCCGAAGTCCTTGGACACCATCTACGGCGCCGCCGAGCTGATGGCCAAGAGCGTGGCGGAAGCCACCGACGGCAAGTTCCAGATCCAGGTTTTCGCGGCCGGTGAAATCGTCCCCGGTCTGCAGGCCCTCGACGCGACCCAGAACAAGACCGTCGAGATGTGCCACACGGCCTCCTATTATTATGTGGGCAAGGACCCGTCCTTCGCGTTCGGCTCCGCCTTCCCGTTCGGCCTCAATGCCCGTCAGCTGAATTCCTGGTTCTACCATGGCGGCGGCCTCCAGGTTCTGAACGAGTTCTACAAGAAGTATAACGTGGTCATGCTGCCGGGCGGCAATACGGGCTGTCAAATGGGCGGCTGGTTCCGCAAGGAGATCAAGAGCATTCAGGACCTCCAGGGCCTGAAGTTCCGCATCGCCGGCATTGCCGGCCAGATCTTCTCCAAGCTCGGCGCCGTGCCTCAGCAGCTCGCCGGCGGCGACATCTATCCCGCGCTGGAAAAGGGCACCATCGACGGCGCCGAGTGGGTCGGCCCCTATGACGATGAGAAGCTCGGCCTCTACAAGGTGGCTCAGTATTACTATTATCCCGGTTGGTGGGAAGGCTGCGCGGGCCTGACCTTCTTCTACAATCAGGACAAGTGGAACGAGCTGCCCAAGACCTACCAGGCGGTCCTCACCTCGGTGGCCGCGCAGGTGAATGGCGACATGCTCGCCAATTACGACGCGAAGAACCCGGCCGCCGTGCAGCGTCTGGTGAAGGCCGGCAGCCAGCTGCGCCGCTTCCCCAATGACGTGATGGACGCCTGCTTCAAGGTCGCCCACGAAATGTATGAAGACATCGGGTCCAAGAACCCTGACTTCAAGAAGATCTACGAATCGGCCCGTCCGTTCCGTAACGAATCTTACCTGTGGTGGCAGATCGCCGAGTATAATTACGACGACTACATGATCCGCGCCCGCAGCCGCGGCTGAGTCGGATCGGTCCCCGACGAACGAAGGCCCCGGAGCGATCCGGGGCCTTTTTTATTGGTACGCCCTCCTAGGCACGCCCTTTAAGGCGCGGTCTCCAGCGCCTTGCGCATGCCGCGGCTTAGCGGGTCGCGCCGGGGGTCGCCTGGGTGCGGCCGCCTTCCTGCGCGGCGCCCTTGTGGGTGTCCTGGCCGGGGGCAACGCCGCTGCGCGGGGTGGACGGGGTGTTCACCGAACCGGTGGTGTCCATGGACCCGCCGCTGCCGCCGGGCGAGGCCTGGGTGCGGCCACCCTGCTGGGCGGCGCCGGACTGGGTGTTCTGGCCGGGGGCCACGCCGCTCTGCGGCGTCGGCTGGGCGGCCTGGTCATTGCGATGCACCGCGCCGGAGCCGGAGGCGCCCGGGCTCATGCCGGTGCGCCCGCCTTCCTGTGCCGGGCCGGCCTGGGTGTTGGGGGCAGGGGCGATGCCGCTCTGGGCGGCGGCGCCCATGGTGGTCAGCGCCAGGGCGGCGGCGGTGAGAAGGGGAAGCGTCTTGTTCATTGATATCTCCTTTGTCGTCCCGCTCGCTCGTTGCAACGCCCTCACGGCGCCCCGGTTCAATCACGCCGGCGTGTGCACGGGCATCGCGCGGCCGCGCATGGGGAGGAGGCCTGCGCCGGGGAACGTATGGCGTTGCAATGTGATCGACGCCTGCTCTAGTGTCCGCGCGCGTTTCGACCCCTCTTCCAGCTGCCGGAAGGCTGCCCATGATCGACCCTTCGCTGCCCGCCCACATGCGCCCCGACCGTTCCTTCCAGGGATTGCTGCTCACCTTGCAGCGCTTCTGGGCGGATCAGGGCTGCGTGGTCCTGCAGCCCTATGACATGGAAGTGGGCGCGGGCACCTTCCATCCGGCCACCACGCTCCGGGCGCTCGGACCGCGCCATTGGCGCGCCGCCTATGTGCAGCCCTCGCGCCGGCCGAAGGATGGGCGCTATGGCGAGAACCCCAATCGCCTCCAGCATTATTATCAGTTCCAGGTGATCCTGAAGCCCTCGCCGGACAACCTGCAGGAGCTCTATCTCGCTTCCCTCGACGCCATCGGCATCGACACGCGCCTGCATGACGTGCGCTTCGTCGAGGATGACTGGGAGAGCCCGACGCTTGGCGCCTGGGGCCTGGGCTGGGAATGCTGGTGCGACGGCATGGAAGTCTCGCAATTCACCTATTTTCAGCAGGTGGCGGGCTTCGAGTGTTCGCCGGTCTCGGGCGAGCTGACCTATGGCCTGGAGCGCCTCGCCATGTATGTGCAGGGCGTGGAGAACGTCTACGACCTGAATTTCAACGGGCGCGAGGGCGCCGAGAAGGTCACTTATGGCGATGTCTTCCTGCAGGCCGAGCAGGAATATTCCCGCCACAATTTTGAATATGCCGACACCGACATGCTGCTGGAGCAGTTCCGCATGGCGGAGGCGGCCTGCGCCAAATATCTGGCGGCCGGCGACCGGGGCGAGCGGCACCTCATGGCGCTGCCGGCCTATGACCAGTGCATCAAGGCCTCCCACGTCTTCAACCTCTTGGATGCGCGCGGCGTCATCTCGGTGACCGAGCGGCAAAGCTACATCCTGCGGGTGCGCGAGCTGGCCAAGGCGTGCGGGGCGGCCTTTCTGAAGACGCAGGCCGGCGGCGCCGCCTGATCGGGAAAGGGGCGGGGGCCCATGGACGATCATGCCGGGCGCGCCATGCGCCTTCCCTGGAAGACGGTGGCCGCCGGCGCCGCGGGCAATGTGCTGGAGTGGTACGACTTCGCGGCCTATGGCTTCTTCGCCACCGTGTTCGCCAAGGTGTTCTTCCCCCTCAGCACGCCCTTCGTGGGGCTGCTCTCGGCCTTCGCGGTCTTCGCCGCCTCCTTCCTCATGCGTCCGCTGGGAGCGGTGGTGTTCGGCACGCTGGGGGACCGGCTCGGACGCTCTCGGGCGCTGGTGGTCTCCGCCGGCTTGATGACCGCCTCCACGGTCTCCATCGGCTTCCTGCCCACCTATGACATGGTGGGCATGGCCGCCCCGGTGCTGCTTCTGCTGATGCGCCTCGTCCAGGGTGTATGCATAGGTGGGGAATACACCACCTCCGCCGTTTTTTTGGCCGAGCATGCCGCCCCCGGGCGCCGGGGCTTTGCCACCTCGTTTTCGGCGGCCGGCGTGAGTGGCGGCACGCTGCTCGGGTCCGGGGTGGCCGCCATCGTCTCCACCACGCTGAGCCCCGACGATCTGGCCAGCTGGGGATGGCGGGTGCCGTTCCTGCTGGGGGTGGTGCTGGGCATCGTGTCGCTTTACCTGCGCCGCACGGCCCTTGGGGAGGCGCCGGCGGCGCCCTCCGGCGGCCTGCCGCTCCTGGATACGTTCCGGCACGATTGGCCCGACCTGACGCGGGCGGTGATCCTCTCCTTCCAGGCGGGCGTCGCCTATTATTTGCTGTTCGTCTATCTGGCGACCTATCTCCAGGAGCAGGATGGTCTGTCCGCCAGCTTCACCTTGCGCCTCAACACCGTCTGCCTCGCGGTGACCATGGTGCTGGTGCCCGTCTGCGCGGTGCTCAGCGACAAGATGGGGCGGCGGGCCGTGCTGCTGGTGGGCATGGCGGGTCTGACGCTTCTCACCTGGCCCTTGTTCACCCTGTTCGGACGGGACGACGTGCGCCTGGTGATCTCGGGCCAGGTGGTGCTGGCGATGCTGCTGCCGCTCGCCAATGCACCGATGGCGGCCATGCTGGTGGAGATGTTCCCGCGCGAACGGCGCTGCTCGGCGGTGGCGTTCGCGTGGAATCTGGGGGTGGGCATCGGCGGGGGAACCGCGCCCATGGTGGCCACCTTCCTGGTGGGGGACCTCAGCAGCAAGATGGCGCCGGCGCTTTACCTGGCGGTGGTCTCCGGTGTGGCGGCGCTGGTGGTGGTGACCCTGAAGGACCGCCATCTCGGCCCGCTCGATCCCGATCCCGCCCAGCCGGCATCTCGACGCGCTGGCTGAAACAGAATAGACGCGGGGGCAGCCGGCCCGTCTGGTCCGCCCCCATTTTCCTCCGCCAACCCGCCCGGCGCGTCCGCCCGGGCAGGAAGAGCCAGATCCGATGCCCGACCTGTTTCTTGAACTGTTCAGCGAAGAAATCCCCGCCCGCATGCAGGCGCAGGCCGCCGAGGCGCTGCGCAAGCTGGTGACGGACGCTTTGGTCGAGCGCGGCCTGCTTTATGAGGGCGCGAAGGCCTTCGTCACGCCGCGCCGCCTGGCGCTGGCGGTGCACGGTCTGCCCGGCCGGCAGGCGGACAGCAAGGAAGAACGCAAGGGTCCGCGCGTGGGCGCGCCGGAGGGGGCCATCCAGGGCTTCCTCAAGGCCGCGGGCCTCGCGTCCATCGATCAGGCCACCATCCAAACCGACCCCAAGAAGGGCGATTTCTACGTGGCCGTGGTGGAGCGGCCCGGCCGCCCCACCGCCGAGGTGATCGCCGAGATCGTGCCGCAGATCATCCGCGCCTTCCCCTGGCCCAAGTCCATGCGCTGGGGCACGGGGAGCATGCGCTGGGTGCGCCCGCTCCATTCCATCGTCTGCACCTTCGGCACCGACATCGAGGAGGTGGAGGTCATCCGCTTCGAGGTGGAGGGCATCACCTCGTCCAACGTCACCTATGGCCACCGTTTCCTGGCGCCCGGCGCCATCGAGGTGAAGCGCCTGGATGACTGGCTGACCAAGCTGGAGGCCGCCAAGGTGGTGGCCGACCGCGACCGCCGCAAGTCCATCATCCTTTCCGACGCGAAGGACCTGGCGCTCGTCCACGGATTGGAGCTGGTGGAGGACGAGGGCCTGCTGGAGGAAGTGGCGGGCCTGGTGGAATGGCCGGTGGTGCTCATCGGCGCCTTCGATGCCGCCTTCCTCGACATTCCCGACGAGGTGATCCGCGCCACCATCCGCGCCAACCAGAAGTGCTTCGTGCTGAAGGACCCCAAGACCGGGCGCCTCGCCAACCGCTTCATCCTGATCTCGAACCTGGCCGCCACCGACCAGGGCGCCGCCATCGTGGCGGGCAATGGCCGCGTCATCCGTGCCCGCCTGTCGGATGCCAAGTTCTTCTGGGACACCGACCGGCGCACGGCGCTGGAAGACCGGCTCGGCAAGTTCGATACCATCACCTTCCACGAGAAGCTGGGCAGCCAGGGCGCCCGCATCGCCCGCATCTCGCGCCTTGCCGCCGAGATCGCGCCGCAGGTGGGCGCCGATCCCGAGCTTGCCGCCCGCGCCGCCCGCATCGCCAAGGCGGACCTGCTGACCGAGGTGGTGGGCGAGTTCCCGGAACTGCAGGGCCTCATGGGCCGCTATTATGCCGAGCACGAGAAGCTGCCGGCCGAGATCGCGGCGGCCAGCGAAGATCATTACAAGCCGCAGGGTCCGTCCGACCGCGTGCCCACGGCGCCCGTCTCGGTGGCGGTGGCGCTGGCCGACAAGATCGACACGCTGGTGGGCTTCTGGGTCATCAATGAGAAGCCCACCGGCTCCAAGGACCCCTATGCCCTGCGCCGTGCCGCCCTGGGCGTGATCCGCATCGTGCTGGATAACCAGCTGACCTTGCCCCTGCGGCCGGTGATCGTCGCCTCCGCCCGCGCCATCCTGGGTGAGGCCCATTACGGTGCCAACCCGCTGGACGTGTTCCGCCTGGACAAGCTCGCCAACAAGCTGGTGGCGGACATCCTGCACGACCTCGCTCGCCGCATTGCCAAGCTCGGGCCGGATTCGGTGCCCGACGAGGCCCTGCGGGTGGAAGGCCAGACGCTGGCGGGGGATCTTGCCACCGACCTCCTCGCCTTCCTCGCCGAGCGCCTCAAGGTGCACATGCGCGAGCGTGGCGCCCGCCACGATCTCGTGGACGCCGTCTTCGCGCTCGAGGGGCAGGACGACCTGCTGCAGATCGTCCGCCGCGTGGAGGCCCTCCAGGCCTTCCTGGAGACCGACGACGGCAAGACCTTGCTGGCCGGCTATCGCCGCGCGGTGAACATCCTGCGCATCGAGGAGAAGAAGGACGGCGCCCGCTATGAGGGGCCGGCCGCCCCCGCGCTCTTCGTGGCGCCGCAGGAGCAGGCCCTGGGCGGCGCCATCGAAGAGGTGAAGGCGCAGGTTCGCACGGCCGTGGCCGCCGAGGATTATGCCGGCGCCATGGCGGCGCTCGCCCGCCTGCGCGCGCCCGTGGACGCCTTCTTCGAGGATGTGACGGTGAATGCCCCCGAGGCCCCGCTGCGCATCAACCGCCTGAAGCTGCTGGACGAGATTCGCGCCGCCACCCGCGGAATCGCCGACTTCGACCGCATCGAGGGATAGGCATTCCCGTTCGCCGGCGCCGCCCTGCGGCGCCGGCGCAGAAAATCGCACCCCCGCCGCGCCCAATGGGGCGAAATTTCCGCCGCCGGCGCCATGCCAGCGCGCCAATTGTTAAGGCCGCGCTCGGCCGCGCGCCCCGGATCGGCCCGGTGCCACTGACGCCGCTCTGTCTAGCGCCCCCGCCGCGTCTTCCCCGCCGCCGTGCCGCCGCCGGTCCCCTCGCTCCTGTCAGCGCCTTTGATTCCATAAGGTTGCAGGCCCCGGGCGCGCCATCGCGCACCAGTGGGCACCCTCACGCCGTGGGGAGAGGACGAGGTCCGGGAGGTCGTCTTCAAAGGGTCGTGAGGCTCGATGGGATTTAGGTCCTGTTAATACAAGTAAATATCGGTTTTATTTGGGTTTTTAGGGAAATGTTCATTGCCCCGCTTCACTGTGCTCAGAGGGTTGGGTTGAGTAATGGGTGAGCGTAGCGATGACCGATGCCTATCGGCCGAGGGTGAAATACGTGATCGGCCCGGACGGAAGTCCGTTGACCGTAGCTGATCTTCCGCCACCGGACACCAGACGCTGGGTCATCCGGCGCAAAGCAGAAGTGGTCGCCGCCGTGCGCGGGGGTCTCATCAGTCTTGAGGAAGCCTGCAAGCGCTATACGCTGACGGTGGACGAATTCCTGTCCTGGCAGGCATCCATCGACCGTCACGGCCTTCCCGGCCTGCGCACCACGCGCATCCAGCATTATCGCCAATAAAGGCAAGGGGCGGCGCGTCACGCCCGCCCGGATCTCTCCTTAGGCCGGCGCTCGTCTTTCAGAGGCACGGCAGATGCGCATCGCATCTTCCCGAAAAAGCGTTCGGGTCGAGATCATCCGCCCCCGTCTTCGCGCCTCAGCGGCGGTTCATCTTGCGAAGACAGCCGTAATGGCGGATCAGCCAAGATCAGGAACAGCTCAGACCATGGCGGTCAGTGCTGGGCCCGTGCGGGTTCAGCCGGCGCGGGGTGGAGCTGTGTTGCGTCCGCGACGCCCCGCACGAAATCGGCGAGGCGCGCGGCACCGTCTTCGGGCGTGCCCACATTGACGATCTCCAGGTCCGGCGCGATGTCGAGGGCCGGGGCGCGCATCAGCCGTTCGGCAATGTCCTGCGCGCTCTCCCGCCCGCGGGCGGCGAGGCGCTGGGCGCGCACCTCCACCGGCGCCGTCACATGCACCACATGGAGCCGCTCAAAACGCGTCCGCGCCACCGGCAAGGTGGCCCGCGAGCCGTTGGCGATGACCGTATGCCCGGCTGAAATCCAGTCCGCCACGTCCTCCCCGAGCGCGTAGCTCAGGCCATGGGCCTGCCAGCACAAGGCAAAGCGCGGCTGGAGCCGGTCGAATTCCTCCTGCGTGAGGGTGCCATGGGCTTCCCCGGCGCCGGCCGGGCGGGTGACGAGGCGGCGGGCCACATGCACGTCGGCCCGCTCCGCCAGCGCCGCACGGGCGATGTCGATGAGCGTGTCCTTGCCCGCGCCCGAAGGCCCCACCACCAGGATCAAGGCCCCCGGCCCCAGCCGCCCTTGCGCATCGCTCATGCCACCCGACGCCCCTCGCGCCATACTCCGCGCACCACCGGCATGTCGCCGACGAGCCCCACGCGGATCAGGTCCGCCCGCCGATCGGGCGCGATCTCTCCCCGGTCCAGGAGCCCCGCCGCCTCGGCGGGGGTGCGGGAGACCATGCGCACCGCCTGTGGCAGGCTGATGGCCTCTTCCCGGCGCGTGAGGTCGAAGGCGCTCCACAGGAGGGAGGAGGGCACATAGTCCGAGGACAGGATGTCGAGCAAGCCGTTGCGCGCCAGTTCCTGGGCCGAGACATTGCCGGTGTGGGAGCCGCCCCGCACTAGGTTCGGCGCGCCCATGAGCACGCGGATGCCGGCGGCATGGGACAGGCGGGCCGCCTCCAGCGTGGTGGGAAATTCGGCGATGGCCACCTGATCGCCGATGGCGTCCTCCACATGATCCGGCGTGCCGTCGTCATGGCTCGCCAGCACGATGCCGCGCGCCTGCGCCAGGGCCACGAGGCCGGCTCGGTTCTCGCGGGCGAAGCGGGCGTGGAAATCGAGGCGGGTGGCGACGATGACGTCCATCTCCGCGTCGGTGATGCCGCTCTTCTTCTTGTAGTAGCTGCGGAACTGCTCGATGGTCGCGAACTGGCGCTGGCCCGGCGTGTGGTCCATGAGCGAGACGAGGCGCACCTCGAAGCGGTCCATCAGGGCCTGGGCATCCTCCACCACGCTGTCGGTGGGAATCTCGCAGCGCAGGTGGATGAGGTGCTCGGCCCGCAGGGCGTCCGCCGCGCGGGCGGCGCTCAGCGCCTCGGCAAGGACGGGGGCATCGCCATCCATGCCCACCGCCTTCTTATCCGGCCACACGCGCAGGGAATCGAACACGGTGGTGATGCCGGAGGCGGCGATCTGCGCATCATGGGCGAGCACCGCTGCCATGGGGTTCCAGCGCACCTTGGGTCGGGGCGACAGATGGCCTTCCACATGGTCGGTGTGCAGTTCGACAAGGCCCGGCAGCACATAGTCGCCGGCACAATCGATGGCGTCGTGGGGCGCGGCGCCGGTGCCGATCTCCGCGATCCGCCCGTCGCGGATGCGCACATCGCCCTCGATCACCGCATCTGCGGTGACGATGCGGGCATTGGCGAGGATGAGCTCGGGTTCGGGAGACGCCTGCGGCATCGCAATTCCTCCTTGGAGGCGTGTTTCATCATTTGCGGGCGAAGGCGCTGTCTCGGCTCCGTCCGCGTGAAAGGTGCAATACGACGGTCCGGCGATCAGACCCGGAAGCGGGCCACGTCGATCACCCGGTCGGACACGGCCGCCTGGATGGCAGTGTCGTGGAAGATGCCGATGAGGGCCGTGCCGCGCGCCTTGGTCTCGCCGATGAGGTCCACCACCACCGCCTGGTTGGCGGCGTCCAGCGACGCGGTGGGTTCATCGAGCAAGAGGAGGTCGCGGGGCGAGATGAAGCCGCGGGCAATGTTCACCCGCTGCTGCTCGCCGCCGGAGAAGGTGGCGGGCGGCAGGTCCCACAGGCGCTGGGGCAGGTTGAGCCGGGCGAGCAGGTCGCGGGCGCGGGCCTCCGCCTTTTCCGGGGCGACGCCATCCTGGCGCAGGGGCTCGCTGACCACGTCCAGCGTCCGCACGCGGGGAATGACCCGCAGGAACTGGCTGACATAGCCGATGCGCTCGCGGCGCAGCTTGAGGATGCGGCGGGGATCGGCCCTCACCACGTCAATCACCCCGTGCGGCCCGTCGGCCACCTCGATGGCCCCGGCATCCGCACGGTAATTGCCGAAGATCATCTTCAGGATGGAGCTCTTGCCGGCCCCGGATGGCCCGCCCAGTGCCACGCACTCGCCGCCATGCACCTCGAAGGACACGTTGCGCACCACCGGCAGCCGCGCGCCATCGCGCAGGTGCAAGGTGAAGGCCTTTTCCAGCCCCTCCACCTTCAGGCGCGGCCGGGCCGCCTCCGAGACGGGGAAGGGCGGTGCGGAAGGGGCTTCGGCAGCCCCGAGGGTGGCGTCGAGCGTAGCGGGCATCATGCGGCAAGCACCGAGGCGACGAGGAGCTGGGTATAGGGTTCGTGCGGATCGTCGAGCACCTGGTCCGTCAGGCCCTCTTCGATCACCCGGCCGCGCCGCATCACCATGATGCGGTGGGACAGGAGGCGGGCGACGGCCAGGTCGTGGGTGACGATGATGACGGCCACGCCGAGGTCGGCCACCAGGGAGCGGATGAGGTCCAGGAGGCGCGCCTGTACGGACACGTCGAGGCCGCCCGTGGGTTCGTCCATGAAAACGAGGCGGGGCCGGGTGACGAGATTGCGGGCGATCTGCAGGCGCTGGCGCATGCCGCCGGAAAAGGCGCGGGGATCATCATCGATGCGGCTGGCATCGATCTCCACCCGGCCCAGCCAGTCGGTGGCCTCATTGCGGATCTCCCCATAATGGCGCCAGCCCACCGCCATGAGGCGCTCGCCCACATTGCCGCCGGCGGACACCGCCATGCGCAGGCCCTGTTCCGCATGCTGGCGCACGAAGCCCCAGTCGGTGCGCAGCAGAAGTCGCCGCTCGGCCTCCGACAGGCTGGCGAGGTCGCGCAGCGCGCCATCGCGCATGCGGTAGCTCACATCGCCCGACGTGGGGGCCAGCTCAGTGGAGAGGAGCGACAGCAAGGTGGACTTGCCCGAGCCGGATTCGCCGACGATGGCCAGCACCTCGCCGGGATGGACGGTCAAGTCCACGTCCAGGCAACCGGGACGAGCGCCGTAATATTTCGTCAGGCCCCGGGCGACGAGAAGAGGATCATCCGCGCTCATGCCAAAGCCTCCGCACGGCCTGCCGCCTGGGGGCGGGCCGGGTCGAGATCCACATGCAGGCTGACGCCGTGGCGGCGGAAGCCGAGGTTTTCGTAGAAATGGTGCGCCTGGGTCCGCCGGGCGTTGGAGGACAAGGCCAGCTTGTAGCAGCCCTTTTCCGCCGCCTTGGCCATGGCGAAGCGCATCATCGCGGCGCCGATGCCGCCGCCCTGGCGGCCGGCGGCCACCACCACGTCCTCGACCACGGCGCAGGACGCGCCCTGGTGGCCGAGATTGTCCATCACCAGCAGGGCGAAGGTGCCGACCACCGCTCCCGCCTCCTCGGCCACATAGAGCACATAGTCGGGATAAAGCGCGAAGCGGGCGAACACGGCGCGGGCATCCTCCAGCGACAGGACACGGCCATTGTCCATGTCCGGCTGGGCATAAAGGCCGAGCACGGCCGGGAGGTCGTCCTCGCCCGCAGGGCGGATGAGGAGGCCGCTCATTCCGCCGCCTCCTGCGCCGGGGCGCTCATCTCGCCGCGGTGGCCCTCGGCCTGGCGGGTGCTGCAATGGTCGGTGTCCGAGCACACGAACATGCGCCCGCCCCTGTCGTCGAGGATCACCTCGTCGAGATAGACACCGGTGGCGCCGCACAGCGCGCAGGGCTTGGCGAAATGCTGGACGCGGAAGGGATGGTCCTCGAAATCCAGCGAGACGACGCGGGTGTGCGGCGGGATGGCATAGATGCGCTGCTCGCGTCCGGCGCCGAAGAGTTGCAGCGCCGGGCTGTCATTCATCTTCGGATTGTCGAACTTGGGGATGGGGGAGGGGTCCATCACATAGCGCCCGGCCACCGCCACCGGATAGGCATAGGTGGTGGCGATATGGCCGTGGCGGGCGATGTCCTCGTAGAGCTTCACATGCATGAGGCCGTAATCGGCGAGGCCGTGCAGTTTGCGCGTCTCGGTCTCGCGCGGCTCCAGGAAGCGCAGCGGCTCGGGGATCGGCACCTGGTAGACCAGCACCTGCCCGGCCTTCAGCTGGGCTTCGGGGATGCGGTGGCGGGTCTGGATGACGCTCGCCTCAGCCGTGCGGGTGGTGGTGGCGACCCCCGCCGTCTTCTTGAAGAAGCCGCGGATCGCCACCGCATTGGTGGTGTCGTCGGAGCCCTGGTCGATGACCTTCAGCACGTCGTCGGTGCCGAGGATGGCGGCGGTCACCTGCACGCCGCCGGTGCCCCAGCCATAGGGCATGGGCATTTCGCGGCTGGCGAAAGGCACCTGATAGCCGGGAATGGCGATCGCTTTGAGGATCGCGCGCCGGATCATGCGCTTGGTCTGCTCGTCCAGATAGGCGAAATTATAGGTGATGGCGGGCGCGGTCGTGGTGGGGGCCGTGGTCATTGCGCCGCCTCCGGCAGCTGGAGGGCTTCGTCAGCGGGGTCCTCGTCCTGCGGCAAGGCGGTGGCCCGCATGCGGCGCACCAGGTCCAATTCGGCTTGGAAGTCCACGTAGTGGGGCAGCTTCAGGTGCTCCACGAAGCCGGTGGCCTGTACATTGTCGGAATGGGAGAGGACGAATTCGGTGTCCTGGGCGGGGGCGGTCTTTTCCTCCCCCAGCTCCTGCCAGCGCAGCGCCCGGTCCACCAGCGCCATGGACATGGCCTTGCGCTCGGACTGGCCGAACACAAGGCCATAGCCGCGGGTGAACTGGGGCGGCACGCTGGCCGAGCCCTTGAACTGGTTCACCATCTGGCATTCGGTGACGGTGACGCGGCCGAGCGGGACGGCAAAGCCCAGCTCCTCCACATGGAGCTCCACTTCCACCTCGCCCATGCGCACTTCGCCGACGAAGGGATGGGTGCGGGCATAGCCGCGCTGGGTGGAATAGCCGAGCGCCAGCAGGAAGCCCTCGTCGCCGCGCGCCAGGTTCTGGAGGCGCAGCGGCCGCTCGGCAGGGAAGGAGAGGGGAGAGCGGGTGAGGTCTGGCGGCTCGCTGCCGTCATCGTAAGGCGCGGGCTCGATGAGGCCCTCGTCGCCGAGCAAATCAGTGACGCGGGGCATGGGCTCCGGCGCCTGGGCCGTGGCGGCGGGCCGCTCGTCCGCACGGGGGGCGGGCGGGGCGGCCTCGGCCGCAGTCACCGCCAGGGCCGGGTCCAGCAGGCGATGGGTATAGTCGAACGTGGGGCCGAGCACTTGCCCGCCGGGCAGGTCCTTGAAGGTGGCCGAGATCCGCCGGCGGGCCCGCATGGCCCCCGTATCCACCGGCTCGGTGGCGCCAAAGCGCGGCAAGGTGGTGCGGAAGGCTCGCACCAGGAAGATGGCCTCGATCATGTCGCCGCGCGCCTGCTTCAATGCGAGGGCGGCGAGGTCGCGGTCATAGAGCGAGCCTTCCGCCATGATGCGGTCCACCGCCAGGGCGAGCTGCTCGCGGATCTGGTCGATGCCCAGTTCCGGTACCGTCGGATCGCCCCGCCGGGTCCGATCCAGCAGAGCGTGGGCATTGCCGATGGCGGTTTCGCCGCCCTTCACTGCCACATACATGGGCTTACTCCTCCGCGCCGGCGTGCACCGAGCGGGGGAGCCCCACCACGATGCCACGCGCGACCAGCAGCAGGTCGATGCCGAGCGGGAAGGCGGCGCGGTTCTCGCGCAGCCGGTCCGCCATGTCCTCGGGAAGCGGGGCGGCGCCGAGCCGGGCCGTCCCGTCAATGCCGGGGCCTTCGAGCCGAAGGCGCATGCCGGGCACGTCCGGCCCGGCCTCCGCCACGCCGACGATCAGCGTTGCCGAACGGTCGGGATAATCGGGCTCGCCTTGGGCGAAGCGGGCGAAGTCCGGCAGGTCCGCGCCCGAGGCGATGAGGGCGAAGCGGGCGTCGCCGGGATCGTCCACCAGCGGCGCGCCGGTGTGGAAGCGCAGGAAGTCCGCGACCCCCGGGCCGTCGCGCAAGGCGGGATCGAGCCAGACGGGCGTCTCATAGTCGAGGAGCGCAAGGGCGATGGCCGCAAGCTCCGGCGTCAGCGGAGCCGGGGGGGCGAGGTCGGTGGCCAGATTCTGGGGCGTGCCGGGCTGGGCCAGCGCCCACATGACCGCCTTGAAGGTGCGCTGGGCATCGCGGGCGGGATCGGAAAAGCCGGAGGCAAGAGCGGTGGCGGCCATCAATCCTCTCCCCGCACCATGGTGAAGAAGTCCACCTTGGTGGCCTTTGTGCGCTCGGCCTCGGCGGCCTCGTCGGCGGCGATGCGCGCGCGGATGGGCTTCAAGGCGTCTTCCAGCGCCGGCCGCAGGGCCGGGTCCTGCCAGAGCGCGTCCAGAATGGCTGCGGACCGGGCGCGCTTGGGATCGCGCCCCATGAGATAGGCAACCCCGGTGGGGCCGTTGCCGATGCGCACCGCCGCGCGGGTGACGGTGGCTTCGCCCAGATTGAAGGGCGCGCCGTCGCCGCCGATGCGGCCGCGCACCATGGCCAGGCCCGATTCGGTCGCACGCAGGTCCTTGATGGGCGGCAAGGGCGCGAAGCGCTCCAGCGCCGCGTCCAGTTCCTTCTGCGTGGCGCTGGCGAAAATGGTCATCGCCGCCTGCCGGTGTTCGGTGAGGTCCTGGTCTGCCGTCATGGAGCCCTCAAGCCGTCAACTCCGATGCCAATGCGAGCGTCGGAGGTATCATGTGCTGATCTGGTGTTTATTTGTATATTGGTCTATACAAATGCACAAGACCGGAATGGCGGTGGCAAACAGCAAGCGGGGGGAGGATGGAAGACTTCGATCACGGGACAATGACGGCGGCTGAAGAAGGCGCGCTCGCCCGCAACAACGGGGTCGCCCTGTGGAAGCAGATCGCCGAACGCCTGGAGGCTGAAATCGCGGAGGGCACCTTTGCCCCGGGCGCCCGGCTGCCGGTGGAGGCAGAGCTTGCGGTGCGCTTCGGCGTCAATCGGCACACGGTCCGCCGGGCCCTGGCGGTGCTCAGCGAACGCGGCCTGATCGAGGCCACCGCCGGGCGCGGCACCTTCGTGCGCGAGCCGCCGCTCTCCTATCCCATCGGCCCGCGCACCCGCTTTTCGGAGATCGTCTCCGCCGGGGGTCGCGAGCCCTTCGGGCGCTATCTGGGCTCTTCCCTGGAACCGGCCTCCGCCGAGGCGGCGCGCGGCCTCGGGGTGGCGGAGGGCACGGAATTGCTGGTCATCGAGAGCATGCACGAGGCGGATGGGGTGCCCATCTCGTTCGGGCGCGCCTATTTCGTCCATGCCCGGTGCCGCGACCTCGATCTTGTCTATGCCGCCACTGGCTCGCTCACGCGGGCTCTCGCCACCATCGGCATCCAGGACTATCGTCGCCGCGAGACCCGGATTTCGGCGCGCCCCGCCACCGAGCGGGAACAGGAGGTGCTGAGCCTTGCCGCCGGCCGCTCCGTCCTGGTGCTGGAGCGCGTCGACGTGGAGCCCAATGGCGTGCCCCTGCAATGGGGGCGCTCCAGCTTCGCGGCGGACCGGGTGCAACTCGTGGTCAAGCCTTGAGGTCCCCCGTGCCCACCATTTCCTCCCTCGCCGAGCTGCGCAGCGTCTACAAGCCCGCCAATCCCCGTTCGGTGGCCAAGGCGATTCCCCAGCTCGACGGCCATTGCCGGCACTTCATTTCGCTGAGCCCGTTCCTGCTGCTGGCCACCGGCGGCCCCGACGGCACGTCGGACGTCTCCCCCCGGGGCGATGGCCCCGGCTTCGTGGCGGTGGAGGACGACCACACCCTTCTTCTGCCCGACCGCCCCGGCAACAATCGCCTCGACAGCCTGGAGAACATCATCGCCCGCCCCGGCGTCGGCCTGCTGTTCATGATCCCCGGCGTCGATGAGACGCTGCGGGTGAACGGCACGGCGCAGATCCACACGGACGAGGACCTGAAGGCCCGCTTCGTGGTGCAGGGCAAGCTGCCGCTCTCGGTGATCCGCATCACCGTGCACGAGGCCTATCTGCACTGCGCCAAGGCGCTCATGCGCTCGGAACTGTGGAATGCCGAGCGCCAGGTGGAACGCTCCGTCCTGCCCACCATGGGGCAGATGCTGGAGGACCACACATCCGGCGCCTACAAGGCCGAGACCCAGGAAGAAATGCTGAAGCGCTACAAGGAAGTCATGTACTGACGACCCGGTCTACGGGGCCGGCAGCACCCGCCGGCCCGCCCGGGCCGCCTCGTCATAGACCCGCGTGTCGCCCGGCTTTTCCGAATAGCAGGTGGAAGCCACCACCGGCGTGCCGGCCTTCAGCAATTCGGACACGGTGACGAAGCGATAGCCCTTGGCCTTCAGCGCGGGAATGAGCATCCGCACCGCCTCCGCCGTGTGGCGGCCGCGGCCATTGGCGTGCATCAGCACGATGGAGCCGGGCTTGATGGCGCGCAGCATGGCGTCCGCCATAAATTTGGCGCCGAGAAAGGCCGGGTCGCCGGAATCCACGTCCCACTGGATGGCCAGGTGCCCGGTCTCGTTCACATAGGCCATGGAGTCCGGGCTGCACGAGCCATAGGGAAAGCGGAACAGCTCCGTGCGGGCCGGCACCTTGTCCAGCATGCAGCCGGCCGCCGCCGCATCCGCCCGCGCGCCGGCCACCGCCATGTCGGTGTCATCCACCTGGCGGCGCATATAGTCGCCGCCACGCACGGCAAGGTTGGCGTGGGACCAGGTGTGGTTGCCCACCTCGAACAGCGGGTCGGCGATCAATTGGGCGGCGCGCTCCTTGTGGTCCACGGTCCATTTTCCGCCGGCAAAAAAGGTGGCCGGCACCTTTTCGGCGCGCAGCGTGTCCACGATCACCCCGTCATAGCCGGAGATCTCGCCCGAGGCCTCGCACAGGTCGAAGGTGAGTGCCACCAGCTTCACCCCCTGCGGCAGGTCCACCCGCCGGATGGAGCCGCTGAGCGGCGGCGCCACCGGCCGGGGCGGTGGCAGGAGGCGTTCCTGGAGCTGCGCCGCCAGATGGGAGGGCTGCACCTTCTCTTCCCCCGGCCGCGCCGTCAGGGACGCCGGCGCGAAGCAGGCCGGCTGGGCGGCCAGCGGAGAGGCCGAGAGGAGGGCAATCAGCAACAGGCCGGCGCGGCGCAGGGGGCGAACAAAGGTCATGGATGGGAAACCACTGGAGCAGTCAAGTCCGCCACGGCCCAAGCCGTCGGCGGGCGCCCCTTCGGGCGCGGGAGGGAGGGGCGCCCGTTCCAGGAGGGCGCCGACGGGCGCCATCAACCACGGGCGCGCGGCCAGGGAAAGGCCGGCGGGCGGAATATGCACCCTCTCGTCCGTGGGGGAACCGTGCATAGCGGGGATCACCCATGCGCTGCCGCCCCGGCTTGCCGTTCGCCCGCCGGACGGCCCCGCCGGCGCAGCCTCTGGCGCGTGTGGAGCGCAAGCTGTACCATTTTAGGGTGTCTGCTGCGTAACAGGTCGGGGGGCTCATGGGGGTGGTGATCCGCACAGCCGCGCTGCGCCAGCGCCTGCATGTGCCCGCGCGCGAGATTGAGGAGACCGCGGCGGATCCAGCCGAGGCGCAGGATGTGCCCGATGACGAGATCATCGGCGCCCATTTCTTCCTGGACTATCAGGGGGCCGATGGCGCGCGCAGCACGCGCGAGATCATCGTGCGCAAGGTGGAGCGATCGGGCCGCGTGCTGCGCGTGGGCGCGGTCTGCCTGCTGCGCAAGACCACGCGCGTCTTCCGTGTCGACCGCATGCGTTTGCTCGTCCATGGGCGGACCGGCGAAATCATCGACGACATCGCCGGCTTCTTTGCCAAGATCGCGCCGCCCGAGGGGGCGGCGGATGTTCCGGCCGATAGTCCCCGGTCACCTGCCCGACCCTTGCCCGCCGCGCCGGCTCCGGCCCGGCTCGACCGGAGCGCACGCGACGCCCTGCGGGCGCAGGTGCGCCCGGCGGCCATCGCGCTGATGTATATGGCCCGCGCCGACCATGACCTGGCGGAGGCCGAGATCGCGGTGGTCGCGGACCTGATCGAGGATGCCCGCGCCCATCTGGGGCTGCCGGCGACGGTCGCCGACGCCCATCTGCTCCAGGAGATGACCGCCTTGCTGCCCACCGGCAATCTCTTGACCCGCGCCCTGCGCGCCGTGGTGGAGGCCCAGTTCCCGCAGGACCTGCCGGCCCGCCTAACCCGCATGGCACGGGCTGACGGCCGCGCCGCGCCCGAGGAAATGGAGGCCTATGGCGAGATCATTGCCACCTTGCGGCGGGTGACGGCCTGATGCGCCCGCCCGCCACACCCCTGCCGCCCGTGGTGGTGGCCCTCGACGTGGAGACCACGGGCGTGACCGGCGCGGACCGCATCGTCTCCATCGGCATGGTGCGCCTGGAGACGCCGGGCCTCGCCCGGGGCGACCTGGTGGTGGATGTGGGCCATGCCTTCTGCAATCCCGGCCGGCGCAGCCATTGGGCCGCGCTGAAGGTCCATGGCATCGCCGATGCCTTCCTCGCGACCCAGCCGCCGTTCGAGGAGCTGGCCGACTGGGTCTGCGACTTTCTGGCGCCGGCCGGCCTCATCCTCGCCCACAATGCCGCCTTCGACCGGCGCTTCCTCGCGCAGGAGCCGAGCCTGTCCGGCCGCATGGGGGAACTGCCCGCCTGGTTGTGCACCCTTCATCTGTCCGGGCTGAAGCTCGACCTGGCCTGCGACAGACTGGGCCTGAGGCGTGCGGGCGCCCATCACGGCGCGCTGGAGGATGCCTGGCTTGCCCTGATGGTCTATCTCGCCCACGCCGGCGTCCCACGTGACCTCTTGTGCGACCTGCCGGCGGAGCTTGCCGTCGCCACCGGCGCGCCGGCAGCGGAGCCGGTCTAGCCGCACGCCCATCGGCGCCCGCGCGCCCCGAGGCCCTTGCAGCATCGGCCAGACGGGCCGATGTTTCAGGTCATCCACGCGGCGGGGGCCGTATCCGGGGACACAAGAATGCCCGCATGGCCGAACATGCAGACCCTTTCCCATGCCGCGCCCGGCAGCCCCGGCAGCGAGCCCCCGCTCGCTTTGGTCACGGGCGCCAGCAGCGGCATCGGGCTGGAATTTGCCCGCCTGCTGGCCCGCGACGGTTTCCGCCTCATCCTGCTCGCCCGCGACAATCGCCGGCTGGCCGCCGCGGCCCGGGCCATCGCGCCGGTGCCGGGCGGCATCGAATTGATGGCGGTGGACCTTGCCGACCGGGAGGCGGTGGAGGATCTGTGCGGGCACCTGGCGGCCCTCGAGCTGGACGTGCTGGTCAACAACGCCGGCTTCGGCGCCTATGGCCCGTTCGAGGAGATCGACGGCGATCTGGAGGCGGACATGATCGCCGCCAATGTCACCGCGGTCACCCTCATCACCAAGGCCGTGCTGCCCGGCATGGTGGCGCGCGGGCAGGGGCGGATCGTCAATGTGGCCTCCACGGCCGCCTTCGCGCCGGGGCCGTTCGCCGCCGTCTATGCCGCCACCAAGGCCTATGTGCTGAGCCTGTCGGAGGCGCTGGCCGAGGAATTGCGCGACACCCGCATCCGCGTCACCGCGCTCTGCCCCGGCCCGACGGAGACCGCCTTTGCCGAGCGGGCGGGCATGGGTCGCACGCGGGTGTTCAAGGGGCCGGTCGCCTCGGCCAAGGCGGTGGCGGAAGCCGGCTATGCGGCCATGCTGTCGGGCCGTCCGGTGGCGGTGGTGGGGCTGGCCAACCGGCTGATGACCTTTGCCGTGCGCCTTGCCCCCCGCGCGCTGGTGGCGCGCCTGGCCCGCCGCGCCTTTGCCGAGGACGAGATCGGCTGAGGCGATCCATCAGCAATCCGCGCGGGCGTCATCAGCAAAATCCATTTGTGCTTGAAGCGGGTGCGGAGTAGCTGCCAACTATTCCTCCGCCCGCATCGCGGGTCTGTCCTGAAGACGCGCCATGAACCTCCTGTCCATCCAGTCCCATGTCGCCTATGGCCATGTGGGCAATGCCTCCGCCGTCTTTCCGCTGCAGCGCCTGGGCGTCGAGGTGTGGCCCATCCACACGGTGCAATTCTCCAACCACACCGGCTATGGCGCCTGGCGCGGCCAGGTGTTCGAGGCCAGCGTGATCGGCGAACTGGTGACGGGCATCGCCGAGCGCGGCCGCCTGTCCGCCTGCGATGGCGTGCTCTCGGGCTATATGGGCTCGGCCGACATTGGCGCGGCGATCCTGGATGCGGTGGCGCAGGTGCGCGCGGCCAATCCCAAGGCGGACTTCTGCTGCGATCCGGTGATCGGCGATGTCGGGCGGGGTATTTTCGTGCGGCCCGGCATTCCCGAATTCATGCGCCACCAGGCGGTGCCCGCCGCCGATGTCATCACCCCCAACCAGTTCGAGCTGGAGCTGCTGTCGGGCCACAAGGTCGCCACCCTCGCGGATGCCAAGGCCGCCTGCGACCTGCTGCACGCCGCCGGGCCGAAGGTCATTTTGGTGACCTCCCTCCATGTGGATGCGACGCCCGGCGATGCCATCGACCTCATGGCCAGCGGCCCCGATGGGCGCTTCCTGGTGCGCACGCCGCGCCTGGATGTGTCGCTGAACGGGGCAGGGGACGCCATTGCGGCCCTCTTCTTCTTCCATCTGAAGCGCACCGGCGCCACGGCGGAGGCGCTCGCGGCCGCCGCCTCCTCCATTTTCGGCCTGCTGAAGCGGACGGCGGAGGCGCAGTCGCGCGAATTGTTGCTGGTGGATGCCCAGGACGAGTTTGTTCGTCCAACTCATGTCTTCACGCCGACGCGCATTTAAGGCCAAACTGTGTCGAAGCCCCGGGCGGGCGCGTCGAGGCGCGCCGGCCCGGACGGGACTGAGACCTTCCAGACCAAGGCCATAGCCACCATGCCCCGCCGCTATGTGACGCTCGATGTCTTCACCTCGCGCCCGCTGGGCGGCAATCCGCTGGCGGTGGTGCTGGATGCGACGGGCCTGGACGACGCGGCCATGCAGCACATCACGCGGGAGTTCAATCTCTCGGAAACGGTGTTCGTCTTCCCCCCGCGGGACTCCGCGCGGCAGGCCCGCATCCGCATCTTCACCACCGCCCATGAACTGCCCTTCGCCGGCCACCCCACCGTGGGATCGGCGGTGCTGCTGGCGCTGGAGAACAAGCTCGCCAAGGGGCAGTTCCAGATCGAGGAGCAGATCGGCCCGGTGCGCTGCGAGGTGACCACAGAAGGGCCGGGCTCGCGTCGGGGCGCGGCGACCTTCGTGGTGCCCCGCAAGGCGACGCTGGAAGAGGCGGGCATCTCCCGCAAGGCCTGCGCCGATGCGCTCAATCTCGCGGTGTCCGACATCGGCTTTGACGCCCATCGCCCCGTGGTGGCCTCGGCCGGGGTGCCCTTCTTGTTCGTGCCGGTGGTGAACCTCACGGCGCTTGCGCGGGCGCGGCCGGACGAAGCGGCCTTCATCCGCTCTCTCGGCTCCTATGGCGAGGCGCTTTATCTCTACACGCCGGACGAGGAGGGCGACGCCGACTTCCGCACCCGCATGTTCTCCCCCGGCCTCGGCATCGAGGAGGACCCGGCGACGGGCGCGGCGGCCGCCGCCTTCACCGCCGTGCTCATGGACGCGGAGGCCCGGGTGGATGGCCATCACAAGGTGCGCATCGACCAGGGCTTCGAGATGGGGCGGCCGAGCCGCATCAACCTTGGCTTCACCGTGAAGGGCGGCGATGTGGTGGAGGCCACCATCGGCGGCCATGCGGTGGTGATCGCAGAAGGGGTTCTGCACCTCTAGGCCGTGAAATCCGTGACAGGAAAGTCGCACGCGCAACCGTGATCCTGGCACTGGGTGGGCGGCGCCTTGGATGGTGCGGAAGCCTTCCTATGTGTTGTGCATCGCACCATCCCCCGCGCGCGCCGCCATGGGCGCGCCGCTTCGGAAAGGCTGAAACGATGAGCGCGTCCACGCCGTCCCTGTTCGACCCCTATCGCCTCGGCGACATCTCGCTGCCCAACCGCATCGTCATGGCCCCGCTGACCCGCAACCGCGCGGGCGCGGGCCTCGTCCCCACTGAATTGACCGCCCGCTACTACGCCCAGCGGGCCACCGCCGGCCTGCTCATTTCGGAAGGCTCGCAGGTCTCCCGCCAGGGCCAGGGCTATCAGGACACCCCTGGCATCTATTCGCCCGAGCAGGTGGCCGCCTGGCGCAAGGTGACGGACGCCGTCCATGCCGAGGGCGGACGCATCTTCATCCAGCTCTGGCATGTGGGCCGGGTCTCGCACGTGGACCTCCAGGAGGGCGGCGCTGCCCCGGTGGGCCCCTCCGCCATTACCGCCAATACCAAGACCTATGTGAACAACGGCTTTGCCGCCACCTCGGCGCCCCGCGCACTGGAAGCCTCCGAACTGCCGGGCATTGCCGACGACTTCCGCCGCGCCGCCGCCAATGCCATCGCCGCGGGCTTTGATGGCGTGGAGATCCACGGCGCCAACGGCTATCTCATCGACCAGTTCCTGCGGGATGGCGCCAACACCCGCACCGATGCTTACGGCGGCTCCATCGAGAATCGCCTGCGCTTCCCGCTGGAGATCATCGACGCGGTGGCCGGCGAGATCGGCGCCAGCCGCACCGGCATCCGTCTCTCCCCGGTGACCCCGGCCAATGACCTCACCGATTCCGATCCCCAGCCGCTTTTCAACAAGCTCCTGGAGGAGATCGAGGCCCGCAAGCTGGTCTATGTTCATGTGATCGAGGGCGCCACCGGGGGCCCGCGCGACGTGAACCCCAGCTTCTCCTTCGAGGACCTGCGCCAGCGCTATTCCGGCACCTGGCTGGTGAACAACGGCTATGACCTTGCCATGGCGCAGGACGTGATCGCCTCCGGCAAGGCGGATCTGGTCGCCTTCGGCCGCCCGTTCATCTCCAACCCCGACCTGGTCGAGCGCCTGCGCCGTGGCGCGCCGCTCAATGAGCTGAAGCGCGAGACGCTCTATGGCGGCGGCGCGGAAGGCTATGTGGACTACCCCACCCTCGACGCCGCCTGACGGAGACGCCGCCCCATGATTTCGCCGCCCGGCCGCGCCCCCGCCCGCATCCTGCCCGTGGACCGGATCGACATGCGTGTCGAACCCGGTGCCGTCTGGCACGAGGCGGAGGCGCACCGGGCGGCGATCGATGCCAATTTCGCCGCCCGGGTCGCGGCCAATCCCTTTTTGTGGAACGGCCGCGTCCTGGTGCTCCGGCGCTTTTCCCTCGAAGGCGGCGTGCTCACGGGCACCTGCATCGAGGTGGATTATGCCTCCTTCACCTGGTGGCGCGACCAGGATTGGCCGGACTTGGGCGCCTGGAACATTTTCGCCCTGCCGGCGCTGGAGGGCTCCGACGGGGTCTTCGTCATGGCCGAGATGGGCGTCCATACGGTGAATGCGGGCCGCGTCTTCTTTCCCGGCGGCACGCCGGACCTGTCCGACATCACCCCGGACGGGGACGTGGACCTTTATGGCTCCGTGCTGCGGGAGATGGAGGAGGAGGCGGGCCTCTCGGAAGTGGGCACCCGCCAGACCGGCGGCTGGGACATGGTGCTGGACGGCCCCTATCTGTGCCTGATGCGGCGGATGGTTTTCCCCGACACGGGCGCGGCGCTGGCCGCGCGCATTGCCGCCTTCATGGCCAGCCAGAAGCGGCCGGAACTGGCGCGCCTGCATTTGGCGGCCGGACCGGATGATCTCGGGCCGGAGGTCATGTCGTTTGCCGCCGATTATCTGAACTGGCGCTTTGCGGAGCGGGCCTGAGGCTTGCCGGACAGTGGTGAACCGGTGCGTTGTGCTTGTGTCGGCGCGCCAATTCGGCTAATCACCCCTGAAGAGCAGTTGAAACTGAGCGAGCCGCAGTCCCGTGTCGTCCATCTCGACGAACATTGCTGGTGACGCCTCCCGCACCCAGGTGGTGGCGGGCAACGCTCTTTCTCTGCGCGCGCTCCTTCTTCTCCTTAGCCGCCCCTGAGCGCCGGCCGGGCGAACACGCCTGGGCACTCAGGGGATCGAGAAGCCGACCAAAGCGCCATTGCCCGCGCACCTGAAAAGCGGGCCAGAATTTCCCGGAAGGACGCCGCCATGACCACCGAACACACCGCCGCTCCCGTATCCGAGCGCGATCGCGTCATCATTTTCGACACCACGCTGCGCGACGGCGAACAATGCCCCGGCGCCTCCATGACCTTCGAGGAGAAGCTGCAGGTCGCCGAGTTGCTGGACGACATGGGCGTCGATGTCATCGAGGCCGGTTTCCCCATCGCCTCCGTGGGCGACTTCGAATCGGTGGCCGAGATTGCCCGCCGCTCCAAGCGCGCGGTGATCGCCGGCCTGTCCCGCGCGGCGCTGAACGACATCGACCGCTGCGCCGAGGCCGTGAAGCACGCCAAGCGCGGGCGCATCCATACCTTCCTGTCCACCTCGCCGGTGCACATGAAGTACAAGCTGCAGAAGCAGCCCCATGAAGTGCTGGAGATGATCGTCGCCTCGGTGACGCGCGCCCGCAACCATGTGGAAGACGTGGAATGGTCGTCCGAGGACGGCACCCGCACCGAGATCGACTTCCTGTGCCGCTGCGTGGAAGCCGCCATCAAGGCCGGCGCCACCACCATCAACATCCCCGACACCGTCGGCTACACCACCCCGGCCGAATATGCCGCGCTGTTCCGCACCGTGCGGGAGCGCGTGCCCAATTCCGACAAGGCCATCTTCTCGGTCCATTGCCACGACGACCTGGGCATGGCGGTGGCCAATTCGCTGGCCGGCCTGTCCGGCGGCGCCCGGCAAGTGGAATGCACCATCAACGGCATCGGCGAGCGCGCGGGCAATGCGGCGCTCGAAGAGATCGTGATGGCCATCAATGTGCGCTCCGACGTGCTGCCCTATGCCACCGGCATTGACGCGACCATGCTGACCCGCGCCTCCAAGCTGGTCTCGGCCGTGACCTCCTTCCCGGTGCAGTACAACAAGGCCATCGTGGGCCGGAATGCCTTCGCGCACGAGAGCGGCATCCACCAGGACGGCATGCTCAAGCACACCCAGACCTATGAGATCATGACGCCCGACAGCGTCGGCGTCTCCAAGACCTCGCTGGTCATGGGCAAGCATTCGGGCCGCGCCGCCTTCCGCGACAAGCTGAAGACCTTGGGCTACGACTTGGGCGAGAACGCCCTGAACGATGCCTTCACCCGCTTCAAGGACCTCGCCGACCGCAAGAAGGTCATCTATGACGAGGACATCGAGGCGCTGGTGGACCAGGGCATCGCCGCCGCCCATGACCGCATCAAGCTGATCTCGCTGTCCGTCATCGCCGGCACGCGGGGGCCGCAGCGGGCCACCATGAAGGTGGAAGTGGACGGGCGCGTCCAGACCGAGGAGGCCGAGGGAAACGGGCCGGTGGATGCCACCTTCAACTGCATCAAGGCTTTGTTCCCCCACACCGCCAAGCTGGAGCTCTACCAGGTGCACGCCGTGACCGAGGGCACCGATGCCCAGGCCGAGGTGTCCGTGCGCCTGGAGGAGGAGGGCAAGGTGGTGACCGCCAAGGCGGCCGACCCCGACACGCTGGTCGCCTCCGCCCAGGCCTATATCACCGCGCTCAACAAGCTGATGGTGAAGCGGCATTCGGTGAACCCGCAAGCGGCGGCCGGCTGAGGGCTGTCCACCCGGGATGAAGGGAACCCGCCGCGGGCATTGCCAAGGTGGCGGGACGACGGATCGGAAAGGCCGGGCATGCGCCCGGCCTTTTCTTTTGGGCCTGCCGGGTCCTTGGAGGTCGACCGGTCGGCGATGGTGGGCGCTTGCCGCGATGCAATACGGCGCCACCGTGATCGTCTGTGACGAAAGTATGGTTCCCTTGCTATCTTCCCAGTTTGCCTAAGAAGAAGGCGATGAGCCGTCGCCGACTGTTCACAATAGTCATGCTGCAATGCAGCATATTGGCGGGTTCCACCTGCGTTATGCCGTAGAGGCACGTATTTCACTTGACGAAAGGGAGCGGGACATTCTTCAAGGGAGGCAGGAGTGGGCCGATAAACGCAAAATGGCTCGCAGAGGGATCAAGGAGGTTCGCGATGAAGCTGAAGCTCGCCGCAGTGGCTCTGGCCACGGTGTTCGGACTTTCCGTGGCTGGCGCCAAGGCTGACAGCTATCCCAGCCGCGCCATCACGGTCGTGGTGCCGTTCGCGGCCGGCGGCCCCACCGACACGGTGTCGCGTCTGGTGGCCGAATCCATGTCCAAGACCCTGGGCCAGCAGCTCATCGTGGAAAACGTGGGCGGCGCCGGCGGGACCCGCGGCGCCGGCCAGGTGGCGAAGGCCGCGCCCGATGGCTACACCCTGCTCATCCATCACATCGGCATGGCGACGGCCCCGAGCCTCTATCGCAAGCTGCCGTTCAACGTGCTGACCGACTTCGAGGACGCTGGCCTCATCACCGCCGTCCCCATGACCATGATCGGCAAGCCTACGCTTGAGCCCAAGAACGTGGTCGAGCTGATCGAGTTCGTGCGCAAGAACAAGGAAAAGGTCACGTACGGCAATGCGGGCGTCGGCTCCGCCTCCCATCTGTGCGGCATGCTGTTCATGTCCAAGGTGGGCGCCCAGATGACCACCGTTCCCTACCAGGGCACGGGTCCGGCCATGAATGACCTGATCGGCGGCCAGATCGACCTCATGTGCGACCAGACCACCAACACCACCGGCCAGATCAAGGCCGGCAAGGTGAAGGCCTATGCGGTCACCACCAAGGATCGCGTGAAGTCGCTGCCGGAACTGCCCACCCTCCAGGAGAGCGGTCTGAAGGACTTCGAGGTGGCCATCTGGCACGGCCTCTATGCGCCCAAGGGCACGCCCAAGGAGATCGTGGACAAGCTGAACGCGGCGCTCAACGTCGCCTTGGACGATCCCAAGGTGATCGCCCGATTCGCCGATCTGGGCACCGAGCCGGAGCCCAAGGATCGCCGCAGCCCGGCCTTCCACAAGGAGTTCCTGGCCGCGGAAGTGGCCAAGTGGAAGCCGGTCATCGACGCGGCGGGCGTGTACGCCGACTGATGACGACGCCCGACGCATCCGCCGGTGGCGGGTGCGTCGGCGCGGGGACACTGAAGGTTGCGGCCGCCCCGAAGGCAACCTCTCCACCGTTGCTTGATCCTATTGATTCCGTAACGGCATCCCTTCGGGCATGTACTAAATGGCTGCCTCTCCGTAAGTTTCGTTCGACTTTCGGAGCATAGACACTATTTTCGTGCGCCAAGGCGCATCTGACGCTGCGAATGCCGCAGCGTTTCGAGCCTATGGCCACAAAGAGCTATTCGATTGGCGGGAGGAGCGTAGATGAGTTTTATCCGCAGTCCTAAGGACGTGCTGGCAGGGTTGCTATTCCTGGCCTTTGCCGGCGTTTTCGCGTGGCAGACCGGCGACCTGCCCATGGGGACCTCTGTTCGCATGGGACCCGGTTACTTTCCCCTCGTCCTGTCCGGCCTGATGGGTCTGCTCGGCCTGATCGTGTTGATCAACGGCCTGCGCTTCCGCGGCGAGGCGCCCACCAACATCGCCTGGCGCGGCCTGATCGTGCTGACCGTCGCCACCGTCTTCTTCGGCTTCGCCATGCGCCCGCTGGGCTTCCTGCCCACGCTCGCCATCACGGTGTTCCTGTGCGCCACAGCCAGCCAGAAGTTCCACATCGTAACGGCGCTCATCATCACCGCCGTGATGACCGTGTTCTGCTGGGGCGTGTTCATCCTGGGCCTCGGCCTGCCGCTGCAACTCATCGGGCCTTGGCTCGGCGGATACTGAGGAGGCGCCCGTGGAACTCTTTCACAATCTCGAACTCGGCTTCTCGGTCGCGCTGTCGTTCCAGAACCTGATGTATTGCTTCATCGGCGCGCTGCTGGGCACGCTGATCGGCGTTCTTCCGGGGCTCGGCCCGCTGGCGACCATCGCCATGCTGCTGCCCATCACCTTCGGCCTGCCGCCGGTCTCGGCGCTCATCATGCTGGCCGGCATCTATTACGGCGCCCAATATGGCGGTTCGACCACCGCCATTCTCATCAACCTGCCCGGTGAATCCTCATCGGTGGTGACAGCGCTCGACGGCTACCAGATGGCCCGCAAGGGCCGGGCCGGCGCGGCTCTGGCCACGGCGGCGCTGGGCTCCTTCTTCGCCGGCTCGGTGGCCACCTTCCTGCTGGCCCTGTTCGCGCCGCCGCTGGCGGACCTCGCCTTGAAGTTCGGCCCGCCCGAATATTTCTCCCTGATGGTGCTTGGCCTCGTCGCCTCGGTGACGCTGGCCTCCGGCTCCATCGTGAAGGCGCTGGCCATGATCGTGCTGGGCCTGCTGCTCGGCCTGTCCGGCCAGGACATCTATACCGGCACCCCGCGCTTCACCTTCGAGATTTCCGAACTGGCTGACGGGTTCGACTTCGTGGCTCTGGCCATGGGCATGTTCGGCATCGGCGAGATCATCCGCAACCTGGAGGACGAGCACCAGCGCACCCTGGTGGCGGCCAAGGTGAAGGGCCTGATGCTCACCATGAAGGACTTCAAGGACATCATCGGCCCCGTGCTGCGTGGCACGGCGCTGGGCTCCATCCTCGGCATCCTGCCGGGCGGTGGCGCCATGCTGTCCTCCTTCGCCTCCTACTCGCTCGAAAAGAAGATCGCCAAGAATCCCCGCGAGTTCGGCAAGGGCGCGATCCAGGGCGTGGCGGGTCCCGAATCGGCCAACAATGCCGGTGCGCAGACCTCCTTCATCCCCATGCTCACCCTGGGCATTCCCTCCAACCCGGTGATGGCGCTCATGATCGGCGCCCTCATCATCCAGGGCATCACGCCCGGACCCAACGTGGTCACCGACAAGCCCGACCTGTTCTGGGGCGTCATCGCCTCCATGTGGGTCGGCAATTTCATGCTGGTGCTGCTCAACCTGCCGCTGATCGGCATCTGGGTGCGCCTGCTGACGGTGCCCTACCACATCCTGTTCCCGGCGATCATGGCCTTCTGCTGCATTGGCGTGTACTCGGTGAACAATAACACGTTTGACGTGTACACCATGGCCATGTTCGGCGTGCTCGGCTACGTGCTGGTCAAGCTGGACTGCGAGCCGGCGCCCCTGCTGCTGGGTTTCGTCATCGGGCCGATGCTGGAGGAGTATCTGCGCCGCGCCATGCTGATCTCCCGCGGCGATCCCATGGTGTTCCTCACCCGTCCCATCTCGGCGGCCCTGCTCATCGCCGCGGTGGCTGCCCTGGTGGTGGTGCTGCTGCCCTCGGTCAGCAAGTCCCGCGAGGAAGCCTTCAAGGAGTGAGTCTCCTTTTGCACGGCTCGCCTGTCCCGCGCGTCCTTCGGGCGGGGCAGGGGCTTCAAGTTTTCCACAGCGCCATGCGGCCCCCCACAAGGGGCCGCATTTTTTTATGGCGGAGCGCTGGACACCCAGGGGGGTGTTTGCTACACGACGGCTCCCGACGCGGTCACGACCAGTCGGCGGGCGCATAGCTCAGTTGGTAGAGCAGCTGACTCTTAATCAGCGGGTCCTAGGTTCGAGCCCTAGTGCGCCCACCAAAAATCCCCAGAGATTTCGGTGGTTTAAGACGGTCAAGACGAGTGCCTCCGGGCACCTTGTCCCGTGAAATGCCACGTGCCTCCCTCTGAAATCTGAAATCCGCACGGCGTCCCGCGTGGTCTCTCCCACCCATTGTCCCGCGCGCCATCCGTCGCTGGAGCGGTCAAGGGGCTGACTGGATCAGCGTCCATGGGTCTGCAGCCCTCCCGTCCCGCCGATCCCCATAGGCCTTTGGCGAAAGCCCATAAGTCGCGCGCCTGGAGCGCGTGGGGGGCGAGCGTTAGCTTGGGCACGGGTTGGGGCGCCGGTTGAACCGGCATGCCTGTGTCCTTTGTGCGCGCGGCCATCCTGTGTGGGCAGGGCGGCGCCTGCGGCCAAGCTTCGCGGTCCGCCTGAGCGCGTGTGCGCGTATGGTTGTCGCCGAGCGGTCTGCACGAAGGTAGGCCGGGCCGATGCGCTCTCCCACGGACCACAAGGGACAGCATTATGCGCAAGAGGACTTATGTGACCGGCCTCGGCCTCGCCGCGGCCGTCTCGGCCTACCTGGCGGGTGGGCCCATCGCCTCCGCCTGCAGCCTTATCCTCTGGAACACCAATGACAAGGCCGTAGTGGCTGCGCGCACCATGGACCTCTACATGGATGACAAGCCGCGGCTGGTCTTCCTGCCGCGCGGCATTGCCCGCACGGGGCTGCCCTCCGGCACGTCCGTGCAGTGGACGTCCAAATATGCCAGCGCGGTGCTCACCGCCCTCGACCAGGCCACCAGCGACGGCATGAATGAGGCTGGCCTGAGCGCCCATCTGCTCTATCTGCACGGCACCGAGCACGAGCCGGACGACGCCCGTCCGGGCCTCTCGAACCTCCTGTGGTCCCAATATGTGCTCGACAATTTCTCGACCGTGTCGGATGCCCTGGCGGCGTTGAAGGGCGTGCGGATCGTCTCGGCCAAGGCCGAGGGGCGCGAATGGCCGCTGCACCTGTCCATCGAGGATGCGAGCGGCGACAGCGCCGTCATCGAGTTTGTGGGCGGCAAGGTGGTGGTGCATCACGGCAAGGACGTGACCGTCATGACCAATGAACCGCCGCTGGACGAGCAGATCGCCAACCTGAAGCGCTACAGGCTGTTCGGCGGCAACCTGCCCATGCCCGGCGACATCGATCCCATGAGCCGGTTCGTGCGCGCCTCCTCCTATCTGAAGACGCTGCCGCCGCCCGCCGACACGACCGAGGCCATCGGCCATCTGGCTGGGGTGGTGCGCAACGTGGCGGTGCCGTTCGGGGCGCACGACACGTCCGGCGGCGATTCCACGGATGCCTGGCCGACCCGCTGGGCTTCCGTCGCCGACCACACCCACAAGGTCTATTATGTGATGCCCGTGAACAGCCCCAACGTGCTGTGGGTGGATTTCTCCAAGCTGAAGGCGGACGGCAAGGAAATCCTCGCCGTCACGCCCACCGAGCCGGGCCTTAGCGGGGACGTGTCGGCCAACCTGAAGCCGTTCGGCACCATCGCGACGGCCTTCCCTCCCACCCGCTGACGGGGCGCAGCGGGCGCGCAAAGGGGGCGTGCATCGGGGGGATTGGGCGCCGCCTTCGGCCGCATCGTCGGCCGGGGCGGCGCCGCTATGTCCGGCCTGGGATGGAGGGGAACGGCATGGCACGGGTGCGGGTGCGCTGGATCATCGGCGGCGTCGGGGTGGTCGGCCTCGCGGCCGTAGTGGTGCTTCTCGGCCTGTTCGCCGCTGCTCTTCTGCCGCAGGGCGATGGCTTGCGCCGTGCCGTCACCGAGCGGGCTTTGACGAAGCTCTGGGGCGAGCCGGTGACCATCAGCGGGTCCGTCACGCTGCAGCTGTGGCCGCGCCCTGTCCTTTCCGTCTCCGATGTGGAATCCCGTGGGCCGGACGGGGCCGCCGCCAGCGTGGGGCAGGTGGTGGTGGGCTTGCCGGATTATGGGGACCTGTTCGCCGGCCGGCTGTTTTATCGCCTGGCCGTGGATGGCGCCCGGCTGGACGTGCCCATGGACGGGGGGGAAGACGCCGCGTCCGGCTCGCTCCTGGAATCGCCCATCCATGTGCTCTCCTTGCTGCCGCATCTGGAGATCCGCCACACGCTCATCCGTCTGTTCGACGCCAAGGGGTGGCTGTTCGAGCTGAAGGTGGAGGATCTGAGCAGCCGGCTTGAGGGCACGCGCACCGCGCTGGCCGCCGACGCCGCCCTCAATGGAACGCCGGTCCATCTGGGCTTTTCCTTCGACCTGGAGGCCCAGCCCAGCGAGGGGCTGCGGCCCTATGGCGCCCAGGTGGTGCTTTCCGTTCCCGGCACCGCCGGCGGCTTCTCCAGTCGCCTGGATGTGCGCGCGCCCACCGCCCGGTTCGACCATGGCCTGGCCATGGAGCTGGCCGCCGACGCCGGCAGCCTGGCGCAGGTGCTGGTGTTGGCGGGCCTCGCGCCGTCTGTGGAGGGAGCGGGGACCCTGCGGGCCCATTTGGATGCGGAGCCGGACAGCCTGGGCGTTCGCGACCTCCGGCTCACCCTGAAGCTGGCCGACGGCGAGCTGGTGCAGGTGGAGGGCGCCGTGGGCGACCTGCCCACGCTTCGGGGCGTGGATGTGAAGGCGGTGGCCACCCTCGACGCCGCGGCCGGGTCCGCCGTGTCCTTGCGCGACATCACGGTCACCCGCCTGTCCGGCGCCTTCCGCAGCGGGCCGGATGGCCTGATGCTGGAGGACACGCTGATCGAGACCAATGCCTTCGACCAGAGCTTCCGGGAGATCGGCCCCATCTTCGTGCATGCGGTGGAGCGGGACAGTGCCGGACGGGTGGCCTTCAAGGGCATTTCCATCCAGGCGGGGCCGCTGGCGCGCCCGGTCAGCCGGCTCACGGGCGATGTGCGCGACGTGCTGCGCTTCGAGGGGGTGAACCTTGCCGGTTCCGTGGACCTGCCGGTGGCGAGCCTGCTCGCCTTGCCGCCCACGGATGGGGCGCGGCTCGGCCGGCTGGTGGGGCGGCTGGCCATGTCCGAGGCGGGAGCGGGCCTCAGCGTGGATGCCTTCTCCGCCCGCATCGAGGGCAGCGACCTGCTGCAGGCCAGCGTCGATCTTTCTCTGCACGACCTCGCCGGGACCGATGCGGCCATGGGCGGGCGCATGGACACGCGGCTCGACATTCCCAATTACGCCGCCGTCGCCGCCGTCTTCGGCGTCCAGGTGGCCTTCCAGGGCCCCCTGCGCTTCGAGGGGAATGTCACCGGCACCGCGGATGTGCTGGCGCTGGAGGGGCGTACCGACATCGGCCGCACGCAGATTCTGGGCGCCTTCACCAGCCGCGCCAAGCCCGACGGCCGCCTCCTGGTGGGCGGCACCGTCACGTCGCCGCAGCTGTTCGTGGACGAACTGGCCAGCCTCGCCCGCACCGAGACCCAGGGCGCCCGCCGGCCGGTGGCACTGGCCGGTGCCAAGCCGCCGGAGGGGGGAAGCCAGATCGACCTCATGGCCACCACCGATGCTGACATCACCCTGTCCGCCGACCGCCTGGAAGGCAGCGGCGCCGGCGCCAAGGGCTTGCAGGCGCGCGTGGTGCTCAACGGGGGCGCGCTGCGGGTGGACCCGTTGCGCATCAATTATCTGGGTGGCGCCGTCTCCGCCGTGCTGGCCAGCGAGGGGGCCAATGTCCTGCGCCTCAAGGGCGCGGGGGATGGCTTTCCGCTGGCCGCCCTGATGGGGCCGAACGCGGCCATCAAGATGTCCGGCACGCTGCGCCTGGCCTTCGACCTGACCGCCCGTACCGATGGCGACGACCCGCTGGCGACGCTGGGCGGCAGCTTGACCGCGCGGGTGGGGCGCGGGCGCATCGGCACCGGCCTGCTGGATCTGGCCGGCATGGGGATTGTGGGCGGCCTCTTCACCTCCTCCGTCTATCGCGGCGACAGCGAGCTGCGCTGCGCCAGGGTGCCGCTGGTGTTCGAGAAGGGCGTGGCGCGCACCAATCCCATGCTGGTGGTTATCACCGAGAACATCCAGGCGCTCGGCCGCGGCACCATCGACCTGCCCCGCAACCGCATCGACCTGCTGGTGGTGCCGCGCCCCCTCAACGCCCTGTTCGGCGAGGCCGGCCACAGCTTCACGGTGAAGGGCGCGCTGGCGTCCCCGTCCATCGCGCTCGCCACCGGCGGCACCGACCTGAAGGGGCGCGTGGGATGCGACAACTGAGCCGGCCCCTGTTGAAGGTCAGCTTTCGCCCGGTGTGCCGAACATTTCCGGGCGCGTCATTCCCCCATGTCATGTATCCGACATCTGGGGCCATAGTGGAAGTGGGGGACTTGCCCCAGCGCGCCACCTGGATTCACGCCCGTTCTCTTGCCTTGGCGCCGTCCTTATGCTCCCCTCCCATCGCAAAGCCGACGCTCCAGCCTTGCCCACTTCGGACAAAACCATGCCCCGTCTGACCCGCCTCGCCCGTGGCTACGGCCTTCCGCTCGCCCTCGCCCTGCTGGTGGCGGGGTGCAAGGACACCAAGGAGGGCGCCTCCGCGCCCGCCCCGGACGTGGCGCCGGTGGTGATGGTGGTGGCGGCCAAGATGCAGCCGGTGAGCGAGGGGTCGGAATTCGTCGGCCGGGTTGAGGCCATGGAGCGGGTGGACATCAGGGCCCGCATCACCGGCTTCCTCACCGAGAAGGTGTTCACCGAGGGGCAGAAGGTGGCCGCCGGCGATGTGCTGTTCCGCATCGAGCCGGAACCGTTCGAGGCCCAGGTGGCGGCGCGCCAGGCCCAGCTGGAGGGCGCCCAGGCCACCCTCAACAATGCCGATCTCCAGGTGGCGCGCGGACAGGAGCTGTTCCGCACCAACAACCTGCCCCGCGCCACCCTCGACCAGCGCATCGCCGACCAGCAGCTGGCCGCCGCGCAGGTCTCCGCCGCCAAGGCGGCGCTGGACCAGGCGAACATCCAGCTGGGCTATACCCGCATCACCACCCCCATTGCCGGGCGGGTGGGCCGCTCGGCGGTCAATGTGGGCAATGTGGTGAGCCCGGACAGCGGCATCCTCACCACGGTGGTGAAGGACGACGTGGTGAAGGTGCTCTTCCCCGTGTCCCAGCGCCTGCTGATCGACATGAAGCGCGACGCGGCCAAGAATGGCGCCCGCCCCCTCCAGATCCGCCTGCGCCTGCCGGACGGCTCGCTCTATGACCAGCCCGGCCGCCTCTCCTTCATCAATGTGACGGCGGATGCCTCCACCGATTCCACCCTGGTCCAGGCCGAGGTGCCCAATCCCGATGGCCTGCTCACCGCCGGCCAGGTGGTGGGGGTGCGGGTGGAGGAAGAGAAGGGCAAGGATGTGCTGGTCATTCCCCAGTCGGCCCTTCAGCTCGACCAGGCCGGCACCTTCGTGCTGGTGGTTGGACCTGAGAATAAGGTGGCGCAGACCTTCGTGAAGGTGGGCTCCACGCGCGGCGGGCAGGCGGTCATCACGGAAGGCCTTGCCCCCGGTGCCCTTGTCATCACCGAGGGGGCGCAGCGGGTGCGGCCGGGGCTTCCGGTCACACCCAAGCCGGCGCCGACCCCCCTCGACGGTCCGGTCAAGGGCTGAGGCCATGATCTCCAAGATCTTCGTCGACCGCCCCCGCCTGGCGATGGTCATCGCCATCGTCATGGTCATTGCGGGCCTCGTCTCGCTCACGCGCATCCCGGTGGCACAGTTCCCGGACATCGTGCCGCCGCAGGTCCAGGTCACCGCGCGCTTCCCAGGCGCCTCCGCCGAAGTGGTGGAGGCCACCGTCGCCCAGCCCATCGAGGGGCAGGTGAACGGCGTGGACAACATGATCTACATGAAGTCCACCAGCGGCGATGACGGGTCCTATACCCTCACCGTCTCGTTCAAGGTCGGTACCGATCCCGACCAGAACGCCACCAATGTGAACAACCGCGTCCAGCTGGCCATCGCCATGCTGCCGGAAGAGGTCCAGCGGCAGGGATTGAGCGTGCGCAAGCAATCCTCGGCGCTGCTCCAGGTGGTGGGGCTGTGGTCCGACAAGGCGGAGCATGACACGCTCTTTTTGTCCAACTACGCCACCATCAACATTCTCGACATCCTCCGGCGCATTCCCGGCGTCGGACAGGCCAATCTGTTCGGGCCGCAGGACTATGCCATGCGCATCTGGTTCCGCACCGACCGGCTGGCGGCGCTCGACCTGACGCCCCAGGACGTGGTGGCGGCCATCCAGAGCCAGAACCGCATCGCCCCGCTCGGGCGCATCGGCGCCCAGCCGGCCAGCACCGACACCTCCTATCAGCTGAACATCCGCACCACCGGCCGCCTCTCCACCCCCGAGGAATTTGCCAACATCGCCGTGCGCGCCAATCCCGACGGCTCGGTGCTGCGGGTGGGCGATGTGGCGCGGATCGAGCTTGGCGCCTTCAACGAGGATGTGGAGACGCGCCTCAATGGCCGTCCGGCGCAGCTCATCGCGCTCTACCTCTCCCCCGGCGCCAATGCGCTCGGCGTGGCGGAGGAGGTGAACCATGCCATGGCGGACCTTGCCCGGCGTTTCCCGGCCGGCATGAAGCAGGCCGTCACCTATGACACCACCAGCTTCGTGGAGGCCACCATCGAGGTGGTGGAACACACGCTGGTGGAAGCCTTCGTGCTGGTCATCATTGTGGTGTTCATCTTCCTCGGCTCGCTGCGCGCCACCTTGATCCCGCTGCTGGCGGTGCCGGTGAGCCTGGTGGCCACCTTCGCGGTGATGCTGGCCATGGGCTATTCGGCCAACACCGTGTCGCTGCTGGCCATGGTGCTGGCCATCGGCATCGTGGTGGATGACGCCATCGTGGTGGTGGAAGCGGTGGAGGCCCAGATGGAGGCCGACCACCATCTCACGCCCGCGCAGGCCACCAAGAAGGCGATGGAGGGCATCACCGCCCCCATCATCGCCATCACCCTCGTGCTGCTCTCGGTGTTCGTGCCGCTGGCCTTCATTCCCGGCATTTCCGGCGAGCTGTTCCGGCAGTTCGCGGTGGTCATCAGCGTGTCCATGCTGTTCTCGGCGCTGAACGCGCTGACCCTCTCGCCGGCCTTGTGCGCCCTGCTGCTGAAGCCGCACCAGGGCGAGCGCAAGGGCGTGATGGCCTGGATCAGCCGCCGCATCGACGGGGTGCGCGATGGCTATGCGGCCGTCGTCGCCCGGCTCGTGCGGGTGGCGGTGCTCTCGCTGGTGCTGATCGGCGGCGCGGGCGCGGGCATCTATGTGCTGGGCGGCAGCACCCCCTCGGGCTTCCTGCCCCAGGAAGACCAGGGCGCCTTCTTCATCGAGGCGAAGCTCCCCGATGCCGCCTCCCTCAACCGCACCCGCGAGATCGTGACGCGGGTGGAGGACGTGGTCTCCAAGCTGCCGGGCGTGCAGGACGTGTCGGTGGTGTCCGGCTATTCCATGCTGTCGGGCCTCGCGGAATCCAACAGCGCCTTCTTCATCGTCACGCTGAAGCCCTTCAAGGATCGTACCCTCGGCGTCAACGACCTCATCGCCCGCGTGGCGCAGGAGACGGCGGAAGTGCCGGCCCTCGTCATTCCCTTCAACCTGCCGCCCATCATCGGCCTCGGCACTGGCGGCGGCTTCGAGTACCAGTTGCAGAACCTGGAGGGCCGCCCCGCCGCCGAGATGGGTGAGGTGATGCGGGCGCTGGTCTTTGCCGCCAACCAGAACCCCGCCTTGACCGAGGTCTATTCCACCTTCCGCGCGCAGACCCCCTCGGTGTTCCTGAACATCGACCGCGACAAGGCGGAAGTGCTGGGCCTGTCGGTCAGCGACATCTTCGCCGGCCTCCAGGCTGCCCTCGGCAGCGCCTATGTGAACGACTTCAACATGTTCGGCCGCACCTGGAAGGTCGCTCTCCAGGCCGATGCCCTCGATCGCGCCAGCATCGACGACATCTATCGCGTCCAGTTGCGCAACCGCGACGGCAAGATGGTGCCCGTGCAGGCGGTGGCCGAGGCGGAGATTGCGTTCGCGCCCTCCGCCGTCATCCGCTTCAACAATGTGCGCAGCCTCACCGTGAACGGCGCGCCGGCACCGGGCTTCAGCTCCTCGCAGGCGCTGGCGGCCATGGAGGCGGTGAGCGACAAGACGCTACCCAATGGCTACAGCTACGCCTGGACCGGCACCGCCTATCAGGAAAAGGCGGCGAGCGGCCAGATGGGGGCCATCCTGGCGCTGGCGGTGCTGTTCGCCTTCCTGTTCCTCGTGGGGCTCTATGAGAGCTGGGTCATCCCCGTCCCGGTGATGCTCTCCGTGGCGGTGGCGCTGGTGGGCGGCATTGCGGCGGTGGGGCCGGCGGGCCTGTCCATCGACCTTTATGCCCAGATCGGCATCGTCGTGCTGATCGCGCTCGCGGCCAAGAACGGCATTCTCATCGTGGAGTTCGCCAAGGCCCGGCGGGAGGAGGGCGTCCCGATCCAGGAGGCGGCCGTCCAGGCGGCGCGCTTGCGCTTCCGGGCGGTGATGATGACCTCGTTTGCCTTCATCCTCGGCCTGCTGCCGCTGGTGATCGCCGCCGGCGCCTCGGAGATCAGCCGGCGCTCGGTGTCGACGCCGGTCTTCTTCGGCATGATCGCAGCCTCCACCGTGGGCATCCTGGTGATCCCCATGCTTTATGTGGTGTTCCAGTCCGCCCGGGAATGGGTGAAGACCAAAGGCGGCAAGCCGGCGGCCTGAGGGGCGCCTCGGGCGCCCCTGCCGGAGCTTTGCGTGCCCTCAGCCCGCCAGGTCGGCGGGCTCCGGCGCTCCGGTGGGCGGGTGGCCGAAGCGGCGGGTGAAGGCGAGGGAGAAATTGCTGGCATGGGCATAGCCCAGCCGGTGCGCCACCTGCTTCACGCTCAGGTCGCCCCTGCCGAGCCACTGGCGGGCGAGATCGAGCCGCCAGCGCACCAGGCATTGCAGCGGCGAGGCGCCGAACACCTCGCGAAACACCTCGTTCAGCCGCCGCTGCGAGAGCCCCACCTGGGCCGCGACCTCTTCGATGCGGGGCGGATGGGCGGGGTCGGCCATGAGGATGTCCCGCGCCGCCAGCGCCAGCCGCCGGGCCCGGCCGCTGGGCGCGGGCGCCGCGTCCTCGCAGAAGGCGGACAGATATTCCGCCAGCATCTCGAATGCCTTGCCCTCCAGATAGAGGGTCTCCATCACGCCCCGGTAGGGATTGTTGGCGATCTGCTCGGCAATGGTGCGCATGGCCGCGGTGGGCGCGGCGGAGGCGATGAATGGGTCGAAAGTGCCATCCAGGAACGCGGCGATGGTGCGGTTCGGCCGCTGGCCCTGGAGCATCTCGTTGAGCCGTGCCGGCGTCACAGCCATGCCGGAGGTCACATGATGGCCCGGCCCATAATGGAAGGTGCTGGACGGATCGCGCAGCATGGCGAAATGGCTGCTGGTGGGCAGGATGGCGCCCTCCAGGCCGCCATCATGGACATAGAGGTTGCGCCCGGAGAAATTCAGCGCCAGCCAGAGATAAGGCTCCCCGGAGAGCACCTCATAGGTCAGGTCCACCGGCGCGCGCACGCGTGCCTCGAAGGTGTAGACCTCCAGCCCGGGCCGCAGGGAAAATTGCGGATAGCTCACCTGTGCCACGCTGTCCGGCAGAAAGCGCTCGTGGGGTGGCAGGTCAAGGCTGTCGAACCCGTTGGGCAGCATCCACCGACTGTCGGAAGCAATGCCCATCGCGGCAGCGCCCGCGACCTCAGATGTCTCTTCCATGCCCGCCCCCGGGTTCCGGATGAGCTTTACCTTAACATAAGGCTCCGCCGGCCGTGTGACCATTCGCTGTGCAACGCAGATCGCGCGGACACGGTCCCGCTGCCATTGGGCCGCCACGCAGCGCGGCCTATAGTCGTTCCAGAAAAGCGCAGGTGGAGGCGATCATGGACGGCAGCAGCAGCATCCAGGCCCGGGTGGGCGAGGTCACCGAGCGGATCGCCCGCCGGAGCGCCAGCGGGCGCGCGCGCTATCTCGACCGCATCTCCGCCGCCGCCCTCCATGCCCCGGCCCGGCGACGCCTGGGCTGCGCCAACCAGGCCCATGGCTTTGCCGCCTGTGGCCCCCATGACAAGGCCGAGCTGCGGGCGGGGGAGGGGCCGAATCTGGCCATCGTCACCGCCTATAACGACATGCTCTCCGCCCACGAGCCCTATGAGCGCTTCCCCACCCTCATCCGCACTGCCGCGCGGGAGGCGGGCGGCACCGCCCAGGTGGCGGGGGGCGTGCCGGCCATGTGCGACGGCATCACCCAGGGCGAGGCGGGCATGGAGCTTTCGCTCTTCTCCCGCGATGTGATCGCCCTATCGACCGCCGTCGCGCTCTCCCACCAGACCTTCGACGCGGCGGTGTATCTGGGCATCTGCGACAAGATCGTGCCCGGCCTCGTCATCGGCGCGCTCTCCTTCGGCCATCTGCCGGCGGTCTTCCTGCCCAGCGGGCCCATGACGTCGGGCCTGCCCAATGACGAGAAGTCCAAGATCCGCCAGCTGTTCGCGGAAGGGCGCATCGGCCGCGACGAACTCCTGGAGGCCGAGGCGCGCTCCTATCACGGGCCGGGCACCTGCACCTTCTACGGCACCGCCAACACCAACCAGATGATGATGGAGATCATGGGCCTGCATCTGCCCGGCGCCTCCTTCGTCACCCCCAACACGCCGCTGCGCGACGCGCTCACCCGCGAAGGGGTGCACCGGGCGCTGGCCCATACGGCACTCGGCAACCAGTACAAGCCCATCGGCCGCATGCTGAACGAGAAGGCCTTCGTGAATGCGGTGGTGGGCCTGCACGCCACCGGCGGCTCCACCAACCACACGCTCCATCTGGTGGCCATGGCGGCGGCGGCGGGGCTCACCCTCACCTGGGACGATTTCTCGGACCTTGCCGAGGTGGTGCCTTTGCTCACCCGCATCTATCCCAACGGCAAGGCGGACGTGAACCATTTCCACGCCGCCGGTGGCATGGGCTTCGTGATCCGCGAACTGCTCTCCCAGGGCCTGCTGCATGCGGATGTGGAGACCGTGTGGGGCACGGGCCTTGATGGCTATGCGGTGGAGCCGGGCCTTGATGCCGACGCCCAGCTCACCTGGCGCCCGGCGGCGGAAACCTCGGGCGATGCGGCGGTGCTGCGGCCGGTGGCTGAGCCGTTCCAGCCCACGGGGGGCCTGAGGGTGCTCACCGGCAATCTGGGCCGCGCGGTGGTGAAGACCTCGGCGGTGGCGCCCGAGCGCCATGTGATCGAGGCGCCCGCCAGGGTGTTCCACTCGCAGGAGGCGTTCCAGCAGGCCTTCAAGGCCGGCACGCTCACGGGGGATTTCGTGGCGGTGATCCGCTTCCAGGGCCCGAGCGCCAACGGAATGCCCGAATTGCACAAGCTGATGCCGCCCTTGGGCGTGCTTCAGGACCGGGGCCAGAAAGTGGCTCTGGTCACCGACGGGCGGCTGTCGGGCGCCTCCGGCAAGGTGCTCTCCGCCATCCATGTGACGCCCGAGGCCGTGCATGGCGGCGCCATCGCCAAGATCGCGGATGGCGACCTCGTGCGGGTGGATGGGGTGGCCGGCACCCTGTCCGTGCTGGTGGAAGAGACGGAGCTGGCCCGCCGGCTGCCCGCGGAGGCGGATCTTTCCGCCTCCCACGAAGGCGTGGGCCGCGACCTGTTCGGTGCCTTCCGGGGCGCGGTGGGCGCTGCGGACCACGGCGCCTCGATCTTCGGTGCCGCCCTGTCCGGGGCCGCCGTCCAGGCGGCATGAGGCGGGGCGCCCGGCCTGCTGGCGCCGTCTTCTGGAGGGAGGCTGCGCCGCGACCGCTTCAGCGCTTCCAGCGCTTTCGCCACTCCATGAAGTTGTGGAGCGAATCCATGCCGCCGGCAACGCCCTCCAGCGCCGCCTCGTCGAGCGGGCCGGCGGACGGCGGCAGGTCTTCGGCGGTCAGATCGAACCCGGCGGCGCGAGCGGCCGCCAGGAACATGTCCGGCGTCAGGGGCTGGCTTTCGGGCAGCGCGGTGCGAAACCGCGCGGACGCGTCCGGGTCCGTGTCGATGGCCGTCAACAGTGCTGCGAGTTTATCGCTCATTGCCTTCACTCCCTTTATGGTTGGGCCGGGCGATCCTGCCGCGTCGATCAGCCGAACAGCTTGTTCCAAATCTTGCCCCAGGTCTTGGCCTGCCACTCGATGGACGGGATCTCGCCGGGCCGCAGGTCGCGCATGCTGATGCCACCCGAGACCCCCTCCAGCTGCGCCTCGTCCAGCGGTGCGGCTTCGAGGGGCAGGTCGTCCTTGGACAGGGAGAAGCCGGCGGCCCGCGCGGCGGTCACGAACATGTCCGGCGTGAGCGGCGCATTCTCCGGCAGCGCCTCGCGCATGCGCGACAACAGGTCCGGGTTGGTCTCGATGGCGGCCAGCAAGGCCGCGAGCTTCTGGCTCATTGTGCGACGCCCCGTTTGGAGGATGCTGCCACCGTCATAGCCCCCCAAACCGCGGTCCCTTCAACGAAAGGCTTGGTAACACAAGGTTTTGTGGCTCCTCCCGCCGGCCGCCGCCTCATCCATCCATGCCGTTTCAGAATGCCGGCGGCTGCCGCTCTGCGCGGCGCCGCCATTGCATCGTGCGGCGATCGGTGGAAGCTGGGACGGGTCAAGGCTGGGACCGCGCCGATCCAGGCACGAGGCGACGGGCCGGATGAGGGAGGATGCATGTCGGCACATCAGGGCACGCCCGCCACGGGGGGCGTCACGCAGATCGCCCCCGGCCTCCTGCGGGTCACCGTGCCGCTGCCGTTCCCCCCCAGCGAGGTGAATGCCTGGCTGCTCGCCGACGAAGGCGGCTGGACGCTGGTGGATTCCGGCGTCGACGATGCCGCCACCCGCACCCTCTTCACCGCCGTGCTCGCCCATCCGCTGCTGGGCGGGCTGCCGGTGAAGCGGCTGCTGGTCACCCATTTCCATCCCGATCACCTGGGTCTGTGTGGTTGGCTGCATGCCCGCACCGGCGCCCCCGTGCACATGGCCCGCACCGAATGGCTCCAGGCGCGCACGCTTCTGGCGGAGCCGGCGCAGATGGTCATTCCCCATATCGTCGATCACGGCCGCTGGTGCGCGGCGCCGGATGCCTATCTGGAGATGGTGGAGCGGCGCGGGCTCATCTTCAATCGCTGGGTCACGGCCCTTCCCCATTCCTATGTGCGCATCAAGGAAGGCGACGAACTGGAACTGGCCGGCACCCGCTGGCGGGTGCTCATCGGCGAGGGCCATGCCCCGGAGATGGTCTGCCTGTTCAGCGCCGAGCGGAACATCCTGATCGCCGCCGACCAGATCTTGGGCCGCATCACGCCCTTCATCGGCGTCTGGGCCGGCGAGCCGGAGGCCGATCCCCTCGGCCTGTTCCTGTCTTCGCTTGCCCGTTTCGAGCCGCTGCCGCGGGAGACGCTGGTGCTGCCCTCCCATGGCGAGCCCTTCTTCGGGCTGCATACGCGCATCGGCGAACTGAAGGCCCATCACGAGGAGCGCCTCGCCCGCCTGCTGGACTTCTGCGAGGCCCCCCGCACGGTCATGGAGGCCGCAAGCCTGCTGTTCCGCAAGCTGCCCCCCGAGCAGATCGGCTTCGGCATTGGCGAGGCACTGGCCCATCTGCGTCACCTGGTGGAGCGGGGACTGGTGAAGGTGGCGCAGGACGCCCCCGTGGGCCTGTTCCAGCGGGTGTAAGCGGCCAGGCGCGGGAGAGATTTAAGTATCCTTCTTGATAGACTTTGTTGATGTGAAAGTTCCCGCTGCCGGCCGCCATGAAAATCCGGCCCTGGTGAGCGCAGGACGCAGGTTTTCGTCGGGACCTTTTAGGACCGGGTGCGGTCAACGTGCTTCCATAATCATGCGACGCCCTCTATAGGACGCACACTTCCCGCCCGCCCACCGGACATGTCCCGCGTGACCATCTATCTGCCCATCGCCGAAATGCCGGCGGCCATTTTCACCATCTTCGCCATGGGATTGGCGGTAGGGTTCATCTCCGGGATGTTCGGCGTGGGCGGCGGCTTCCTCATGACGCCGCTCTTGATCTTCGCCGGGGTCCCGGCGGCCGTCTCGGTGGCCAGCGTCTCCGCCCACATGGCGGCCTCCTCCTTCTCCGGCGCCTTGTCCTATTTGCGCAAGGGGCTCATCGACCTGCCCCTGGCCGGCGTGCTGCTGGCCGGCGGGTTCACCGGCACCGGGCTCGGGGTGGGCGCCTTCACGCTGCTGCGGGCCTATGGGCAGATCGATTTCGCCATCCGCGTGTCCTATGTGATCCTGCTGTCGGGCATCGGCACCATGATGCTGGTGGAAAGCGTGCGCGCCATTGCCCGTACACGGGGCGGGCGGCCGGCCACCGTGCGTCGGCCGGGCACCCATGGCTGGTTCCTGCGCCTGCCCTGGAAGATGCGTTTCCGCCGCTCGCGCATCTATGTGTCCGTGCTGCCGGTGATTGCGCTGGGGCTCGGCATCGGCTTCCTCGGGGCGGTGCTGGGGGTGGGCGGCGGCTTCCTGCTGGTGCCTGGCCTCATCTATCTGCTGCGCGTGCCCACCCAGACCTCGGTCGGCACCTCCCTGGTGCTGACCTTGGCCACCATGACGGCGGCCACCATCCTCCAGGCCACCTTCAACGGCACGGTGGACGCCATTCTCGCCCTGATCCTGGTGATCGGCGGCACGGTGGGCGCCCAGTTCGGGGCGCGCGCCGGGCAGAATCTGAAGGCCGAGCATCTGCGCCTGCTGCTGGCTTTGCTGGTGCTGGCGGTGGGGCTGCGGGTGGGCATCGACCTGGTGCGGCCCCCGTCCGACCCTTATGCCATCACCATCACGGAGGGGCGGGTGTGACCAGGCTCCTCCATGCGCTCATCGCTGCGCTGCTGCTGGTTGCGGGATCGGCACCCGCCGCCTTCGCCCAGCGCCTCATCCTGTCCGTGTCGCAACCGGAAGTGCTCATCACCTCCAGCTTCGCCGGGGCGGATCTCGTCCTGTTCGGCGTGGTCGAGGGGGGCGAGCGGGCGGAGCGGAACTATGATTTCGCCGTGACCGTGCGTGGCCCGCAGGAGAATTTCGTTACCTGGCGCAAGTCGCGGGTGGCGGGCATCTATATCAATACGGACAGCCGGACCTTCGTGGATTCACCGGCCGTGCTGGCGGTGGCCACCAATCGGCCGGCGGCGGAGATCGCGTCCGCCGAAGTCCTGCGGCGCGAGCAGATCGGTCTGTCCCGCAACATCTTCCTCCAGCGCGTGGGGCCTGATTATGCGGACGTGGTGCCCGACGACCCGTTCCGCCTCGCCTTCCTGCGCATCAAGCAGGCGGACGGGCTGTATCGGGAGGAGCCGAACGGGGTGACCATGCTGTCGCCCCAGGTGTTCCGCACCAGCTTCCGCATTCCCGCCGCGGCGCCGGTCGGCCTCTACCAGGTGACGGTGAAGCTGTTCGCCGACGGGCACCTGCTGTCCAGCGCGGCCACTTCGGTCGTGGTGCGCAAGTCCGGCTTCGGCCAGCAGATCGCCGACCTCGCCGAACGTCATGGTTTTCTCTACGGGCTGTGCGTGGCCTGCGGCGCCCTTGCCATCGGCTTTGGAGCCAATTTTGTTTTTCGGAAGGACTGACGCGGCCCCCCGCCGCGATGCCATCGTGTTGCACGCTTTGCGCGAAGCCGCCGACCGCTGCGAGCCGATGTTGCCGCCGGGCGACTGTGTAAAGGACGTGCAACCAGCGGATGAAGTTCTTCCGGTGTGGATGGTATCTTTACTGAAATGTTTCCGAACCGGATCCATCTCTTTTGGAGACCTGAATTTGTCTCTTGCGACGAGAGGTCTTTGGAGACAAAGAATGCATCGAGCGGGATCGACGGGTCTTTAGGGATGCGTCATCCAATCGGACTTCCAGGTGTCAAGCCCTGACCGGCACCTGGAGGGTCGGGGCGGCGTGTTGAAAATGCATGCCGTCCCGTGCCCGCGCTTTCTTCTTCCCCGTTCGGCAACTTCCCCTCTTCAACCCGCCATGGTTCGCGGGTTAGATGCGCTGCCACAGACGCGGCGCGCGCGGGGCTGCGCGCCGCTTGATCGAGGGGAGGGCACATGGCCGCCGGCGACGTTTCCATCAGCGTGGAGGGCGGCATCGCCCGTCTCGTCCTCACCAATCCCGAGCGGCGCAATGCCATTTCCAGCGCCATGTGGCGCGCGCTGTCCGCATTCGCTTCGGAAGCGGCGGGGCGCACCGACATCCGCGTGGCGCTGCTGCGGGGGGAGGGCACGCTGGCCTTTTCCGGCGGTGCCGACATTTCCGACTTCTCCGCCGCCCGGTCCGATGCCTCGGGCGCGCAGAGCTATGACGAACTGGTGGAAAGCGCCTGCGCGGCCATCGAGGCCATTCCTTTCCCGGTGGTGGCGCTGGTGCATGGCGCCTGCGTCGGGGCGGGCGCGGCGCTCGCCGCCAGCTGCGACCTGCGCATTGCCGCCGCCAACGCCTTCTTCGCCATTCCCGCCGCCCGGCTTGGCCTGGGCTATGATCCGCGCGGCGTCGCCCGCCTGGTGCGGGCCTATGGCGGGCAGACGGTGCGCCAGCTGTTTTATGGCGCCGAGCGGCTCGATGCCGCCCGCGCCTTTGAAATGGGTGCCCTCGACCACATCGCCTCGCCCGAGGAGGTGGATGCGCTGGCCGATCGGCTGGTCGGCCGCATCGCCGACAATGCGCCGCTGACGCTGCGGGCCGCCAAGCTCTCCATCCGCGCCGCGACCGGGGCGGGCGGTCAGGTGGCCGCCGAGGCCCGGCGGCTGACCACCCTGGCCAATGGCAGCGCCGATTATCGGGAAGGCCGCCTCGCCTTCGCCGAGAAGCGCGCGCCCCGCTTCACCGGGGCCTGAGGGCCGATCGCGGCCTTGCCGGTGGATCATCGCCGTCGGCGCGGTGATCCCCGTTGCGTTTTCATCGCGGGTGTGGATATGGTCCGCGCCCGCGCATTGGGGCGTAGCCAAGTGGTAAGGCAGGGGATTTTGATTCCCCCATTCCCAGGTTCGAATCCTGGCGCCCCAGCCACGCCCCCGCCGCTTTCCTCGAAATTCCGGGCAGACCATCCATGCGCGAGGCCCTTGTCTTCCATAGCCAATTGGACACGTCCGCCCCCTGGGTGGAGGCGCTCAGGGCCGAGTTGCCCGATCTCGACGTGCGGGTGTCGCCCGATGTGGGCGATCCCGATGCGGTGCGCTATGCGCTGGTGTGGAAGCCGCCGCACGGCTTCTTCGCGCCATTCAAGAACCTCAAGCTGGTGGTCAATCTGGGGGCGGGGGTCGATGCGCTGGTGGCGCGGGATGATCTGCCGCCGGTGCCCATCACCCGCATTTCCGATCCCGACATGTCGCGGATGATGGCCTCCTTCGTGCTGATGGCGGTGCTGCGCCATGCCCGCGACATTCCCCTGTTCGAGAAGGCGCAGCGGGAGGGGCGGTGGCACTATGTGCAGCCGCGCACCGCGGACGAGATCACGGTGGGCGTGCTGGGCCTTGGCGAATTGGGGGGAACCGCCGCGGCCGAGATCGCCCGCCACGGCTTCCAGGTGTCCGGCTGGTCGCGCACGCCAAAGGACATTCCCGGCGTTGCCTGCGTGAACGGCCCGCAGGCGCTGCCGGACTTTCTCCGCCGCAGCGAAATCCTGGTGGTGATGCTGCCGCTCACCCCCGCCACCCGCCACATCCTCAATGCGCAGACCCTCGCCCTGCTGCCGGAAGGCGCCAAGCTCATCAATGTGGCGCGCGGCGCCATCATCGACGAGCCGGCCCTGGTCGCGGCGCTGGCCTCGGGCGCGCTGGGCGGGGCGACGCTGGATGTGTTCGAGACCGAGCCGCTGCCGGCGCACAGCCCGCTCTGGGGCATGGAGAATGTGCTGATTACGCCGCATCTGGCCTCCACCGCCATCCCCAAGTCGGGCGCGGCGCAGATCGCGGCCAATATCCGCCGCCTCCGCGCGGGGGAAAGCATCGCCAATCCGGTGGACCCGCAACGGGGCTATTGAGCGGGGGTCCAGAGCTCCCCATATGGGAAGCCGGCGCCATAAGTCCGCCGCACCTTGCGTTCACCTTACGCAAGTGCATGTGAGAAAGAGACAGATGAACAGCTTCCTGACCACTTTGCGCGCCGCCGGACTGATCGTGGCGGGCGGCGTCGCTGCGGCGATCCTCTTCGCCTTCCTCGGCTCCCTCCTGGTGGCCGCCGGCATTGTGCTGGCCGTCGCAGTGGTGGTGGGCGGGCTTCAGTTCCTGCTGTTCGGGCGCAGCAAGGTCAAGGTGAACGTCACCCGCTACCAGGCCTCGCCGGGCGGCTATGAGATGATCGACATCACCCCGCCCCGTCCGCCCCGCCGCCCTTCCAATGGCGAGGCGGCCTGAGGTCCCATAAGGGACGCCCCTCAGCCCCGCGCCATCAACGCCTTGAGAAGCTGCGCCAGCCCCTGGGTCCGGCGCAGCCGATGCGTTTGCGCCCCCACGCGCCCCGCCCCGCGGGGCCTTGGACCACGTCCCGGCAGGTGGACGAAGACCACCGGGATCGGCGGGTCCATGCGTTCCAGAGCGGCCAGGGCGGTATAATAGGCCCCGTTGCAGAGATAGCGCCCGGCGTCCCGCGAGACCGCCGCACCTAGCCCCGCCTGCCGGATGGCGTGGACGAGGCGGGCGGCATTGGCACGAGTCATGCGTACGTCCGGTCCACCCGCCTGAAGGGTGCGGGCCGGGGCGTGCCGGCGGGCGGCATCGGGGAAGCCGCTGGCGGCATTCACCGCGCGCATTTCCACATTCAGCACCCGTCGCCGACCGGCGACTCCCAGCAGCAGCACCGCATCCGGCCTCACGTCGGCCAGCAGGCCCGCCAGATGAGGCATCGCGTCCCAGCGGGTGGGCAGGATCTCCAGATGGCGCTCCATGCCCTCCAGTAGGGGCCGGCGCAGCCGCGCGAGGTCGCGGGCGGCGGTCTGCGCGGGGTTTCGCGGCACGCCGGGAAAGGGGCCGAAGCCGCAGATGAGGATCTTGCGGCCCGGTGCGCCCATTTCAGAGCCCGATCAGCTCGGCGATCTCATTGGCCGCCAGGGTGGGCGCCAAGGTGCCCTCGGCAACCTCCCGCTCCAGCGCGGGCAGGCGTGCCTTGATGGCGGGATCGGAGGCGACGCGGGCGGCGAGGCGCTCCTGAAGCAGCGTCCACATCCAACGCACCTGCTGCGCCCGGCGGGTGGCGGCGAAAGTGCCGGCGGCCTCGCACTTGGTGCGGTGAAGCAGCACCTGCTCCCACACCTGCGGGATGCCGTCGCCCGTGAGGCCGGAATAGGTGAGCACGGGGGGCGACCAATGGGCCTGGCGTGAGCCCAAGAGGTGGAGGGCTGCGCGATATTCCCCCGCCGCCGCGCGGGCGCGGGTCACATTGTCGCCGTCCGCCTTGTTGACGGCGACGATGTCAGCCAGTTCCAGCACGCCTTTCTTGATGCCCTGCAATTCATCGCCCGCGCCGGGCAGCATGAGCACCAGGAAGGTGTCGGTGAGATCGGCCACCGCCGTTTCCGACTGGCCCACCCCCACCGTCTCCACCAGCACCACGTCGAAGCCGGCGGCCTCGCACAGCAGCATGGTCTCGCGCGTCTTGGCGGCGATGCCGCCCAGCGTGCCGCCGGAGGGGGAGGGGCGCACGAAGGCGGCGGGGTCCACCGAGAGGCGGGACATGCGCGTCTTGTCGCCGAGAATCGAGCCGCCGGTGCGGGTGGAGGAGGGGTCCACCGCCAGCACCGCCACCTTGTGGCCCTGTCCGGTGAGATAGGTGCCGAGCGCATCAATGGTGGTGGACTTGCCCACCCCCGGCACGCCGGTGATGCCCACGCGATACGCCTTGCCGGTGCGCGGCAGGAGCATCTGCAACAGCGCCTGCGCCCGCGCGCGATGATCGGCTCGCCGGGATTCGATCAGGGTGATGGCTCGGGCCAGCGCGGCCCGCTCGCCCCGCGCCACGCGCTCGGCCAGGACGGCATCGTCTTCGTGCGGACGTGTCATGTCATCCCCGTCGCCGTCCCGCGCGGCGGCGCGGAATCGGTGCCGTGCAGCATGGCGCGTTCAGCCGGCGGGCTCAACGGGCCGCAGGCAAGGTCAAAAGGGGGAACCAAAGCGCCGTCTGCGCGTTGAAGGGGCATAGTTCTTCTTAACAAACGGGAGTGCGCAATATGAATTGGGATCGCATCGAAGGCAACTGGAAGCAGTTCACCGGTAGCGTCAAGACCCAGTGGGGCAAGCTGACGGACGATGACATGGCGCAGATCAACGGAAATCGCGAGAAGCTCGAAGGAAAGCTTCAGGAGCGCTATGGTCTCGCCAAGGATCAGGTGAAGGAGCAGGTGGACACCTGGTCCCGCGGCGTCGACCGCATGTGAGGTGACCGTCGCCGGGAAGTGAGCCAACTGGCGCGCGCCTGGCGGGATCTTTCATCGGGGGCCAGCGCCTATCAGGCGCGGCGTCCGGGAAAGCACGACTGAGCGGGGCCTGCGCCCTTTTCCCGCTCCGGGACAGGAGGAGGCGGCGCGCTCTCCCAGCGCGCGCCTCCAGCCGCTCCGAAAGGCGCCCCGCCCATTCCGGCGGGGCGCCTTTTGTCATGGGCCGTCCACCCGCACGATGCCGGACAGGTCCAGCCGGGCCAGGGCGTCCTTCACCCGCACGCCTTCAATGGCGAGGCCCGGCGCGATCTCCGTCAGCGGCACCAGCGCAAAGGCGCGTTCCATCAGCCGGGGATGGGGCAGCTGCAAGTCGGGCGTGTCGTGCCGCTCGGTGCCGAAGGCGAGGATGTCGATGTCGATGGGGCGGGGGCCATAGCGCTCCTCCCGCGTGCGATCGCGCCCCAGCATGCGCTCGATCCCGAGGGCGAGATGCAGCAAGGAGAGGGCGCCCACCGGGCTTTTCACCTCGATGACCTGGTTGAGATAGTCGCCCTGCGGCACCGGCCCCCACGGCGGCGTGCGGTAAAGCGCGGACGTGCGCACGAGCGTGAGGCCCGCACGGGCCAGCAGCGCCCGGGCGAGTGCCAGCTTTGCCGCCGGGTCGCCCACATTGCCGCCGAGGCACAGATAGGCACGGGTGTTCATCGCGCCGCGCGGATGGCTTCGCTGACCCGGGCCGCCTGCACATGTTCAGCCACGTCATGCACCCGGATGATCTCCACCCCCGCCATGATGCCGATGACATTGGACGCAATGGTGCCCGGCACCCGCTCGGGCGGCGTGGTGTCGATGACCTTGCCGATGAGCGACTTGCGGGAGGTGCCGAGCAGCAAGGGCAGGCCCAGCACCCGTAGTTCGCCGAGCCTGGCGATGGCGGCCAGATTCTGCTCGAACGTCTTGCCGAAGCCGATGCCGGGGTCGAGCACCAGGCGCTCGCGCGTCACGCCGGCCTTTTCCGCCCGCTCCAGCGCCCGCTCGAAGAAGCTGAGCATGTCGGCGATCACATCCACGGCGGGGTCGACGGCCTCGCGATTGTGCATGACGATGGCGGCGGCGCCCGTGTCCGCCACCACGCTTGCCATGTCCGCGTCGCGGGAGAAGCCCCACACGTCGTTGACGATCACGGCGCCCGCCGCCACCGCCTTGCGGGCCACCTCCGCCTTCCAGGTGTCGATGGAGACGGGCAGGGCGCTCTCTTCCTTCAAGGCCGCCAGGACGGGCGCGACACGCGCCCACTCGTCGTCCGCCGCCACCGGGGTGTGGCCGGGCCGCGTGGATTCGCCGCCCACGTCCAGAATGTCCGCGCCCTCGGTGGCAAGGCGCCGGGCATTGGCCAGCGCATCGTCGGGGGCGGCATTCTTGCCGCCGTCGGAGAAGGAATCGGGCGTGATGTTGAGGATGCCCATCACCAGCGTGCGCGGGCCAAGATTCAGCGTGCGGTCGCAGGCGGGGAGGGTGCGCGGTTCAGGCGTGACAAAGACAGGGGAGGACATGCGGCGGCAGCCTGTAGAGGGCAAGGATAGCCCCCTACCATAAAGAGCCCGCCCCGGTCAGGCACGCGGGCAATTGGGCGAAGCCCGCCTGGCCCGGGGGAGGCGGGGTCTTCAGGCCACCTGGCGCAGGCCGGGAATGGCGGTGACGATGCGGTTCACCGCCTCATCGCCGGCCCGCTCGCGGGCAAAAGCGACCACTTCATGGGTGGCCTGCTGGACCTGGCCCATGGTCATGCCCGCCGACATCATGCGGTCGGCCACCTGCATCAGCCGGGCCATGCCGCCGAAATGGCGCGTGGACATGGGTACGCTGGCGTCCTGCGAGCAGCGGGACAGCACGTCTGACAGGCCGGGCAGGGACCCTGCCAGCTCCTCCATGGCGCCGGCCGGCGCCTCGTTGGACAGGAATTCGATGACCACTTCCACAGCCCGGCGCGCGGCGGGATCGGAGACGCCCACCTTCTCCTTCAGCCGGGTGACCAACTCTTCCATCGTGCACCTCTTGCTGGTTCCCCGCGCCATCGATCTTGGCGGCGGTGCAGTCTACACGCAAGACCATGACGCTCTGGCGTACGGCCCGGGCCTTGTGCGGGGCTGCGGGCCAAGGCCAAATGGAGCACGGCAAAGCGGCGAGAGGGAGACGCACCATGACGGCAAAGGTTCCGGCGGGAGATGTCTTTCTGGGGCGCTGCATCGGTCCGCGCGGCGATGGCGGGGCGAGCCCCGATCTGTCCCTGGTGCTGCGCCTCGCCAACCGCCACGGCCTCGTCACCGGCGCCACCGGCACCGGCAAGACGGTGACGCTCCAGGTGCTGGCGGAAGGCTTCTCGCGGGCCGGCGTGCCGGTCTTCGCCGCCGACATCAAGGGCGACCTCTCCGGCATCGCCGCCATGGGGGAGCCGCGCGATTTCCTCGTCAAGCGGGCGGAGGAGGTGGGCATCACCTATGCGCCCGGACGTTTCCCGGTCGCCTTCTGGGACCTGTTCGGCGAGCAGGGGCATCCGGTGCGCACCACCATTTCCGAGTTGGGGCCGCTGCTGCTGGCGCGACTCATGGGGCTCAACGAGACCCAGGAAGGCGTGCTCAACATCGTCTTCCGCGTCGCTGACGAACAGGGCCTGCTGCTGCTGGACCTGAAGGACCTGCGGGCCATGCTGGCCCATGTGGCTGAAAACAGCGCCACCTTGCGGGCCAAGTACGGCAACGTGTCCTCCGCCAGCGTGGGGGCGATCCAGCGGCAGGTGCTGGTGCTGGAGAATCAGGGGGCGGACGACTTTTTCGGCGAGCCGGCCCTGCGCATCGAGGACCTCATGCATGTGGACCCCTCGGGCAAGGGGGTGATCTCGATCCTCGCCGCCGACCGCCTGATGGGCGCGCCCCGCCTTTATGCCTGCTTCCTGCTGTGGCTTCTGTCCGAGCTGTTCGAGCAATTGCCGGAGGTGGGCGACCCGGAAAAGCCCCGCCTCGTCTTCTTCTTCGACGAGGCGCACCTGCTGTTCGACGAGGCGCCCAAGGTGCTGCTGGACAAGGTGGAGCAGGTGGTCCGCCTGATCCGCTCCAAGGGGGTGGGGGTCTATTTCGTCACCCAAAATCCCCTCGACGTGCCGGACAAGGTGCTCTCCCAGCTGGGCAACCGGGTGCAGCACGCGCTGCGCGCCTTCACGCCGCGCGACCAGAAGGCGGTGAAGACCGCCGCCGAGACCTTCCGCCCCAATCCCCGGCTCGACACTGCCCGGGTCATCACCGAATTGGGCAAGGGCGAGGCGCTGGTCTCGCTGCTGGAGGGCAATGGCACGCCGGCCATGGTGGAGCGCATGCTGGTGCGCCCGCCCGCCGCCCGCGTCGGGCCGCTGTCGCGGGAGGAGCGCACGGCGCTGATCGTCGCAAGCCCGCTGGGGCGGGTCTATGACACCAGGGTGGACCGTCAGTCCGCCTTCGAGATGCTGGAGGGGGCCGCGTCGGACGGGGACGCGCCCGCCCCTGCGGAGACCCGGCCCTCCGGCCCCTGGGGCCGTCCTGCGGAGCCGCCGCCCCGGCGGTCCGGCACGTCCGTCCCCTCCACCCGGACGCCCACCGGCGCGCCCCGCCCATCCGCGCCCGAGGCGCCGCGGGCGCCGACCGCGCGCACCAGCACCCGCATGACCACCACCGAGCTGGTGGTGCGGCAGGTGGCCCGCTCGGTCGCCTCCCAGGTGGGCACCCAATTGGGCAAGGCCATCCTGCGCGGCATCCTCGGCGGCATGCGAAAATGAGCTTCGCCGTCCGCCGGACCCCGGTAACGGTTGTCTCGGGGGAAGCTGTTTGTTAGTTTGGCTCGAGTCAGGCGCAATTGCGGGGTTGCGTTCGGACGGAGCTGCTCAACCTCGGTTCATGTGGTGCGACATGAACCGCCCAAGCAGGAGCGCCCCATGAAGGTGTTGCCGACTGCCCGCATTCTCATCATCGATTCCGACGTTGACCGCCGCCAGATCACGCGGACCGGCCTGAGCGCCCTGGGCGTTGGGGCCGTCACCGAGGTGGCGACCGTGCAGGAGGCCCAGGCCCTCCCGCGCGCGTTCGACGTGGTGGTGGTCCAGGTGAACACGGTGGACGATGTGCCCGACCACCCCTTCCGCGAGGCGGAGGACGCGGTGCCCGCCGTCATGGTGGCGGATGGCACCACCCTTCAGCTGACGCGCACCGCCGGCCGCTGCGGCTATGAGGCGGCCGTGGGCATGCCGCTGCTGCCGCGCCTGCTCTATCGCCGCATCGGCTCCGTGCTCCAGCGCGCCCGCCGCGCCCAGCGCCCGATCGCCGCCGCCGCCACGCAGGAGGCGGATGACGGCAAGCGGGAGCAGGCGGTCGGCTGATCCCGCCGCGGCCCGCGGTCCGCTTCTTCCGGCTTTTTCAACGCGGCGTCGGGGCCTCCCGGCGCCGCGTTTCGTTTTCCGCCCTTCGTTTTCACGGCCGCGCCGGCGTGCTACCCAGACGCGCCGCGCACCGGCGCGTGAGGCGCGCGCCGGATGGCAGGGACATGGAGAGGCATCGTGTCGGAGCAAGTCCTGAAGCACATCGATGACGGCCTGGAGGCGAGCCTGGCCCGCCTGTTCGACTTCCTGCGCATTCCCTCCATTTCCACCGATCCCGCCCATGCCGCCGATTGCCGCCGGGCGGCCGATTTCGCCGCCGCCGCCCTGGCGGACCTCGGCCTGTCCGCCGCCGTGCGCGAGACCGCCGGTCATCCGGTGGTGGTGGCCCGCACCGATACGGGCGCGCCGCGCCGGGTGCTGTTCTACGGCCATTATGACGTCCAGCCCGTGGACCCGCTAGAGCTGTGGGAGACCGCCCCGTTCGAGCCGCGCCTGGCGGCGGACGAGGCCGGCCGCCAGAGCATCGTCGCGCGGGGGGCGTGCGACGACAAGGGCCAGGTCTTCACCTTCATCGAGGCGCTCCGGGCGCTGAAGGAGGTGGACGGCCGCCTGCCGGTGGACGTGACCGTGCTGCTGGAGGGCGAGGAGGAGTGCGGGTCGCCGAGCCTGCCGGCCTTCCTGGCCGCCCATGCGGGCGAGCTTTCCGCCGACGTGGCCCTGGTGTGCGACACCGGCATGTGGGACCGCACCACGCCGGCCATCACCACCGGCCTGCGCGGCATCGTCCATACCGAGCTCACCATTTTCGGCGCCGACCGGGACCTGCATTCCGGCCTGTTCGGCGGCGCCGCGCGCAATCCCGTCCATGTGCTCGCCCGCATCATCGCCGATGTGCATGACGGGCAGGGGCGCATCACCATTCCCGGCTTCTACGACGATGTGGTGGAGCCGACCGCCGCGCAGAAGGCGCAATGGGCGGGGCTCGGCCTCACCGCGGCGTCCTTCCTTGGCCCGGTCGGGCTTTCGGTGGCCGCCGGCGAAGCCGACCGCATGGTGATCGAGCAGATCCAGTCGCGCCCCACCTTCGAGGTGAACGGCATCTATGGCGGCTATACCGGCCAGGGCAGCAAGACCATCATCCCCGCCTCCGCCACCGCCAAGATCTCCTTCCGTCTGGTGGCGGACCAGGACCCGGTGGCGCTCAAGGAGGCCTTCCGCGCCTTCGTGGCAGCGCGCCTGCCCGCCGATTGCCGCATGACCTTCTCGGCCGGTGAGGGCAGCCGCGCCTTCCTCGTGCCCGCCGACAGCATCGATCTTCAGAAGGCGGCCGCCGCGCTGGAGCAGGAGTGGGGCAAGGCTCCTGTGACGGTGGGCTCGGGCGGCTCCATCCCCATTGTCGGCCAGTTCAAGGCCGTGCTGGGGCTCGACACGCTGCTCATCGGTTTCGGGCTGGATGATGACCGCATCCACTCACCCAACGAGAAGTACGACCTGACTTCCTTCCACAAGGGCATCCGCAGCTGGGCCCGCATCCTGCCCGCCCTCGCCTGAGGGAGACGGCGGCGCCGGGGCCGGATGGCCCGGGCCGGCGCCGTCATCAAGGTGCAGGAAAGGGGGGCCACACTCGCGGCGGACCCGCGCGCATTTCCCTTTTCCCATTCACCGGTTTCTGGCAGTCAGTCGGCGCGCAGCCGAGGGGGACCGCATGCACGTCCAAGAGGCCGAAGGACTGGTCGAGGCTTGGCTCTTCAACGGGAGGGGCGGCGGCAGGGCGTTGGCCGAGGACGACGTGCTGGATCTGCCCGTGCCCGAGGACGGCTTCCTGTGGCTGCACTTCCGCGCCATGCCCCGGCGCCGGCAGGACTGGCTGCGGGAAAAGAGCGGCATCGATCCGCTCATCATCGATTCCATGCTGGACGACGAGAGCCGCCCCCATTGCGCCATGCATGCGGACGGCGCGCTGCTGGTGCTGCGGGCAGTCAATCTCCACCGCAACGCCTTGCCCGAGGAGCTTCAGGGCGTCCATTTCTGGGTGGAGGAGCGGCGCATCGTGACGGTGCAGCACGAGCCCGTCTCCGCCATCGCCGATTTCATCGACGCCCTGCGCCGGGGCCGCTGCCCGCGCACCCAGGGCGAGATGGTGGCGGATCTGGCCATGCGTCTGGTGGAGCGCCTGGATTCGGTGGTGGCCGCGCTCATGGACCAGGCCGATGAGCTGGAGGACGAGGTGGTCACCAGCCAAGCCTCGGACATCATGCCCCGGCAGGCCATCCTGCGACGGGTGTCCATCAAGCTGCGCCGGCACATTGCGCCCCAGCGGGAGGCGCTGACCCATTTTTCGCTGGAGGACGATCCCTGGCTCGGCCCCAAGGACCGTAACCGCCTGCGCGATGCCGCCGACCGGGTGGTGCGCTTCACCGAAGAGCTGGATTCCATTCGCGAGCGCGCCTCGCTCATCCGCGACCAGCTGGTGGACCGCCGGGCGGAGCAGATGAACCAGTCCATGCTGGTGCTGGCGGTGGTGACCGTGGTGTTTGCCCCGCTCACCTTCGTGTCCGGCCTGTTCGGCATGAATGTGGGCGGCATTCCCGGGGAAGAAGACCCAGAATCCTTCTGGATCATCTCGTTTCTGCTGATCGCCTTCGCCCTCAGCCTTGCCTGGGTGTTCCGGCGGATGAAGCTGTTCTGATCGCGAGGGCCTGTCCGCGCGACACGGGACGCGGGTCGGGGGAAGGAAATGCCCCAAACGATCCGTCCGATCGATTCCCTCCCTCCGAGAAACCTTGAAGCGATCCGGCCGCTACGGTGCGCCATCGGCGGCCGACGGCGGGAGGCCTCCGGCGCTGGCTGGCTGAACGCGCCAGAGCGCGATCCGATCAGGGTGATCCCATCCGCCTGCGGCGCAGGCCGATGGGCTCGCGCATGCTCTCGCCGGTGAGGAGGGGGGCGACCTGCCGTCGGCGCGGCCAGCTCTGGACGGCCGGTGTTGGATTGCCCGCGCCCTTCAAGGCGCTGCCGCAAGGCGTCTCCCCCCTGAAGCCGCACACATGAAAACGTCGCCGGAGGCTTTCGCTGCCGGCGACGCGTGTGGGCTCAAGACGGCCGCGCGACTATTGGCCAGCGGCGAACACCGAGGGGAAGCTGCGGCCGCGCACGTCATAGACCCGCGCGAACACCACCCCATCCCGCTCCACCTTCACGATCACCGGGGCCTGCACCTTGGCGCAGTAGAATTCGTCCAGCATCAGGGCGAAGTCGGCGTCGTGGGTCTCATAGGTGGTCTCGTAGCGCGGCCCCAGTTCCGCCGCCGCGGCGCGATGGGGGCCGCACACCGCCACGCGGAACTTGCGGCCCTGCGGCAGCGAGCGGCGGTGTTCCTCCACATATTCGTCCAGCTCGGCGGTGGCCTGCTTGAAGGCCAGGCCCCAGTAATCGAGCATGAACATGCTGTCGGCGCCGCGCACCCCGCCCACGATGTGGTTGTAATAGGTGTATTGCAGCGGGTGCAGCTGGGCGAATTCGGAGGCCGGCAGCAGAAGGCCCAGGGCGAAGACGCCAGCGAAGGCCGCGCGGGCGGTCTCGCCATGGCGCAGGGCCCAGTTCCAGGCCCAGTGGCCCGCAAGGCCGCCCAGCAGCGCCAGGGCGGGGGTCACGAACACGAAGTGGCGGATGCCGTTATACATGACGGGGCGCGTCACCACCGTCAGCAGGATCGGGAACAGGGCGGCGGTGAGCACCAGCATCAGCTGGGCGCGCCGGCGCGGTTCCGCCTTGCCGAACAGGCTCGCCACCAGGGCGCCGGCCATGCCGGCCACCGACATGGCCAGGAAGAATTCCGGCATCTGCACCGCAAACAGCGTCGGCACATAGGTGCGCGGCATGTCGGGCACGAGGACGGGATGGCCTTCATACAGCTCGCGCCACGGCACTTCCCAGAAGTGGGAATAATAGGTGAGCGCGTGCACGGGATTGAGCGGCTCCACCACCGCCCAGGGCCAGGCCAAGCCCATGACCAGATAGGCCAGGGGCAGGCCGATGGCGAGCAGGCCGATGAAGGTGGCCATGCGCGCCACGGCCGCCTTGAAGCCCAGATGCCGCCATTCCACCAGCAGCAGCAGGGCGAGCGCGGCGGTGAGGTAGACCACCGAGATGGCGCCGAGCACCCGGGTGCCGATGGTGAAGCCCAGAGCCACCGCGAACAGGCCGACGGTGCGCCAAGTGGGCTTGGGGAATTCTTCCAGCGCCCGGACCAGGGAATAGATGAGGGCGGCCACCGCCACCGCGAAGGGCGCATCCTTCGCATTCATGAACATGTGCCCGTAATACAGCGGGCAGATGGCCAGCAGGCACAGCGCCATGAGGCCGCAGACGGGACCGCCGAGACGGCGCCCCGTGCGCCAGACGATGACCATGCCGAAAATCCCGACGATGCCGCCGAGCAGACGGCGCAGGTCGAAGATGTCGATCGGCAGGTGCTGCGCGAGCCAGGCGGCGGCGAGGTCGAAGCTGCCGCCGTAATAATAGAGGTTCACGAACGAGAACACGCGCTTGAAGCTCAACCCGGAGGCGTAATAGCGCAGCAGCAGGTCGCCATATTGCGAGTGCGTGAAGTCGTCCCAGCCCAGCCCATAGTCGTGGTAGGTCCACACCCCCAGGATGGAGACGGCGAGGATCAAGAGCAGCGCGAGACGGTCTGCGAAAGGACGCGGCAGACGGTCGGAAAGCAGGTTACGCATCTTTGTACGGCCCAACTCGAACGCGTTGCATCAGCCCCTGAAAAATGACCAGCGCGGGGCGGACAGTGCGCTGACCCCGCTCACATGATTGTGAGCGGCTCATCTTGCCCGGAAGACCGGACGATGCAAGATTTTTATGCATTGCGCCGCAGCGTGACCGGTGCAACTGCGTGCAATACCCCCTCAGATTGCATTTTGCCGCCTAATCCTTGTGCGAAACTTGCGGCGCCCGCCCGGCTTGCTGCGTGCGACTCTCATTTCGCAAATAAAAAGGCCGAGAGCGCGGCGCGCTCCCGGCCTGATCTGGACGCTTTGGCGGCGAGACCTTGAGGGCCTCAGCCGGCCTTGGAATACAGCTCGGCCACATAGTCCCAGTTGACCAAGTGGTCGACGAAGGCCTTCACATAATCGGGCCGACGGTTGCGGTAGTCGATGTAATAGGAGTGCTCCCACACATCGACGCCCAGCAGCGGCACGCCGCCATGCACCAGCGGGTTCTCGCCATTGGGGGTCTTGGTCACGGACAGCTTGCCGTCCTTCAGGGTGAGCCAGGCCCAGCCGGAGCCGAACTGGCCGACGCCCGCCGCCACGAACTCCTCCTTGAACTTCTCCACCGAGCCGATGTCCTCGATGATCTTCTTCTCAAGCTCACCGGGGATGGCGCCGCCGCCGTTGGGCTTCATCCAGTTCCAGAAGTGCAGGTGGTTATAGTGCTGGCCGGCATTGTTGAAGAGGCCGGCATTCTTGCCGAAGGAGCCCTTGACGATCTCCTCGAGGGATTTTCCCTCAAATTCGGTTCCCTTTAGGAGGTTGTTACCGTTATTGACATACGCAAGATGATGCTTGTCGTGATGATATTCGAGCGTCTCGCGGGACATGTAGGGGGCGAGCGCGTCATAAGAGTAGGGCAGTTCGGGAAGCGTGAAAGACATGGGGCGTCTCCGCAATCGATCCGGTAGGGTTCGGCGACGTCCCCCCGGTGACCGAGGATGGAGGTTCGCCCGAACTGCGAACTAGATAGGGCGGGCTGGGAGATCGGACAACAGCGGCGACGCCGATTTCTTGCCTGGACCGGCAATTTGCTTTGGACGATCGTGCCGCGCGGTTCGTGCTTGGAGTGGTCATATGTGGCGGTTAGTGGGTGCTATCGGTTTTCTCCTGGCGCTGATCGGCCTCGTCGTGTCGGTGCTCGGTATGGCGATTTTCGTGTCCAATTTCGGCAATGCCCTGCTCGCGGCTGGCGCGGCGGGTGTGTCGGGTGGCATCGTGCTGGTGGGTATCGCCCTCGTGCTGAAGGAAATGGCGGGCCTTGCCGCCCGTCTCGACCAGGTGGCGCTGACGGGTGGTTCGGCCGTGTCCAGCGCCCCGGCGGCCGCGCCCGCCTTCGCGCCGGCGCCCGCCTTCCAGCTTCCCTCCGACGAGGAGGAGGACGATGAGCCGGCCTATGCGCCGCCGCCCCCGCCGCCCCCGGCCCCTGTGCGCCAGGCGCCCCCCACCGAGCCCACCGGCCGCCCGACCCTTCCGCCCTTCGTGCGGCCCCGCGCGGCCGAGCCTCCGACCGAGGCGGCGCCCGCCCCGGACGCGCGCCGTGGCCGCATCCTCGGCCGCCTGACCGAAGGCGAGACCCTGGCCTCGCGCCTGCGCCTGCCGGCCGAGGCGCCCGCCGACCTGCCGCCCGAGCCCGCACCGGCGCCCGTTCCTGCCCCGGCGCCGATGGAGCGGGCCGAACGCCCGGAGCCGCGCACCGCGCCGGTTCCCCGTCCGTTCGCCCCGCCGGCCCCGCCTGCGCCTCCCGCGCCGCCGCCCGCCCCGGTGCGCCGCGCCGAGCCGCCCCGCCCGGAGGTGGCCGAGCCCACCATTCTGAAGTCGGGCATCGTGGGCGGCATGGCCTATACGCTCTATTCGGACGGCTCCATCCAGGCGGAGCTTCCCGACGGCGTGCTGCGCTTCGCCTCGCTCCAGGAACTGCGCGACCACGTGGCCCGCGCCGCCCAGCCGCCGCGCTGAGCGACCTCAATCAAAAAGGGGGCGGTCCCGGCGGGACCGCCCCCTTTTTTGTGCCGGCAAGCTTCAGGCCGCCTGGCTGCCCACCCCGATGCGCATGAGCCGCCGCCGCAACGGGCCGACGCGGTCGAGCAGATAAAGGCCGAGGCCCCGCAGGCCCTGCACCGGCACAAGGTCCGACAGGAGCGAGCGGTTGAGCAGGTCCACCGCCCGCATGCGGCCCTCAATGTCCGCCCGCCGCTCGCGCTCATAGGTTGCCAGCAGGTCCGCCGCGCCGGGATCGCGCCCGGCCGCGAAGGCCGCGGTCACGGCGCGCACCAGGGCGTCCGCGTCGCGGAGTCCCAGATTGAGGCCCTGCGCCCCGATGGGCGGCATCACATGGGCGGCCTCCGCCATCAGCGCCACCCGATCCGCCACCAGGCTGCGGGCGGTCTCCGCCGAGAGCGGGAAGGCGCCGCGGCCTGCCTGCACCGTGAAGGCGCCGAGGATGGAATGGGCGCGCCGCTCCAGTTCGCGGGCGAGCGCCGTGTCGTTCAGGCCGAGCAAGGTCACCGCCTCCCGCTCGCTGACCACGCACACGATGGAAGAGCGGTTGCCGGGCAGCGGCACCAAAGTGAAGGGGCCGGTCTCGGTGTGGAATTCGGTGGAGATGTCCTCATGCGCCCGCGTGTGGGCGACGGTGAAGGTCAGGGCCACCTGCGGATAGGCCTGCGACTTCAGGCCGATGCCCAGCGCCTGGCGGACCCTGGACTGGCGTCCGTCGGCGGCGATCACAAGGCGGGCGGTGAGCGTGCGCCCGTCATCCAGGAGGACCCGGGCGGTCTCGCCTTCCACGGTGACGTCGGTGAGGGAGGCGCGGGCGATGTGGAGATTGGGCGTGGCCAGCGCCGCCGTGGTCAGTTCGCCGCGCAGCGCCTCGTTCTCGATATTATAGCCGAACGCCTCCAGCCCGATCTCGGCGGCGCGGAAGGTGACTTCCGGCGCGCGCATCAGGCGGCGGGTAGCATCGACGATTCGCAGATCCCGGAGCGGGGCGGTGTGCGGCGCCAGGCGCTCCCACAGGCCGTAGGCGGACAGGATCTGCACCGAGCCTTCCATGAGCGCGGTGGTGCGCTGGTCGATGCCGCGCTCCGGCCCGGTCACCAGCGCCGTCGGCACGCCCGCGCGGGCGAGCCCGATGGCCGCGGCCAGACCCGCGGGCCCGCCCCCCACGACGATGACATCCTGGTTCAAAGGATCGCAGTTCAACGGGTCGGAGTTCAACGGGTCGGACATGACAACCTCCGCACGCACCACGGCTCCACGCAGGGCGGCGTGGCCGGGACATTGTGGCCGGGCACCCGGGCCGGGGGGCACATGCCACCCCGCGCCCCAGGCCGCCGGTCCTCTACAAAACGCCTGATCCCGGCCCCTGGATCGCGCCGGGGATCGATTTCCAGCACCCGCGAGTTTAGCCGCAAGGGCGCGCGCCGTCGCGCGGTGCGTCGTCCCATCCCCTAGATGTGTCATGCTTTGGCGGTAGGCTGAACCGGCGCGCGGGGGCCGCACGACGGGAGACGTGAATGCTGGCCTGGATCTCATCGCCGGAAGCCTGGGCGGCCCTGGTCACGCTGGTGGCCATGGAGATCGTGCTCGGCATCGACAATGTGATCTTCATTTCGCTGCTGGTGCAGCGCCTGCCCGCCCATCAGGCGCTCCGGGCGCGGCAGATCGGGCTCGGGCTGGCGCTCTTCATGCGGATCGCCCTGCTGTTCACCCTGTCCTGGCTGATCGGGCTCCAGCAGGCGCTGTTCACGGTGATGGGCCACGGCGTGTCCTGGCGCGACATCATCCTGATTGCGGGCGGCGCCTTCCTGGTGGCCAAGGCCACCACCGAGATGCATGGCGAGATGGAGGGCGAGGAGGCCGGCGGCGCCGCCCCCGCCAGCTCCGCCTTCCTCATGATGGTGGCGCAGATCGCGGTGCTCGATCTCGTCTTCTCCATCGATTCCATCCTCACCGCCATCGGCATGGCCGAGCATCTGGAGATCATGATCCTGGCGGTGGTGATCGCGGTGGGCGTGATGTTCGTGGCTTCCGGGCCGCTCAGCGCCTTCATCGCCTCTCATCCCACCACCAAGATGCTGGCTTTGGCCTTCCTGGTGCTCATCGGCACCACCCTGGTGGCGGATGGCTTCGGCTTCCACATTCCCAAGGGCTACATCTATGCGGCCATGGCCTTCGCGGTGCTGGTGGAAGCCATGAACATCACCGCCGCGCGCCGGCGGCGCCGCCGCCAGTCGGGCATGGACAAGCCCGGCGCCCGCCGCTCGGCCTCCGGCGCGGCCGCGTCGGGGAGCGCGGCCGGAGGCGATGAGACGGCGTGAGCGCGTGCCGGAGGTCTGGGCGCTTGCCGGTGGCCGGGGAGGCCCTATCATGCCGCCGCCGCTGTGCCCGCCAGGGCCAAGGCCACACAGGCGCGGCGGACAACGGGTGGGAGGCGACGACATGGTTGCGGCGATTCGCGTGCACCGGACCGGCGGTCCGGAGGTCCTGACGTTCGAGACCATCACCGTGCCCCCGCCCGGCCCCGGTGAGGTGCAGATCCGTCATACCGCCATCGGCCTCAATTACATCGACACCTATTTCCGCTCCGGCCTCTACAAGGCCCCCCAATTGCCCTTCATCCCCGGCAATGAGGGGGCGGGCGAAGTGGTGGCGGTGGGCGACCATGTGAACGACTTCCACGTGGGCGACCGGGTGGCCTATGCCGGGGCCATGGGCGCATATGCCCAGGTGCGCAACATTCCCGCCAACGTGCTGGTGCACCTGCCCGCCGCCATCGACGATCGCTCCGCCGCCGCCATGATGCTCAAGGGCATGACGGCGCAATATCTGGTGCGCCGGACCTATGAGGTGAAGGCGGGCGACACCCTCCTCATCCAGGCGGCGGCCGGGGGCGTGGGGCTCATCCTGTCCCAATGGGCCCATGCCCTGGGCGCCACCGTGATCGGCACCGTGGGCTCCAAGGACAAGGCGGAACTGGCTTTGGCCAATGGCGTCGACCATGTGATCCTTTATCGCGAGGAGGATTTCGTCCACCGCGTGAAGGAGATCACCTCGGGCAAGATGTGCGACGTGGTCTATGACGGCGTTGGCCAGGCCACCTATCCCGCCTCGCTGGATTGCCTCAAGCCGCGCGGCCTTTGGGTGTCCTTCGGCAATGCCTCGGGCGCCATCACCAATTTCGACCTGCTGACCTTGTCCCAGAAGGGTTCGCTCTACGCCACCCGCCCCACGCTCGGCACTTATGTGGCCACCCGGCCGGATCTTCTGGCCACCGCCAATGACCTGTTCGAGATGGTCATCAAGGGCGCGGTGAAGATCCCCGTGCACCAGACCTACGCTCTGAAGGACGCCGTGCGCGCCCATCGGGACCTGGAAGGGCGCGCCACCACTGGTTCAACCCTGCTTCTGCCTTGACGCAGCTATGCATTTTCCTTTTTGCCGGCGCTGTCCCTTGCGCCGGACGGTGCCGTTCGTGATAACCTTGGACGAACTCCAGGGCGGGCAACGCCCCGCCCCCCTCAGTCTTCGGCGGTCCGTTCGGCATGATGCGCCAGTACGAACTCGTGGATCGCGTCCGTCGGTATAATCCCAACACCGACGAAGCGTTGTTGGATCGCGCCTATGTCTATGCCATGCGCGCGCATGGCACACAGGTGCGTGCCTCCGGCGATCCCTACTTCTCCCACCCGCTGGAAGTGGCGGCCATCCTCACCGATCTGGAGCTGGATGACGCCACCATCGTGGCCGCCCTGCTCCACGACACCATCGAGGATACCGGCGCCACCAAGGCCGAGATCGAGCGCCTGTTCGGCGCCCAGATCGCCCAGCTGGTGGAGGGCCTGACCAAGATCAAGAAGCTGGATCTGGTCTCCAAGCAGGCCAAGCAGGCGGAAAACCTGCGCAAGCTGCTGCTCGCCATCGCCGACGACGTGCGCGTGCTGCTGGTGAAGCTCGCCGACCGCCTGCACAACATGCGCACGCTGAAATATGTGCCGCAGGAAAAGCGCGACCGGGTGGCCCAGGAGACCCTGGACATCTACGCCCCGCTTGCCGCCCGCATGGGCATGCAGGACATGCGCGAGGAGCTGGAGGAGCTGTCGTTCCGCCAGCTCTCGCCCGAAGCCTATGAATCCATCACCGTGCGCGTCTCCGAGCTGCGCGAGCGCAATGGCCCGCTGGTGGAGGAGATCGAGCGCGAGCTGCATGACGAACTGGCCCGGCGCGAGATCAGCGCCCAGGTGAAGGGGCGTGAGAAGCGGCCCTATTCCATCTGGGGCAAGATGGAACGCAAGGCCATCGGCTTCGAGCAATTGTCCGATCTGTACGGCTTCCGCGTCATCGTCTCCTCGGTGGAGGACTGTTACCGCGCGCTCGGCATCGTCCATACCAAGTGGCCCATCGTGCCCGGCCGCTTCAAGGACTACATCTCCACCCCCAAGCCCAACGATTACCGCTCGCTCCACACCACCGTCATCGGCCCCCGCCGCCAGCGCGTGGAACTGCAGATCCGCACCCGCGACATGGACGACATCGCCGAATACGGCATCGCGGCCCATGCCCTCTACAAGGACGGGTCGGGCGCCCAGCCGGTGATCCTGTCCAACGAGAGCCGGGCTTATGCCTGGCTGCGCAAGACCATCGAGAACCTCTCCCAGGGCCTCAGCCCGGAAGAGTTCCTGGAGCACACCAAGCTCGAACTGTTCCACGACCAGGTCTTCTGCTTCACCCCCAAGGGCCGCCTCATCGCCCTGCCGCGCCGGGCGACGCCCATCGATTTTGCCTATGCGGTGCACACGGACGTGGGCAACACCGCCGTGGGGTGCAAGATCAACGGCACGGTCGCCCCTCTGGTGTCGGAACTGAAGAATGGCGACGAGGTGGAGATCATCACCTCCAAGGCCCAGACCCCGCCGGGGGCGTGGGAGACCATCGCCGTCACCGGCAAGGCGCGCGCCGCCGTGCGCCGGGCCACGAGGGCCGCCGTGCGCGCCCAATATGCGGGGCTCGGCCGCAAGATCGCCGAACGCAATTTCGCCCGCGCCGGCAAGATCTTCTCCGAGGAGTCCCTGGCCAAGGCCATGCCGCGCCTCGCCCGCACCTCCATCGAGGATGTGTTCGCGGCGGTGGGGCGCGGCGAGATCAAGCCGGACGATCTCATCCGCGCCGTCTATCCCGACTGGAACGCCCAGCGCCTGGAAGACCGCTCCGGCGGCAACAAGGCGCCCAACGGGGAAGGCTGGTTCGAGCTGAAGCGGGGGCAGAACCTCAAGTTCAAGATCCCCGACGCGCCCGAGGATGATGCCGCCGCCATTCCCATCCGCGGCATCAATGGCGAATTGCCCGTGCGCTTTGCCCAGGAAGGCGGCGCGGTGCCTGGCGATCGCATCGTCGGCATCCTAACCCCGGGCGAGGGCATCACCATCTATCCCATCCAGTCCAAGGCTTTGCAGAAGTTCGAGGACACCCCCGAGCGCTGGCTGGACGTGCGCTGGGACGTGGACGAGCTGAGCGAGGGGCGCTTCCCCGCACAGATCATCGTCACCTCCATCAACGAGCCGGGCTCGCTGGCCCAGATCGCCACCGCCATTGCCGACCGCAACGGCAATATCGAGGGCATCCAGATGCGGGCGCGCTCGCCGGACTTCCACGAAATGGTGATCGAGCTCGGCGTGTTCGACCTGCGCCACTTGAACGCCATCATCTCGGACCTGCGCAAGCGGCCGAGCGTTTCAAGCGTGGTGCGCATCAACGGCTGAGCCGTCAGGAGAAAAAAGATGCACAAGCTGCGGCCGGTCCGGCTCGGAGTGAACATCGACCACGTGGCCACCGTCCGCAATGCGCGGGGCGGCGCCCATCCCGACCCCGTGCGCGCGGCCGCCCTCGCCATGGCCGCCGGCGCCGACGGCATCACCGCCCATCTGCGCGAGGACCGCCGCCACATCCGCGATGCCGACATGGCCCGGCTGAAGGCGCAGATCCCCCTGCCGCTCAATTTCGAGATGGCCGCCACCGACGAGATGATCGCCATCGCGCTGGCCACGGAACCCCATGCCTGCTGCCTCGTTCCCGAGCGGCGGGAGGAGCGCACCACCGAGGGCGGGCTCGACGCCGCCGGCCAGCAGGCCGAGCTCGGGCCCAAGATCGCCGCCCTGAAGGCGGCCGGCATCCGCGTCTCCCTCTTCATCGCCGCCGACCCCCAGCAAATCGCCGCCGCCGCCGCCCTGAAGGCCGACATCGTGGAGCTGCACACGGGCGCCTGGTGCGATCTCCTGGCCGAGGGGCGGGTGGGGGAGGGCGAGGGGGAGCTTCGTCGGCTCATCGCCGGAGCGCGCCAGGCGGAGGGGCTCGGCCTGGAGGTCCATGGGGGGCACGGGCTCAATTTCGAGACCGCGCGAATCATGGCGGGGATTCCGCAGATCCTCGAGCTGAATATCGGCCACTTCCTGGTGGGCGAAGCCTTGTTCACCGGCCTCGAAGGCGCAGTTCGGCGCATGCGCGAGGTCATCGCAGAGGGGCGGGGGGACGCAGAAGGATTGGCCGCATGATTATCGGCACCGGCTCCGACTTCACCGACGCCCGGCGCATCGCCAAGTCCATCGAACGGTTCGGAAACCGTTTCCTGGACAGGATTTTCACCCCCGAAGAGCGGGCCAAGGCCGACCGCCGCGCCCGCCGGGTGGAGACCTATGCCAAGCGCTTCGCCGCCAAGGAGGCCTGCGCCAAGGCCTTGGGGACGGGGTTGAGCCATGGCGTCTTCTGGCGGGACATGGGGGTGGTCAACCTGCCCTCGGGAAAGCCCACCTTGCGCCTCACCGGCGGCGCGGCCGCCCGGCTCAAGTCCTTGATTCCAGAAGGATATGAGGCGCAGATCGACCTCTCCATCACGGATGAGGGGCCGCTGTGCGCGGCCTATGTCATCATCTCCGCGAACCCGGTCCGGTGAGGCCATCGGGGCGGTCTGGAGACGTCGACGTCCCGCGGAACAGGAGAGAGGAGCACGCGCCTCACCCCTTGTGCTATGGGATCAGCCGTGAACTCGGCCGGAAGATGGGCGAGGCGAAGACAAGGTTCGCTCGGCGCGCAGCGACGCGCGCGGAGCGGGTGGGTGGGAGCCACGGTCGGTGAAGCTGACGTTTCGAGACATCGTCCTGGGCGGACCGCTCCAGCGCGGGCTGTTTCACTTGCGTTATCAGGTGCTTGACGCCATTCATTACCGCAAGCGCAGCGCCGACCAGGCTACCGCCCTTGCCGCAGTGCGGGCGCTAGATGCCCCCGTGGTGGCCTTTACCATCGCCTTCAATATCCCCGAGGCGATCGCGCTCCTGTCCGACGCCATGGCCAAGCTCACTCCCGCTATCCCATTGGTGGTGTGCGATAATTCCACCGATCCCGAGGCCGCCCGGAAGATCCGCGCCTTCTGCGAACAGGCCGGGCGCATCTATTGCCGCCTGCCCAAGGCGCCGCTGGTGAAGTTCCACTCCTCCCGTTCCCACGCCACGGCGCTCAACTGGGTGCTGCGCAACCTCATCCTGCCGGCCGGGATCCGCAAGTTCGCCACCCTCGACCACGATCTTGTTCCCCTCCAGGGCTATGATTTTGCTGCCAAAATCAAGGACCAGCCCTGCTATGGCTACGTCCGCCGCCAGGACAGTTCCCGCGCCTGGTACCTGTGGCCGGGCTTTGCCATCTTCGACCTCGACCGCATCAAGCCCGCCAAGATCAATTTCGGCACCGACCGCATGCTGGGCCTGGATACCGGGGGCCGCATGTGGGGCACCCTCTACCGCCACATGGACCCGGCGAGCTTCGTGCCGGCCAAGGTGGGTGAAGGCGTCGTGGTGATCGGCGCGGAGGAGCATCTGCATCTGGTCTTCGACGTCTGGCTGCATGTGGGGCAGGTCAGTTACCGAAACGGAAACCTCGCCCTTCTGGCGGAATTGCATCGGCGGCTGGACGCCGACCCCGCAAGTCTGTCGAAAATCGTGGTGCGCTAGGCGCGTTATTGGAAGACGGCGGGCGCGAGGCGGGGTTCCATTGCCCGCATCGGCCGAAGCGTCTATAGAAGTGCGACCGCATGGCCGGCTTGCGTTTCCGGTGACAAGGTGCGGCTGTGCAACGGAGCGCGCCTTGCGCCGTCTCCAGAGCCTTGGGACAACCGGACGGTCAATGACAGCAACCAGCGATTCCAAGAAGGACGGCGGCTTCCTCGAAACCGTCCGAGTGATCTTCCATGCGCTTCTGATCGCGTTGGTGATCCGCACCTTCCTGTTCCAGCCGTTCAACATTCCGTCCGGCTCCATGAAGGACACGTTGCTGATCGGCGACTATTTGTTCGTCTCCAAGTTCAGCTACGGCTATTCCCGTTTCTCCATCCCCTTCTCGCCCAACCTGTTCTCCGGCCGCATCATGGGCGCCGAGCCGCAGCGCGGCGACGTGGTGGTCTTCAAGCTGCCCAAGGACAACGAGACCGACTACATCAAGCGCGTGGTCGGCCTTCCCGGCGATCGCATCCAGATGATCAACGGCCTGCTCCACATCAACGGCACGCCGGTGCAGCGCGAGCGCCTGACGGACGTGATGGAGGATGATGGCAGTGGCCGCACCGTGCCGGTGCGCCGCTGGAAGGAGACCTTGCCCAACGGCGTCTCCTACGAAACTCTCGATCTGGTGGACAACGGCTTCTACGACAACACCCAGGTCTATCAGGTGCCGCCCGGCCATTTCTTCATGATGGGCGACAACCGGGACAATTCCGCCGACAGCCGGGTGCTGAGCCAAGTGGGCTACGTGCCCTATGAGAATCTCATCGGCAAGGCCCAGGTGATCTTCTTCTCCGTGGCCGAGCATGCCCCGGCGTGGCAGTTCTGGAGATGGCCCTGGACGGTGCGCTGGTCGCGCCTGTTCACGATCGTCCGATGACCGGCAGTGGCGGCGACCTGGCCGCATTTGAGGCCCGCCTCGGCCACCTGTTCGCCGATCGCACCCTGATCGAGCTGGCGCTGACCCACATCAGCGCCGTGAAGGGCAATGCGCCCCGGGTGCGCTCCTACCAGCGGCTGGAATTCCTCGGCGACCACGTGCTGGGCAGCATTGTCTCCCACATGCTTTACGACGCCTTTCCGGGCGCGGAGGAGGGCGAACTGTCCCGCCGTCTCGCCGATCTGGTTCGCGAGGAGGCCTGCGCCGAGGTGGCGGAGGAAATGGGGCTGGGCGGCCTGATCCGAGTGGGCACGGGGGAAGCCCAGTCTGGCGCCCGCAAGCGGCGCACCATCCTTGCGGATGTGGCTGAGGCGGTTGTGGCGGCCGTCTATCTGGACGGCGGCTATACCGCCGCTCATGCCCTCGTGGAGCGGTTCTGGCGGGCGCGATTGGAGGCGCCCCGGCGCCCCCTGCGCGATCCCAAAACCGTGCTGCAGGAATGGGCCCAGGGACGCGGCTTGCCGCCGCCCGTCTATCGGGAAGTGGCCCGCTCCGGCCCGGATCATGCGCCGGTCTTCTTGATTATCGTGGAATTGCCGGGCCTTGAGCCGGCGCAGGCGCAGGGACAATCCAAGCAGGCGGCGCAGAAGGCGGCCGCCTCCGCCTTCCTCGCCAGGGAAGGCGTCAGCGCCGGGGACAAGCTATGAGTGACATGGACGACACCGAAGACCTGCCGACACCGCCGGCCCAGACCCGCTGCGGCTTTGTCGCCCTCCTGGGCGCGCCCAATGCGGGAAAATCCACCCTGACCAATGCCTTGGTTGGCACCAAGGTGTCCATCGTCTCGCACAAGGTGCAGACCACCCGGGCCATTGTCCGCGGTATCCTCATCGACGGCGCAGCGCAGGTCGTTCTGGTGGATACGCCCGGCATCTTCTCGCCCAAGCGCCGCCTGGAGCGGGCCATGGTGTCGACCGCCTGGACCAGCGCCTCCGACGCGGACCTGGTCGCGCTGCTGGTGGATGCCAAGCGTGGGCTCGACGAGGATGTGGAAGCCATCCTGAAGTCGCTGGGCGAGGTGCGCCGGCCGCGGGCTCTCATCCTCAACAAGATTGACCTCATTCGCCGCGATACCTTGCTGGCGCTGGTCACCGAGCTGACGGGCCGCCTCGCCTTCGACAAGGTGTTCATGGTTTCGGCCCTGACCGGGGACGGCGTCGAGGATGTGAAGAGCTGGTTTGCCGGCTCCGTCCCGTTCGGCCCGTGGCTCTATCCCGAAGACCAGATAACGGACGCGCCCATGCGAATGCTGGCCGCCGAGATCACGCGGGAAAAGATGTTCCTGCGCCTTCACGACGAATTGCCCTATCGCTCTACCGTGGAAACGGAGAGCTGGAAGCAATTGCGCGACGGGTCGATCCGCATCGAGCAGACCATCTATGTGGAGCGGGAAAGCCAACGCAAGATCGTGCTCGGCAAGGGCGGCACCGCCATCAAGACCATCTCGTCCGAAGCTCGCGCCGAGATTTCCGAGATCGTCGAGGCCCCGGTGCATCTGTTCCTGTTCGTGAAGGTGCGTGAGAACTGGGCCGATGACCCCGAGCGCTATCGAGAGATGGGGCTGGAATTCCCGAAGGGGAACTGAGGGGGGCGCTGACGCCGCCGTGGAATGGATCGATGAGGGCATCGTCATCGGTGTGCGGCGGCAAGGCGAGACCAATGCCGTTGTCGAACTGATGACCCTGGAGCGAGGCCGGCATTTGGGCCTCGTGCGGGGGGGATTGTCCCGTCGCCAGGCCCCGGTCCTGCAGCCTGGTAACAAGGTGCGGGCAGTCTGGCGGGCGCGGGTGCCCGAGCAATTGGGCGTTTTCAGCATCGAGCCGTTGGAAGAGCGGGCAGGGCGACTTATGGCGGCTGCCCATGGCGCCTTCGGCGTCACTTATATGGGGGTGCTGCTGCACCTCTTGCCGGAACGGGACCCCCATCCCGGCCTCTACGGGGTGCTGGACGCCATCTTGGATGCCTTTTCCGATCCGCTGGCGGCTGGCGAATTGCTGGCGCGCTTCGAACTGGCACTGCTGGGGGATCTCGGCTTTGGCCTTGAACTCCAGCGCTGCGCTGCCACCGGGGGAAACAACAACCTTGTCTATGTCTCTCCCCGCACCGGACGCGCGGTCTCCGAAGACGCGGGCGCTCCCTATGCGGATATGCTGCTTCCCTTGCCGTCTTTTCTTGTGGGCTCCATCATTCCTCCCTCGGTGCCCGATCTGGAGGATGCCTTCCGGCTGACGGGCTATTTCCTGGCGCGGCGCATTTTCGAGCCGCGCGGTTTGACGCTGCCGGAAGCCCGCTCGGGCTTTCTGGCCGCCGTGCGCCGGGCCGGGCCATCCCGGTGAGGCCGGCACCGGCCCGGACCTTGGGTCCGAGCCGGCCAAGCGTCCACCTCAATAATAGCGGCCGGGAGGCGGGCCATAATAATTGCCGTAGCGCGGGCCGGGGCGGGGGCCGTAGCCATACCAGCCCGGACGCGGGCCGACCCAAACGCGGTCACAGCGCTGGACGAAGACGGGGCGGCCGTTCCACCAAGTTCGCACGGGCCGGCACACGCGGCGCCACGCCACCTGCTCGGCTGTGGCCGATCCCTCGGCCAAACCAAGGGGCTGGGCGGCGGACGCGGCGGATGTGAGGGGCATGGCCTCCGCCTGGCCGGCGAGCGAGACGATTCCAAGTGCCGCAGCCCCACAGCAAGCAACAACAAGACGTTTCATCTCAGCTTCTCCTTTGAAGCTCTATGGCGCACCATTCGGTGCTGCTGATGAGTGTATAAAGCCAAGATGTCGGTGATTTGTTCCATCTGCAGCGCGAGCAAGATATGAACAGGGCAGCGCGCGCGTCATGAGTGAGGTCTGTCTGAACGTGTGTTCACTTAACGGCGCGCAACGAATACGTCTGCCGGCATTTGCGGCGAAGTTGCGCTGCCGTTGGGGCAAGCGTGGGGTGTTCACAAGGCGCCTTGTGCACCGCTTTGGGGCGCGCTAGTCGAACCACATGGCCAAGCGCACTCTCCCGCCCAGCGAAGGTTCCATCGAGCCGGTCGCCCTCAAGACCGCCCTTGAGGAGCGTTACCTCGCCTATGCCCTGTCCACCATCATGCACCGGGCACTGCCCGATGCCCGGGACGGGCTGAAGCCGGTGCACCGGCGCATTCTGCACGCCATGCGCCAATTGAAGCTGGATCCGGGCACGGGTTTCAAGAAATGCGCCCGCGTGGTGGGCGACGTTATCGGTAAGTTCCACCCCCATGGCGACCAGGCGGTCTATGACGCCCTGGTACGCCTCGCCCAGGACTTCGCCCAGCGCTATCCGCTGGTGGATGGCCAGGGCAATTTCGGCAATGTGGACGGCGATAATGCCGCCGCCATGCGTTACACCGAAGCGCGCATGACCGAGACCGCCCGTCTGTTGCTGGACGGGATCGACGAGGACGCGGTGGACTTCCGGCCCACCTATGACGGCTCAGAGGAAGAGCCGGTCGTCCTGCCGGCGGCCTTCCCCAATCTGCTGGCCAATGGCTCCCAGGGCATTGCGGTGGGCATGGCCACGTCCATCCCGCCCCATAATGCCGCCGAGCTTCTGGATGCCGCCCTCTACCTGCTGGACCGGCCGGAGGCGCCCGCCTCCGATCTCCTGCAATTCGTGCCGGGGCCGGACTTCCCCACCGGCGGCGTTCTGGTGGAAGATCCCATCGGGGTGGCCGAGGCCTATGCGACGGGACGCGGCTCGTTCCGCGTGCGTGCCCGCTGGGAGCGCGAGGAGACGGGGCGGGGCACCTATCTCGTGGTAGTCACCGAAATCCCCTATGGCGTGCCCAAGTCGCGCCTGGTGGAGAAGATCGCGGAACTCCTCACCGACAAGAAGCTGCCGCTTCTCGCCGACGTGCGCGACGAGTCGGCCGAGGACATCCGCCTGGTGCTGGAGCCGCGGGCCCGCAATGTGGACCCGGAAGTCCTCATGGAGAGCCTCTTCAAGCTCACCGAGCTTGAGGCGCGCATTCCGCTCAACATGAATGTGCTGGTGCGCGGGCAGATCCCCAAGGTGCTCTCCCTGGCGGATGCGCTGCGCGAATGGCTGGCCCATCGCCGTGACGTGCTGCTGCGGCGCTCCCGCCACCGGCTGGGCGAGATCGCCCATCGGCTCGAAGTGCTGGCGGGCTATCTGGTCGCCTATCTCAACCTCGACGAGGTCATCCGCATCATCCGCGAGGAGGACGAGCCGAAGGCCGAATTGATGCGGACCTTCTCGCTCTCCGACGTTCAGGCGGAAGCCATCCTCAACATGCGCCTGCGCTCCCTGCGCAAGCTGGAGGAGATGGAGATCCGCAAGGAGCACGATGCACTGAGCAAGGAGCAGGATCAGCTCAACAAGCTGGTGGCGTCCGAGTCCGCGCAATGGAAGGCCATCGGCACAGAGATCCGCCAGACGCGCAAGACCTATGGTCCCGACACCGAGATCGGTCGTCGCCGCACCAGCTTCGCGGCGGCTCCCGTGCTGCATGAGGATGCCTTCACCGAGGCCCTGGTGGAGCGCGAGCCCATCACCGTCGTGGTGTCCCAGAAGGGGTGGATCCGCGCCCTGAAGGGCCACCAGCCGGACGTGACCGGCCTCCAGTTCAAGGGCGACGACACCCTCGCCCACGCCTTCTATGCCGAGACCACCTCCCGCCTCATGGTGGTGGCCACCAACGGACGCTTCTACACGCTGGAGGCCTCCAAGCTGCCGGGCGGGCGCGGCCATGGCGAGCCGCTGCGCCTCATGATCGACCTGGAGCAGGAGGCGGAGATCGTTGCGGTCTTCACCCATGTGCCCGGCCAGAGGCTGCTGGTGGCCTCGAAGGAGGGGCGCGGCTTCCTGGTCGCCTCCGACGAGTGCCTCGCCACCACCCGCAAGGGCAAGCAGGTGCTCACCGTCGATCCGCCCGACCGCACGGTGGTGGTGGCCCCGGCAGTAGGGGACACGGTGGCGGTGATCGGCGACAATCGGAAGTTGCTCCTCTTCCCGCTCAATCAGGTGCCGGAAATGACCCGCGGGCGGGGCGTGCGTCTGCAACGTTACCGGGAGGGCGGCCTGTCAGACGCCAAGGTCTTCGCCCGGGCTGACGGCCTGACCTGGGAGGACACCTCCGGCCGCACCTGGACCGTCTCGGAACTGCTCGACTGGCAGGGCGAGCGGGCCTCGTCCGGGCGCCTGCCGCCCAAGGGCTTCCCCCGCAACAACCGCTTCGCCTGAGGCGCGGCCATGGGCTGGATCGCGCTGCCGGGTGAAGGAGGCCGCCGCGCCGCCGGTCGTCTGGGTGGCGTGGTGCTGGGGATGGTGCGGACCCGAGAGGTTCTTCTCGTGCTGCTCGCCTGCCTCGTGGGCGCGGTGGCCGGAGTGGGCGTGACGGCCATGAGCCGGGGCGCCCACGAGATGCACAAGATCCTGTTCGGCGCAGGGGCGGATGGCTTCCTGTCCGCCATGTCGGGCCTGGGACACCCCTACATGTACGCCGTACCAGCCGTCGGCGGGCTGGTGATCGGGCTCTATTCGCTGGCTCTGAAACGCCTGCGACGCCACCCCATCGTCGACCCGGTGGAAGCCAACGCGCTCGACGGCGGGCGCATGTCGCTGCTGGACAGCTTCCTGCTATCGGCCCAGACCATGCTGTGCAACGGATTTGGCGCGTCCGTGGGCATGGAGGCCGGCTATACCCAATGGGGCTCCGGCTTCGGCTCGTTTCTGGGCCAGAAGCTGCGCATCAGCCGTTCGGAACTGCGCATCCTGGTGGGCTGCGGGGCGGCGGCCGGCATCGCGGCCGCGTTCCACGCGCCGCTCACAGGCGCCTTCTATGCGTTCGAGCTCATCATCGGAGTCTATGCCATTCCCGCCGTGGCGCAGGTGATCGCGGCGGCGTTGGTGGGATTTCTGGTGGCGCGCGAGCTGGGAGCGGTGGGCACCCCCATCATCGTGCCCGAGGCCCGAGATGTGGTGCCGATGGATTTCGTGCCGTACATCGCGCTCGGGCTGATCGGCGCCTTGCTGGCCATCGGCATCATGCGGCTGATGACACTGGTGGAGGCCGGCTTCTCGCGCACGGGCCTGCCGGCGCCCCTGCGCCCGGTGGTGGGCGGCATGGGGGTGGGCGTGCTCGCCCTGTTTTCCCCGCAGGTCATGGCGAGCGGGGAAGGCGCCATGCACATCCAGGTGGGCACAGGGGTGACCTTGGCCGTTCTGGGCGTGCTGGTGTTTAAGATCGCCGCTGCCGCCCTGTCGCTAGGGTCAGGCTTCCGCGGCGGCCTCTTCTCGGCGGCGCTCTTCATGGGCTCACTGCTCGGGAAACTGTTTGCCGTGGCCATCGGCGCCGTCTTGCCATCCCTCGCCATCGACCCCGTCACCTCGGCGGTGGTGGGCATGGCCGCCTTGGCGGTGGGGATCGTGGGCGGTCCCTTCACCATGACCTTCCTCACCCTGGAATCCACTGGAGACCTCGGCATTTCCGGCCTGGTGCTGACGGCGGCCATTGTCTGCTCGCTGGTGGTGCGCAACGCCTTCGGCTTTTCCTTCACCACATGGCGCATGCATGTGCGGGGCGAAACCATCCTCGGCGCCCATGACGTAGGCATGATCCGGGCCTTGACGGTGCAGAAGGTCATGGAGACCGAGCCGCTGACCTTGCCCGCCCAAATGCCGCTTCAGGAGGCCCGCGCCATTCTGCGGGAGCGTGGGCTGCTTGCGGCGGTTCTGGTGGATGAAGCCGGGCGGCAATGCGGTGTCCTCCAGCGGATCGACGCCTGGGGCGCCGATCTGGACCCGCTCGGCCCCGCCCGTGCCGCGGCCAAGGGCGAGAGCGAGGCATTGCACCCCGAGGGACAGGTGCGCGAGGCCCTGTCCGCCTTCCGGCGGGCGGAGGCGACCCGCCTTCCGGTGGCCGATGGCCAGGGGCGCGTGGTGGGCATGCTCGCCGAGGTGGCGGCGCTGCGCTCCTATGCAGGCGTACTGGAGCGCGTGCGCAGGAGCCTATCGGGCGATCGCTACTGAGGCTTGACGGTTAGGGGTGGGCCAGGCTGTCGATGAGCTGTGCGACGCCGGTCCACATGATCTGCAGGCCGATGCACAGCAGGATGAAGGCGAACAGGCGCACCAGAATGTTGGTGCCGTTGCGCCCCAGAATCCGCTCGATGTCGCCGGCATAGCGATAGGCCACAAAGATGCTGGCGCCGATGGCCATCAAGCCAGCAAGGGCCGCCAGTACGTGCAATCCAAGCCCCGCCCAACTCTCGCCGCTGGTGTCCACGCCTTGCGTGCCGAGCGCGATGGCGGTGGCGATGGAGCCGGGCCCCACCGTAAGCGGCATGGTGAGGGGATAGAAGGCCTTGTCGACGAACGAAGTCGGATCGACGGCCGTGGCGCTGGCGGCGCTGCGGTCGGTTGTGGCTTCGCCCTGGTGGAGCAATTGCCAGCCCACCACCGTCACCACCAGCCCGCCCGCCACGCGCAGCACGGGCATGCTGACGCCGAAGAAGGTGAGCACATGGGAGCCCACCGCCATGGACGCCACCAGAAGAACAAAGCCGTAGAGGGCCACCTTGGTGGCCACCTGGGCGCGCACATTGTCCGGCGCGCCGCGCATCATCTCATAGAAGATGGGCGCCCCGCCGAGCGGATTGACCACCGGGAACAGGCCGGCAAACACCGCCAGGAAGATATTGAGATAGGTGGTCATGCTGCCCATCCGGTGGCGCCACGCTTCGGGCCGCCCGGATGCCCCCTGGACGCGGTTACTCTTCCCCCTCGAACCGCTCCCATCCCTGGGGGGAGAGGCGCTCCTGAGGAACGAAGCGACTTTTATAGCTCATCTTCCGGGAGCCTTTCACCCAATAGCCAAGATAGACATAGGGCAGGTCCATGGCGCGGGCCCGAGCGATGTGATCGAGGATCAGGAAGGTCCCCAGCGAGCGCTTGGGAATGTTGGGATTGTAGAAGGAATAGACCATGGACAGCCCATCCGAGAGGATGTCCGTAAGCGCCACCGCGAACAGGTCGCCGGTGCCCTTTCCATTGATGCGCGTGTCCGGCCCTTTGCGGCGATATTCGATGAGCCGCGTCTGAACGTGGGTGTCCTCCACCATCATGGCGTAGTCGAGGACATTCATGTCCGCCATGCCGCCAGAGCCGTGGCGGGTGGAGACATAGGCGCGGAACAGGGAATATTGCTCGGACGTGGGGGTCGGCGGCCGCAGCGTACCCACCAGGTCCTCATTGTCGGCAGCCACGCGCCGAAAGCCGCGGGCCTCCTTGAAATCCGCAACGCAGATGCGGACGGACACGCAGGCCCGGCAGCCCTCGCAGGCAGGGCGATAGGCGATGGACTGGCTGCGGCGGAACCCGCCCTGGGTGAGCACGTCGTTGAGCGCGGTGGCCCGCTCCCCGACCAGATGGGTGAACACCTTCCGCTCCTCCCGACCCGGCAGATAGGGGCACGGGGAAGGGGCCGTCAGATAGAATTGCGGTGTGTCACGCGAATGCTCGGTCACGGCCCTGTCACCACTTGAAGCGACAGCATCGCTCCCGCCGACGAGTCGGTCAAAGGTTTCCTCTGCGTCGGCGAATCAAAAACGATTGCGCCGAAGCAAGGACGCCCGAGCCTCCGTATTCACCACCATTGTGCCGAGCACAAAGTCATGGAGCAGGCGCCGACGGTCATTGAACAGCGCCACCACCAGGACGAACGGCGTGAGGAAGCTCACGGACACCCAATAGAGCACCACATGTGCCGCACCCAGCAGGCTGTAGCAGGGCGCGCCGGAGGTGGTGCGCATCTCCAGGTCCATGAGGCGCATGCCCAGCGTGGCGGAGGCGGGCGACCCCAGGGTCATGGCATTATAGCAGATGGCCCAGATCACGAAGGCTGGCGAGACCAGGGGAAACAGCATCCAGCCCAGGCTGAGCGTCACCAGACCGAAGACAAAGATGAAAAGCGTGAGCAGGACGATGGGACCAATAATCATGGTGGCATCCACCAGGAAGGCCACGATCCGTCGGGAGAGCACACCCTCGAAATATTCCGGCTCGCTCACCGGGTCGTAGGCGTCCACCCGCGCGCGGGACTGTGCGCCGACCCATTCGCCCCCGCCCGGGCTGGTATAGCTCATCGATCCATCTCCCGGTCTTGCTCCCGCGTCGCGTCCCGTGACGCGCCGAAGGACGGGAAGACCTGCCCGCTTTCCCTTAAGTGGTGCGGGCGGGACCTGGCTTCAAGATGTGGCCGCTACCAGTCCGCTCCGCCAGCACCGAGCCGCTGCACCGGAAGGCCCTCCGCCTCCAGTGCCTTGTGGATGAGGTCCGCATGGGCCTGGTCGCGTGTCTCGACGGTGAGATCGAGCCGCGTGCCCTTGGCGGGAACATCCAGGAAGGTGCGGCGGTGGTGCACTTCCAGGATGTTGGCGCCCAGGCGCCCCAGCAGGGTGGAGATGCGTCCCAGCATGCCTGGCCGGTCCAGGATGGTCAGGCGGAAGGAGACGATGCGGTGCTCGCGCTCCAGTTCCCGCATCATGATGCCCGCCAGCACGCGCGGATCGATGTTTGCCCCGGACAGAACCAGCCCGACCCGCTTGCCACGGTAGCGGTCCGGGTCGGTGAGAAGGGCCGCAAGACCTGCGGCGCCCGCCCCCTCGGTGACCGTCTTCTGGAGGATCATGAGCGCATTGACGGCGCGCTCCAGGGCGGATTCCTCCACCAGCTCGATGCGATCCACCAGTTGCGCCACGATGGCGGCGGTCAGCGACCCCACATTGCGCACGGCGATGCCCTCGGCCAGCGTCGGCCCGCCGCATTCGCGGGCCTCGCCCGTGCGCAGCGACCACATGGCCGGATAAAGGGCGGCCTCGACGCCCACCACTTCGGTCGCGGGGGCATGGCCCTTGACCGCCAAGGCGACGCCGGAAATGAGCCCGCCGCCGCCCACGGGCACGAGAATGGCGTCGAAGGTGGGCCCATCCTCCAGCATTTCCAGCGCGACGCTGCCCTGGCCTGCGATCACGTCAGGGTCGTCATAAGGATGGACGAAAACCCGCCCCTCCGAGGCCGCGATGCGCGCCGCCTCTTCCGCGGCCTCCCCCACGCCCTCGCCGTAAAGCACCACGCGGGCACCGAAGCCCTCGGTGGCGAGCACCTTCACCTGGGGGGTGTTCTCCGGCATGACGATGGTGGTGGAGATGCCGAGCCGGGTGCCGTGATAGGCCACCGCCTGGGCATGGTTGCCAGCGGACATGGCTACCACGCCGCGTCGGGCCTCCTCCGCCGAGAGGCGGGCGAGCTTCACCACCGCGCCGCGCTCCTTGAAGGAGGCGGTGACCTGGAAGTTCTCGAACTTCACCCACACATCCGCGCCCGTGAGCTGCGACAGGCGAGGGGCGTGCAGGGTCGGCGTGCGCATGACCGCGGCTGAGACGATAGACCGTGCGCCTTCCACGTCCGCCAGAGTGACGGGCAGGGGGGGAGCGGCCGCAGGTCGCTCGAACGCTTCAAGGCGCATGGAGGAGCCGTCCCGGGGCGTCAGCGGCCGGCCGCGAGGCGCTCGGCCACGCGGGGGGCGAAATAGGTCAGGATGCCATCGGCACCGGCGCGCTTGAAGGCCATCAGGGCCTCGACCACGATGCGATCGCCATCCACCCAGCCATTGCGGATGGCGCCCTCGATCATCGCGTATTCGCCGGACACCTGGTAGGCGTAGGTGGGCATGCCGAAGGCTTCCTTCAGACGATAGACCACATCCAGATAGGGCAGGCCGGGCTTTACCATCAGCATGTCGGCGCCCTCTTCCACGTCGAGGGCGGCCTCGCGGATGGCTTCCAGGCCGTTGGCTGGGTCCATCTGATAGGTGCGCTTGTCGCCCACCAGGGTCTTGGAGGTGCCGATGGCGTCGCGGAACGGCCCGTAGAAGGCCGAGGCATATTTGGCGGCATAGGACATGATCTGCACGTCCGCAAAGCCGGCCGCGTCGAGGCCCGCCCGGATGGCGCCGATGCGGCCGTCCATCATGTCGGAGGGGGCGATCACGTCTGCTCCCGATTCGGCCTGCACCACCGCCTGGCGCACCAGCACCGCCACCGTTTCGTCATTGAGGATCCGTTCCCCTTCCAGCAGGCCGTCGTGGCCATGGCTGGTATAGGGGTCGAGGGCGACGTCGGTGATGAGGCCGAGCTCCGGCACTTCCGCCTTGATGGCGCGCAGGCTCTTGCAGATGAGGTTTTCCCCGTTGAGCGCCTCGCTCCCGAAGGGATCGCGCAGGTCCGGGTCGGTATAAGGGAAGAGGGCGAGGGCGGGGATGCCCAGCTTCGCCGCCTTTTCGGCCTCGCGGACGATTTCGTCCACGCTGACGCGCTCCACGCCGGGCATGGAGGGCACGGCCTCGCGCCGCTTCTCGCCCTCGATCACGAAGACCGGCCAGATCAGGTCGTCGACCGTGAGCGTATTCTCGCGCACCAGCCGGCGGGACCAGTCCGCCTTGCGATTGCGGCGCAGGCGGTGGGTGAGGGGCAGGCCCGTATTCGCCTCCGCAGCGGCGGCATCGGGGGAGCGGAAGCGGGCGTGGGTGATGGACATGAGGCGCCTCTCGCGGTCGCGCGGGCCACAGGCCCGAAAGAGGAGCACCTTATAGACCCAGGAGGGGGGGAGTGCGAGCATTCCGGCGGCGCGGGGCGGCGTTGACGCTGATGCATGGGCCGTCTAACCCTCCCGTGCCGCCCGCCCCGCGGGGTCGATCGAGCCATGCTGTCCAGGAGCTGCCGTGACCACCGAGCCTCAGGTCCTGTTTGAACGCCAAGGCAAAGCCGGCGTCATCACCCTCAACCGTCCCAAGGCGCTGAATGCCCTGACCCTGGAGATGGTGCGGGAAATCCATCCGCAGATGCGGGCCTGGGCCACCGATGACGACGTGACCCGCGTGATTCTGAAGGCCGCCGGAGAGAAGGCCTTCTGCGCCGGCGGCGATGTGCGCCAGCTCTACGACCTCGGGCGGGAGGGCCGCTATGAGGAGGCGCTGACCTTCTGGCGCGAGGAATATGTCCTCAACCACTATATCGGCACCTATCCCAAGCCCTTCATCTCCCTGATCGACGGCATCTGCATGGGCGGCGGATTCGGTCTGTCCGCACATGGCGCCTTCCGGGTGGCGGGGGACCGCTATCTGTTCGCCATGCCGGAAGTGAATATCGGCCTGTTCCCGGATGTGGGCGGCACCCATGTGCTGCCCCGCCTCAAGGGCGGGCGAGGGGTCTATCTGGCCCTCACCGGCGCGCGCATCAAGGCGGCGGACGCCCTGGCGGCGGGCCTTGCGACCCATATCGTCCCCTCCGCCCGCATGGGCGAGCTGGTGCGGGAGCTTGCGGCCGGCGGCGCGGTGGAAGATGTGCTCGCCGCTTTCGCCATCCCGGCGCCTGCCGCGCCCCTCGATGCCCATGGCGACCTCATCGCGGATGTCTTCACGCGCACCGACCTCGACGCCATCTTGGCGCGCCTCGATGAGATCGCAGCCGCTGGCGGTGCAGAGGCTGAGTTCGCCGCCGCCACCGCCAAGGACATGCGCGGCAAGTGCCCCACCAGCCTTGCCCTGGCCATGGAGCAGATGCGGCGGGGACCCGCACTCGACCTTGCCGGTTGCCTCGTCGCCGAATACCGGATGGTGAACCGGGTGGCGCGCGGTCACGATTTCTACGAAGGCGTGCGGGCCATCCTCGTGGACAAGGACAATGCCCCCAAATGGCAGCCGCCGCGGCTGGAGGATGTTGATCCCAAGGTGATCGCGGCCCATTTTGCCCCCGTCGACGAAGAACTCCCCCTCGGTTGAGGGAGCCCAACGCCGCAGGAGCCCAACCCAGTAGGAGCCCATGTCCCATTACGATCCCATCGATGCCAGTGCGCGCGCTCATATGGAGCGCCTGACGCCCTGGCGTCGTCGGCTGGTCACCTTCCTGCGGGCGGTCGCGCTCTTCCTGCTGCTCGAGGCGCTCTATCACTGGGCGTTGATCTGTGGCGTTGGCGACGCCACGGCCTTTGAGGACATGCCCACCATTCTCCAGGGCTCGGTGATCTGGGCCGCCATCATTGACCCCATCGCCGGGGTGGGCCTGTGGCTGGGGGCGGGATGGGGCGTGGTGCTGTGGCTGCTCGCCACGGCGACCCGCATCCTTCTGGATTTCTTCACGCCCGAGGGCATGCCCCGGATGCTGCTTTTGTCCTTGTTTGAAGTGTCATTGGTGGTGGCCTATGCGGTGCTCTCCATCCGCGCCGCCCGCGAAAGCGACGAGGACTGACCCGAACCGCCAGGAGCGTCTCATGTCCGATGCCACAGCCGACGGCCGCCTTTGGTCCGACGTGGACGCCTACATCACCGGCCGCCTCCTGCCGCCCGATGCCGCCCGGGACGCAGCCCTGGCCGCGGCCGATGCGGCGGGATTGCCCGCCATCAATGTGTCCCCCGCCCAGGGCCGCATGCTCACGATCCTCGCCCGTCTGGTGCGGGCGCGGCGCATTCTGGAGATCGGGACGCTGGCCGGCTACAGCACCTTGTTTCTTGCCGAAGGGCTGGAGCCGGGCGGGCAGGTGGTGACTCTGGAGATCGATCCCCGCCACGCCGCTGTGGCGCGGGACAATTTCGCCCGCGCCGGCCTTGCCGAGCGCATCGACCTGCGCGAAGGGCCGGCCATCGCCTCGCTGCCGCAGATCCTCGCGGAAGGGGGGGCGCCGTTCGACATGATCTTCATTGATGCCGACAAGCCCTCCAACCCCGATTATCTCGCCTATGCCTTGAAGCTGTCCCGGCCAGGCACCCTCATCGTCTCCGACAATGTGGTGCGCGGCGGGAAGGTGCTGGAGGAAGACAGTGCGGATCGCTCCGTGCAGGGCACCCGCGCCCTGTTTGACGCGCTGGCGGGCGAACCCGGCCTGCTCTCGACCGCCATCCAGACGGTGGGCGCAAAGGGCTATGACGGCTTCGCACTGACCCTCGTTGGCGTCTAAGGCCCCTGTCTTCCCGCTCGCAGCAGGGCGGTGCGGGTGACGTTCAGGAACCTGGCCCGCCGTCCCCACGTTCTCCTTGCTGCGCACAAGGAGACAACGCCATGACCCGTCCTGTTCCGTCCAGGCGCCTCTGCTGGCCCGCGGCGTGCCTAGCGGCTGCCCTCGCGTCGGGCGCGGCGCCGTTTGCGGCCTTCATCTCCCCGCCAGCCCTCGCCCAACAGACGGGGACGCTTTCCGGCCCCACCTTTGCCGAGGCGGCTGGCATGCTTGCCCGATTCGAGCAGCAGGCCGGCGATCTCGCCCGCGGCCGCAGCGGCCGCCAGGACATTCGCGCTTATGCGGAGGGAGGCTCTTCAGCCTACCAGGCCATGCTGGTGGATTTGCGGGCGGCCCTTGGCCGTGCCGACGGTGTCATCACCGTTCCCGATGCCCTGGACGGCAAGCACGAGACGCTCATCGAGCGGCTGAAGACCGCCCGCGGAACGGATTTCGACGCGCTCTATGTTCAGGCTCAGATCGAGGCGCTCAATGCCGCTGCCGGCATATTCGGAGCCTATGCCCGAGATGGCGACCAGACGGCGCTCAAGGCCTTTGCGGACAAGCACCTGCCTTTCCTCACTCAACAGCTTGAGGCCGCGCGCAACCTCCAGATCAAGACGTGACCTGCCAGGCGGCGCGCGGAATCGGTGAGCGCCCGGACGGGCTTAGTTGGTGCTGGTGCTCCCGGTTATGGAGGCCAGGAGAACGCGGGCCACTTCCTTGGTGACGCGCTTCTTGTACTTGGAATGCACCAATTGCCCGTTGTGGTAGATGTCCAGCTCCACATAGACCATGTGACCGTCCCAGCGCAGGATATTGTCGCTTCGAGTGGTCTCGATCACGCCCAGACCCTCAATGAGCTGTCCTTCCAGCGGCGGCTTCAACATGACGGCGGTCTCCCATTTGGGATGTGATCTTTCATGGCGGCGCCGCGTTTGGTCCGCGGCACCGCGCCCACACTAGGACGGCGCCACGGGCGACGGAAGGGGGCAACGCCGCGGCACAGGGCGCGCGGCGAGCTGCGCCCCTGCGGCCAACTCGGGGAGGGGATCGTCCCGCCCATTGCCGCTTGCGCCCCCCGCGTGCGGGGGCCTATGGGAGGGGCATGCGCGCGTCCCCTCAGCTTTCCGCTCTTGATCGTCGGCCGGCCGTGTTTCTCGATCGGGACGGGGTCCTGAACGAGGATTTCGGCTATGTGGGCAAGGTGGAGCGAGTGGTGATGATGCCCGGCGCCGGGGCCGCCGTCCGGCGCATCAATGCGGCCGGATACTTTGCTTTCGTGGTGACCAACCAGTCGGGCATTGCGCGCGGCCTTTATAGCGAGGCCGACTATTTCGCTGTTCGCGCCCACATTCACCATGTTCTTGAAGGGGAGGGCGGTCGCATCGATGCGGAGCGCTACTGTCCTTTCCACCCGGAGGGTCTTCTTCCAGCCTTCCGCCACGATTCGCCCTGGCGCAAGCCGAAGGCCGGCATGCTGCTGGACCTGATGGCGACGTTTCCGGTGGATCCCGCCCGGAGCTTTCTCATTGGCGACAAGGCGTCCGACCTCGAAGCCGCCGCTGCAGCGGGGATTGTCGGCTACCTGTTTCCTGGCGGCGATCTCGACGCCTTCCTCGCGCCCCTCCTGGCAGCTTGATCTGGGGGCGCACGCCCATGCGCTCTCCACAGCCCCATCTCGACGCCACCCCGCCCCTGAGGTAAGACGCCTGAAGGCCTTCGGGCCAGCGAGCGAAGGGCGCGTACCAAGTGAGCGAACCTGCGGCATTGGCATCCCCACGCGCGCACTGCAGACACCCCGCTCCCCACCGCCCGCTGGGCGGCCGGCGGGATCGGAGTGTCCGGGGGAAGGGTGGCCGAGTGGTTTAAGGCAGCGGTCTTGAAAACCGCCGTGGGTGCAAGCCCACCGTGGGTTCGAATCCCACCCCTTCCGCCATTTCACGAAAGTAGCATCTATTTACCAACGAGTTGGGAGGGTTTCGGCCTCCTTTCCCCTCATTCGTCCCCACATAAACGCTGGCCGTGCACGCACGAGGTCCATCTGAGCTGGCGGCAGCCAAGCGAATGGCGCCACGGCTGAAGCGCAGCTCTGTCGCACCGCGTGAAGCAATTGGGAGCCATGGCCCACCCCGGTGCTGAGGGGGCGATCGGCGCCAAATCCCACCAAGGGCAATGGCGGCCGCCGGAGAGGCCTCGGCGGCCGCTTAGGCGGCTTCTTCCGGCGACACGACCTCTGTCGAAGAGGCGGCTGTCGCTGCAATGGCACAGGTCGCCGGGAGTGAGGCTGTCGCGATCGCCTCGAACGACACGCTTGTCGTTGACGAACGGCCTGCCACTGAGCCGCCCGTGGCGACCGAGCCGTTCGAAGCGACGGCCACTCCTCTTGCCGAGACGGCCCAGTCCAACCCCCGTCGACGATCGCCTCTGGCGCGCCCTCGTTGTGGGGACGTCGTGCTCATGGCCGATTACCCGGAAGGCGAGTTCCAGGGCTGGTGGCCAGCCAAGGTCATCCCCCTCGTGCAGGGGCGGGCGAGCTGCGTCTACATCGACCATGAGGAGAGGGGGCACTTCTCGCGCCGGATCTGGATGGCGCGGATGGGCGCCTGTTGCCTTGTAGATCGTGGACGCCTTCTTGCGCCGGAACGCGTGAGTGCCATCCTCGTCTTGGCGTTGGCCGATCGCCAGCCCCCGCCGCTCCGTAGCTCACCACCTCACCCGGAAGCTGGCGGAGGCGCCGAACGTGGAATAACTCTCAGACACCTGGGCGTCGAGGCTCGCCGACAATGCGGTGTTCGGGCCGGCGAGGAATTGCAGGCCGGCATGCAGGTCGAGGGCGTTGCTGATGGTTGGGATAGCGGTGCCCGAGAAGGTGAGGTTGGGCAGTTCGGCGAACGCGCGCGGCACCTCCCGGTCTGGGCTGAAATCATGCATCCAGGCCGCCCGCAGATAGGGCGCCACGCGCTGCCCGTTGCTGGCCGTCCAGATGCCGTCGATTTGTAGCCCGAGATAGAGCGGCAGCGCGGTGATGGACGTCGCCTCATACCGGATGCCCGGCCCCAGCGTGAATTCCTCCGAACCCGAGCCCAGCCAGAGCTGGATCGGCTGGAAGGCCACGAACGGGGTCAGGTTGGCGCCGCTCGTGCCCAGCGCGAAGCTGTAGCCCGCTTCGATCCGCCCACCCAGGATCCAGCCGTCCAGCCCGCTGTCGGTCGCCAGGTTGAGGCCGAGGTTGTAGAGGTTGCGGCTGAAGTTCGTGCTGCCGTACCCTGCCGTCACGATGGCCGACACATAGGCCGGGCCGGCTTCATACAGGCCGTAGAGGCTCAGGCTGCCATAGCTTGTGGACACGTCCGCCCCATAGGCATTGGCGGCAAGGCTTGAGGTTGAGAAGCTGAGCGCCGCGCCCGCAAGCAGAGGCTGGCCATCCACAACCCCGTCCAGCCCCGCCATGCCGCCGATGCTGGAGCCCGACAGGCCCCCGCCCGTGGTCAGACTCGCCATGGGCGCGCCCCAGAAGAAGCGTCCGCCGCCCGCCGCGTCCTCGCTCGATCCTGGGTTCGAGCCGCTTGTGCCTCCGCCGGCAGAGGCAACGTAGCTGAGCGCCGTGGAAGCCGGGCGCAGCCCGCTGCGCCACAAGTCCATCTGCGTGGCGATGCCCGTAAGCGTCGCCGAGGCCGCATTGATCATTGTGGTGGGCACCATGGAGACGGCGCCGCCCCCCACCGTCTCATAGCTCTGGTCCAGTCCCGCCACCGTGGTTACCTGCAGCAAGGCCGGCACAATGGCCTCGAACAGGGCCGAGGAGCCGCGCCTTTGGATCTCCCCGACCAGCGTCCCCAACGCAAGGCCCCGCTTGGACAGGCCGAACGGGGTGAAGTCGATGGTGGTGCCAAGGCTGAGGCCCCCGCCGATATTGGCCAGCGAGAAATCCAGGATCGCCGTGTCGCCGAGCGCCACCAGATTGTCCGTGGTGAGCGTGCCCCCGACCGACAGGAAGGGGGTGTCGAAATGGCCCGCCATGGCGCGGCCGGGATTGTAGATGATGCCCAGCACCCCGCCCGAGAGGCGCGCGTCTCCGGTGACCGTGAACCTGTCGGACTGGCCCGAAAGCTGGTCCGCCCGCACGGCGAGCACGCCGGTGGAGGTCTGGACGAGGCTGCCATTGATGGTCACGGCGCCCAGCCCATCCGCCGCGCTTCGCAGTGTGCCGGCGTTGGTGAGAAGGTTTCCGGAGCCGCCGAGATCGAAGGCGGACCCGGCCGCGATGGTGCCGCCGGCAAGGTTTGTCACCCAGTTCGCCGCGCCCGTGGTGAGCGCGATATTTCCGGTGAGCGTGCCGCCATTTGTGATCTGCGCGAAGCCGTTCAGGGCGCGGATGGCCATGCCCTCGGCGCCGTCCACCGTGGACAGGGCACCGGAATTGTTGATGTAGGTCTCCGTGCCGTCGCTGGTGATGGCCGTGCCGCCGGCGCCGCCGAGCACCACGCCGCCGGCGCCGATATTGATGATCGGGTCGCTGGAGCCCTGCGTGTAGACGGCGGTGGCGCCCGCGCCCGTTGCGCTGACGGTGACGCCCGCACCGTGATTATAGATGACCTTGCCTGTGCTTAACGAGGCATCGGCCACCATCTCCAGGGTGGTGCCGTTCATGACGAGGCCGCCGCCTCCGCTCACCGACTGGGCGATGACGCCATAGGCGCCAGCACCGGTGGTGCTGACATTGGCGTTCACGTTCACCGTCACCGCCCCGCCCGTGCCGGTGCCGCCCGAAGATGTCCACGTGGTCGCCTGTCCGTCCGAGACGGCCACACCGCCACCGCCGCCGATGGACTGGGCGAGGACGCCCACAGCATTGGTGCCGCTGGTGGTCACCGAAGCTCCCACCGTGACCGTGACGGCTCCGCCATCGGAGGCCGTTGTGGGGCCTGCGAAGGTGACACTGCCACCTCCATTCGCGACGCCACCACCGCCGCCGATGCTTTGCGCGAGAATGCCGATCGCCCCGTTGCCGGTGGTGGAGACGGCTCCGGTGGTGGTCAATTTGAGCGTGCCGCCCGCGCCGCTGCTTGAGCCGCCCAGCGTCGTGGAGAGCCCGCCCGTCATGGCCGAGCTTGTGCCGACACTGGCGACACCGCCGCCGCCGCCGATGGACTGGGCGAGAAGGCCGAAGGCCGCGGTACCGGAGGTCGAGAGGCCGGCGGCCGTAACCTTGACACTCCCGCCATCATTGCCGCTGCCGCCCGTCCCCGCCAAAGTGAGCGTTCCGCTGACACCATCACTGCTGAACGTGGACGAACTGGCAGCGCCGATGCCCCCGCCGCCACCGATGGACTGGGCGAGGATCGCCACCGCTGCGGCGCCCGAGGTGGTGATCGTCTCTGCCGTTGTTACCTTCACGGCGGCGCCGGTCTGGCCGCTGCCGGCGCTGCCGCCGAGCGCCATGCTGAAGGAGGCGTCCGATCCGCCCGAGGCGCCGCTGGTCGCTGCCCCCGCCGTTCCACCGCCGCCGCCTACGGACTGCGCCAGCAGGCCATAGGCCTGAATGCCGCCGGTGGTGATTGCCGCATTGGCGGTCACCTGGACCTCGCCGCCGGCGCCGCCTCCGCCGCCCGATCCGCCGAGACCGAAGGCCAGCGCATAGCTGCTGTTGCTGGCATTGACCGTGCTGGCGCCGCCCGCGCCGCCGCCGCCGCCGACGGACTGGGCAAAAATGCCGGCCGCATTGGCGCCTTGTGTGCTGATTTGCACGTTCGACGTGACCAGCACCTTGTCAGCGCTGCCCCCGGCGCTCCCTGATCCGCCCAACCCCAGCGCCAGCGCGACGCCGTCGGTGGTGGAAGCGGAGGTCGAGGCGCTGGAAGCTGAGCTGCTGCTGCTGCCATTGCCGCTACTGCTGCTTGGCCCTGTCGCCGCCGAAACGAGAACGCCGCCCGACCCACCGCCGCCGCCCACCGACTGGGCGAAGATACCGTGGGAATTGAAGCCCTGCGTGCTGATGCCCGGATCGGTCGGGAACGCGCCGGACGCATTCACGGTGACAGTCACCTCTCCGCCGTCCCCGCCGCCCGATGAACTGCCGCCGAGGCCGAGTGCCAGGGAGAGGGCGCTGCCTGAGGATGAGGTCGTGGTGGAGGATCCGCCATTGCCGCCGCCATTGCCAACCGACTGGGCGAAAACACCGGCCGAGTTGGCACCCGTCGTCTGCAGGGTACCGATGGTGTTGACCGTGACGGTGCCGCCCGTGCCACCGGCCATGCCATTGCCACCGAGCGACAGGGAGGCGCTGTATTCACCCGCCGAGCTGTTGGTGGTGGAGGCTCCGCCATTGCCGCCGCCGCCGCCTACCGATTGGGCGAAGATGGCCGGTGAGTTATCAGCGGGAACGAGGCTGCTGGTCCCGCTCACCAGATTAATGCCCGTGAAAATCCCAAATTCGTTATTGATCCAAACGGTGTTCCCATTGCCGGCTTGCCCGCCGCTGCCACCGAGGCTCATGGCCAGCGCATACCCGCCATTGGTCCCGGCTTGCGCGCCGGGCTTGCCGCCGTTTTCTCCTGCCGCCGAAGCGGTGCTTGAGCCGGTTGCTGAACCGGACAGGCTACCTGTGGCGCTGGATGCGCTGCCGCCGGAACTGGATGAGCCCGGTGCGCTGGCGGCCGCGCTGCTGGACGCGCCCGACCCGCCTCCTCCGCCGACTGACTGTGCAAAAATTCCCGCGGCGTTCGGACCAAGGGTGCTGATGGTGGAGGAAGCCATCGACGTGACGGTGACGGTGCCGCCGTCTCCGCCATTGCCGCCGCTGCCGCCGAGGCTCATGCTGAGCGCGGCCTGCCCGCCGCTGGAGGCGGTGCTGGAGGATGACCCGCCCAAGCCGCCTCCGCCGCCCACCGACTGGGCGAAGATGCCCGCAGCCTGGAGGCCGATGGTCTGGATGGAGCCTGTGGCTGAAACCCAGACACTGCCGCCGCCGCCCCCCGGACCGCCGCCCCCGCCGAGGGTGAAGGAGGCTGCATAGGAGCTACCGCTGGAATTTGCGCTGGCCGATCCGCCGCTGCCGCCGCCGCCGCCCACAGACTGGGCGAAGATGGCTGTGGACTGGTCTCCGCCCGTCGAAATGTTCGAGCTGCTCGTGACATTCACCGTGGAGCCGGCGCCGCCCTGTCCGGCAAAACCGCCAATGGTCAACGCCGCTGCGATTCCGTTCGCGGCATTGCTGCTGCCGTTTTGCGGGCTGGAGCCGTCGGCCCCGGACACGGCAGAGCTGATATTGCTCGCGATCTGGCCCGCGCCAGCCCCCGCAACGGAGGTGACGCCGCCTTGCAGTTCCTGTCCCTGTCCAGCATCAGTGGTGCTGGACGCCGCGCCGCCATTGCCTCCCCCACCGCCGACGGACTGGGCAAGGATGCCGTAGGACAGGTTACCGTAGGTGATGATCCCTCCTCCGGAATTGACGGTCACGGTTCCATCGCTATCACCGCCCCCGCTGCCATATCCTCCGATGGCGACGCCTGCCGCATAATTGTTGCTCGACGCCGTGGACTGGGTCCATCCGCCATTGCCGCCCCCGCCGCCGATGGACTGCGCGATCAATGCTGACGAATGCTGGCCATAGGTCGTGACCGACCCCGTTGTCGCACCGTTGTTGACATTGAGCGTTACTGAACCGCCCGAGCCGCCATTCGCGCCGCCCCCGCCCAGCGCCACCGAGACGGCCGCGGTGGAGGAAATGGCATTGGCATCCGCCGAGCCGCCATTGCCGCCCGAGCCGCCGATGGATTGCGCGAGGATGCCGGGCGACTGATCGTTGCTGAGGGTGAATGGGTTGCCGGTGATGATCATGCCGGTCTGCGTCACCTGCACGAAGGTGGCATCCCCGCCAGAGGCGCCGCTACCGCCGATGGTGACACTGGCTGCGGCGCCGTCCGTGCTGTCGCTTGTGCCGGAGACGCTGAAAGCCCGGCTCGAGCCGCCATTGCCACCCGCCCCGCCGATGGATTGCGCGAGGATGCCGGCTGAGAGGTATCCATTTACGATTATGTCCGCCGCAAGCACGGTGACGCTGCCGGCCGCCTGGCCACTTCCGCCGCCCCCGCCGGTTGCACCGGCACCACCCACCGAAACCTTGGCATCGCCGCCGCCGGTCGCCCCGGACCCGGCAATGGCAAAGCCACCATTGCCGCCCGAGCCGCCAATGGACTGCGCCAGGATACCCGGTGACTGAGAGAATTGCGTGGTGATGGCCTCGGTGGCGGTCACGGTGACGTCACCGGCGCCGACGTAGCTGCTGCTGCTGTTTGTGCTGCCGCCGCCACCGCCAAGCGTGACGTCGGAAGAAAACACGATGGAGCCCGCCGCGCCGGCGCTGAAGCCTCCATTGCCACCGGAACCGCCGATGGACTGCGCCAGAATGCCCGGCGAAATCAGGCCATTGGTGGCCAAGGCCCCATCCGCGGAGACGGTTACCAGACCGCTGACACCGCCACCGCCGCCGCTGCCGCCGAGGCCTACGCTCGCCGCTCCAACACTGGCCAGCGACCCGGCGATATCCCAGCCGCCGCTGCCACCCGCCCCGCCAATGGACTGGGCGATGATGGCGGGAGACTGATCGCCATCGGTGGTGACGGCACCGTTCCCATGGTTGATGGTCACCGCACCGCTCGTGCCGCCATTGCCCCCACCGCCGCCGATGGTGGTCGTGGCACTGGCGCCGGACGACAGGCCGGCAGCCACAGCGAAGCCACCCGTGCCGCCCGCGCCACCGAGGGACTGGGCAACGATTCCGGCCGACAGGGAGCCGATCAGCGTGATGCTGTTGTAGTTTGCGATGGTAACCGCGGCGCCCGTCCCGCCGGAGCCGCCGGAGCCGCCGACTTCCAGGTTGGCGGTGCCCTCTCCCGAGACCGAGCCGGCCACAGCAAATCCGCCTGAACCGCCGCCGCCGCCGATGGACTGGCCAAGGATGCCGGGCGCATTGCCATAAATGGCAGCGCCACTCGTGCTTCCCGACACCGTGCCGGGTGACACGAGAGCCCCGTAATTGGTGATCGAGACCGTGTTCGCGGATGAACCGGCGCCGCCACTGCCGCCCACGGCCAGTGTGGCCGCGCCCCCAAGGCTGGCATTGCCGCTGGCGGCAAAGCCGCCATTGCCGCCGCCGCCACCGATGGACTGGCCCAGGATGATCGCCGCGCCACCGCCGGACGCGGTGAGCGTGCCGCCCGCATTTTCGATGAAGACTGTGTTGGAATAGTTGCCGCTTCCGCCCAGCCCGCCGATGCTGGCGCCGAGGCCCGGCCCCAGCGAGAGGGTGAGCGATGTGGTGTAGCCGCCATTGCCGCCGCCACCACCGATGGATTGGACGGCGATGGCGCTGGACTGGTAGCCGCTCGTGGTGATGTCGGTGGGGCCGGCGGGACCGGAATTCGTATCGTTATACGCATAGGCCCAGCCGCCGGAGCCGCCGTCGCCACCCGTGCCACCGAGCGCGAGGTTCACTGCCGCCACCTGGCTGGCGCCCGCCGAAATGGCCGCGCCGCCATTGCCGCCACCGCCACCGATGGATTGAGCGATTAGGCCTGGCGAGCGGTCCCCCGTCGTGGTGATGGTGCTGCCCTGGTTGACCGCGGCGGCGGTCGAGCCATACCCACCGGCGCCGCCGGTGGTCCCAAGCGCGAGGGCGACGGAGGCGCCCTCCGAAAGGCTGCCGGCGATGCTGGCCCCGGCATTTCCGCCGCCGCCGCCGATGGACTGCGCTACGACGCCGGGCGAATCCGAGCCGGACGTGACGATGCCGACCCCGCCGGTACCCGCAAAAACGTTGCCGCCATTGCCGCCGGTGCCGCCAGATCCCCCCACCGCGAGGGAGAAGGCCGCGGCTTCCGTGCCGGACAGCGAGACCGAATAACCGCCATGCCCGCCTCCGCCACCGATGGACTGGGCAACAATACCCGCTGAGCCGATACCGTTGGTGCTTATGGTGCCGGGGCTGAACCACTCCAGCATCAGGGCTCCGCTGTTGGTGCAGGCGGCGCCGTAGTTCGCGCCGGCATCCCCGCTCGTGCAGTTCACGGTCACCGCATTGGCGCCACCGCCCGAGCCGCCCGAACCGCCGTGGGAGATCGAAGCGCCAGCCGTCAGGCTCAGCGATATCGCCACCGCACCCCCACCCGTTCCGCCGCCACCGCCGATGGATTGAGCCAGAATGGCTGCGGAGTTGACTTCCTGCGTGCTGATGCTGCCCGTATTCACGACGGACACGGTGGCACCGTTACCGCCCGAGCCGCCGGTGCCACCAACGGTGAAGGCGGTGCCCGCGACCAGAGAGGCGGATGTCGAAAGGCCGAACCCGCCCGCGCCGCCGCCGCCACCGATGGACTGGGCGAGAATGCCGAAGGCACCGCCGGCGCTGTCCGAAGGTGGACTGGCGCCGCTGCAGCTGCCGCCCGTGCATATGGTTCCGTAATTCGCGACCGTTACCCCGGACCCGTAGCCGCCCTCGCCGCCAGAACCGCCGATCGCCACGGGGGCGCCGCCGAACGCCATGCCGCCCGAGCCACCCGCGCCGCCGACCGATTGGGCGAATATGCCTGGAGAGGAAGCGCCAGAGGTTGAGATTTGGGCATAACTGACCACGGACACCGTCCCGCCATAGCTGGCCGGACCACCGGACCCGCCCAGCGCGGTGAGCCCGGCCGCGACGCCCGCATTTCCCCCGCCCCCGCCAACCGACTGGGCGTAGATGCCATAGGACCCGTTGCCGCCCGTGCTGACGGTGATGCTGTCCGCGAGATAAGGAGCGACGTTTGACGCGGCAGTGTTTGACCAGTCAGGGTTTGGCAGGCCATTGAGCGTGACCGCGACATTCCCGCTGTCGCCGCCATAGCCGCCGCCGCCGCTCACCCCACCGAACCATCCAGCGGTCGACCCCCCGCCACCGCCGTTGCCACCAATGCTCTGGGCAAAGATCGCGGTCGACTGTTGCGAGAACACATTCGCGGAACTGGTGATCGTTACAGTACCGCCGGTTCCGCCGGCTCCCGCCGTTCCACCATTGCCGCTGCTGATGGAACTGTTCTCGTTGCCGCCATTGCCGCCTTGCCCGCCCACGCTCTGCGCCCAGATGCCGTAAGCATCGGGGAGCACCGTCGTCAAGGTGACGTTGTTGGTGATCGTGACGGCAACCTCGCCGCCATTGCCACCACCGCCGCCGGCGCCGCCTTGAAAGCTCAACGATGAGGTGGAGCCGCCATCGCCGCCCTGGCCGCCCTGGGACACGAGGACGATGCCGGAATAATTGAAAGTGTAGCTGCCCGCGGGCGTATCGATCCCGAAGCTGACTCCGTCCCCAATCCCGCCGGGGCCGCCGGGGCTACCTCCATAGCAACTGCCGCCGCTTCCCCCTGCGCCGCCCTCTCCGCCGGTGACGACCGCGACGACCAGCGTCGCGTCGAAGGGGCCACCGGAGCTCAGGCCATACGGGAAGTACCCGCCGGCAGAGGCGGACGGACTGCCGGGGGTGCCTTCATAGGGCGGGTAGGCGCAACTCAACGGGGCGTTCTGGCCGCTGGAGCCATTGCTGGCGGGAGTTGAGGGTGAATAGTTGTACATGATCGGGCCGATCGACGGCGCGGTCGGCGCGGTCGGGGCGGCGGTCTGGGCCGCCGCCGGGAGCGTCAAGGCACATAGCGCGACCGACGACATGAGAATCGGCAGCGACCTCGCAAGAGGGCCGGAGACCTTCAATGTCTTCCGCGAGAACAACGTCGGACGAACCATGCCTGTGCCTCGGTCGGAGCCAAGGAACGCTGGTTTTTCCTGCATTCCTCAACGTATGTCATAAAACATGTCTGGGTTAGGTCTGGGGCTCGGGCGTGGTATAGGCAATGCCACAGATTGGAATCGTCGGATTGCACATGCAGGGGGTGAGCTCGACAGACGGCGCGGCATTGGCGCCCGCCACGCCTTTCCCCGAGCCGATTGTCAGAGTCTTCGGCGCCAAGGCGATTGACGATCTCATGCGGGCGCCCGGATTTCCGGCGGCCATCCGCGCGGCGGCCGGTAACGCCGTTCGCCTTTACGACGGCAACTGGCTACGCAACCGGCTGCTGAATGATCGCGGGCGGCTTCTGGCCGTCCTGCTCATTCTGGATCTGCATTTCACTGAGAGCGGCGGCACGGGCGTGACCGGGGCGCGGCTGCGCCGCGAAGTGGTGAACCTAGACGTGTGCAGTCCTGGGCGCGCCACGGCCTTCCTCGCCGCGTTGCGTTTCAAGCATCTGCTCATTGCGGCCCCTCACTCCCCCGCCAAGGAACGACGCCTGATGCCGAGCGCGACACTGCTGCAGATGCATCGGGAGCGCTGGAACGGAATGTTCTCCGCCATCGCTCACGTGGATGCGCCGGCGGCTGCCGCGGCGCGCGCCTTGCCGGACGAAATCCTCTTCGGCCCGTGCACCCATGCGATGGCGGAAGGCTTCAGACAGGGCGTGCGTGTCTTAGAGGCGACCCCGGAATTACGCAGCATCGCGGAACGGGATGTCGGCCTCGTCACGCTGGTATCTTTGGTCGCCAATGGCGGGGCAGCCTCCATCACCCAACTGGCGCGACAGTTCTCCGTATCCCGCGCGCACATTGCCAATGTTCTGCAACTGGCGGAGGCGGAGGAACTCGCCTGTAGTGAGTCCGGCCGGGGCGGATATCGGGCCGGGCCGGCTTTGATGCCGGTTCTGATGCGCTTCTATGCTGTCATTTTCCTGACCTTCCTTTCGGCCTTGCGACAAGGGCAGCATGAGGCGCCGCGCTCAATCGGTACAGGCACACACCCCCCGGCATATTGAGCAGCCCTCACCCTCACATTCGGTCGGGTGCACCAAGGCCCGGGCACTCCGCGGGATCAAAAGGCGTTGAGATTTGGTCAAACAAGCGCTTGTTCCGCGCGGCCGACGTGCACGTCTTTCCGGTGACACTCGGCTAATCATAAGCAATGTCGGCTTTTGGGAAACCGCTAGGGTCAATCAAACGGCAGCAATGGGGGCGTTGCGGACAGACGGCTCCGGAGCCGGAAGGAGAGTGTCAGCATTTAGGAGCTGGGCGTTGGGAAAGCAGACATAATGACGTTGTCCCCCGTGGCAGGCCATATATCGTGCGTCCCGTCGTTGATGGTCTGCATCGGCCCTCATCCGTGAGTTTCCAAACGGGCTCTCAGAGGTCATTCGAATCGCCGGCTTCGCCGGAGGTTTCGGCCTGCGGCTACTGGAGAGGGGAGAATATCTCTGGGATCAGTAATGTCGCCTCTACTGAGGCGAACCCCTCGACGTCGAAACCCGCCATGTCCGCGATGAATAAGTCACTGGCCATATAGCGATCGGAAACCGCCTTGGGATCGGCACCTTCGGGATAGCTGACGAGTGCCACGACTTTCGCTGGATCATTCGCGACGGCAAACACGCCATGCGTGACGATTTCGAAAGCTTTCAGGCTCTCGATATGCTTGATCCATATCTCACGGTAGGCTGTAGCGGCCTGAGCGGATTTCAGTGTGTAGACGCGCATTTCATATGTTTTCACTAATTTTCTCCTTGGACTTTGTCTGAGCGGGTGTTTGCTTCCAAGGCAATTATTCTGCCGCAAGATCTTGAGGCGCGATACTCGAGTAACCGGCGATCAGTTCCTGCATGATGGCATTTGCCGGTTGAATGGTTTTCAACAGGCCGACATTCTGGCCAACGACGAGGCTCCCATTCTCGGTGTCGCCTTCAACTGCCGCCTTGTGCAACACGCCATGCCCCATCTGGCGGATGCGCTCGCCGGATTGCGCACGGGGCAATTCACGCTCGACGCGCAGCATTTCTTGCGTCAGCCGGTTGTGAAGCCCGCGCACCCCGTCGCCCGCGTCAATGCCGGTGACGACCGTGTCGCCTTCCGAAGCGGCAATGATGGCGTTCTTGTAGTTGATATGGATCGGGCATTCCTCCGCCAGCAGAAAACGGCTGCCAACTTCCACCCCCAGGGCGCCGAGCATGAAGGATGCGGCCACACCGCGCGCATCAGCCACGCCGCTGGAATTGATGACCGGAATGGCGACGGCATCGACCACTTGCGGGATAAGTGAGAAGGTGCCGGTAAAGCCGTAGATATGGCCGCCCCCGTCATAGCCCTTGACTGATACGAAATCCGTTCCCGCCGCTTCGAACACCTTGGCATCCGAGACGGAAGCCGCCTTGCCTATGGTGGCGATGCCCTGGTTCTTGAGCGCCTCAACGTAGGGTGGAAGGGCCGAGAAATGATCACGGTCTGCTTCGATCTCGACGACCTTGACGCCCTCGCGCAGCGCAATTTCCATCAGCGTGTCGGCATCCGGCAGGCCGATGATGATGTTGAGCCCGAAGGGGGCCGCCGTCAGTGACCGAGCGGCGCGGATTTCGGCCTGGAAGAGATCCGGCGGGCAGAAGCCGAGACCCATGATGCCCAGCCCGCCGGCATTGGAAACGGCTGCCGCCAGCTTGCTGTCCGAGGCCCAGGCCATTGGTCCTTGCAGGATCGGATAGCGAATGCCGAGTTTATCGCAGATGATATTGTTCATGATATCTTCTTGCCTTAACGTGACGGCTGCGGCGTTGCTTATCGAACACGGTAAGAACGTGCGGCATGTCTGTGCGGTGCGATCTTAAGCATGTGAAAAATCGCCTTCGGATTGATGCCGCGGACTAGAAGTCGATCCCGCCGATCATCTCAAAGATTGCAGCCTTGTTGATCCGGGTTGCCCCCTGCCTGCCGGTCACCTGGCACAGGGACTGGCATCCGCTATGCCCCTGTCCCGGCAGATAGACGAATTCCGGTCGCTCCAGCATCGCCGTAAGAACGATGTCGAGGTCGATCGCCGGGGCGCGAATATGGGCAACGGAGGGATAGCGCTGCCCCGTCTCGGGGCTGGTCCAGATGCGATCGTAGGTCACCTGCGCTCCGACATTCATCTGCACGCCATCGTCACGCAGATAGGTCAGGGCGTTCCACCGCGTCTCCGGCTCCATGACGTCCCAGAAGGAAATGGCCGACCGGTCGCCGTCCCCGAAGGTCAGTCCCAGCCAGGTCCAGTGCGACTGGTTTATAAGTTCCGCCTGCTGCGCGAGCGCCTCTGGGCTTGCCTCGCCCGCGCGCCCCCATTGGCGATCAAACCAGACCGATGGAGCGTCGACCGCGAAGTCCTCGCCGTCGATCGTCAACGTTCCCTTGGCGCGCATGTTCGGAAAGGCATATTCGTAGGAGTCGGAGCCGAGCAGGTGCAGCAGGCCCGTCGTACCGTTATAAAGTTCCTCGCGCTGTGGTGTTAGCACCACATCCAGAGCGTTGAGCCCGGACTTCACCGTGAGCTGGAATTGGGAACGGTCGCCGCTGAAGGTACCGAACTGAGATGAGACGCGGCATTCGCTCGTCGACGCGCCGACCGCCAGCGACTTCGCTTCGGCGGCAACGGAGGGGCGCCAGATGCCGTCGGTCCCGTTCATCACCAGGAATTCGGTCGTGCTGCCCAAGGGACTGACACCCTGATGCCACTCGAAGCCCAGAACTTTTCCTCCGCCTTCGAAGGCGGCATTGACATACCAGGATTCCAAGACGGAATCGGGATGGCTCGGTAGATCCCTGGCCGGATCGACAAAGAGCGGGATCCCCGACACGAAGCGCCGGGTTCCATCCGCGCGGGCGCTGGCACCAATTGCGCGCGAAGGAAGGGAACTCTGGCTATCGGCGCTTTCCATGATCTGATCCTTCCTTTGAGAAGCGGCGCGGCCCTGCGCCAGAGCGGGCGGCGGTCAGCTGCGGCACACGCCTTCGTATTTGGGCTCCGTTGGCGGGGTCGATTTCAGCAATGACATGCGTCCCGTCGGGATGAAGGACGGTCAAGCGTGACCTCGCCTGCCGAATACATCTTCTCCTCGCCCCGGTAGGTGCGATTGGTGATGTCGGTAATGTTGAGAATACTGGCGATCTGGACCGGCCCCCGGCATCGAACCGATGATCTGATGGACAAGGCAGTTCAGCCTGTGCCCCGCTGTCGTTTCGAGACAGCCGATGAAGAACCATGAATTGCGCATTCCATCCTGCAGGTAGCGCAGACTGGAAACAGGATCGAAGAGTGGCGGGACGACGTCCCTCCTTGCCCGCGATGAGTTGGAAGAGGTGATAGCGCTCGACACCGTGAGGACCGGCGGCAGGCCGAGGGCTACGCCACCTGAAACAGCACCGGCATGTGGAACAGCCCGGCCACTTGCGTTCTGCTGCTCTGCGGTCGAATTTGGGTTCACGGACGGCATGAGGTACCATTTCGCTACACTCATATAGCGAAATAACTAGGAGCCTGCCATCTCCAGATCAAGGGCTGTGTCGGCCCTCCGCACGAATTGTTTGGTTACTGAAGATTCAGGGAGAGTGATGGCGAAATCCGATGAAACTGCCGCCCAGGCAGGACGGCCGCGTGACAAGTTGCTCGATGACACGCTGATCCGCGTCACGCTTGAGGTGCTGAGCCAGACAGGGCTGGAGGGCGTTACATTTGCCAGGATCGGACGCATGTCCGGTATCCCTGCAACCAGCATCTATCGTCGCTATCCGGATGCGCGCAGCCTGGTCCTTGCCGCGATCCAGGCCGATCTCGACAAGACCCATTTTGATCTGGAAGATCAGGGCTCGCTGCGTGCCGACCTGCTCGCCTTCATGCGCGGGATTACCAAGGCCCTTTGTCCGGAACGGGCGCGTATGCTGGCTGGCCTGTTGCTGCCGGTACAGAGCGATCCGGTACTGGAGGCCATGTTTACCGCCAAGCTCGATACGCTGCGCAACGAAGGATGGCGTGCTGCCATTGGCCGAGCGGTTCAGCGCGGCACTTTGCGCCGCGAGGCGCTGGTGGCGCAGCCGCTTGATGATGTCGCGCACACCATGATATTTCACCAGACTGTGGTGATGCGGATCCCGGCGGATGACATTTTTCTCAACCGATTACTGGACAGCGTCCTGATGCCCGCGCTGGAGCCGTTCCGCATCTAAATATAGGCTACGGCTTTGGTCGCGCCTACCGTCGTCGGAAGGACCGAACGCCGTCGGCCACGAGGGTGCGAAACAGGCGGCCCTCGAACGTTACGCCATCGATCTTTACCTGCTTTGCCCCTGCGCCAGTTCGATTGCAGGAAGCGCATCCGGAAGGGATGGACCGGGCACTGACGCCCCCTTTGAGACCATTGAGAAGGCCACGGCGTTAGAGGACTATGGCGCCTCAAGGATTTTCGACGCATCGCCACCCGCTACGACAAGCTCGCCGTGAACTTCGCAGCCGCCGTCACGCTTTCCGCTATCGTTATCTGGTGGACCTAATTGAGTCTGGAGCCTAACACTACTTTGGCATATTTTGGAGTGTCGGGCGTTTTTGGGATTCCCGCGACGGGGTTTGCGTGATTCATGGGTGGTCGGCTTTCTGGAGGGCCGACCATGGATGCGAACTGGAAGTCCGACCTCGAACAGTGGCTTGTGCCCTTTCTGGATGCCCTGCGGCACAAGGTTCGGGCGCGGATGTGTCCTGCCTATGTGGCGGGTCTGATCGGAGCGGGCGAGCGCAAGAGCATCCAGCCGATGGCGGCCCGCAACGGCGAGGTTGGCTACGACCAGCTCCATCACTTCATCACCAGTGGCGTTTGGGATGCCGCGCCATTGGAGAAGGTCCTGCTCGTCGAGGCCGACAGGATGATCGGCGGCGCCGAGGCCTGGCTGATCGTCGATGACACGGCGCTGCCGAAGAAGGGAGAGCGCTCGGTCGGCGTCGCGCCGCAATACGCCTCGGCCCTGGGCAAGACCGCCAACTGCCAGACCCTGGTATCGCTGACGCTGGCGTCCGGCGAAGTTCCGGTCATGGTGGGGTTGCGGCTGTTCCTGCCCGAGAGCTGGACAAGCGATCCGGCACGATTGGCCCGCGCCGGTGTGCCGGACGATCATGCCGGCTCTCGGAGCAAGCCCGAGATCGCGCTCGCCGAGATTGATCGGGCGCGCACGGCCGGCCTGCGCTTCGGCTGCGTGCTCGCCGATGCCGGTTATGGCCTCTCCGCGCCGTTCCGGCAGGCCTTGAGCGCGCGTGGCCTCGCCTGGGCCGTCGGCATCGGAGCCCGCCAGAAGGTCTATCCGGCCGACGTGGCTCTTGCCTTTCCCGTCTCCGGGCGTGGCCGCCCACGCAAGAACCCCGTGCCCGATGCCACGTCGGTCTCGGCGGAGAAGACGATGGCGGCGGTACGCTGGCGCGCGTTGAGTTGGCGGCGTGGCACCAAGGGGCCACTGAAAGCCCGCTTCGCTGCCGTGCGGATCAGGGTGGCGGACGGGCCACCCCAGCGCATCGGCGCCATGGGACAGCAGCATCTGCCGGGCGAAGAGGCCTGGCTGATCGGCGAGCGCCGCTCGAATGGGGAGCGCAAATACTATCTCTCGAACCTGCCGGCTGGCACACCGCTCAAGCGCCTGGCCGGCGCAATCAAAGCCCGCTGGATATGCGAGCAGTGGCCTGCTGCCGGTTTCGTGGACACCGAGATAAGGTGATCAACGGGACTGGAGAGCGGGAATGCAACGACGGAGG